>NZ_JAXCLC010000003.1:0-203207 GCF_034043715.1 Kitasatospora purpeofusca | reverse complement strand
CCCGCCGCGGGGGGCCCCCCGCGGTTGGCCTTTGGGGGGGCCCCCGCCCCGGCGGCGGGCGGCCGGGGCCGCCCGACTCCCCCTGCCCCCGAATGGAGCAACGCTCTCCAAGGGAGCGGCGCGGGCCCGCCGGTCAGGCCCGCGCCGCGTCGGCGGCGCCGGGGATGCCGGCCTCGGCAGCGGCGACGGAGTCGGCAGCCGCCGAGAACGCGCCGTGGGCGAGGTCGTGCAGCAGTGCGGCCATCGCGTCGCGGGTGAGTCCGGGGCGCTCGTCCCCCTGGGCGGGGTTCGGGCCGTGGCTGTGCGGGGTCGAGTTGATCAGCCCGAAGACGGCGTGCACGGCCGCCCGGGCGACCGGCTCGGCGGTCGGGGCGGCGAGCGGCGGACGGGCCTGGCGGACCACTTCCACCCAGAGCTCCACATAGGCGCGCTGGAGGCGGCGGACGGTCCGACGGTCCTCGTCGCGGAGGTTGAGCAGCTCGCGGTCGTGCAGCGTGATGAGGTCGCGGTCGTCGAGCGCGAAGTCGACATGGCCGCCGATCAGCGCGTCCAGCGCGGCGGCCGGGCCCTCGCTGCCGCCCGCCCGTCGGCGCCCCTCCTCCAGCAGCCGCTCGCTGATGCCGACCAGCAGGTCGGCGAGCATCGCGTCCTTGCCGGCGAAGTGCCGGTAGAGGCCGGGGCCGCTGATACCGACGGCCTTGCCGATCTCGTCGACACCCACGCCGAGGAAGCCCCGGGCCGCGAACAGGCGGGCGGCCTCCCTGCGGATCTGGTCGCGGCGTGCGAGCCCGGAGGCGGATGGGACGTTCGACATGCCGACCATCGTAGACAGTCGGGTTATCGATGGTTAACCTGGGCCACGCAAGTTAACGTTCATTAACGTGTGGGGGTCGCGGGCTCACCGGCCCTGTCGGCCCACCTGCCGCCGAGGGCAAGGGAGCTCTTGGGATGGTCATCTCCACAGTCGGCGCACCCACCGGCATCAATGGCAGCGCGGCGGCCGGCACCCCGGCGGGCGGCGCGGCCCACGGCCGCGGCGCACCCGGCGCGGCCGCCGCGGCGCCCCGGCTCGACACGGCCGCCGACCCCGGGTCCGAGGCGTTCCTGGCGAACACCGCCGCCCACCGGGCCCTGGTCGCCGAACTCCGCGAGAAGCTCGGCACCGCCGCGCTCGGGGGCGGCGCCAAGGCCCGCGCCCGCCACACCGCGCGCGGCAAACTGCTCCCCCGTGACCGGGTGGACACCCTGCTCGACCCGGGCTCCCCTTTCCTCGAACTCGCCCCGCTGGCGGCCGACGGGATGTACGACGGCGCCGCCCCGGCCGCCGGGGTGATCGCCGGCATCGGACGGGTCGCCGGGCGCGAGGTGGTGGTGGTCGCCAACGACGCCACCGTCAAGGGCGGCACCTACTACCCGATGACGGTCAAGAAGCACCTGCGCGCCCAGGAGGTCGCGCTGGAGAACCGCCTCCCCTGTGTCTACCTGGTCGACTCCGGCGGCGCCTTCCTCCCGATGCAGGACGAGGTCTTCCCCGACCGCGACCACTTCGGCCGGATCTTCTACAACCAGGCGCGCCTCTCCGCCGCGGGCATCCCGCAGATCGCCGCCGTGCTGGGCTCCTGCACGGCCGGCGGCGCGTACGTCCCGGCGATGAGCGACCAGGCCGTCATCGTCCGCAACCAGGGCACCATCTTCCTCGGCGGGCCGCCGCTGGTGAAGGCGGCGACCGGCGAGGTGGTGACCGCCGAGGAACTGGGCGGCGGCGATCTGCACTCCCGGACCTCCGGTGTCACGGACCACCTGGCCGAGGACGACGCCCACGCCCTCTCCATCGTCCGCACCATCGTCGCCGGGCTCGGCCCGCGCACCGCCCGCCCGTGGCCGCTGGCCCCGGCCGAGCCGCCGGCCGTCGACCCGGCCGGCCTGTACGGGGCCGTCCCGGTCGACCCGCGCACGCCGTACGACGTGCGCGAGGTGATCGCCCGGCTGGTCGACGGCAGCCGGTTCGCCGAGTTCAAGGCCGAGTACGGCGCGACCCTGGTGACCGGCTTCGCCCGGATCCACGGCCACCCGGTCGGCATCGTCGCCAACAACGGCGTGCTGTTCGCCGAGGCCGCCCTCAAGGGCGCCCACTTCATCGAGCTGTGCGACCAGCGCGGCATCCCCCTCCTCTTCCTGCAGAACATCACCGGCTTCATGGTCGGCCGGCAGTACGAGGCGGGCGGCATCGCCAAGCACGGCGCCAAGATGGTCAACGCCGTCGCCTGCACCCGCGTCCCGAAGCTGACGGTGGTGATCGGCGGCTCCTACGGGGCCGGCAACTACTCGATGTGCGGCCGGGCCTACGCACCCCGCTTCCTGTGGATGTGGCCGAACGCCAAGATCTCGGTGATGGGCGGCGAACAGGCCGCGTCGGTGCTGGCCACCGTCCGCCGCGACCAGTTGGAGGCCCACGGCGAGGAGTGGGCCACCGAGGCGGAGGAGGAGTTCAAGCGCCCCGTCCGCGAGCAGTACGAGCGCCAGGGCAACGCCTACTACGCCACCGCCCGGCTCTGGGACGACGGCGTGATCGACCCGATGGACACCCGGACCGTCCTCGGCCTCGCCCTCACCGCCTGCGCCAACGCCCCGCTCCCGGCACCCGGCCCGTTCGGCGTCTTCCGGATGTAGCGCTCCTCCCGGGGCGGCGGCCCACCCGCTCCGCCGCCCTCCCGGTGCCCGGCACCCACCCGGTGTCCGCCACCTCCTTCGTACGGCCCCCTCGACCCGGAGGAACACCTCCCATGTTCGACACAGTTCTGGTCGCCAACCGCGGCGAGATCGCCGTCCGGGTGATCCGCACCCTGCGGCGGCTCGGCGTGCGCTCGGTCGCCGTGTTCAGCGACGCCGACGCCGACGCGCCGCACGTCCGCGAGGCCGACGTCGCGGTCCGGCTCGGCCCGGCCGACCGCAGCGACAGCTCCGCCGCCGAGACCTACCTGCGGACCGACCAGATCCTCGCCGCCGCCCGCCGGACCGGCGCCCAGGCCGTCCACCCCGGCTACGGCTTCCTCGCCGAGAACGCCTCCTTCGCCCGCGCCTGCGCCGACGCCGGCCTCGTCTTCATCGGTCCTCCTCCCGCCGCGGTCGAGCTGATGGGTGACAAGATCAACGCCAAGGAGGCCGTCCGGGCCGCCGGAGTGCCGGTGGTCCCGGGCAGCCAAGCCACCGCGCCCACCGACGAGGACCTCGTCGCGGCGGCCGCCGGGATCGGCTACCCCGTACTGCTCAAGCCCTCCGCCGGCGGCGGCGGCAAGGGCATGCGCCTGGTCCGCGACCCGGCCGAACTGCCGACCGAGATCGCCGCCGCCCGGCGCGTCGCCCGCACCGCCTTCGGCGACGACACCCTGCTGCTGGAGCGCTGGGTCGACCGTCCGCGCCACATCGAGGTGCAGGTGCTGGCCGACGCCCACGGCACCACCGTCCACCTCGGCGAGCGCGAGTGCAGCCTGCAGCGCCGCCACCAGAAGCTGATCGAAGAGGCTCCCTCCGTCCTGCTCAATGCCGAGACCCGCGCCGCCATGGGCGCCGCGGCCGTCCGGGCCGCCGAGTCCTGCGGCTACACCGGCGCCGGCACCGTGGAGTTCATCGTCCCCGGCATCGACCCGGACTCCCCCACGCCCACGGAGGGCGTGCGGGACTTCTTCTTCATGGAGATGAACACCCGTCTCCAGGTGGAACACCCCGTCACCGAACTCGCCGTCGCCGTCGCCGGCTCGGGGCGGCTCGACCTGGTCGAGTGGCAGCTGCGGGTCGCCGCCGGCGAACCCCTCACCTTCACCCAGTCCGACATCTCCTTCCAGGGCCACGCCATCGAGGCCCGGATCTGCGCCGAGGACCCGGAACGGGACTTCCTGCCCACCGGCGGACGCATCCTGCTCCTCGACGAACCCCGGGGCGAAGGCATCCGGGTGGACTCCGGGGTCGCCCCCGGGACCGTGATCACCAGCTCCTACGACCCCATGCTCGCCAAGGTCATCGCCTACGGACCCGACCGCCCGACCGCGCTGCGCCGCCTGCGCGCCGCCCTCGCGGACACCCGGATCCTCGGCGTCACCACCAACACCGGCTTCCTGCGGCGGCTCCTCGCACACCCCGAGGTCACCGCAGGACGACTCGACACCGGCCTGGTCGAGCAGACGGCGCAGCGGGAGCCCGGACTGCTCGCCTCGCCGTACTCCCCGGCCACCGCGGCCGTGACCCCGGCGACGGCTCCCGGGGCCTCGGACCCCCTGCCGCCGGAGGAACCGGCACCCGCCCATCTCCTCTACTACGCGGCCGCGCTCGCGCGGCACCTGGACCTCACCCCCGCCGCCGACGCCGACGGCTGGACCGACCCGTTCTCCCTTCCCTCCGGCTGGCGCCTCGGCGGCGACCCCGCCTGGACCACCCACCGGCTCCGCATCCCCGGCCAGGACCCGGTGTCGGTGAGCATCCGCCCGATCACTGCGAGCAACGTAGCGGAGGCCACTGACAATCCGTCCGGGGCCGCCGCCGAGGTCGAGATCCGGCTCGGCGCCGGACCGGTCCACCGCGCCCGGGCCGACCGCTCCGACGGCCGCCTCCGACTGACCGTCGACGGCCTGCGGACCGGCTTCGCCCTCGCCGAGGACCGGACCGCCGCGGCCTCCGGCCCGGTGACCTGGCTGGGCGTCGACGGCGACGCCTGGCCGGTGCACGGCCACGACCCGGTCGGCGAGGGCGCCGCCGACGGCGCCGCCCACCACGGCGCCCTGACCGCGCCGATGCCGGGCACCGTCACGGTCGTCAAGACCACCGCCGGGGAGCCGGTCCGCAAGGGCCAGCCCCTGCTCGTCCTGGAGGCCATGAAGATGGAGCACGTGATCTCGGCCCCGCACGACGGCACGGTGAGCGAGCTCCGGGTCACCGCCGGCGCCACCGTGGCGATGGAGGAACTGCTGGTCGTCGTGACCCCCGCCGAGTCCGGCTCCGAGTCCGGCTCCGAGTCCGAGTCCGGCCCGGCGGCCGCCGAGCCCGTCCCGGCGGTGCGGTCGTGACCGCCACCGCGCCGAGAGGCGCCGGCCCCGCGCGCGAACCCGACGCCCTCGACCTGGGGCTGCCCGCCCCGGTCCGCGCCCCCGGCCTGCCCGAGGAAGTGCGGATCCACGAGGTCGGACCGCGCGACGGGCTGCAGAACGAGAGCGCCCTCGTCCCGGTCGAGGTCAAGGCCGAGTTCATCGACCGGCTGGCCGCCGCGGGGCTGCGCACCGTCGAGGCGACCAGCTTCGTCCACCCGAAATGGGTGCCCCAGCTCGCCGACGCCGAGGAGCTGATGCCCCGGCTCGCCGGCCTCCGGGACCGCCGCCCCGCACTGCGGCTGCCGGTCCTGGTGCCCAACGAGCGCGGGCTCGACCGCGCGCTGGCCCACCACGCCACCGATGTCGCCGTGTTCGCCAGCGCCACCGAGACCTTCGCCCGCCGCAACCTCAACCGCTCGGCGGACGAGGCGATGGCGATGTTCCGCCCCGTGGTGGAACGGGCCTCGGCGGCCGGGGTCCCGGTCCGCGGCTACCTGTCGATGTGCTTCGGCGACCCCTGGGAAGGCCCGGTCCCGGTCGCCCAGGTGGTCCGGTCCGGCCTGCGGCTGCTGGAGCTGGGCTGCGCCGAGCTGAGCCTCGGCGACACCATCGGCGTGGCCACCCCGGGCCAGGTCACCGACCTGCTCGACGGGTTCGCGGCGGCGGGCGTGCCGGTCGACCGGCTGGCGGTGCACTTCCACGACACCTACGGCCAGGCGCTCAGCAACACGCTGACCGCGCTGCGCGCCGGGGTCACCACCGTGGACGCGTCCGCCGGCGGACTGGGCGGCTGCCCCTACGCCAAGAGCGCCACCGGCAACCTGGCCACCGAGGACCTGGTGTGGATGCTGCACGGCCTCGGCATCCGGACCGGCGTCGACCTGCGCGCCCTGGTCGCCACCAGCGGCTGGATGGCGCGCCGGCTCGGCCGCCCGAGCCCGTCCCGCACCGTCCAGGCCCTGCTCGACGCCACCGCGGCCGGAGCCTCGGACTGACCCCGCACCGACCGTCCCGACCGTCGGCCGGGCGGCTGCCCGCCCCGGCCGGCCCCCTCCGGACCCGGCCGTTCGACCGCCGGCCGGTCCACCCCGTTCGTCCGCTCCCCGCACCGCCCGCCGTCCGTCACACCCGCACGGACGGCGGTCGCCCCGACCACGCCCGCGCCCACCCCGGCGGGGCCCCAGGAGGATCACCATGCTCGATCACCGGTTGAACACCGAGTACGAGGAACTGCGGCGCACCGTGGCCGAATTCGCCCAGGACGTGGTCGCGCCGAAGATCGGCGAGTACTACGAGCAGGGCGAGTTCCCCTACGAGATCGTGCGGGAGATGGGGCGGATGGGCCTGTTCGGCCTGCCGTTCCCGGAGGAGTACGGCGGCATGGGCGGCGACTACTTCGCGCTGTGCCTGGTCCTGGAGGAGCTGGCCCGGGTCGACTCCTCGGTCGCGATCACCCTGGAGGCGGCGGTCTCGCTCGGCGCGATGCCGATCCACCGCTTCGGCACGGAGGAGCAGAAGCGCGAGTGGCTGCCCCGGCTGACCTCCGGCGAGCTGCTCGGCGCGTTCGGCCTGACCGAGCCCGAGGGCGGCTCCGACGCCGGGGCGACCCGCACCACCGCCCGCTACGACGAGGCCACCGACGAGTGGGTGATCAACGGCACCAAGTGCTTCATCACCAACTCCGGCACCGACATCACGGGTCTGGTCACCGTCACCGCGCTCACCGAACCGATCGCTCGTTCGAGTGAAGAGGGCGAATTCTCCTCGCCACGGCGCGAAATCTCCTCCATCATCGTGCCCACCGGGACCCCCGGGTTCCAGGTGTCGAAGAAGTACTCGAAGGTCGGATGGAACGCATCCGACACCCGCGAACTGTCCTTTACCGACTGCCGCGTTCCCGCGGCCAACCTGCTGGGCGAGCGAGGTCGCGGCTACGCCCAGTTCCTGCGGATCCTCGACGAGGGCCGCATCGCGATCGCCGCCCTGGCCACCGGCCTGGCCCAGGGCTGCGTCGACCAGTCCGTCCTCTACGCCGGTACCCGTCGCGCCTTCGGCCGCCCGATCGGCGCCAACCAGGCCATCCAGTTCAAGCTCGCCGACATGGAGATGCGCGCCCACACCTCCCGCCTCGCCTGGCGGGACGCCGCTTCCCGGCTGCTGCACTCGGAACCGTTCAAGAAGGAGGCCGCGATCGCCAAGCTGTACTCGTCGGAGGCCGCCGTCGACAACGCCCGCGAGGCGACCCAGATCCACGGCGGGTACGGCTTCATGAACGAATTCCCGGTCGCCCGCTTCTGGCGGGACTGCAAGATCCTGGAGATCGGCGAGGGCACCTCGGAGGTGCAGCGCATGCTCATCGCGCGGGAGCTCGGCGTCTCCTGAGGCTGCGGCAGGTCCGCGTGCCGCCCTCGCGTCGTCCGTCGGCGACGACGCGGAGGGCGGGCGGCACCGCCGGGAGGGCGCTCAGCGGGGCGCCCGGAAAGAGGAAGGAGTCACCACGGGCCCGCCCGAGTCGATCTGGTCGTACCGGGTCAGCGCGAGTTCGAACGCCGTCGGCGCGACCCTGACGGCACCGTCGAACGGGCCGCTGAGCTGGAACACCATACTGACCGCGAAGGCCACCGAGGCCCCTACGAACCCCATCAGCACCAGGTTGCGGCCGGTGGCGGTCAACCCGATCACCGGTGGCGTCGCCAGGACGAGCACCGACCCCACCACCAAACCTCCCAGCGCCAGGACCGGCACCTCCGCGCCGACGTCGGACAACCGGGCGTTCCGTCGCGCGTAGACATCCGTCAGGCTTCTCAACACATCGGCCTTGGCCGCGAGTTCGGACGGGTCCTGGCTCCGCACCGCGTCCACCGAGACCCTGATCCGGTCCGCCGCCGCCCATGCCTCGGCACTGCCGTGCCCCTGGCCCATCTGCGCCCACTCGTCCCCGATCACCTGCCCGGTGTACTGACGCACCCGCTGCTGCACGACCGGTCGGTCCGGCTCCGGCAGCAGCCGCGCCGCCCAGTACACCTCGGTGAGGGCACGAGACTCCTCGTAGGTGTGCTGGCGGGCCATGTTCAGCTGCTGCCACGCACCGGCGATGGCGAAGCCGGTGAAGAGGGCGAAGAAGCCGAGCACCGCCGCGCCCGCGAAGCTGATCGCGGACGGGTTGGTCGCCCCCTCGCGGGAACCGCGGGACCGGCCGACCAGCACACCGATGACCAGGGCGAGCGCCGCACCCGCCAGCGCCGCCACGACATTGACCCACACCTACCGCTCACTCCCCCGGAGTTCAGTCGCCACCGCCACCTCCGGGCCCGGACCCCTCACGCTGCCGCGCCGACATGGCGGCCGCCAGCACGACCAGAACGGGGAGCATGATCGCCAGCATCATCAGCATCACCTCATTGGTGTCCCAGTCCTCGTCCCGGTCGAACGGCGCGTCGTCCGGAATCTGAGCAACCGAGGCCGTGTTCCCCTTCGGGTTCGGCACGGCGGACTCCGCCGATCGGCCCGGGCCGGCGGAGGGGGCACCGGGGCCGGAGCCGGTACCGGGGCCGGAGCCGGGGCCTCCCGGCGCTCCGTCTCCCGTACCCCCAGCGGCGGCGCCCGCGCTTCCGGCAGCACCGGCAGCGCCGACGGCCGACGCTGCTTGGAAGGGGCTCGCGGGCAGGCCGAAGGTGCTGGTCCCCGGACGGTAGGGCACGGCGGATCCAGCGGCGGCTGCTGCGGCTGCGGCTGCACCCGGAGCGGCCGCAGCCGCAGCCGCAGCAGCCGGAGCAGCAGCCGCGCCGTTGGCGGCGGCATTCGGAACGGCGGCCGAACCGGCGGGCGCGGCGGCGGCATTGGGAGCCGCGGGGTTGGGCGGCAGGGCATTGGGCGGCAGGGCATTGGGCGGCAAGGCGCTGCCGGCGACGCCGGCGGCTCCCGGGACAGCGGCGGCCGGGGCGGCAGCACCTGCGGCCGGGGCCGGCGGGCGGCCGACGGTGGTCGGCCCGGCACCGGTGCCCGCTCCCGGGGCGGCGCCCGGTGGCGCCGGGGCGGGTCCGGCCCCCGGCTGGGCGGGGGCCGGACCCTGGCCCTCGTAGTCGCCCGCGGCCTCGGCGGCGACCGGCCGGGGCGGCAGCGGGCGGCCGTCCTGGCCGACCGCGCCGTCGGCCGCCAGGCCCTCGGCGCGCGCCACGCCGGTGTGGCGACCTGGCACGGCCGCGCCGGAGGCCGCGCAGTCCAGGGGCCGCCCGGGTTCCAGCAGCCCGGCGGCGGACTGTCCGGTGCAACTGACCGGTCCCACCCCGGGGAGGTGCTCCGCGACACTGACCGCGCTGATCGACGAGTCCCCGACCGCGTCCACCCGGTAGCGCAACCGGACGTCGCCGCCGGCCACCATGGGCAGCGCGCGCGGTCCGGACGTCCGGACCGCGGGGAGAAAGGCGTCATCGGCGGCTGTCCAGCCCGTGCTCCGGCCCGTGCTCCGGCCGGCGCTCCGGTCGGCGCTCCGGTCGGCACGGGCCAGCACGCCGGAGCCGGTCGGGAGACCGACCCGGGTCAGCACCAGGCCGGCGACCAGTCCGCGGTAGCCGGCCTGCGTGGCCGCCACGGCCGAGGGCATCCCCTTGGGGGCGGCGGCCTCCACCCGGACCTCGGTCCGCTGCGGGCCGCTGCGGGCCGGGAGGGTGGCCGAGCACTCGACCACGCCCAACGGCGGGAGCACCAGCGGCTGTTCGCCTCCGCAGACCACCGGCGCCCCGGAGACCTGGGCGTCCTTCAGGGTCGTGACGGTCAGCCGGTACTCGGCCTGGTTCGTCAACCGGTAGACGCGGAGCAGGGGTTCGTCGGCGCGGACCCGGACCTCGGTGCCGGTCGCACCGTTGGTGCGGACCTCGAGCCGCACCGCGCCGCGGGCCTCGCCGCCCGCGGGGTGCACCGTCGGGGTCCGTGGCACACCGGCCGCCGCGACCGGGGCCGGGATCAGCGCGAGGAAAGCGAGCGGCACGAGGAGGGAGACGGCACAGGGGAGCGGACGGTCGAGCTGACGGCGCGGGGGAGGACTCGGAGGCGAAGCTGGCCCAACGATCACCCGGTCATTCTTCGTCGCCGCCCCGCGGCGATCCGGGTAGCGCCGCGTTCCGTCCGCACGGACAACACGTTCGGCCTATATCCGGCCGGTTCGGCGGCCATCCACGACCGCACCCGGCGCTCCGACCGCACCCGACGCCACGGCCGCACCCGACGCTCCGACGCCACGGCCGGGAGCAGCGCTCCCGAAGATCAGGGGATCACGATCACCGGGCGGTTGGCGCGGCGGGCGAGACGGCCGGAGACCGAGCCGAAGATCTTGCCGAGCAGGCCGTGCGTGGTGCCGACCACGATCGCGTCGGCGGCGAACTCACGGCCGACCTCCTCGATCTCGTGGCAGATGTCGCCACCCCGTTCGACCAGGACCCAGGGCACTCCGGAGAGGAAGTCCGCGCAGGCGAGCTCCAGGCCGAGCACCTCCGTCCGGTGGTCGGGGAGGTCCACGAAGACCGGTGGCTCGCAGCCGGCCCACACGGTGGCGGGCAGCCGGTTGGCGACATGCACGATCACCAGCCCGCACTGGGAGCGGCGGGCCATGCCCACCGCGTAGGCGAGGGCGCGCTCGCTGGACAGCGAGCCGTCGAAGCCCACCACCACACCGTGCTGGAAGACGGGGTCGCAGGACTTGGCGGGTGCTTCCCGGACGGCCGCCTCTCCGGCCGTGCCGGGCAGGCCGGCGGTGTCCGGGCGGTCGGCGCCCGGTCCCGGCCGGCCGGTCACCGGGGGCTCCTGGGAGCCGGACCGCCGAGCGTCCCGCCGCTGGCGGGAACCGGAACCGGAGCGGCCGCGGCGCGCGAGGTTGCGAAGGGGGCGGGCGAAACCACCGCTCCGGGCGTCCGCGCCCGGTTCCCCCGGTCGGGAGTGCTCAGATCCAGCCATGGCACAAGGCTCTTCGAAGGAGATGGGCCTACAGGAGAGGACAACGCTGCCCGAGCGGCAGGCCCGCTCACGGGAAGACGTCGGTCTGCACCGAGCACCACCGTTTGTGACCTGTTCCTTTCAGAGTACGTCGGGCGGGGCATACCGCCCAGCCGCGCGGCCTCGGGGCGACGTGCTTCCCGCGAACGAGGGATGCGCGTGCCGACGGCCGTGCGCCCCTTGCCCGAGCGCGACGAAGCCCCTCCGGCAAAGAGGTTCCCTGGAGCTTGACTGAGCGGACCGGGTGGCGCAACAGGACTCCGGGACACCGTGACCGGACTGTCATGGATCGATGACGATCCGTTGCGGGCCGGTCACGGGGCAGTGAGGCGGCGCGGGCCGGCGCCGGCTCCCGGACTGGGCGGAGCCGAACGGTCCCGGCACCCGTTTCAGCCAATACGTACGGGTTCGCGACGGCGCCCGGCATTTGCCAGATGCATAGGCAGGGCCGCTGGCACCATGCTCGACATGCCCCTGCTCCTGCTCGACCTCGACAACACGCTGCTCCCCAGGGACGCCGCATTCCGGGCCTGGGCTCAGGATTTCCTGCTCGAACGGGCCCTGCCGCCCGCCGACGTCGAGTGGCTCGCCACCATCGACGGCGGCGGCTACGTGCCGCGCAGCACCGTACTGTCCGCCGCCCGCCGCCGCTACGGCCTGGACGAGTCGCTCGACCGGCTGCTCGCGCACTACCGGCGCGGCATCAACGCCCACATCCACTGCCCGGCGCACAACCTCGACGCGTTGCGGGCCGCGCGCGCCGCCGGGTGGACGCTGGGCATCGTCAGCAACGGCAACACCGGGGCCCAGCTGGAGAAGATCCGGCGGACCGGCCTCGGGCCGATGGTCGACGGCTGGGTGATCTCCGAGGAGGCCGACTGCCTCAAGCCGGACCCGCTGATCTTCGAGATCGCGGCGCAGCGGTGCGGCGTCGCACCGACCGGGGACTGGGCCACCCACACCTGGATGGTCGGGGACCACGCCCCTGCCGACATCGCCGGCGCGGAACTGGCCGGGCTGCGGAGCGTGTGGCTGCACCACGGCCGCCCGTGGGCCGAGCCCGGTTACCGGCCCACTCTCAAGGCGGCCGGCCTTCCGGAGGCCGTCGGGCAGGTACTGGCCGCCCGCACCGCCCCGTCGCCCCGGCCGGCGGTGCGGGCCGGGGCCACGGCACGGCGCGGGGCGGTCGCCGGCCGATCGTTGGCGAGCCGGCCGGTCGTCGGCCGGCCGGGCGCGGGCGGGGCGCGGGGCGGAGCGGTGGTGGAGCCGGACCCGACGGCGCAGAGCGGCGCGCACCACGGCGTGCAGTTCTTGCCGTCCGCCCCGAACGGCGGGCATGCGCCTTCTGTCGCGCACGCCGACGGCGATGCCTCGTCCGCCGCGGCGGCCGGATCCGCTGTCCGAAACCGGTCCGGCGGGTTTGCCCGGCGGCCCGACGGCCGCCCCGGTGCGACGCCGCCGCCGGTCCCGCTCCCCGTCCGGCCGTCGGCGCCGTCGGTGATGTCGTCGACGCCGGCTCCGGACACTTCGGCTCCGAGCCCGGCCCGCGCCGGATAGCGGACCACGGGCCCCGGCGGCACCCCGGCACCGACCCGCCGACCAACCCGCCGACCGACCCGCCGACCGACCCGCCGACCAACCCGCTGACCGGCCGGCCGGTCGATCCGCCGGCTTCGGCCGGCCCGAGGGCGGACGACCTCACCCTCCGTCAGCAGTTCGATTCGGAACCGGCCGAAGGCCCGGTGCGAGAGCGGGGGTCGCAGCGGCGCCGGCCGGACGGCCGCCGTCCAGCGTTCGGACCGGGATCCGGCCGGGACCCGCCCGCCGACCGCCCCGCCGGTACCGGGATCGACACCGTCAGTTCCGGTTCCGGTACGGCCTGTTCGTGCACGGGCGGCGCGACCCGGGGCAACCGCGCGCCGCGGGCCGGCCCGCGCGCGGACATCATGGCCGGTCCTACGCCTGCCCGGGGTCGCCGCCGTTGGCCGGTTCGAGCCGGCGGCGATCTCCGCGGGAGCCCGGTGACGCGACGTCACCAGTTCCCGTTTCGCGGCTCCGGCCCTGGCCGGATGAAGCCTGGGAGGCGCATGTTCCGGCGCTGTGCGCCCCTCGGGTGCACCGCCTATTTTCGGTCAATCTCGCCCGGGTCCCCTGTCCTTGGGCAAATCCGCAGCCCAGGCGCACCGGCCGGGTACGTCGGAGCCGGACGTCCCAGGACCCGTCCCGCGACAACCAGCCACCGTTGCACCGACCCTCTTCCCAGAAGGGTCGACGGGTGCCACGCTTCGTGATCGAATGCATCACGCCAAATTGCCATGTCGACATAGCGTCGGATGGTGAACTTGTCACAACGGCAATGGTCCACCCGATAGATTCGATCTTGGCCAGCAGTGCCGCACCACACCACCACACCACCGAGGGGGCTTGAGCGCCTTGAGCAGGGTGAGCAGGAGCGACGCGGGTCCTGACAGCGGCCAGCCCGTGGCCGGCATCGTGGGTCGTTCCACGAGAGGCACCGGCTCTCAGGCCTCCACCGCCAACACCCGTCACTCCGGCACCGCCTCGTACCCCTCCTATTCCACTGCGGTCCCGGCCGCCCCGGGGGCACCGTCCGTACCAGGCGTCCCAGCCGGTCCGGGCGCACCGTCGGGCGCGGGTTCCCCGTCCTTCCCGGCCACCCCGGAGCACGGCGGACGCCCCGTCGGTCGATCCGGTGTCAGCCACGGGGGCGGGTACGGAGCGGGTCCGGACGGCCGGGCGGGGGCGTCGGTTACCGGCCATTCCGGAAGTCACCAGAGCGGCCACCCGAACGGTCACCAGAGCGGGCACCAGAACGGCGGCGGCCACCCCGGCAACGGATACGGCCACCCCGGCCCGGAGAGCGGCTTCGCGGCCTTCGCCGCGACGGGGGCGCCCGGCCAGGGCCTCGGCGCGGTCGCCCACGGCATGGTCGGCGCGGCGGCCTCCGCCGGGCTCCCGGCCGGGCCGCTCGGCCTCGGCCCGGCGGGACACGGCGGCACCGGCCACGGCCCCGGCGGCCACAGCGGTCCTGCGGGCGGTCCCAACGGCTCCTCGACGCCCGGGACGGCCGGCTCCCCGCGCAAGCTCTCCGGCCGCCGGCGTCGGGAGACCGTCGCCGTCCTGATCTTCGGCGGCGCGCCGATCTTCGAGAGCTCGATCCCGCTCTCGGTCTTCGGCGTCGACCGCCAGGACGCCGGGGTGCCCCGGTACCGGCTGCTGGTCTGCGCCGGCGAGGAGGGCCCGCTCGCCACCACCGGCGGCCTCACCCTCTCGGCCCCCTACGGGCTGGAGGCGCTCGCCCGGGCCGGCACGATCGTCGTCCCGGCCTGGCGCTCGATCTCCCAGCCGCCGCCGGTCGAGGCGATCACCGCGCTGCGCAAGGCGCACCACGAGGGCGCGCGGATCATCGGCCTGTGCACCGGCGCGTTCGTCCTGGCCGCCGCCGGCCTGCTGGACGGCCGCCCGGCGACCACGCACTGGATGTACGCGCCGACCCTGGCCAAGCGCTACCCGCGGGTGCACGTGGACCCGCGCGAACTCTTCGTCGACGACGGCGACGTGCTGACCTCGGCCGGCACCGCCGCCGGGATCGACCTCTGCCTGCACGTGGTGCGCAGCGACCACGGCGCCGAGGCGGCCAACGCGCTCGCCCGCCGCCTGGTGGTGCCGAGCCGGCGCAGCGGCGGAGGACAGGCCCAGTACATCGATCAGTCTTTACCGGAGGAGATCGGCAACGACCCGCTGGCCGAGGTGGTCACCTGGGCGCTGGAGAACCTCAACCAGCAGTTCGACGTCGAGGTGCTGGCGGCTCGCGCCTACATGAGCCGACGGACCTTCGACCGGCGGTTCCGGACGCTGACCGGCAGCGCCCCGCTGCAGTGGCTGATCACCCAGCGGGTGCTGCAGGCCCAGCGGCTGCTGGAGACCTCGGAGCTGTCGGTGGACGATGTCGCGCGCCGTTGCGGCTTCCGCTCGCCGGTGGCGCTGCGCGGGCACTTCCGCCGTCAGCTCGGGGTCTCGCCGGCCGCGTACCGGACGAGCTACCGGGCCCGTCGGCCCGGTGCGTCGGCCCAGGTCTCCGCCGTGTCGGCGGGCGGTGACCTCCGGTCCGCCGGTGCGATCGCCTCGGCGGCCGCCCTCGGCGGGACGGTGCCGGGCCAGCACGGCGCGCTCGGCGGCCACGGCCTGCCGGGCGGGCACGGTCCCGCCTCGGCCCCGGGCTTCCCGGGCGGGCCGGGTGCCGCCGCGTACCCGGGCCAGCACGGGCAGCCGTCCGGCCAGGGCGTCCACGCGCGGGCCGGGCAGCCGTACCCGCACCAGGCGGCCGGGCACCAGGCGCACCCCGGGCAGCCGGGGACCGGGCGCGGTCCGGCGCGGCCGCCGATCGTTCCGGCCCAGCCCGGGCCCGGACCCGGCACGGGCCGGCCGCCCCGGACGGCGGAGCACGCCGCCGCCGAGGACGGGCACCCGCAGCCGGGGGCGCGCGGCCAGGGCCAGGGACACCGGAGCGCGGCCGACCGGCCGCAGGACGAGTCCGCGGCGGGTGGCGCCGGCCGGGTGCACGGCGCACCCGGCGGACGCCTGCCGGCCGCTGCCCCGGGCGGGGCGGCGGAGGCGCGGGCCCGGCAGGCCCGGGCGGGTCAGCTGCGTCCGCAGGGCGGCCGGAGCGCCGCGGCCGAGGCCAGGGAGCCCCGTGAGGCGCGGTCCGGCCGGGACGGTCGGCCCGCGCACCCCGGCGGCCACCCCGGCCGCGATGCCAGGGATGGCAGGGACGGCAGGGAGGTCCGGGACGCCAGGGAGACCCGCGAGGTGCGGGAGGCGGACGGCCACACGCCGGACGAGCACGGTTCCGAGGGCTACGCCCCGGCGCCCCGCTCGGCTCCATCGGTGCCCGCGGCGCGTGATCGCGCCGTAGGGTGAGTGGCGTGAATGACCGTTTGGTATGGATCGACTGTGAAATGACAGGCCTCGACCTCGACCGGGACGCCCTGGTCGAGGTCGCGGCGCTGGTGACGGACTCCGAGCTGAACATCCTCGGCGAGGGTGTGGACGTCATCGTCCGCCCGCCGGCGGAGGCGTTGGCGGGCATGCCCGACGTGGTGCGGGCGATGCACACCTCGTCCGGGCTGCTGGACGAGCTGGAGCACGGCGTCACCCTGGCCGAGGCGGAGGCGCTGGTGCTCGCCTATGTGCGCGAGCACGCGCCGGAAGCCGGGCGCACGCCGCTGTGCGGGAACTCGGTGGCCACCGACCGGGGCTTCCTGAGCCGGGACATGCCGGCCCTGGAGGGTCACCTGCACTACCGGATCGTGGACGTCTCCTCGATCAAGGAGCTGGCCCGCCGCTGGTACCCGAAGGCGTACTACAACAGCCCGCAGAAGGGCGGGAACCACCGCGCGCTCGCCGACATCCGCGAGAGCATCGACGAACTGCGGTACTACCGCGAGGCGGTGTTCGTCGCCCAGCCCGGCCCGGACACCGACACCGCGCGCGCGATCGCCGAGAAGTTCCAGCCTCCGACGGGCTGACCCACCGGCCGCGTCCCGTCCCGGTCGGGTGTCCGGACACCCGGACGTCCGACCGGAGCGGGACGGCGGGAACCCTGGCGCGAGCACCCTTCCGGATCCTGTAGAGTTCTTCTTGTCGGAACGGGAGCGCCGAAGAGCGTGAACGGTCCGGACTGATGGTGGGTGTAGCTCAGTTGGTAGAGCACCTGGTTGTGGTCCAGGTGGCCGCGGGTTCAAGTCCCGTCACTCACCCCATGACCCCGAGGGTCGGTTTCTTCAAGAGACCGGCCCTCGGGGCTTTTTCGCGTTCCCTCACCTCCGCGGCGGGGACGGAAGGGCGGTGTGACCTGGACCGCACCGTGGCCCGCGTCTCATCTTTTTCCCCGGCCGCAGGTCTGCCGCCAAAAGCTACCGGCTAGTAACGTTGCCGCCATGACGACACCTTCGATCGGCCAGCTGCTCGACTCCACCGTGCCGATGGCGCGGACCCTCAAGCTGGAGTACCTGGAGACCTCCCCCGAGCGCGCCGTGCTCCGACTCCCGGACCAGCCCGAGTACCACAACCACGTGGGCGGCCCGCACGCCGGCGCGATGTTCACGCTCGCCGAGTCGGCCAGCGGCTGCATCGTCCTGGCCGCGTTCGGCGACCAGCTCTCGCGCGCGGTGCCGCTCGCGGTGAGCGCCGAGATCGCCTACAAGAAGCTCGCCATGGGCGTCGTCACGGCCACCGCGGTCCTGGGCCGGCCCGCCGCCGAGATCGTCGCCGAGCTGGACAAGGGCGAGCGCCCCGAGTTCCCGGTGACCGTCGAGATCACCCGCGCCGACGGCGCCGTGACCGGCGTCATGACGGTGGTCTGGACGCTGCGCCCGAACTCCTGAGTTCCGGCGCCATCTGGGGGCGGGGCCGGGAGCGGCACGGCCCGAGCCGGAGGGAAGCCCGGCGCGAGCACGGCGCGAGCACGGCGCGAGCACGGGCGGGCGCGCGCATCGCGATGACTGTCCGTGACGACGCGGCCGTGACCTCACGGCCCGTCCGCTCGTTCTCGATTCACGTGCGAGCCAATCACGCGGCCAGTGGCCCGGAACCCGCCCGACGGGCCGTCGGCAGCCGCTGGCGTCCGGCCGGCCGGCGTCCGGCCCGGCGGTGGTTGCCCGGGCCCCGGGCCGTCGCGGCCGGCGGGGCGCTCCTCGCACAACTCTGGGGGTTCGGCGCCTGTGCGGCCGACGCCGAGGCGCTCCCGGAACCGGCCGGCCGGACCGTCGGCCGGGCGCTGACCGGCGGTGGGACACCGGCCGACGGACCGTCGGCCGGGCACCCGGGCGGAGTGCGTGGCGTCGGTTCCGCTGCCGGGGCCGCCCCCGGGCGGACGACGGCGCCCGCCGCCCGCGCCCCCGCCGCCTCGCCCGGCCCCTCCCCCGCACCCGGTCCGTCGTCCGGGCCGGACCTGCCGGGGCAGGACCCGACCGCCGGCCCGCTCGACCGGATCACCGGCCCGGCTCCCAAGGACGCGACCGGTGCCGGGCCCGGCACCGCGACCGGCGGCGCCGTACCCGAGCTGGACGGCGCGACCACCGCCGTCGGCAGCGTGCTCCAGGACCGGATCCGGGCCGGCGGACTCCCGCTGCCGGGGCAACGGGCCGCCGTGCCCGACGCGTTCGCGATCGCCTCCGGACTGCTCGGCACCCTGCCCGCCCAGTCGCGCCCGGACGAGGCGCGCGCGACCCGGGACGCGTCGGCCGACGGACCGGCGGGCGGACCGGCGGGCGGCTCCGCCCGGACCGGCGGGAGCGCCGACAGCGGACGGCCCGGCGGCGACCAGCGCCACCCCGCGGCCCCGCCCCCGGTCCCCGCCCCCTCGGACCGGCCCCAGCACCCCGCCCCCGGGCATCCCGGCACCGTCGGCACCGGGAGCACTCCGGCGGCCGGACCCGCACCTGGCCGGCCCGCGGCCGACACCCCGGCGGCGGCCGGGACGGCCCCGTCGCCCGCCAGGGCCGCGTCGACGGCCGTGGTCACCGTCGCGCACGACGCCGCCGGCACCGCGACCGCCGTCCTCGCCCCGATCGCGGCCGGGCTGGCCCTGACCGGAGCCGCGATGTACAAGCACCGGGGCCTGCCGAAGGGGCACTGAGCACGGTCGGCGGACCCGGGGCACCGGGCAAAGGCCCGCCCAGCGCCGGTCAGCGACCGGGGGCCGGCTCGGTCAAGTAGCGGGTGAGGAGAGGCAGTTCCCGGCCGGGGATCGAGCCGGGCGCGACGGTGCCGGTACGGGCGGCGTTCAGGGCCAGGTAGAACGGCTCGGCGTGCGAGTCGGAATCGACGACGATCCGGGTGAGGCCCAGGGCGGCGGTCTCCGCGCACAGGTGCTCCACCAGGCGGCGGCCGATCCCCCGGCCGACGGCGTCCGGCTCGACGAAGAGCAGGTCCGTCCCGCCCTCCGGCGGCGCCCCGGTGGGGGTGACGAAGCCCAGCACCCGGCCGTCGTCCTCGGCGACGGTCGTGCGGTCGGCCTCGATCTGCCCGGACTCCAGGGTGAGTTCGGCCCGGCAGGCCGCCATGAAGGCGGCGTCGTAGCCGAGACGGGCCTTGGACCGCAGGGCCAGGGCAGTGAGTGCCGCCGCCTCGCTCGGCCGGGCCGGTCGGATCGGCACGACGTGCGGCCCTCCTGGTCGGGTCGGCGCGACCGGCCCCGCGCCGCGCCGGCCCCATTCTCGGCGGCCCGAGGGCATGGCGGCCAATCGGGCGCGGGGCCGACCGAACGCGGGGCCGAGCGGACGTCGGCGCGGTCGAACGGGCCTTCACCGTCCGCCCGTTCGACCGCGCCGGGCCGGGCGGGGTCGCCGCGACTACCGGAAGACGCCCGGGGGCGGGGCCGGGGACGGAGCGGCGGCGGCGTCCGCCACCGGAGCCGCCCCGGCGGCGAAGTCGGCCAGGGCGCGGCCGTGTTCGACCCGGCCGAGGGCCGCGTCGGAGGCCACCCGGCGGGTGAGGTCGGCCAGTGGGAGCGGGGTGTGCGCGGCGGCCAGGACCAGGTTGCCGAACCGCTTGCCGCGCAGCACCGCCGGGTCGGCGACCAGGCAGAGTTCGGGGAAGACGGCACCCAGGGTGGCCACCTGGGAGCGGGCGAACGCCAGCGCCGAACCGTCGGCGATGTTGACGGCGTACCAGCCGCCGGGGGCCAGGGCGCGCGCGGCCAGCGCGGTGAACTCGACGGTGGTGCAGTGGGCGGGCACCCGGGCGCCGGAGAAGACGTCGGCGATCACCAGGTCCACGCTGCCCTCGGGGGTGCGCTCCAGCACGGCGCGGGCGTCGGCACCGCGCACCTTGACCTGCCAGCCGCGGTCCAGCGGGAGTTCGGTGCGGACCAGGTCGGTGAGCGCGGTGTCGATCTCGGCAACCTGCTGGCGCGAGCGCGGGCGGGTGGCGGCGACGTAGCGGGCCAGGGTGAGGGCTCCGCCGCCGAGGTGGAGAACGGTGAGCGGACGGCCGGGCGGGGCGACCAGGTCGACCAGGTGGCCGAGCCGGCGCTGGTACTCGAAGCCCAGGTGGGTCGGGTCGGCGAGGTCGACCAGCGACTGCGGCGCGCCGTCGACCAGCAGCGACCAGGCGGCGGGGCGGTCGCGGTCGGGGCGTAGTTCGGCGAGGCCGGAGTCGACGGCGCGGGTGAGCGGGCCCTGCGCGTGGGTGCGGCCCCCGGGGCCGGTGGCGGCCGGGTCTGCCGCGGCGGCGGCGCGGCCCCGGTCCGTGGTGCGGCCGGCTCGGTTGCTTCGTCCCATACCGGCCATTATCGCCGCCCCCGAGGAGGTCCGGCGGCCCGGCCCGGGCGGTGACAGCCTCCGAACGGGAGGCGGCGGCCCCGGAACGGGAGGCGACAGCCTCAGAACGGCAGGCGGCGGCCTCAGAACTGACCGAAGCCGCCCGCGGCGAGGGTGCAGGCGGCCTCGCAGAGCGCCGAGCGCAGGACCCAGGCGTCGGTGGGGCGGGCGGTGCAGTCGGCGCCGGCCGGGGGCATCACCCAGCGCGGGTCGGTGGCGGGCGGGAGCGGGGAGCCGGCGGCACAGGAGCTGCCGGGCAGGTGCCAGGTCGCCGAGGTGCCGGCCGGGACGAGGAAGGAGACGGTGGCGCCGTTGCGGCTCTGCAGGACGGCGCCGCAGGCCCGCCGCAGGCGCAGGATGTCGACCGCCTCCAGTCCGTGCCGCAGGGCGACGGTCACGGTGTCATGGGCGGCGGCCGGGGCGCGGTCCTGGTCGGCTGCCGGACGCCGGGAGGGGCCGCCGCCGGACAGCGGGCAGGCGGGGCCGCGGTCGTCGGCGGCCTCGGGCAGCATGGCGGGGGCGGCGGCGGCCGGCATCCCTCCGGCGACCAGGCGGCGGTACTGCGGTACTCCAGTGGCCGGCATCGGCCCTCCTGTCACCTCGTCGGAGTGGAAGCCGCGCCGCCCGGCGTGGGGGGTGCCGCTGGGGCTGCCGCCGGGGGGTGCGGCAGGGACGGCGGACGGGGCTTCCACGTAACAGCACAACGCCGGGCGGGCCCCCGAGGCCACGGGGCGCCTTACAGCAAGGCATGGCATTTCATGGCGGATCCCGGCAACTACGCCCGGTTTGCCCGGTATTGGTGGCACATCATCCACCAACGCACTGTGGCCGCCCGGTGACTCCCGGTACTGTCGGTGCCGCGCCCGGCAGCCCGTCGGGCCCCAGTGGACCCACTCGTGGCCGGGCGCCCCCACCGCCCCACCGCCACCCGATCCTGGCACCACCACCCCGCACCACCCCGCACCACCACGGAGCGCACCATGGCAGCCACCCCACCGGCCGAGCCGAACCGCCCGTCACCCAACGCCGTGATGCGCGCCCTGCGCGGCGACCGCTCGCCGGGCGAGTTCGCCATGGCCGTGCGCCGGGCGGCCCGTGAGATCGGCGAGCACGTCTCGTGCGACGCCCGGTACATCGGGCGGGTCGAGTCCGGCGAGATCCGCTGCCCCAACTACGCGTACGAGCGGGTGTTCCGGCACATGTGGCCGGAACGCTCGCTCACCGAACTGGGCTTCGCCCCCCGTACCGCCGTCCGGCGCCGCTCGACGGACGGCGGTACGGGGGGCGAGGGTGAGGGTGAGGGCGGGGGCAACGGCGGCGCGCGGCCCGGCGGCGGGACCGCCCCCGGACAGCACCCCGGACAGCACCCCGGCCAGCACGCCGAACAGCCCCCCGGGCAGTACGCCGGACCCCGGCCGGGTCCCGCCGCCGCGCCGGACGGCGGACCGCCACCGCCGCTCCACCCGCCGTTCCCGCCCCTGCCCGCCCCCCGCTCTCCGCTCTCCATCCAACTGCCGTACGCTGCCTGGCCGTACGCGGAACCGCCCGCACCGGATGGGCCCCCGGTGCCGAGGTTCGCGACGGCGCCCCGGGGGTCCGCCGGACCGCACCATCCCGACGAGGAGAACGACGACGTGCGTCGCCGTACGTTCCTGGCCGGCGGCCCTGCCGCGCTGGCCACCGTGATCGGCATCGACCGGCCCGCCCCGGCCGCCGCGGCCGATGCCCCCCGCACGGCGGGCGCCCGCTCCGGCCCCGGCGACGGCTTCGTGCCCGGAAACGGCTTCGTGCCCGGCCGGCCCCGAGCCGTCCCGCCGCCCCGCAAGGTCGGCGCGGCCGAGGTGCTGGGCGTCGAACAGGCCGTCCGGGACATCCGGTTGGCCGACGACGCGCACGGCGCCGACACGCTGTTCGAGCAGGCGGGCCGATCGCTGCGGTCCGCCTACGTCCTGCTCGACGCCTGCGAGTACTCCACCGAGACCGAGCGCAGGCTCCAGGCCGGCGCCGGCGAACTGGCCGTCTCGGTCGGCTGGTTGGCCCACGACTCGAACCGGCTCGCGGACGCCCGCTCGTACTACGCCGAGGCGCTGGCCACCGCGCGGATGGCCGGGGACGCCTCGTTGGAGGCGCATGTCTTCTGCAACAGCGCCTTCCTCGCCCGCGACGCCGGCCGGCCCCGGGAGGCACTGCGCGCCGCCCAGGCCGGGCAGTCCGCGGCCCGGGGGCTCGACTCGGACCGGCTGCTCGCCCTGCTCGCGATGCGCGAGGCCGGCGGCTGGGCGCTGCTGCAGGACCGCGCCGCCTGCGAGCGGGCGGTCGCCCGGGCCTGCCGGCACTTCGACCGGGGCCCGTCCGAGACCGATCCGGAGTGGATGTCGTTCTTCGGCGAGGGCGAACTCGCCGGGCTGCAGGCCCAGTGCTGGTCCGCCCTCGGGGACTGGGAGCGGGCGAGCGAGCGCGCCGGGCTCGCCATAGCGCTCCAGAAGCCGCACTTCGTCCGCAACCGGGTGCTGTACACCGCCGAACTCGCCCACGACCGGCTCGGCCGCGGCGACCTGGCGGGCGCGGCCGAGCACGGCTCGGCTGCCGTGGCGCTGTTCGACGAAGTGCGCTCGGCGCGGATCCGCTCGATGCTCGCGGACACCGCCCGGCGGCTGCGGCAGCACCGGCGGGTGCCGGAGGTCGGGCGCTTCCTGACCGCGTACGGCGCGGCGGCGGCCGCCTGAGACCCGGCCGACCCCGGCCGCCCGGCCCGCCGACCACCGAGGCAGCGACGACCGGGCAGGGAGGCGGGCGCCCGTACCGGGTCAGGACCTGTGCGTGAGGGTCTCCAGGTGGCCCTGGTCGTTCCAGAGCTCGACCGCCGGCGCGCCGTACTCCCAGGAGAGGATGCAGAGCGCGGCCGTGCCGAGCTTGAACCGCTGGGCGAACTCGGGCGGCAGGCCCAGCCAGCGGGCGGTCAGGATGCGCAGCAGGTGGCCGTGGGCGAAGAGCACCACGTCACGGTCGGCGCAGTGCATGACGGTGGTGTCCGGCTCCGGCACGCCGTGCTCGGTGTTGAGGTCCGCGAGGAGGGCGTCGACCCGGGCGGCGACGTCGGAGAGCTTCTCCCCGCCGGGGACGCCGTCGCGCCAGATCAGCCAGCCGGGGTGGTCGGCGGCGCGGATGTCGGCGCCGGTGCGGCCCTCGTAGCTGCCGTAGTCCCACTCCATGAGCTCGGGGCGTTCGACGGCCCGGTCGCCGAGGCCGGCCAGCGCGCAGGTCTCCTTGGCGCGGTCGAGCGGGCTGGTGAGGACGCGGGCGTCGGGCAGGCCGTTCCAGGGTGCCGCGGCGAGGCGGACGCCGAGCGCCCGGGCCATCGCGCGGCCGTCCTCGGTCAGCGGGATGTCGGTGCGGCCGGTGTGGCGGCCGGTCGCCGACCACTCGGTCTCACCGTGGCGGACCAGCAGGATTCGGGCGGGCATGGAGGCTCCTCGCGATCGGGGCGGGTGTCGACGTCGGCCTCGCCATCGAGCACCGGCCTCCATGATCCCGCACCCGCGCAGCGCCCACGATCCCGGCCTCCGGCTCCCGCCCCGCCGGGCCCGGCGGCGGTCCCGGCGGCGGGCCCGGCAGCCGTCCGTTCGTCGCCCGTTCGTCGCCAACGGCCGGTTCCGGCCGGATTGTCGGAGCCGGATGCGACACTGGGCCGCACCATGAACGTCTCGACGAACGCCCCGCTCCGCGGGCCGGCGGAGCCGCTCGCCCAGCGGCTCGCCGAGCTGCGCGGACCGGCGCCGCAGCGCAGCCTGAACGCCCGTGCCCTCGCCGCCCTGGCCGCCAATCCGGGGTGCCACCGCCGCGCCGTGCTGGACGCCGCCGGGGTGGACAAGACGGCACTGGCCGCCCGTCTCGGCCGCCCCGCTCCCTTCGGCCGGTCGCCGCTCGCGCTGGCGCGCGGCGTCGTGTTCGAGGCCCGGTTGAAGGAGAACGGCTACGCGGCGCTGCTGGAGCCGCTGCGCCGCCGGCTCGGGCCGGCCGGCGAGGACGGCCCGCTGCTCGTGCCGGACCTGCTGCAGTCCTCCGGTCCGGCCGTGCGGGCCGACCGGACGGTGGCGGCGCTCGCGGAGGCGGCCGCCGAGGAGCACGCCTGGACGCTCCTGGACCATCCGCTGCTCCGGCTGGACGTGGCCGGTTCGACCGCCTACCTGGAGCCGGACGCCGTCGTGGTGCACGGCGGGCGCTGCACGGTGGTCGAGATCAAGTCCTTCCCGGTGCTGGACGGCACCGCGGACCCGGGCAAGGTGGGCGCGGCCGCCCGCCAGGCGGCGGTCTACGTGCTGGCGCTCCAGGAGGCCGCGGCGGCGCTGGCCGGGCGGGCGGTGGACCCGGACCCGTACGCCGAGCAGCGGCTGCCGGGCAGCCCCCGGACGAGCGTGCTGCTGGTCTGCCCGGAGGACTTCGGCAGCCGGCCGACCGCCGTGCCGGTGGACGTCCGCCGCGAGCTGGCGACCACCCGCCGCCAGCTGAGCCGGATGACCGGCATCGAGCGGCTGCTGGCGGTGCTACCGCCGGGGGCGGACTTCGACCTCTCCCCCGACGCGGACGGCGCCCCCGTCCGGTCCGCCGAGGAGCTGGAGCGGACGGTCGGGACGGTGCCGGCCGCGTACAGCCCGGACTGCCTCTCCACCTGCGAACTCGGCTTCCACTGCCGGGCGCAGGCCCGCTGCGACGACCGGGTCGAGCAGCTCGGCCGGGGTGTCCGGGGCGAGCTGGGCAGCATCCGCACGGTGGGCGAGGCCCTGGCGGTGGCCCGGACCGGGCCCGCACCGGGTGGCAGCGACGACGGCAGCGGCGACGGCAGCGGCGACGGCAGCGGCGACGACGAGGACGGGGACGGGGCCGACGAGGCCGCCGCCCGGCTGGCCTACGCCGCCGCCCTGCGCGCCGAGGCGCTCGGCCGCCCGCACCCGGCCGGACCGGAGGGCGGGCGATGAGCCTGCTGACCACCCTGGCCCGGCTGGAGGCCGTCCGCGGCGGCCGGGCCGAGCCGCTGGCCACCGTCCGCCACCGGCACCTGTCGGAGCGCCCGATGGTGCTCGTCCCGCTGACCTCCGCCGGTGAGGACGGCGCCCCGCTGGCCGTGCTGCTCGGCACCGACCGGGACGCGCCGGCGCTGCACATCGTGCCGCAGCCGCTCAACCGCACGCTGCGCTCCGAGTTCCTGGCCGACCTGGCCGCCGACCTGCTGCCCTACCTGGAGTCCTTCGGCGACGAGGTCGAGCTGATCGAGGGCTCCGAGAAGGACCCGGAGACGGGTGCGAAGGCCCCGGTGGTCCGCGAGCTGTGCGCGGACGCGCCGCAGCTGGTCGTGCCGAACACCGGGGGCGTGCGCCACCTGGCGCTGCTCGGCCGCTCGACCCGGTTCCGCCGCACCGCCGAGGACGAGGACCCGGGCCCGTTCCCGGCCCCCGCCCGGGTGCCGCTGCTCGGCCGCTGGCTGACCCACCTGGCCGAGCGCTCGGCCGTGCCCGGGTCCAGCCTGCTGCTGCCGATGACCGGGCTGCTCGCGCGGCACTGGGCCACCGGCCAGAGCCACCTGGAGGACCAGCACCTGGCCGCCCTGCTCGCCTGGCACGCCCCGCCGGAGGGCCTGACCGGCGCGGAGGCGGCCGAGCGGGCCGAGACCGAGCGCAACGCCGAGGGCCGACTGGTCCGCCCGCCGGCCGGTCCGACCACCGACCCGGTGTTCGACACCAAGGTGCTCGCCCCGGCGATCGCCCGCTACGACGCGGCCGCGACGGCCCTGCGCGAGGCCGAGGGCCCCGGCGGCGGGGACGCCACGGCGGCCCGGGAGGCCGTCCGGGTCTCCGTCGACCGGCTGCGCGCCGTGCTGCGCGCGGAACTGCTGCCGGCCTGGCACGACGTCTGGCACGGCCTGGACCTGCTGCGGGCGCTGCCCCCGGCCGGCCACCTGGCCGAGCGCTGGACCGGCGACCGCTGGTCGTACACCGGCCACCGGGACCGGCTGGCGGCCGGGGAGCCCCCGCAGCCCCGGGTCGACGACGCCGTGACGGCCGCCCGCAAGCTCGCCCAGCGCGAGCGCGAGCAGACCCGGCTGGACGTCCAGGAGGCGCTGGACGACCCGCTGGCGATGGCTGAGCACCGGCTCTCCGGGGAGGCGTTCAGCGGAGTGGTGACCGAGGTGGTGCCGGACTACGACACCACCGGCCGCTCCCCCAAGCCGCGCCCGCTGGTGACGGTGCGCACCGGCGACCGCCCGCACGCCGACCCGGGCCGGGAGGTGCACCGGGTCCGGACGGCGCCGGGGCCGGAGGCCGGGCCGGGACCGGCGCAGAAGGCGGTGATCGCCGCCGTCGACCCGGAGGCCGGCACCGTCACCGTGCGGGTGCTGTCCGGCATGGGGCGGAAGAAGGAGCCCGAGCCGGGGAGCCTGCCCGAGCCGGGCGAGCGGGTGACGTTCACCCTGTTCGAGCTGACGGTCCGGCAGGCCGCGCCGCTGCCCGATCCGGACGACACCCCGTGGACGCACGGCGGCCCGCCCGGGGCCGTCGCCACCGTGCTGCCGGCCGTGACCGGCAGCCACACCCACACCGGCACCGGCACCGGCAGCCACACCGACACCGGCACTCACACCGGCACCGCCGAGGACTGGGAGCGATCCGGCCGATGAGCGACACCGAGCAGACCTCCCCGCCCACCGGCCCCGGCGACCCGGCCGGGGAGCCGACGCCCGGAGCGGCGGCCGACGCGGCGGTGGCACGGATCCTGGAGGCGACCGTCCGCCCCGCCGTCGGCGCGCCGCGCGGTGTCGTGGTGGACTCGCCGCCCGGGGCCGGCAAATCGACCCTGGTGGTGCGTGCCGCCCGGGAGCTGGTGGCCGCCGGGGAGCGGCTGATGATCGTCGCCCAGACCAACGGCCAGGTGGACGACCTGGTCGACCGGCTGGCCGCCAAGGCCCCCGATCTGACGATCGGCCGGCTGCACGCGGCGGACGCCCGCCCGGGGCCCGAGGTGCTGCGCCACGCCAATGTGACGCCCTCGGACAAGGTCGCCGAGCTCGCCGAGCTGGACGTGGTGATCTCCACCTCGGCCAAGTGGCAGTGGGTGCGGACCGAGCAGCCGTGGCGGCACGCGATCGTCGACGAGGCGTACCAGATGCGCTCGGACGCGCTGCTGGCGGTGGCCCGGCTGTTCGAGCGGGCGCTGTTCGTCGGCGACCCGGGCCAGCTGGACCCGTTCACCGTGGTCGGCACCGAGCAGTGGGCGGGCCTGTCCTACGACCCGTCGGGCAGCGCGGTGGTGACCCTGCTCGCGCACAACCCGCAGATCCGGCCGCACCGGCTGCCGGTGTCCTGGCGGCTGCCGGCCAGCGCGGCGCCGCTGATCTCCGGGGCGTTCTACCCGTTCACGCCGTTCCGTTCGGGTACCGGGCCCGGGGACCGGCGGCTGACCTCGGCGGTGCGGCCGGACGGTTCGGCCCTGGACGCGGCGATCGACCGGGCGGCCGAGCACGGCTGGGCCCTGCTGGAGCTGCCCGCCCGGCACACCGTGCGGACCGATCCGCAGGCGGTCGCGGCGGTGGCGGCGACCGTGCGGCGGCTGCTGGACCGGGGGCTGACCGCCCACTCCGAGCAGGGGTCGGCCCCGCTCACGGCGGACCGGGTCGCGGTCGGCACGGCCCACCGGGACCAGGCGGCGGCGGTCCGGGCGGCGCTGGTCAAGGTCGGGGTGCCGGTGGACGGGTCGGCCGGCCCGGCGGTGACGGTGGACACCGCGAACCGGCTGCAGGGGCGGGAGTACGACGTCACGGTGGTGCTGCACCCGCTCTCCGGGCGGCCGAACGCGACCGCGTTCCACCTGGAGACCGGCCGGCTGTGCGTGCTCGCCTCCCGGCACCGGCACGCCTGCATCGTGGTGGCCCGGGCCGGGATCGCGGAGCTGCTGGACGAGCATCCGGCCACCGAACCGGTGCAGCTGGGTGTGCCGGTCGCCTTCCCCGACGGCTGGGAGGCCAACCACCGGGTGCTGCACCACCTGTCCGGCCACCGGGTGCGGCTGGGCCGCTCCTGAGGCCGGGCGGCCCGGCCCGGCCGGCGCCGCCGGGGGTGCGGCCGGGCCTCGCGGACGCACGGTGGGGAGACGGCGGGCGCACGGTGGACGCACGCCCCCGGCGCATCCGCCGGGAATAGCGCCCGGACGCGCACCGTTCCGTTACCGGCCGCCGGCGCGAGACAATGGACGGCGGCCACGACCGGGCGGCGCCCGTCCCGAGCAGTTGTCGCCCGCCCCCATCGAGCACCCGGAGGTGTCCGTCCATGCCCGACTCCCAGGCGCAGGCGTCCGACCCGAGCGGCCCCGCCGCGGCGGCCGGTCCCGGTGCGGGCGCCGGTGCGGCGCCCGGCCGGCGGCAGCGTCCGGTGCAGCTGCTGTTCGAGCCGCAGGCCGACGAACCGGAGCCGGAGCGCTTCTTCGACCTGGAGTCGATCGACGACCCGGCCGAGCTGCTGCGCCGTTCCACCGAGCTGGCCCTGGCCTTCCGGGCGGCGGCCGAGCGGGCGACCGACTTCCAGGCGGTCGCGGCAGCGCAGCTGGCGGATCCGCGCCGTTTCGACGCGCTGCCCGAGACCGAGATCGCGGTCCGGGCGGACTGGACCCCGGACTACGCGGCCAAGATGATCGAGTACGGCCGCAGCCTGCTCCGGCCCCGGCGGCACGAGGACTGACCCGGCCCGGGCGGCGGCAGTAGGTGCCCGGCGCCTCTGGCATATGCCGGAGGAAGCGGAAGGGTACGCCCGTGCCCGCCCCGCTGTCCGGCGAACCGGAGTTTCCCTCCCGGCCACGGCCCGGAAACCCCAGGCTGCTGTCCGTGGACATCTGGACCTATCAGTCGGTGGAGTACGTGACCGTGGCCGGGGAGGCCTGGCTCGCCTCCGCCAGCGAGTACCCCCGCAGCATGCGCGCCCTCTGGGAGTCCCGGCCGTGGGCGCCCTCGGTACTGCCCTGCGGCCGGGCCTTCGACGTGATCAGCATGCCGTCGCTGTTCGGCCGCCGGGTGCTGGACGAGCTGTGGGCCTCCGGTCCCGGCTGCGGACCGGTGGCGGTCTTCCGGGGGCGGACCCTGCTGTTCGCGCAGCCCGGGGCCGCTCCCCGGCTGCGCCGGCTGCTGGCCTGGGAGGAGTGGGCCCGGGACGTGCCGCCGCTGCTCTGCCACGGCAAGGGCGACACGGTGACGGTGCCGCCGGTGCAGCGGATGGTGAACAGCCCGGACTCGCCCGGTCTCGGCTCCGGGCGGTGGATCGTCGCCCCGGAGAGCCGGGAGCCGTGGCTGCCGGGCGCCTCCGTCGTCCTCTGGGCCTGCGTCCGGGCGGCCCGCGAGCCGGTCGGCGCCTGCCCCCCGTAGCGGACCCCGCAGCGGACCCCCTGGCCCGGAACGGCCGCCCGGGAGGTGCGGGTATTCGATTTTGGCCGGACCGCGCCCCGCTGCTAGAGTCCTCTCTGTCAGCAGGCGCCGCTAGCTCAGTTGGTTAGAGCAGCTGACTCTTAATCAGCGGGTCCGGGGTTCGAGTCCCTGGCGGCGCACAGACAACCGGAAGGCCCCTCGCGCGAGCGAGGGGCCTTCCGGCGTTTCCGGCACCCTCTCGGCGCCACCCGGGGGCTCCGGCGAACAGCACCCGGAACGAACAGCACCCGGGCCGCCGCCCGCCGGAGCGGACGACGGCCCGGGCGGGCCTCAGCGGCCGCGCAGCTCCCGGTAGCGGGCCACCAGCGCGGCGGTGGAGCTGTCCAGCCGCTCCGTGCCCTCACCGGTCAGCAGCACCGGCTCGATCCGCTTGGCGAGCACCTTGCCCAGCTCGACGCCCCACTGGTCGAAGGAGTCGATGTTCCAGATCGCACCCTGCACGAACACCTTGTGCTCGTAGAGGGCGACCAGCTGGCCGAGCACCGAGGGGGTCAGCGCGCCGGCCAGCACGGTGGTGGTCGGGTGGTTGCCCCGGAAGGTCTTGTGCGGGACCAGCTCGGCCGGCACGCCCTCGGCCGCGACCTCCTCCGGCGTCCTGCCGAAGGCCAGCGCCTGGGTCTGGGCGAAGAAGTTGGCGAGCAGCAGGTCGTGCTGGGCGACCAGGCCCGGCGGCAGGTCGGCGACCGGCTCGGCGAAGCCGATGAAGTCCGCCGGGATCGTCTTGGTGCCCTGGTGCAGCAGCTGGTAGTAGGCGTGCTGGCCGTTGGTGCCGGGGGTGCCCCAGACCACCGGGCCGGTCTGCCAGCTCACCGGCTTGCCGTCGCGGTCCACCGACTTGCCGTTGGACTCCATGTCGAGCTGCTGGAGGTATGCGGTGAACTTCGACAGGTAGTGCGAGTAGGGCAGCACCGCGTGCGCCTGGGCGTCGAAGAAGGCCCCGTACCAGACCCCGAGCAGGCCGAGCAGCAGCGGGACGTTCTCCTCCGGCGGGGCGGTGCGGAAGTGCTCGTCGACCAGGTGGAAGCCGTCGAGCATCTCCCGGAACGCGTCCGGGCCGATGGCGATCATCAGCGAGAGGCCGATCGCCGAGTCGTAGGAGTAGCGGCCGCCGACCCAGTCCCAGAACTCGAACATGTTCGCGGTGTCGATGCCGAAGTCCGCGACGCCCTCGGCGTTGGTGGAGAGCGCGACGAAGTGCTTGGCGACCGCGTCGGCGCCGGCGCCCAGCTCGGCGAGCAGCCAGTTCCGGGCCGAGACCGCGTTGGTGATGGTCTCGATGGTGGTGAAGGTCTTGGACGCGACGACGAACAGCGTCTCGGCGGCGTCCAGGTCGCGGACGGCCTCGTACAGGTCGGCGCCGTCCACGTTGGAGACGAAGCGGACGTCGAGGTCGCGCCGGCTGAAGGAGCGCAGCACCTCGTGGGCCATCGCGGGGCCGAGGTCGGAGCCGCCGATGCCGATGTTGACGACGGAGCGGATCCGCTTGCCGGTGTGGCCGCGCCACTCGCCGCCGCGGACCTGCTCGGCGAAGGCGGCCATCCGGTCGAGCACGGCGTGCACCGCGGGGACGACGTTCTCGCCGTCGACCTCGATCACGGCGTCACGCGGGGCGCGCAGCGCGGTGTGCAGGACGGCGCGGTCCTCGGTGGTGTTGATCCGCTCGCCGCGGAACATCGCGTCCCGCAGGGCGGCGACGCCGGTGGCCCCGGCCAGTTCGCGCAGCAGCGCCAGGGTCTCGTCGGTGACGAGCTGCTTGGCGTAGTCGACGTGCAGGTCGCCGACCTGGAGGGTGTAGCGGCGGCCGCGTTCCGGGTCGGCGGCGAACAGCTCGCGCAGGTGCGTGTCGCCGAACTCCTCCCGGTGCTTGGCGAGGGCGGCCCACTCCGGGGTGCGGTCCAGCGGGGTACGGGCGTCGGCGCGGGTCTCCGACATCGGTGGCTCCTCGTTTCCTCGGGTGCAGATACCGGCAGGACCGGGCGGGAGGGTGTCGCGCGGCCGTGCGGGTCCTGGGGGGGTGCGCCGACTCCGTTGACGGCCTTGCCCGGGATCAGCCTATGCAACGCCGGGGGCCCCGGCGCACATTCCGTTCGTCGGCGTCCGGTCGGGGTTCGCACTGTTCGGACGGGCTTCGCGGGGCGTCCGTCCGGCCGTCACGGTCCGTCCCTCCGACCCGCCGTGGGGTCGCCCGGACGGACCGGCCGTCACTTCCGTTCGGACCGCAGGTCGAGGCCGCGCAGCACCCGGTCGACGAGCTCCGGGTCGGCGCCGGGCTCGGCGCGGGCGGCCAGCATCTCGCGCCGGGAGGCGGCGATCATCTCCTGTTCGACGCTGTGCGCCGCGCGCCACTGGGCGAGCCGCTGCTTGGCCTCGGCGGCCTCCTCCTCGGCGTAGTTCTCGGGGCAGAGCCGGGCCAGCCGGTCGTGCTGACGGTCCCGCAGGCGGTCGGCGACCTCGGCGGGCAGCTTGTCCGCCTCCTCCAGTTCGCCGAGCCGGCGCAGTCCGGCCTTGGCCGCCCGCCACCACAGCATCCGGACCTCCTGCTCGTGCCGGTCGTGGTCGAGGTCGAGGTGCAGCCGCTTGGCCGTCCAGGGCAGGGTGAGGCCCTGGACCAGCAGGGTGAAGAGCACCACGCCGAAGGCGATGAAGACCAGTCGGCCGCGCTCCGGGAAGGGCTCGCCGGTGTCGACGGTGAGCGGGATCGCGAGGGCCAGGGCGACGGTGGCGACCCCGCGCATCCCGGACCACCAGAGCACCACGCTCTCCTGCCAGCTGATCGGGGTGTCCTCCTCGGAGTCGGCCCGCAGCCGCCGGGAGAGCCAGCCGGCCGGGAGCAGCCAGAGCAGCCGGACCCCCACCACGACGGCGATCACCACGGCGGCGTCGCCGAGCATGCCGGTCCAGCCGGAGCCGGCCTCCCTGAGGACGGTGGCGAGTTCGAGGCCGATCAGGCCGAAGGCGAAGCCGGTGATGAGGATCTCGACGATCTCCCAGAAGGCGTTGCCGACCAGCCGGTAGGCGACGGCGTCGGCGTCGGCGGCCCGTTCGGCGAGGTAGAGGCCGCAGACGACGACGGCGAGCACGCCGGAGCCGTGGATCTCCTCGGCCAGGCTGTAGGCGGCGAACGGCACCAGCAGGTTGAGCGCGACCTGCTGGGTGGGGTCCTCCAGGTAGGAGGCGAGCTTGCTGGTGGCCCAGCCGAGGGCGACGCCGATGACGACCGCGAGGACGGCCGAGAGCACGAAGCGCAGCACGGCGTCGCCGCCGGAGAAGTCGCCGCCGACCACGGCGTCGATGGCCAGCGAGTAGACGACGATCGCGGTGACGTCGTTGAACAGGCCCTCGCTCTCCAGGATGGCGACCAATCGGCGGGGCAGTCCGACGCTGCCGGCCACCGCGACGGCGGCGACCGGGTCGGGCGGGGAGACCAGGGCGCCGACCGCGATGGCGGCGGCGACCGGCAGGCCGGGCAGCAGCCAGTGCACGGTGCCGGCGACGGCCACGGTGGTGACCACGACGAGGGCGACGGCGAGCAGCAGGATGGAGCGGATGTTGGCCTTGAAGTAGCGGACCGAGGAGCGCCGGGCGACGGCGAAGATCAGCGGTGGCAGCACCAGCGGCAGGATCAGCTCGGGGTCGATCGCGATGTCCGGGATCTGCGGGATCAGTGCCATGGCGATGCCGAGCAGGGTCATCAGGACCGGCTGCGGGACCCCGGTCCGATTGGCCAGCGGCATGGTCACCACGGAGGCGAGCAGCACCAGGAAGAGCAGGGGCAGCTGGCCCACGGGGAGGTCCTCTCGATGGCGAGCGGTGGTCGAACGCGGATGCGAGCCGCATGCGGACGCGGGTGCGGACCCGGGTGCCGACCCGGACATGGCCCGGACATGGCCCGGGCCGCCGTCGAGGATAAATCCGACAATGATCTCAACTCGGGCGACACGCCGAGGAGGGGTTGACCTCAAGCGCGCTTCAGATCCGATGATCGGAACCTCGCGGGTCCGGACCGACAGCGGACCGCGGGATCCGGCAGGGATTGCGACAGCACGTGACAGGAGCGCCCGGCATGAAGGCAGTGACCGTCCCCCGGTTCGGCGGCCCCGAGGAGCTGCGGGTGACCACCGTGCCCGACCCCACCCCCGGCCCGGGCCAGGTCCGGATCCGGGTCTACGCCGCCGGGGTGCAGCCGGCGGACCTCGCGATCCGGGAGGGCCGGGCGCCGTACGGCGTCGAGCTCGTCCCCGGGCTGACCCCGGGCAACGAGTTCGCCGGGGTGGTCGACACCCTCGGCCCCGGCGTCGACGGCTGGGCGGTCGGCGAGGAGGTGCTGGGCTTCCGGGTGCTCGGCTGCGCCGCCGAACTGGTCGTCGCCGACGCGGACCGGCTGGTGCGCAAGCCGGCCGGGATGCCGTGGGAGCACGCCGGCGCGCTGTCCGCCTCCGGGCAGACCGCGCACGTCGGGCTCACCGCGCTGAAGGTCGGCAAGGGCGACACCGTGCTCGTCCACGCCGCCGCGGGCGGGGTCGGCACGGTCGCCGTCCAGCTGGCCCGGGCCTGGGGCGCCACGGTGATCGGCACCGCGAGCGAGCGCAACCACGACCATCTGCGGGCGCTCGGCGCGATCCCGGTCGGCTACGGCCAGGGGCTGGTCGAGCGGGTCCGGGCGGTGGCGCCGCAGGGGGTGGACGCGGCCTTCGACCTGGCCGGGCGCGGGGCGCTGGAGGCCTCCGTCGAGCTGGTCGCCGACCGGTCCAGGATCGGCACCGTGGTCGACTACCGGGGGGCCGCGCGGCTGGGCGCCGTCGGCGTCAGGGGCGAGCGGACGGCGGCACGACTGGCCGAGCTGGTCGGACTCTGGGAGGCGGGCGGGCTGCGGCTGGAGATCGCCGAGACCTTCCCGCTGGAGCGGGTGGCCGACGCCCACCGGCTGGTGGGCACCGGGCACGTCCGGGGGAAGGTCGTCCTCGTCCCCTGACCGGCACGGCGGTCCGGACCGTCCGGGGGGGCGGTCCGGACCGATTGTGTGTTTCCCCCGCTGACCAGGTAATGTCTTCCCCGTCAGCGCGCGCCGCTAGCTCAGTTGGTTAGAGCAGCTGACTCTTAATCAGCGGGTCCGGGGTTCGAGTCCCTGGCGGCGCACAGACAATCGGTAGGCCCCTCGCGCGAGCGAGGGGCCTACCGGCGTTTCCGGGGGTTCCGGCGTTCCGGCCGTGGACCTGGACCGGCCCCGGGACCGGCCCCGGCAGCCGCGCCGGAGCCGGAGCCAGGGGGCCGGGAGCCGGGAGCCGGTCAGTGCGGGATCGCGGCGATCAGCTCGGAGGCGCCCTGCCGCTTGAGGGCCAGCGCCGTCGCGGTGCCGAGGTCCTCCGGGCTCAGCGAGCCCGCCCACTCGTGCGCGTCCAGGACCTGCTTGCCGTCCGGGGTGAAGACCCGGCCGCGCAGCGAGAGGCGGCCGTCCTCCTCGGCCTTGGCCCAGCCCGCGATCGGCGAGTTGCAGTGCCCCTGGAGCACGTGCAGGAACATCCGCTCGGCGCTCGCCTCGCGCCAGGTCGCGTGGTCGCCGAGGCCGGTGACGGCGTCGATGGTGGCGGTGTCGTCGGCGCGGCACTGCAGGGCGAGGATCCCGGCGCCGATCGGCGGGCACATCACCTCGACCGACAGCACCTCGCTGATCCGCGCCGTCTCGCCGATCCGCTCCAGCCCGGAGAGCGCCAGCAGCAGGGCGTCCGCCTCCCCCGCCGCCAGCTTGGCCAGCCGGCTGTTGGCGTTGCCGCGGATCGGCACGTACTCCAGATGCGGGTGGGAGGCCGAGAGCTGGGCCCGCCGGCGGACCGAGGAGGTGCCGATCCGGGTGCCGGGCGGCAGCTCGTCCAGGGTCAGACCGCCGGGGTGGACCAGCGCGTCCCGGATGTCGTCGCGGCGCAGATGGGCGGCGAACACGGTGCCGGCCGGCAGCGGGCGGTCGGCCGGCACGTCCTTGAGGCAGTGGACCGCGAGGTCCGCCTCGCCGGCGAGCAGCGCGGCGTCCACCTCCTTGGTGAACGCGCCCTTGCCGCCGAGCCGGGCCAGATCGCCCATCCAGCGGTCGCCCGAGGTGGTCACCGGAACCACCTCGGTGCGCACCTCCGGCTGCAGGGCGGCGAGTTCGGCCCTGACCCGCTCGACCTGGGCGAGCGCCATCGGCGAGGAGCGGGAGACGATCCGGATCAACTCTGCGGTGGTCATTGCTGGATGATAATTCGTCAGCGGGCCCGCCCGGGCACCGGGTCACCCGGCCGGCGGTGCCGCCGGACGCGCCGGTGCCCGGGCCGGGCGGGTACTGGACCGGCACCGCTCGGGCGGCGGGCCGGGCGCGGCACCGGTCAGGAGGCGGCGCCGGGGCGGCGGGCCGGGAAGCCGTGGGTACGCGCGGCCAGGACGACCGCCAGGACGGCCAGCAGCAGGAGCAGCACCGTCCACGGGAAGGAGCCCGCGCCGAGCCGGTCCAGCAGCAGGCCGCCGGCCACGCCCCCGCCGGCCATCGCCGCGTTCCACAGGGTGACCAGCACCGTCTGCGCGGCGTCCGCCTGCTCGCCGCCCGCGTCGCCGACGGCGGTCTGCAGCAGAGTGGGCATGCCGCCCCAGCCGAGTCCCCACAGCGCGGCGGCCGCGTACACCGCGAGGGTGCTGCCGGTGGCCAGACCGAGTACGGCGGCCGCGGCGGCGATCAGCAGGGTGGCGCCGACGGTGAGCGCGCGGGACCTGCGGTGGATGTGCGCGCCGGTGAGCCAGATGCTCAGCAGCGAGGCCGCGCCGAAGGCGAGCAGCACGGCGTCGGTGGCGCCGCCCATGCCGCGCCGGTCGAGGAAGGGCGCGATGTAGGTGTAGAGGACGGTGTGGGCGAGGACGAGGACGACGGTCACGGTGAGCACCGGGGTCACCCCCGGGACGGTGAGGGAGCGCAGCACCGGGGTCCGTTCGCCGCGGGCCCGGCCGGGCACCTCGGGGACGGCCGCGGCGATCCAGCCGGTCACGCCGACCGCGATCGCGGTCATCAGCAGGAACGGCACCCACCAGCCGGTCGCCGAGCCGAGGAAGGTCCCGGCGGGCACGCCCAGCGACAGGGCGAGCGGCACCCCGGTCATCGCGACGGCGATGGCCCGGCCCTGGAGCTCGGGCGGCGCGAGCAGCCGGGCGTACCCGGCGAGCAGGGCCCAGGCGAGGCCGGCGGCGACCCCGGCGAGGAAGCGGGCGGCCATGGTGAGCGGGTAGCTGGTGGACAGCGCGGTGACGGTGTTGGCGGCGGCGAAGCCCACCATCGCGGTGAGCAGCAGGCGTCGGCGGCCCCAGCCGGCGGTGGCCGCGGTGAGCGGGACGGCGGTGAGGGCGGTGCCGACGGCGTAGACGGTGACGGCCTGGCCCATGGCGGACTCGCCGACGCCGAGGTCCGCGCTCATCCCGGGCAGCACGCCGGCCGGCAGGGTCTCGGTGAGGGCGGTGACGAAGACGGCGGTGGCGAGGGCCAGCAGGGCGGGCAGCGGCAGGGCCGCCGGCGCCGGGGCGGCGGGCGGGGCGGCGGGCGGGGCGGTCCGGACGGTCGTCCGTGGAGTGGTCGGCATGCCGGATATGCTCGAACCCTCACATTGATGTGAGGGTCAACGCGACCGGCTGTGAGGTGGGGCACATGCGGATCGGCGAGCTGTCCGAACGGACCGGGGCGTCCCGGCGGCTGCTGCGGTACTACGAGGAGCAGGGGCTGATCGTGGCCGAGCGCTGCGCCAACGGCTACCGCGCCTACGACGAGCCGACGGTGGACCGGGTGCTGCAGGTCCGGGGGCTGCTGGACGCGGGGCTGCCGACCCGGATCATCAAACAGATCCTGCCCTGTCTCGACAAGCCCCGCACCATCCACTTCGAGCACGCCACCCCGGAGATGATGGCCACCCTGGAGCAGGAGCTGTCCGGGATGAGCGAGCGGATCTCCTGTCTGACCCGCAACCGGGACGCGATCGCGGAGTACCTGGCGGCGGTCCGGGTGGACCGCTGAGCGGCGGGTTCGTCCGACCCACCGCCGCCCAGCGGTCAGCCTCCGGGCCTCGGGCCTCAGCCGTCGGGCCTCGGCCGTCGGGCTTCGGGCTTCGGGCCTCAGCCTTCGACCGGTGGCCGGTCGGCCCTCAGCGGCGGAAGTAGGAGTCGAAGTTCTTCGAGAACTCCCGGCCGCCGAACTGGTCCCAGTTGATGGACCAGGTCATCAGACCGCGCAGGCCGGGCTGGGCGCCCGCCTTGGGGACGTAGCTTCCGCAGTTGGCGAGCCTGGTGAGGCAGTCCAGCGCCTTGTTCACCTCGGCCGGAGCGACGTAGCCGTTGCCCGCGTTGGTGGTGGCCGGCATGCCGATGGCGATCTTGGAGGCGGGCAGCGCCGGGAACACGTTGCTGGTGTTGCCCGCCACCGGGAAGCCCTTGAGCAGCATGTCGGTCATCGCGACGTGGAAGTCCGCGCCGCCCATGGAGTGGTACTGGTTGTCCAGGCCCATGATGGAGCCGGAGTTGTAGTCCTGGACGTGCAGCAGGGTCAGGTCGTCGCGCAGGGCGTGGATGACCGGCAGGTACGCGCCCGCCCGCGGGTCCTGGCCGCCCCAGGGACCGGAACCGTAGTACTGGTAGCCGAGTTGGACGAAGAAGGTCTCCGGCGCCATGGTCAGCACGAAGCTGGGGCCGTACTTGGCCTTGAGCGTCCGGATCGCCGAGATCAGGTTGACGACGACCGGACTGGTCGGGTTCTTGAAGTCGGTGTCGCCGGTCTGGAGCGACAGCGAGTGGCCCTCGAAGTCGATGTCCAGGCCGTCCAGGCCCCACTTGTCGATGATCGCCGAGACCGAGCCGACGAACGCGTCCCGGGCGGCGGCGGTGGTGAGCTGCACCTGGCCGTTCTGGCCGCCGATCGAGATCAGCACCTTCTTGCCCTTGGCGCGCTTGGCCGCGATGGCGGCCTTGAAGTCGGCGTCGGACTCGGCGGTCGGGCACTCGGTGGCCGGGCAGCGGTTGAACCGGATGTCGCCCGAGGTGACGGAGGTCGGCTCGCCGAAGGAGAGGTTGATGAAGTCCCAGGAGTCGGGGACGTCCGCCACCCGGGTGTAGCCGGCGCCGTTGGCGAAGCTCGCGTGCAGGTAGCCGACCAGGGCCTTGGAGCCGGGCGGCGGGGTGGTCGGGGTCCCGGTGGGCGTGACGGTCGGGGTCACCGTGGGGGTGACCGTCGGCGTCACGGTGGGCGTGACGGTCGGAGTGACCGTCGGCGTCGCGGTCGGGCTGGGGGCGCCGGGGCCGTCCAGCGAGACGTCGTCCGCGTAGTAGGTGCCCTGGCCGTACCAGCCGTGGGTGTAGACGGTGGCGCTGGTCTGGGTGGCGCCGGTGGTGAAGGCGACGCTCAGCTTCTGGTAGGCGCCGCCGGTGCCGGGCGTCCAGGTCGAGGTGCCGCCGTCCACGCCGAGGTAGACGTACGAGCCCTTGACGTAGGCGCTGAGCGTGTAGGCGGTGTTCGGCGCGACGGCGACGGTCTGCGCGCAGCGGGCGCTGTCGCCCGCCGAGGCGGCCCCGGCGAGGGCGTAGCTCCCGCCGTGGGACTGCCCGGTGACGACGCTGCCGGTGCCGCCGGAGCAGCTCCAGGGGCCGAGGGCGCCGCTCTCGAAACCGCCGTTGACCAGGAACTCCCCGGCCGAGGCGCTGGGCGCCAGGCCCAGGGTGAGGCCGACCATGGTGGCGGCGGCGACGGCCGAGGCGGTGCCGGCGGCCAGCAGGGCGCGCGGCCGGCGGCGGGCGGGCGCGGGCAGGGTGACGGGTGATCTGCGCATGTGGGGGACTCCTCGCGGAGGCGCGGGTGTGGGGGTGTCCGGGGCATGCCCGGGCGCGCACCGGTGGTGGGGGAACGGCGCGGCCGGGCATCAGAGTTGGACTAGACCACTGAAGTGGATCCGGCCGTACGGTGTCAATGGTCCAGACCGGTTCCGGGGGCCGGGAGCGGCAGGTCGGGGCGGGTCCCGGGGCCCTCGCCCGACCCGCCCGTCCGGGCTCGGGTTGCCGGGCGCGACCCGCGGCCGAAGCATGGAAGGGTGACGTCGCCCGGCTACCTCCGCCACCCCCACCTGCGCGGGGGCCTGCTGGCGTTCACCGCCGAGGACGACGTCTGGATCGCCCCGCTCGACCCCGACGCCGCCGGCACCGGCCGGGCCTGGCGGATCAGCTGCGACCGCACCCGGGTCAGCCACCCCCGGATCTCCCCCGACGGCCGCACCCTCGCCTGGACCGGCTGGCTGAGCCTCGCCCCCGAGGTGTGGACCGCCCCGGTCGACGGCGGCGAGGCCCGCCGGCTCAGTTACTGGGGCAGCCAGGACACCCGGCTGCGCGGCTGGCTGCCCGACGGCGAACTGCTCGCCGTCACCTCCTACCACGAGCCCTTCGGCCACTACACCTGGGCGCACGCCCTGCCCCCCGACGGCAGCCCCGCCCGGCGGATGCCCTGGGGACCGGTCGGCGACGCCCAGGTCGGCCCCGCCCACACCGTGCTGCTCACCGGAGCCGCCCCGCACGAACCCGCCGCCTGGAAGCGCTACCGCGGCGGCGCCACCGGCCGGCTCTGGGTGGACGGCGAACGGATCCTCGCCGACCTCCCCGGACACCTCGCCTGCCCGATGCCGGTCACCGCCCCCGACGGCGACCGGATCGCCTTCCTCTCCGACCACGAGGGCGTCGGCAACCTCTACTCCTGCCGCCCCGACGGCACCGGACTGCGCCGGCACACCGACCACGCCTCCTACTACGCCCGCGAGGCCGCCACCGACGGCACCCGGATCGTCTACCAGCACGCCGGCGACCTCTGGCTGCTGGACGGCCTCGACGCCCCCGCCCCGCGCCGGCTGCGCGTCCCGCTCGGCGGCTCCCGGGCCGGCCGCCGCCCGTACCGGGTCGCCGCCGCCTCCCACGTCAAGGACCTCGCCTGCGACCGCACCGGCCGGGCCGGGGTGATCACCGTCCGCGGCAGCCAGTACTGGCTCACCCACCGCGAGGGCCCGGCCCGGGCGCTCGCCGACACCCCCGGCGTCCGGACCCGGCTGCCGGTCGTGCTCGCCGGGACCGGCGAGGCCGCCTGGATCACCGACGCCGAGGGCGAGGACGCCGTCGAGATCGTGCCGCTGCCCGGCCACGAGCAGGCACCCTCGCAGCACGGCCACCGGGTGCTCGCCGCCGGGCGGCTCGGCCGCGTCCTGGAACTCACCGCGGCCCCCGACGGCGCCCTCCTCGCCGTCACCTCCGCCGACGGGCGGCTACTGCTGCTCACCGCCGCCGACGGCACCGTCCGGGAACTCGCCGCCTCCGGCCACGGACCGGTCACCAGCGCCCGCTTCTCGCCCGACTCGCGGTGGATCGCCTGGTCCCAGCCCGCCGCCGGCCGCTCACTGCGCCGGATCCGGCTCACCCGCACCGGCGCCCCCGCACCGGTCGTCGACGTCACCGACGGCCGGTTCGAGGACGAGCAGCCGGTCTTCACCCGGGACGGCCGCTACCTGGCCTTCCTCTCCTGGCGCGGCTTCGACCCCGTCCACGACGTGCACACCGGCGACCTCTCCTTCCCGCTCGGCTGCCGCCCCTACCTCGTCCCGCTCGCCGCCGGCACCCCGTCCCCGTTCGCCGCCCCCGACGAGGACCCCGCCCCGCACGGCGACGGCGGCGGCGACGGCACCGTCCACGTCGACCCCGAGGGCATCGGCGAGCGGCTGGTCCAGTTCCCCGTCCTGGCCGGCAAGTACTCGGCCACCGACGCCGTCCGGGGTGGCCTGGTCTGGCTGCGCTGGCCGATCTCCGGCATGCTCGGCCAGACCTTCACCAACCCCGACGACACCTCCGGCCGCCCCTCCCTGGAGTACTACGACCTGGCTCGCGGCAGCCGCTCCACCCTCGCCGACCGGCTCGACGGCTTCGCGGTCTCCGGCGACGGCGGCTCGGTCGCCGTCTACTCGGCCGGCACCCTGCGGATCGTCCCGGTCACCGCGCCCTCCGGCGCCACCACCGTCGACCTGCGGCGGATCACCCACACCGTGCACCCGGCCGCCGAGTGGCGCCAGTCCTACGCGGAGGCCGCGCGGATCGTCCGGGACCAGTTCTGGGACGAGGGGATGTGCGGACTCGACTGGCCCGCCCTCGTCGCCCAGTACGAGCCGCTGCTGGAGCGGATCGCCGGCCCCGACGACTTCGCCGACCTGCTGCGCGAACTCCTCGGCGAACTCGGCACCTCGCACGCCTACGTCACCCCGTCCCGCCGCGGCGAGGGCCCCTCCCTCGCCCAGCAGCCCGTCGGCCTGCTCGGCGCCAACGCCCACCGCACCCCCGACGGACACTGGCTGGTCGACCGCGTCCTGCCCGGCGAGTCCTCCGACCCGCGCGCCCGCGCCCCGCTCGCCACCCACGGCGTGCACGACGGCGACGAACTGCTCGCCGTCGCCGGGCGCCCCGTCGACCCGGTGCGCGGACCGCTGCCGCTGCTCGCCGGCACCGGCGGCACCAGCGTCGAGCTCACCCTGCGCCGGGGCGGCCCCGACGGCACCCCGCGCCGGATCACGGTCACCCCGCTCACCGACGAACGGCCCGTCCGCTACCAGGACTGGGTGGTCAAACGGCGCGCCCTGGTCCGGGAGTTCAGCGACGGCCGGTGCGGCTACCTGCACATCCCCGACCTCGGCGGCTCCGGCTGGGCGCAGTTCAACCGGGACGTGCGGCGGGAGATGGACAAACCCGCGCTCGTCCTGGACGTGCGCGGCAACGCCGGCGGCAACGTCTCCGAACTCGTCCTGGAGAAACTCACCCGCCGCGTGCTGGCCTGGGACTTCAGCCGGGGCCGGGAACCCGTCCGGTGGCCGCGCGACGCGCCGCGCGGGCCGGTGGTGGCACTCGCCGACGAGGCCACCAGCTCGGACGGGGACGTCGTCATCGCCGCGATCCGGCTGCTCGGACTCGGCCCGGTGGTCGGCAACCGCACCTGGGGCGGAGTGGTCGGCATGACCGGGCGGCACCTGCTCGGCGACGGGACGCAGATCTCGGTGCCGAAGAACGCCTCCTGGTTCACCGGCGGGCTCGGCTGGTCGATCGAGAACCGGGGCGTCGAACCGGACGTGCACGTGCTCCGCACCCCCGGGGACTGGGCCGCCGGGCGGTACCCGGAACTGGCCACGGCGGTGCGGCTGGCACTGGACCTGCTGGAGGACGCACCGGCCGCGGTACCTCCCCCGGCGGACACACCGCGCCCGGACCTGCGGCGGCCGCCGCTACCGCCCCGGGAGCGGTGAGCGGCGGCCGGGTCGCCCGCCCCAGCGGGTCAGCCCCAGGGGTCACCCTCCGCGGTCATGTCCTGGCGGGCCCGCTCCTCGGCCTCCCGCTCGCCGATCGCGGCCGACTCCCGGGCCTCCCTGGCCTTCTCCGCCTCGCTGCCGAAGGCGTCGGCGGCCTCGTCGTGCGCGAGCGCGGCGCGCTGCGCGGCGTCGGTCATCGCGGCGGTGCCCTGCTCGGGGCCCCCACCGAGCGAGGACCTGGCCTCCTCGGCGGAGTGCTGCGCCTTGTGGCGGAACCTGTCGAAGATGCCCATGACTCCTCCTCCGGGCTGATTCCGGTTTGCCCCCACTCTCACACCGCGGTGCCGGGCCCGCACCCGCTGCGGGGCCGTTGGGCCCTCGGTCCCGGTTGAGCCCTTGATCCCGGTTGAGCCCTTGGTCCCGGTTGAGCCCTTGGTCCCGGGTGGTGGGCGCCGAAGGTCCGTAGCCGGGGCGGTGGGGCGGGGGAAGGGTGGGAACCGTCAGCCGGTCCCGTCCACCCCTGGAGCCCACCGTGACCGTCGCCGCCCTTCCCCGCCTCCCCCGTCCGAGTGAGGACCCGCACGGCGGGCCGCGCCGACTGGTCGGGGCCCTGGCTGCACCGGGCGGGCGGCCGCCCGGCGCGCACGACCTGCTGCTGATGCGGTGCCCCAGCTCCCTGCGGCCCCTCGACGGCGGCGAACTTCCCGCCTGGACCCGGCAGGTGCTGCGCGCGCACCCCTGGGTGACGGTCGCCCGGGCCCCTTCCATGGCGGGGTCGCCCGTGGACACGCCCCGTCCCGTGCGCTGCACCCGGGACGCGTCGGCCGCCGCCGAGACCTGGATCCCGGTCACGGTGCGCGGCCCCGAACGCGGGCAGCGGCTGGACGCACTGGCACCCCGGGCGGCGGTGGCCCGCACGCTGCGCCCGGAGCAGCTGCCGGGCCGGATCGGCCTGCTGTCCCCCGCCCGGATCGCGGCGGTCCCGGCCCTGGCGGTGCTGCCCACCGCCGGACAGCTGATCGCGGACCACCGGCTGGCCTGGGGCCCGGTCGGCGCGATCGGCTACGAGCTGGCCACCGGCGAACCGGTGGCAGGCCCGCTGAGCCCCCTGCGGGTAGTGCTGCGCGCTCCGCAGCCGATCAGCCGCCGCGACGCGCTGCAACTGCGGCGGGCGCTGAGCCGGCTGCGGGTGCCCCTCCAGGCCGAACTGGAGACCCGCCACGGCGCGGTGCTGCTGACCGAGTACGCGGCGGGTCCGTTCACGCTTACTCTGTTGACCCCGGACGGCCCTCGGGAGGTCCACGACCCGTGGTTTCCCCGGGAGTTGTGAGGTCCGGGGCGCCGCCCAATCGGCGGCGCCCCGGGCTCACTCCAGCGGGGGTGCGGAACTCCGTACGACCGTCCGCGGGTCGTCGAGCCAGTAGCTGTGCGACCCGTCGGGGGCCACGGTCAGCCCGAAACGGTCAGGTCCGGGCTCGTCCTCGACCAGCCACCACGCATGGGCCTCGGCCACCTCGGCCCACAGCCGTCGGGGACCGTGCTGCCATACCGTGAACCCCTTCGCTCCGTCGCCCGCCCAGTCCACGGCCGCCCACGACTTCGCGTCCGTGGTGGCGAGCCAGAGCCGGCGGGCGACGCCGTCCACATCGGGATCGTTGTCCCAGGCCTGCCACACATCGGCAAGGCGAATGCCGATGCTGAACGACAGGTCCCCCCGATCCTCGGCGATCTCGAACGCGGGCAGGTCGGTGAACGACTCGTCGGGCACGTGCTCGTCCCGGACCACGTCCCGGTAGAGCCGGACCCCGGATCGCTGCCTCCGATTGAGCATGAAAGCACTGTGCGGGCTGAACCGCCCCGAGGCACTGCCGTCCTCGGCCACCGCCAGCAGCAGCAAACCCCACCCCATCCACGGACTGTCCCACGGCAGCAGAACCAACCCGCCCGGTACGGTCTGTGCGATCAGATCCGACGGCACGGACCGGAACGCGCAGGTGGCGATCACGCGATCGTACGGAGCGCCCGGGGCCCATCCGCGGCTGCCGTCACCACACACCACCACGGGGGACAGCCCGAGGTCGTGCAGGGCGGTGCGAGCGCTCGCGGCCACAGCGGGGTCGACTTCGACACTGGTCACCAGGTCCGGGCCGAGGCGGTGCGACATGAGCGCCGCGTTCCACCCCGGACCGGTGCCGATCTCCAGCACGCGCATGCCGCTCCGCAGGTCGAGCATGTCGAGCATGCGGAAGACGATTCCCGGATCGGACAGGGACGACGTCGGAACCGGGTCGTCGTCGGTCTCCCGACCGTCGTTGACCTGAGTGACCACCGGGGCTTCCGCATAGGCGGTGGCCCACCAGCCGGCGGGGTCGCCGGTCCTGCTGATCGGCTCAAGTGTGTTCGCGTCCCGGACCAGTTCCGGCATGAAGTGGTGGCGGGGGACCGCGTAGGCGGCGGCCTCCCACTCGGGGGCCACGTCGTGGCCGAGGTATTCCGCGACAGCCCGGAGCAGGCCGCGCATGGCGGCCTGCCCCGTCTCGTGCTCACCGGTCAACTACTTCTCGTCCTTCTTGTGCTTGTTGTCGACCTTGCCGCTCTGGTGATCGGCGGTCGTCTTGGAGTCGCCGGGGTCCTTCTTGCCCCCGTGCCTGCCCTGCCCACCGTCGTTGCCGCCCGATCCGCCGCCACTGCTTCCGCCCTTACCCGTACCCCAGGCCATGGCCAGTCCTCCTACGTAGATGGTTGGTCGGCGTTCTCGGTGCGCCACTCGATCTCCGGCGCTGTCGGGCCGGGAGGACGTTCGATCGGGGTGCTCATGCTGACTGCTCCTCACGATGGGGAGAACCGGGCGTCGGGCGACGCTCCTGGTCGTACATCGGTGCGAGGTGCCCGCACCGGCCGTCTCATGGAAGGGCGACCAGGGCGGGTGGTGCTGATCCTCTCGCTGCTCCCCGGGGAGCAGCGAGTCACCTGCCAGTGCCGCCATTCAACGGCGCAGAGCCCTTGCCCGGAGACTCCGAGTCGGTGACTCCAAGTTGGAGTCCGTGCACACGCTGTGGGCTTACGATCGGAGCGCGCCGTCAGGGGGAGCGAAACAGTGGACCTGGACCAGCCACCATCACCGCGCGATGTCGTCGCGGGGCTCCTCGGAGATGAGCGGATGCTGGCCATCCTCCGAGCACGCGATATCGGCGCTCTGTTCAAGCTGCTGAACGGCCGTGGCGTCAGCACACGCCGTCTCGCCGCAGCAGCTGAGATCACACAGGGCCGTCTGTACGACTACATGAATGGTCGGACCCGGGTCGAAAAGTTGTCGATGTTCGAGCAACTGGCCGACGCGTTCCACATCCCGGGCAGCTTGTTCGGCCTCGCAATACGCCCGTGGGAACCAACAGCGCCGGTGCAACCGGCGCCCTTGGCGGCCGTACTTGCCGAATCCGACGACCTCGCAGCAATGGATGCGTTTCGCGAGGCAGACCGCCAAGCCGGCGGCGGGCGACTGTACGGCGCCGTTGTACAACACCTGCGGGTGAGTGTGGCTCCGCGCTTGATGGACGGCACGACGGGCCCAAGCGTCTTCGGCGCCGCCGCCGCTCTCACCGAAATGGCTGGCTGGATGGCGCATGACTCGGGCCAGGACGTCCTGGCGGCTGCGCACTTCGCCAAGGCATTGCCGCTCGCGCGGATCTCAGGTGATCAGCCGTTCGCGGCCCACGTCGCCGCGAGCAACAGTCACCTGTCCCTACAGTCCGGCGATACCAAGCAGGCTGCACATTGGGCATTGACTGGGATTGAAATCGCCCGCGGTGGCCCTCACTTGCCGAGTCTGGCCGCACGCCTTCACACGATGCACGCTCGCGCTCTGGCAGCACTCGGGCAGCCGACATCGGCGAGGTACGCACTCGGGCAGGCTCGCACTCTCCTCGACCTCGCCACGGATGACGCTCATCCCTGGCTCAGCCCCTTCGATCACGCGGCCCTGGCCAGTGAGTCCGCTCTGGCGCTCAAGGACTTGGGGCGGTACAGCGATGCGCTGGAGCACGCACAGGAGGCCGTGCGGCTTCGAGGCCATGGACGGGCAAGATCCCTTGCATTGAGCCGCATCACGCTCGCAGCCGTGCACGTGCAGCGCAAGGAACTGGACGCCGCGGTCGGGGTCGGGGCCGAACTTCTCGCTACCAGCCCCACCCTCGGTTCAGTAAGGGTCGTTCAGCAGCTTGACGACCTTCGGGATCAGCTCGCCGAGCACGCCGATTACCGTCCCGTCCGTGAGTATCTGGCACGATTCGCCGAAGCACGCAGAACCCGGGCGTTGCTACTGGCCGACATCATGCCGCCGCGAAGGGGAGGGAACGGCAGTGGGGACACCGACGCCGGATGACCCGGTGGCATGGGCCGCCTACCTCGCCGAGGGCAACGCCAGACAGGCGCGGAAACGCGTTGCCGCCGATGTGATCATCAGAGACCCCGTGGGCCGGATCCTGGTCGTGAACCCGGGCTACAAGCCGGGTTGGGACCTCCCTGGTGGGATGGCGGAGGCGAACGAAGCCCCGGAACTGGCGGCGCGCCGCGAGCTACGCGAAGAACTCGGCTTGGAGATCCGCACCTGCGGGCTTCTCGTCGTCGACTGGGTACCCCCACACGGGCCGTGGGACGATCAACTTGCCTTCATCTTCGACGGTGGCGTGATCACCACCGATCAGGCGGATGTCCTACTCCCCCATGACGCCGAGCTGATAGAAGCTGCGATGCTCGCGCCTACCGACGCACGTCGGCTTCTGCGCGCCCGGCTTCTGCCTCGTTATGACGCCGCTCTGGCGGCCCTGCAGGATGGGCGGCCCCGCTACCTCAACGACGGGCACCCGACTTCCTGAACGGCGCGGTCTGACGCACCTCCCCCGGGTCCGCTGCCCGGTGTGCGGGCAGCGGACCCCGTTTTGTGCCTCAGCCGGTGATGCTGGCCGTGCCGGTCTCCAGGTGGCCGGTGAAGCGCTGGGACCAGGTGGTGTCCACGTTCACCGTCACGGTGAAGTCGTACCAACCATTCGTGTAGGCGACGGCGTTGAAGAAGTCCGTCACACTGCCGCCCGCCGGGACCTGGTACGTCCAGGGGCCGTCGGTGCGGTAGTTGGTGGACGTGATGGTGAAGGTCATCGCCGCAGTACCGGTGTTGGCGAGCTTGAAGTACACCGCGGGCTTGCCCGTGCCCGGTTCGACCGCGTACGAGCAGGTGACGGCCGCGTTCTTGCCGGCCTTGTTGGCATCGCCCTTGAAGCGGCGCAGGAAGCGGTTGGGGCCGACCACGCTCAGGTCGTAGGGGCCGCCGCCGAAGCCGGTGCCGCAGTTGAAGAAGTCGCTCTGGTTGCCGCCGGGGTCGACGGTGTACTGCCAGGGGCCGCCGCCGCGGTAGGCGTTGGCGTAGGCGGCGAAGTGGGCGGACTTGGTCACCACCGCGCCCTCGTTGGCCATCGTCAGCCAGACCTTGATCGCACCGGCCGAGCCGTACTCCAGGTGGTCCAGGTTGGCGTTCGGCTGGTGGGGCAGGGCGCGGGCCGGGCGGGTTCCCGTCTCCTGGGCGGGCAGCTTGTTGTCCACCGGGGCCGGGTTGGGCAGCGGGCCGCAGCTCGACATGCCGACCACCGCGCCGGCCGTGTCGGGCAGCCCGGGCAGGCCGTAGACCGGGTTGGCGAAGTCGAACAGGCCGGTCAGGTCGCCGCAGACCCGGCGGCGCCAGTCGCTGATGTTGACGCAGGTGGCGGGCCTGCCGATGGCGGCGGTCCACTTCTCCAGGAAGCGCAGCACCGAGGTGTGGTCGAAGACCTCGGAGGAGACCCAGCCGCCGCGGGTCCACGGGGAGACGGCGATCATCGGGACGCGGAAGCCGAGGCCGAGGTTGGTGCCGCCGTAGAACTCGCCCGGGGTGCCGGCCGGGGCGGCGGGCGGCGGGACGTGGTCGAAGAAGCCGTCGTTCTCGTCGTAGTTGAGGAACAGGACGCTGGAGTTGAAGACGTCCGCGTCCGCGTTGAGCGCGTCGATCACCCGGTGGACGAAGTGCGCGCCGTCGGCCGGGGTGGCGTAGGGGTGCTCGGAGACCTCCTGGTTGGGGACGATCCAGGAGACCTGCGGGAGCGTCCCGGCCAGCACGTCGGACTTGATCGCGGCGACGATGTCGTCCGGGGTCTTCCCGGTGACCTTGGGGACGGAGCCCATGCCCTTGACGGCGAGCGGGCTGCCGGCCGGGGCGTTGGCGAACTGGGTGAAATAGGCCAAAGCGTTGTCGCCGTAGTTGTCGGCGGCGTTCTGGTAGACCTTCCAGCTGACGCCGGCGTTCTCCAGCGCCTCGGCGTAGGTCTGCCAGCGCAGGCCCTTCTCGTCTCCGCCGTCGTAGGCCGGGCCGCCCGCCGCGCCGGTCGGGTCGATCTGGCCGGACCAGTGGTAGGTGCGGTTGGGGCCGGTGGCGCTCAGCATCGAGCAGAAGTAGGCGTCGCAGATGGTCCAGTTCTCGGCGAGCGCGTAGTGGAACGGGATGTCCTGGCGGGTGAGGAAGCCGAGCGGGCGGTTGTTGCCCTTGGCCGCCACCCAGGAGTCCATCTTGCCGCCGTTCCAGGCCCGGTGTTGGTCCCCCCAGCCGTGGGCGAGGTCGCCGTTGCACTGGGCCAGGCGCTCCGGGTCGGCGCCGCCGGCCGGCTTGGTGAGGCTGAACTGCCACGGGTACTGGCGGCCCAGGCCGTTGGGCTGGTTGAAGACGGAGTAGCCGCCGGCGATCTGGATGGCGGAGCGGTCCGCGAAGCCGCGGACGCCGCGCAGGGTGCCGAAGTAGTGGTCGAAGCTGCGGTTCTCCTGCATGAGGATCACGATGTGCTTCGCGTCGGCGAGGGTGCCGGTCTGCGACAGCGCCGCCGACGGGGCAGCGGCGGTTACCTCCCCCGGCGCTCCGGCCGCCGGGGCGGCGCCCGCTCCGGTGCTGCCGGCACCGGCCGCGGCGAGGCCCGCGGCGGCGGCACCGGACATGGTCACGAACTTCCTACGACTCAACTCGGCCATCAGCCCAGCCCGTCCCTTCACTGGCGAGGTTGTGCACACAACTCGGGGCCACTCGATCGCGCAGCATCTTCCACCCGCCCGGACGGCCCGGCCAGGGGCCGGAAGCAGGTTTGTCGGACTGTTCTCCCGGCCGTCACCGAACGACCGGGAGCTGAACAGGGGCTCAGTCGTCCTTCACCGTGATCCCCAGGGCATGGGCGAACTGGGGTGCCAGTTCGAGGAGTTGGGTGGAGCTGATCAGGGCGCCGCGCAGGCCCTGGTGGCCGTCGGGGAGGCCGAGGGAGACGGCCCCGCGCAGGTCGACGCCGCTCAGGGTGGCGCCGCGCAGGTGGACCTCCTCCAGGGTCGAGCCGGGGAAGGACACTCCGGTGAGTTTCGCGTCGCCGAAGTCGACGTCGCGCAGCAGGCAGTCCTCGAAGACGACGTCGCGCAGGACGGCGGCGCGCAGGTTGACCGCCTCCAGCTTGCAGCCGCGCAGGACCACCCGGCGCAGCGCGGCGCCGTGGGCGGCGATGCCGGCCAGGACGCCGCCGGTGACGGCGCTGTCCTGCCACTCGCTGTCGACGAGGTCGCACGCCACCCAGCGGCCGGCCTGCGACCAGACCTCGTTGAACCGGGCCTGGCGGAGCTTGACGCCGCTCAGGGCGACGCCGGTCAGGGCGCACTCCAGGAAGGTGGCGCCGGCGGCCGACTGGTCGGTGTACTCGCCGCCGTCGAAGTGGACGGTGTCGTAGCGGTCGTCGCCGCGCAGCGGGCCGCGGTGCGGGACCAGGTGGTCCGCGTACGGCAGGTCCTCCAGGCGGTCGGGGACGTGCTGGGGCTTGGACGGCGGCATGGCGGTGGCACCTCACGGTCGGCGGCGGACGGCTCCTCGTCCGCATGCTCGCACGGGGTACCGACAGCCCCGGGGTGCGCAGCCGCCGCCCGGGGGTGCGGCGCGAGCGGGCGCGGCGGTGGCACGGTGGGGCGCCCACCGCCGGCCCTGCTCAGGTGCGCCGCGAAGGGCGGGAACGCACGCGGGGCGGCCCGGTCGCCGGGGGTTCGGCGACCGGGCCGTCCACTGCGGTGCGGGAGGAGGATCAGCCGGCCAGGCCGTTCCGCCAGAGGGTGTTGACCCGGCTGCGCTCGGTGCTGTTCGGGTTCGGGTTGGTGCAGGAGGTGCCGGGGCCGCCACCGGACATCAGCTCGCTGCACGGGCCCGAGTAGTGGTCCGGCAGGCCCAGCACGTGCCCGGTCTCGTGCGCGACGACGCGCAGCGAGCTGTACTGGCGGTTCTGCGCGTAGTCGAGGAAGACGTAGCCGCGGCCGTGGCCGTCGGTGCTCGCGTACGAGCCGCGCGAGTCGTTGCCCTCGTAGTAGCGGAAGTCGGCGGCCGAGCCGGAGCGCAGCTGGACGTTGGCGACCGAGCTGTTCCAGATCTGCGCGCTCTGGGATATCTGGTTGCGGAAGGTGGGCGCGCTGCTGGCGTCGTAGGTCACGGTGACCGCGAGCAGGAACGGGTTGGCGGCCTGCTTGGCCCGGGCGGACGCCATGACGGCCTCGAAGAACGCCTTGTTGTTGGCGTCCTCGGTGGGCGAGCCGGCGTAGGCGGAGCCGGCGGCGGTGTAGCCCTGGGTCGGCGCGGCGGCGGCGGTGGTGGTCGGCAGGACGGCCAGACCGGCGGCGAGCGCCAGTCCGACGGCAGCGGAAAACGTGCGTGAGACACGGTTCATGTGGGGGCTCCCGTTCAAGGACCGAGGGGTCGGGGGTACTTCGGGCGGGGTACCGCGGTGGTGCGGGCGCGCCGGACCGGCCGGAGGGGCGTCCGGGCGGCGCGCGTCGAGGGGCCGCCCGCCGGACGGGCGGGCCGCGAAGGGTGGACCGGCGGACCGGCAGATCAGCGGGCACGAGGCCGGGCAGCAGATCAGCGGGGCGGCAGGTCAGCGGGTCACGAGGCCGGCCAGCAGGCCGGTCTGCGGGTCAGCGGGCCGGGCACACCGACGTCAGCCGGCCAGGCCGTTGCGCCAGAGGGAGTTGACCCGGCTGCGCTCGGTGCTGTTCGGGTACGCGTTGGTGCAGGACGGACCGGGCCCGCCACCGGACATCAGCTCGCTGCACGGGCCCGAGTAGTGGTCCGGCAGGCCCAGCACGTGGCCGGTCTCGTGGGCGGTCACCCGCACCGAGGAGTACTGCTGGTTCTGGGTGTAGTCGAGGAAGATGTAGCCCTGGCCGTGACCGTCGGTGCTCGCGTACGAGCCGTTCTCCGGGTCGTCGCCCTCGTAGTAGGCGAAGTCGGCGCCGGACCCTTCCTGCAGCCGGACATTGGCGACCGAGCCGTTCCAGATCTGCGCGCTCCGGGCTATCTCCGCCGCGAAGGAGGGCGCGTTGCCCGCGTCGTAGGTGACCACGACGGCCCGCAGGTACGGGGTGGCGGCCTGCTTGGCCCGCGCGGACTTCATGACGGCCTCGTAGAACGCCCGGTCGTCCGCCTTGCCGGCGCTCTTCGTGGCGGCGCCCGGGGTGTACCCGTGGGCGGCGGCCGGACCGGGAGCGGTCACCGGGGCGGCGGTGGCGGCGGCGGGCAGGGCGGCCGTTCCTAGGGCGAGGGCGAGTCCGAGCGCGACGGAGAGCGTTCGCGGCATGCGGTTCATGTGGGGGCTCCGATTCGCGAGTGCGCCGCGGGCGGTGGGGGCCGGACCGCGGGCATCGGATGAATGCTTGCTGCCCACAGAGCTTCGGCCAGGCCGGCGGCCCGGCGGATGATGTCAACCGGCGATAGCCCGAACCAATCACCCGCACCCGCCGGGGGCCGCTCCCGGAGATCCGTCCCGCGGTCGGCCGGGAGTCGGCCGGGTATCGCCCGGGGGTCGTCCGGGAGTCGCCCGTGGATCCGCCCGGGGGTCGGCCGGCAGTCGCCCGGGAGTCGCCCGCTGCCCCGCCCGCGCGGTCCGGCGCCCGCGCCCCTGCCGACCCGACAGCCTGTCATGTCCCTGGCGTCATCCCGTTCTGGCCGTTACGCTCCCCCGTGTGGAGCTCGACGTGAGACACCTGCGGGTGCTGTGCGCGATCGCCGACACCGGAAGCCTCCGCAAGGCCGCGCTGCAGCTCGGGATGACCCAGCCGTCGCTCACCACCCAGCTGCACCGCATCGAACGGGCTGTCGGCGGAACGCTGTTCACCCGGGAGCAGACCGGCAGCCGGCCGACCGCGCTCGGCCACTCCGTGCTGTCCAGAGCCAGACCGGTGATCGCCGAGATGGCCGCGCTGGTCACCGCCGCGCGCCAGGAGGCCAGGGAGGCCGCCGGTGGCGAGCGGGCCCGCCGGCTGCGCATCGGCAGCGTCGGCAGCCGGGCGGTGGCCGCGTGGCTGCGCCGGGTGCACGAGCGGCTGCCGGAGACCGACACCACGATCCAGATCGACATCTCCGCCAACGCCCTGCTCCGGATGATCGCCGCCGACCAACTGGACGTCGCCTTCGTGCACGAGAGCGAGGGCTTCCCGGTGCGGCTGCCGCCGGACGCCGAGCACCGGGTCCTGCTCGCCCGCGAGCCGCAGTTCGTCGCACTCACCTCGGGCCATCCGGCGGCCTCGCGGCAGGTGGTCCGGCTGGCCGAACTCGCCGAGGACACCTGGATGGTGGACCCGACCGCCGACCACGAGTACGCCGCCATGCGCCGGGTGTTCCGCGCCGCCGGGCTCAATCCGCGCGTGGTCCAGGTCCGGGACAACGCCACCGCCGCCGAGCTCGTCGCCTCCGGCGAAGCGGTCCGCCCCTGCCAGCCGACCTCACTGCCCGGACCGGGCACCGTCGTCCGCCGGCTGCACGGCGACCCGCTGACCGTGCGGCTGCTCCTGGTCTGGCGGCCCCGCGCCCTCGGCCGGCCGGCCCGCGAGGCACTGTACGAGGAGCTGCGGGCGGCCTACCTGGACCTCGCCGAGGCCAGCCCCGCGTACCGGGCCTGGCTGTCCGGGCACGGCGAGGTCCTGCACGGCCTGCTGGGGCCGGCGCCGCCCGACCCGCCGCGCGCGGACGGGCCGACCGCGCTCGCTCAGCGCTCCCTGGCCTGCAGCGCCACCCCGACCGCCACCGTCGACGCCGTCACCAGGCCCGCCGCCAGGACCCCGGAGCCGCCCGCCGCCGTACAGGCGAGCACCACCACCGAGGCGGCCGGCAGCAGCACCTGAGCCGCGCCGGTCTTGACGTGCCGGGAGTGCAGCAACCACACGGTGACGAGGTAGAGCGCGGTCGGCACGGTCACCGTCGCGGCGGCGGCCGTCTCGGACACGTGCGCCTTGTGCACGGCCGATTCGACGGCCACCTCCAGCCCGGAGCCGATCGCCGCCGCCGCACCGAAGACCAGGTAGTGGCCGTAGCCCCAGAGGAAGGCCTGCCGGTTGTCGCGCAGATGGTCGTGGACCGGCCGGGCGAAGTAGATCCACCAGGCCGAGAAGCAGATCAGCAGACCGCCGGCCGCGACCGGCAGCAGCCGGCTCAGCCCCTCGTGCTCGTCCACCGCGGACTGCACCGCGACGGTCGCCGCCGCCACCGTCTCGCCGAGCACGATCAGCGTGAACAGGCCGTACCGCTCGGCGATGTGGTGCGGGTGCCAGCTGGTCCGCATCCGCAGCTCGGCGACCACCGGCACGGACAGCTCGGCCAGGATCCCGATCGGGATCAACACCGCCCGGACGTCGTGCGGGAGCACCAGCACCACCGTCCAGCCGATCTGGCAGAGGGTGATCCCGGCGGCGTAGCGCAGCGCCACACCGCGCGCCGGCCCCTCCTCGGCGGCCGCCGCGCGCAGCCACTGGGTGACCATGGCCAGCCGCATCACCACGTAGCCGACCACCGACAGCACGATCTCCTGGTCGGCGAAGAGCCGCGGCACCCCGGCCGCGAGGATCAGCACGCCGGCGATCTGGACCAGGGTGGTGACCCGGTACGGCACGTCGTCGCAGTCGTAGGCGGAGGCGAACCAGGTGAAGTTCATCCAGGCCCACCAGATCGCGAAGAAGGCGAAGGAGTAGCCGGCCAGCCCGTCGCCCCAGTGGCCCTCGGCGAGATCGTGGGCCAGCTCCCGCCCGGCCTGGCCGACGGCGACCACGAAGCAGAGGTCGAAGAAGAGTTCCAGCGGGGTGGCGACCCGGTGCGGCTCCTCCCGGCTGCGCGGGACCATCCGGCGCACCGGGCGCGGGTCGGCGTGGTGCGGTGGGGGGACTGCGGCGGAATCGCTGCTCATCGACTGTTCTCCGGGCTCCGGGCGGCGGGCTGTACCCGCCGATCCTGGCAGCGCGCAGGGTCCCGCGCACGCACCGCCGACCGCCCCGACGGTGTCGGCGGGGGCGGCCGATTGCCCCGGAACAGCCTGATTTGCCGTGGCGTCAGCGAGAGTTGACGCTTCGGTGCGCGAACCGGGTGACAGCACGGCGGGTTTCCGGGCGCGCCCCGCGCGGTAGGGCGCGAGGGCCCGGACCGCCCCGCTAGATTCGTCCCGGTTCGAAACGGGCGGGGTCCGGGGACGGGCCCCACGACACGGGCGGCCTGCGGGCATCGCGGAAGGTCAAGGCCGGTGGCAGGACAGCGGGGGCGGCAGCGCCGGTATCCCGTGTCCGTACCACCGGCCCCGTGATCACCGCGCTGCTCGCCAGCGCCTGCCGTGCGCTCGCTGGCCTGCGCCGCGCGCCCGCCCCACCGACGGACGTCCCGACGACACCCATCCCGACGACACCCATCCCGAGGACGCCCGCCCCGGCTCCGGTCCAGCGCCCGGCTCCGATCCCGGCTCCGATCCAGCGCCCGGCTCCGATTTCAGCTCCGGGCGCCGGTCCCGCCCCCGGCGGCTACTTCTCCCAGCCGACCTTGGTGTAGTCCGTGCTCGCCAGGCCGAAGGCTCCGTAGTTGGCGAGCCCCTTGCGGGCCGCCACCACGGTCGGCCGCTGGTACAGCTCGAAGGTGTGGCCGAGCTCCCAGATCCTGGCGTCCGCCTGGTTGTAGAGCTTCGCGGCCTCCACCGGGTCGATCGTGCCGGCCGCCTTCTTCAGCAGCCCGTCGATCTCCTCGCTGCCCAGCTTGGAGAAGTTGCCGAACACGTTGTCGCCCTGCGGCAGCCGGAAGTTGGTCAGGCTGCTGGAGAGCGGGAACGAGTCGGTGTTGCGCCAGCTGGCGACGTCCCACTTGCCGGGGTTGACGTACTTGGTGAAGAAGTCGTTGGCCGCGACCTTGTCGACCTCCACCTTGACCCCGGCCGCCAGCCACATCGCCTGGGCGGCGGTGGCGAGGTCGACCTGGGCCTGCGGGGTGGACTCGTTGAGCACCCAGTGCAGGGTCAGCGGCTGGCCGTCCTTGGTGCGCGGCTGGCCGCCGCCGGCCTCCTTCCAGCCCGCCTCGTCCAGCAGCTTCTTCGCCGCGGCCACGTCGAACTTCGCCCACTCGCCGGAGTTGTCCTGGTAACCGGCCTGGTTGGGCATGAAGATGTGGTTGCCGAGCGGCTTGAACTCGACCGGCACCCCGTTGTTGGCGATTCTGATGAGCGCGTTGCGGTCCAGCGCCTTCCCGAGCGCCTGACGCACCTTCTGGTCCGCCAGCGCACCGCCGCCGCCGAAGGAGATGTGCACCTCGTCCCAAGGGCTGGCCGAGCGGATCACCGCGTCCTTGGCGTCCTTGAGCTGCCCGTACGCGGTGGCGGTGCCGGCCGTGGCGAAGTCGATCTCGTTGTTGAGGAAGGCCTGGGTGGTCGCGGACTGCGACATCACCCGGAAGACGATCCGCTCCGCCTTGGGCTTGGCGCCCCACCAGTTCGGGTCCGGGACCAGGGTCAGGGTCTGCGCGGTCTTGTCGGCCGAGCCGATCTTCAGCGGGCCCGCGGTGATCGGGACCTTCTCCACCCAGCCCTTGTTGAAGTCGTCGGCGGTGGCGATCCCGGCGGCCGGGATCAGCGGGCGGAAGAGGTTCTGCCAGTCCGCGTACGTCTCGGAGAAGGTCACCTTGACCTCGGCCGGGTCGGCGCCCTGCTCGACCCCGGAGATCAGCTCGTAGCCGGCCGAGTCGGCGATGTTGTAGCCGTCCTTCTTGCCGTTGCTGGCCTCCCAGTCGGCCTTGAAGTCGAGGTAGCTCAGCGGCTTGCCGTCCGACCACTTGGCCTTCGGGTTCAGCTTGTAGGTGACCACCTGCGGCGAGGTCGAGGTGACCTTGGCGTCCACCAGGTAGTCGGCGTTCGCCTTGAAGGTGCCGGTCTCGTCGGTGCCGAAGAGGTCCGGTTCGACGGTGCGCATGATCTCGACCGCGTCGCCGTACCGGCCGTCCACCTGGAACGGGTTCCACTGGGTGATCCACTGGTAGAGCGGGAAGCGGACCTCGCCGCCGTCGCGGATCCGGTCCAGCGGCTGGGCGTTGATGTCGATGGACCCCTGCCCCGGCGCCGCGCTCTTCACCGCCGTGTCCGCCGAGCCGCCACCGCCGGAACTGCACGCGGTGGCCGCGAGGGCGACGGCGAGAGCGAGTACGGCGGCGCGGCCGAGTCGGCGCGCAGGCGTGGCGGAAGCGTGCATGAGGGTCCCCCGTGAGGTCCGGCGAGTGGTGACAGATGAGCATCGCGAGGTGTGGCGAGGCTTGAGCGTGGGCAGCCAAGTCGGTGCCGGGGACAGAACGTAACAGCCGATCAGGACGAGTACCAGGGGGCGTGGTGGACACCTGATCCAAACGAAACGGGGCGCAACACGACCGCAATACGGCGGCCGCGCACCGGTGCCAGACTCTGACCTGCACGCTTTCCTGACCACGGTCAAGAGCGCGGCCGGGAACCACCCGCGACCCGCCTGCCCACCCCCGCCCCGCGAACCTGCCGCGCCCACCGCGCCCACCGCGCCCACCCCCTCGGCACCCGCACCCACGGCACCCCGCTCCCCCCACCCCCGACCCGAAGGCCACCCTCCGATGCCCACCAGACGCGTCGGCCCCGCCCCCACCCCGGGCGGCCGCTGATGCTCCGCTACCTGATCAAGCGGTTCGCCTACTACGCCGCCCTGCTGGTCGCCGCCGTCTTCCTGGCGTACGCGCTGGCCGGCGCCGCGCTGCAGCCGCGCGTCTACTTCGAGGCGAAGGTGCCGCGCCCGGCCGCCGCCTCGGTCGAGCGCCAGCTCACGGACCTCAATCTGAACGACCGCACCCCGGTCGTCGAACGGTTCGGGCACTGGGCGGGCGGCCTGCTGCTGCACGGCGACCTCGGCCGCACCATCCACGACACCCCGGTGATGGACGACTTCCGCCGCCGGGTCTGGGTCTCACTGCGGCTGCTGCTGATCGGCAGCCTGCTCGGCATGGTGCTCGGCGTCGCCGCCGGCGCCTGGAGCGCCGTGCGCCAGTACCGGATCTCCGACCGGCTGCTCACCGTGCTCTCCTTCGTCCTGCTCTCCACCCCGGTGTTCCTGGTCGCCCTCTTCCTCAAGAACGGCGCCATCGCCGCCAAGGAGGCCGTCGGCCACGAGGTCGTCCCGTTCACCGGGTACGAGACCCCCGGCCTCAGCGGCGGCCTCGGCGCCCACCTCGCCGACTGGGCGCTGCACCTGCTGCTGCCGACCCTCTCGCTGGCGCTCGGCGGCCTCGCCACCTACAGCCGCTACCAGCGCGGCACCATGCTCGACGTGCTCGGCTCCGACTACCTGCGCACCGCCGAGGCCAAGGGCCTCACCCGGGGCCGCGCCCTGGTCAAGCACGGACTGCGGACGGCGGTGATCCCGATGTCGACGATGTTCGCGTACAGCTTCCTCGGCATCTTCACCGGCGCCGCGTTCACCGAGACCATCTTCGGCTGGCACGGCATGGGCGAATGGTTCATCCAGTCCGTCAACGAGCAGGACGTCAACGCGGTCGTCGCGGTCAACCTGTTCGCGGCGGTCGTGGTGCTCGCCTCCGGCTTCCTCGCCGACACCCTGCACGCCGCCCTCGACCCGCGCGTGCGGTCCTGAACCGAGGAGAGCCCCCTTGACCGCCGTCATCGCGGAGTCCGCCGGCCCCGCCGAGCCCGCCGGACCCGTCTCCCCCGCCGCTGCCCCCGCCCCCGGACCGACCGGCCGGGGACGGATCGTCCTCGCCCGGCTGCTCGCCGCCCGCTGGGCGGTGGTCGGCGTGGTCATCGTCCTGCTGCTGTTCCTGCTCGCCTTCGGCGGCGGGTTCCTCACGCCCTGGGACTACGCCACCCCCGACTACGGCGCGCTGCGCCAACCCCCCTCGGGCACCCACTGGTTCGGCACCAACGGGGTCGGCCAGGACGTCTTCGCGCAGACGATCCGCGGCCTGCAGAAGTCGCTGGTCATCGGCCTGCTGGTGGCGCTCTTCTCGACCGTGCTGGCCTCCCTGGTCGGCGCCTGCGCCGGCTACTTCGGCGGCTGGACCGACCGGCTGCTGATGTTCCTGGTCGACCTCATGCTGGTCTTCCCCAGCTTCCTGGTGATCACCATCGTCTCGCCCCGGCTGAAGGGCGCCGGCTGGCTCGCCTTCGTGCTGCTGCTCGCCCTGTTCAACTGGATGATCACCGCCCGGGTGGTCCGCTCGATGACCATCTCGCTGCGGGAGCGGGAGTTCGTGCGCGCCGCTCAGTTCATGGGCGTCCGTCCGCTGCGGATCATCTCCCGGCACATCCTGCCGAACGTCGCCTCCTTCCTCATCATCGATGCCACCATCGCGGTCGGCGGCGCCGTGATGAGCGAGACCGCGCTCTCCTACTTCGGCTTCGGCGTCAAGGCGCCGGACGTCTCGCTCGGGACCCTGCTCGCCGCCGGCACCAGTGAGGCCCCGGTCTTCCCCTGGCTGTTCTACTTCGCCGCCGGGCTGCTGGTGCTCTTCGTCCTGGCGGTCAACCTGATCGGCGACGGGCTGCGGGACGCGCTCGACCCCACCTCGGACGCCGCCCGGCGGCCCCGGCGGTCCCGCGCCCGCGCCCGTGCCCGTGCCCGTGCCACGAAGAAGAGGACCAGCGCGTGACCACCACCGCCACGACCACCACCGGGAACACCACCGGGACCCCGCTGCTGCGCGTCCGCGACCTTCGGGTCGACTTCACCGGCCCACGCGGCTCCGCCCCCGTCCCCGCCGTGCGCGGCGTCGACCTCACCCTGCACCGGGGCGAGACCCTCGGCATCGTCGGTGAGTCCGGCTCCGGGAAGTCCGTCACCGCGCTGGCCGTGCTCGGCCTGCTGCCCGGTACCGCCCGGGTCCGGGGCTCGGTCCGGCTGGACGACCGCGAGCTGATCGGCCTGCCCGGACGCGAACTGGCCGCCGTCCGCGGCCGACGGATCGCCATGGTGTTCCAGGACCCGCTCTCCGCCTTCACCCCCGTCTACCGGATCGGCGACCAACTCGTCGAGGCCCTGCGGATCCACCGGCCCGGCCTCGACCGCGCCGCCGCCCGCAAGCGGGCCGCCGAACTGCTCGACCTCGTCGGCATCCCGGCCCCCGACCGCGCCCTCGACAGCTTCCCGCACGAGTTCTCCGGCGGCATGCGGCAGCGCGCCATGATCGCCATGGCCGTCGCCAACGACCCGGACGTCCTGCTCGCCGACGAACCCACCACCGCCCTGGACGTCACCATCCAGGCGCAGGTGCTCGACGTGCTGCGCACCGCCCGCCGCGAGACCGGCGCCGCGCTCGTCCTGGTCAGCCACGACCTCGGGGTGATCGCCGGGATGGCCGACCGGGTCGCGGTGATGTACGCGGGCCGGGTGGTCGAGACGGCGGGCGTGGACGAGCTGTTCGCCGCGCCGCGCCACCCGTACACGCTGGGCCTGGTCGGGGCCGTCCCCCGACTGGACGGGAAGCGCGGACCGCTGGTGCCGATACCCGGCACGCCCGCGCCGATGGCCGAGCTGCCGCCGGGCTGCCCGTTCGCCCCCCGCTGCCCGCTGGTCGAGGACCGCTGCCGCACGTCCGAACCCCCGCTGACCGCCGACGGGACGGCGGACGTGGACACCGATGCGAAGACGGACACCGACGGCCCGACCGGCCCGGCCGACCACCTGGCGGCGTGCGTCCGGGCCGGCGAGCTGGCCGAACGACGGCCCGCGCCCACCGAGGTCTACCCCGTGCCCGAACTCCCGGCCGCGCCGGCCGCCGCACCGGTCCCCCGGGAGCAGCGCCCGCCGGTCCTGGAGGTCGAGGGGCTCACCAAGACCTTCCCGCTGCTCAAGGGCACCGTGTTCAAGCGCCGGATCGGCTCGGTCCACGCGGTGGACGGCGTCGAGCTGTCGATCCGGGAGGGGGAGACCCTCGGCCTGGTCGGCGAGTCCGGCTCCGGCAAGTCCACCACCCTGTTCGAGCTGCTGCGCCTCGCCGCCCCCGAGTCCGGACGGATCGAGCTGCTCGGCCGGGACACCTCCGCGCTCTCCCGCGCCGAGGCGCACCGGATGCGGTCCGATCTGCAGATCGTCTTCCAGGACCCGATGGCCAGCCTCGACCCCCGGATGCCGGTCGGCGACATCGTCGCCGAACCCCTGCGCGCCCAGCGGGCCGCGAAGGACGAGATCACCCGCCGGGTGCCCGAACTGCTCCGCCAGGTCGGCCTGGACCCGGCCCACGCCGCCCGCTACCCGCACCAGTTCTCCGGCGGCCAGCGGCAGCGGATCTCGATCGCCCGCGCGCTGGCCGTCCGGCCCCGGCTGCTGGTCCTGGACGAGCCGGTCTCCGCGCTGGACGTCTCGATCCAGGCCGGGGTGCTCAACCTGCTCCAGTCCCTCAAGGCGGAGCTGGGCCTCTCCTATCTCTTCGTCTCGCACGACCTCTCGGTGATCCGGCACCTCGCCGACCGGGTGAGCGTGATGTACCTGGGCCGGACGGTCGAACAGGGCGAGGTGTCCGCCGTCTTCGACCGCCCGCGGCACCCCTACACCCGGGCGCTGCTCTCGGCCGTCCCGCTGCCGGACCCGGCCGCCGAGCGGACCCGGACCCGGATCCTGCTGGCCGGCGACCCGCCCTCCCCCACTGTCCGGCACACCGGCTGCCCGTTCCGCGCCCGCTGCCCGGTGTACGCGGGGCTCGACGCGGGGGCACGCGACCGGTGCGAGACGGAGGCGCCGCCGCTCACCGGGGCCGGCCCGCTGCCGGCGGCCGCGGGTGCGCCGGCCCCCGACCACCGGGCCGCCTGCCACTTCCCGGAGGGGTGACGGGGCGTCCGCCGTTCACTCCGAACGGCGGACGCCCGCCTGGCGGAGCCTTGGGAGCCGTGCGACAACTGCTGCTATGACCTGGTCCAACCTGACGATCCTGTTCGGCACCCTCGCCGTCGTCGCCGTGGGCCTCCACCTGCTCCCCCGTCACCCCCTGCACAAGGCGCGGTCGCCCGGCAACGAGGTGGCCGCCGCGGTCTTCGCCATGGTCGGGGTGCTCTACGCGGTCCTGCTGGCCTTCGTGGTGATCGTGGTCTGGGAGGCCGCCGACGAGGCCCGCGCCACCACCTTCCGCGAGGCCGACCAACTCGCGGGCCTGTACTGGAACGCCCGCCAGTTCCCCACCACCGAGGGCGCCGAACTGACCACCCTGACGCTGCGGTACGCGCACAGCGTCATCGACGACGAGTGGCCGGTGATGAAGGACGGTCACGCGAGCGCCCCCCGGACCACCGAGCTGGTCTACCGGATCCGCGACACCACCAACGCCCTCGGACCGGCGGGCCCGGTCCAGCAGGTCCAGTTCGAACACGCCGTCGCGCACGTCGAGGGGCTGGCCACCGAGCGGCGGGCCAGGCTCAACCAGATCGAGAACGCCGTCCCGCCGCTGCTCTGGGCCCCGCTGATCCTCGGCGCGGTGCTGTCGATCGCCTTCACCTTCCTGTTCAGCGTCTCCAGCCTGCGGCTGCACACCGCGATGGTGCTGATCATGACCGCGATGATCTGCGTGTCCCTCATCGTGGTGAAGGAGTTGAACTACCCGTTCGACGGGCTGAGCGCCGTCCGCCCCGATGCCTTCGAGATCTTCCTCGCCCGGCTGCCGACCACCCACTGACGGCGGCTGTCGCCACGATGGGTGACCGTCCTGTCGCGATTCGGCGGATCGGCCCGATTGCGTGTAATGTCTTCCAGGTCAGCAGGCGCCGCTAGCTCAGTTGGTTAGAGCAGCTGACTCTTAATCAGCGGGTCCGGGGTTCGAGTCCCTGGCGGCGCACCGACGGTCGTAGGCCCCCTCGCAGCAGCGAGGGGGCCTACGGCGTTCCCGCGCTCCCGACCGTTCCCGACCGCTCGTAACCGTTCCCCCCGTTCCCCGGAAGGCCCGGAAACGGCGGCGGTCGGCGGATAGCGTGGGGGTCCGTCCTCGCATCGGAGGTGCTGCCGCCGTGGCTTCCCTCGGTCCGCCCGACCCTTCCGACCCTTCGGACCGCCTCCCGCTCGCGCTCGCGGAGGAGCTGGTCCTGCTCTGCACCGACCCGGACAGCGGCACCCTGCGGGTCTCCCGGAACGGCTTCCAGCGGGCGGTCGCGGCCGCCGTGCTCGCCGAGCTGCTGCTGACCGGCGGCATCACGGTCGAAGGCCGGCGGATCACCGCGTTCCGCCCGGTCGGGGCGTGCGACGAGGTCACCGCCGAGGTGCTCGCCCGGCTGGAGCGGGCCCCCAAGGGGCGCCGGCCCGGCCTGGACGCGGCCCTGCGCCGCGTGCCGCGGGCTCCGGCGGTGCGCTCCTTCCGGGAACGGCTGGTCGCGAGCGGGCACCTGACCGCCGAACGCCGCCGGATCCTCCTGCTGGTGCCGTACCGTGCCTGGCCGCCCGTGCGCGCCACCGTCGCCGCCGAGATCGCCGAGCGGATCACCGCCTCCCTGTCCCGCAAGGGATCGGCCTCCGGGTACGGCTCGGACGCCGCGCGGTGGGGGGCCTCCCCGGCGGCCGAGCGGGACCTGCAGCTGGCCGGGATGCTCTGGGCCGCGCGGCTGGACCGCCGGCTCTTCCCCGGCCGGATCCACTCCGAGCTGCGGAAGTCCTTCCGGGCGGTCGCCCGGGAGCAGCCGATCGCCCAGGCCCTGCACCGGGTGGTCGGGTCGGACAACGCCGGCGGCGGCTGAGCGGCGACGGCCGGGCGACCCCGGCCGGGTCCGGGGTTCAGCCCGGCCCGCGGGACGTGTCCAGGACCGCCGAGGCCACCGCGTCCGGCCGATCGAACATCAGCAGGTGCCCGGCCGGGGCGGTGCGCCGGTACTCCGCGCCGAGGAGCTCGGCGAGCCCCCGCTGGGCGGCCAGCCACTCCTCGGTCCGGGGGCCGCTCAGGCCGTCGTCGGCGGCGAGCACGGTCACCGGCAGGCCCGCCGGGAGCGGCGCGGCGCGGCGCAGCGCGGCCAGTTCGGCGGCCATGTCCAGGTAGTGGGTGTTCTCCCGGAGCAGTGCCCGCAGCGACCGCCCGGTGCGGTAGCAGTGCCGGACCAGCGGCGCCGGGGCGAGGTCCTCGTGCCGCACCGTGGTGGCCCGGGCGACGGTCCGGCGTACGGCGGGCCCGAGCAGGTAGGGCACGGCGACGGCGGTGGCGGCGGCGGCGGTGGCGCGCGCCGCGAGGTCCCGCAGGCGGGGCGCCGGGCGCGGCCGGGGGTCGGGTTCGACGCTGCCGTCGAGCAGGACCAGCCCGGCCGTCCGCTCGGGGTACAGCCGCGCGAACGCCTCGGCGTGGAAGCCGGCCAGCGAGTGCCCGGCCACCGTGCAGCGCCCGGGCAGGCCGAGCGCGTCGAGGACGGCCCGGATCCGGCCCGCCTCCCCGGCGGCGGTGGGGGCGGGCCGGTCGGCCGGTTCGGAGGCGCTCAGGCCGTAGCCGGGCCGGTCGAAGCGGACGACGGTGCGGTAGGGGGTGAGGAAGGGGACCACGAGGTCCCAGTCGAACCAGCTGCTGCCGAGCCCGCCGGTGAGCAGGCACACCGGCCCCAGGCCCTCGACCCGGACGTGCAGCGGGGTGCCGTCGATCCGCACGAAGGCGGTCGGCGCCGGGCCGGACGGACCCTTGTGGTCCTCGTGGCCCTCGGGACCGCCGGGGCCTCCGGCGCCGTCCCCGGTCGGGCCGCGGGCGCCGGTCATACCGGATCCCGCCGCTCGGTCCGGCCCGGCAGGCCGACGGCCACCGCGAGCAGCGCGAGCCAGAGGGCGACGATCAGCACCTGGAGCCGCTGGCCGGCGCCCAGCGCCCAGGTGCCGCGACCCGCCTCGAAGGCGGCGATCGCGCTCAGGCTCCAGCCGGTGGCGAGCACCTCGGCGCCCAGGAGCCACGGCCCGTACCGGCGCACCGGCGGCCACCGGCGGTAGCGCCGGGCGGCGACGGTGAGCGCGGTCAGCCCGCCGAGCGCGCCGAGCATGGCCAGGCTGCTGGTCACGGCGTGCGCGGTGTGGGTGGCGGGGACGAGTCCGGCGGTCTCGCGGGCGGCGCACATCTCGTCGCTGGTGGGCGCGCAGCTCAGCGGCAGCCGGGAGTCCGCGGCGGTGGCCGCGCCGAACAGGGCGAGCGCGGCCCAGCCGCCCGCCGCCCAGGGCCGCCGGCCCGGGCTCTCCCCGGCCGCCGGGGTCGCCGGGCGGCGGAGATGGAAGGCGGACAGGGCGAGGAGGGCCGCCGCCAGCACGGCGAGTCCGGCGACCAGGTCGGTGGCCCGGAAGAGGCCGCCCAGCGGCTGGTCCTCGGCGGCCAGCTCGCTGATGTAGGCCTGGACCGGGTCGAGCCCGGTACTGAGCACCACCTCCAGGACCCACGCGGTGTACGCCACCGCGCTGAGCAGCAGCAGTGCGGCGACGGCCCCGGTGGCGGCCCCCGGCCGGGCCGGGGCCGGGCGCGGGCCGGTGCCGCCGGTCGGACCGCAGGCCGGGGCGGACATCGGGGTGGACGTCGGGGCGGACGTCGGGGCGGACGTCGGGGCGGGGGTGCGCCGAGCGTTCCGGCGACCGGGATGGGAGCTGGGCACAAATCCACCCTAGCCGCCACCAAACTCCACCCCAACCGGGCGGAAACGGACAGGCTGTTCCCGGTGACGCCCAGGTGGTTCGAGGCACTCTTCGGAAGCGTGTATTGTTTTCCCCGTCAGCAGGCGCCGCTAGCTCAGTTGGTTAGAGCAGCTGACTCTTAATCAGCGGGTCCGGGGTTCGAGTCCCTGGCGGCGCACAGACACCGGGGAGCCTCTCGTTCACACGAGGGGCTCTCCGGCTTTTCGCTGCCCATTGACGCCCGATTTGTGTGTGATGTCGGTCTCGCTTCCCGTCTCGGTGGAGCCAACCGGTACCTTCGGCGCGTTCTGGGCTGTACACCGGAAAAGGGGCAAAAGCTCCCGACCGCCGACGGTCCCGTCCGCGCGGGCCGGCCCTACGTGCCGCCGCCCCGACCGCGCACCCTCCCGTCGCCCGCCCGCAGGAAAGGCCGCCGCTTTGTCCCGTAACGCCCCGAGCGGCGCGCAACGCACCCGGAAGACCAGGGTCCGACGGCCCCGGCGGACCGGCTGGCGCCGGCTGGTACCGACCTGGCGGCTGACCCTGGTGGGCCTCGTGGCCTCGGTCCTGCTCGGGGTCGGCCTGTTCGCCCTCGGCGTCGCCCTGGTGAAGGTGCCGGACGCGCACGCGGCCGCGACCACCCAGAGCAACACCTGGCTCTACCAGGACGGCTCGGTGCTCGCCCGGACCGGCCAGACCAACCGCCAGAACGTCCCGCTGGACAAGGTCTCCCCCGCCGCGCAGCACGCGACCCTGGCCGCCGAGGACCGCGACTTCTACCACGAGGGCGCCGTCAACGTGGCCGGCATGGTCCGCGCCGCCGTCAAAACCGCCAAGGGCGAGGGCACCCAGGGCGGCTCCACCATCACCCAGCAGTACGTGAAGAACACCTACCTGAACCAGCAGCAGTCGGTCAGCCGCAAGGTGAAGGAACTCTTCATAGCGATCAAGGTGGACGCCACCGAGACCAAGGACGAGATCCTCTCCAGCTACCTCAACACCTCCTACTACGGGCGTGGCGCGTACGGCGTCCAGGCCGCCGCCCAGCAGTACTTCGGCGTCGACGCCGCACAGCTCGACGCCGCCCAGGGCGCCTACCTGGCCACGCTGCTGAACGCCCCCACCGCGTACGACGTCGCCACCGCCACCCCGGCGGGCAGGCAGAACGCGGTCAACCGCTGGAACTACGTGCTCGACGGCATGGTGAAGGAGGGCTGGCTGTCCGCCGAGGAGCGGACCGCCACCGCCTTCCCCGAGGTCAAGGACCCGCAGGCGCAGCTCGGACTGTCCGGCCAGGCCGGCTACCTGGTCAACGCCGCGACCGAGTACCTCACCACCAACCAGGTCATCGGCGAGTCGGAGCTGGCCAAGGGCGGCTACACGATCAGGCTGACCGTCGACCCGGCGCGCCAGCAGGCCCTCCAGGACTCCGTCCAGGCCCAGCTGCACGACACCCTCGACCCGGACAAGCGGAAGAAGGACGCCGCCGTCCAGGCCGGCGCCGCCTCGGTGGACCCGAGGACCGGGGCCGTGGTCGCCCTGTACGGCGGCGTCGACTACACCAAGCACTACATCGACAACGCGACCCGGCGGGACTACCAGTCGGGCTCGACCTTCAAGGCGATCGCGCTGGCGGCGGCGCTGGAGAACAACGCGAAGACGCAGTCCGGCCAGACCGTCACCCCGCGCACCGTCTACGACGGCACCAGCGAGCGCAAGGTCCGCGGCGGGAAGGGCACCCCGTACGCGCCGCCGAACGAGGGCGACAAGAGCTACGGCCAGATCACCCTCCAGCAGGCCACCGACTGGTCGGTGAACTCGGCTTTCGCCCAGCTCGCCCAGGACACCGGCCTGGCGAAGGTGCGGGACACCGCGGTCGCGCTCGGCCTGCCCAGCAACACCCCGTCCCTGGACCCGGTGGCCTCCATCCCGCTGGGCACCTCGACCCCCAGCGTGCTCGACATGGCCGGCGTGTACGCCACGCTGGACAACGGCGGCAGGCAGATCACCCCGTGGCTGGTGCAGTCGGTGGACCGCGAGGGCGAGCCGGTCGCGCTGCCCGCCCACAAGACCACCCAGGCGGTCGGCGAGCAGACCGCGCGCCAGGTCACGTCGATGCTCCAGGGTGTGGTGGCCGACCAGGGCGGCACCGGCTGGCGGGCCAAGGCACTGGGCCGGCCGGCGGCGGGCAAGACCGGCACCACGGACGAGCACAAGGCGGTCTGGTTCGTCGGGTACACCCCGGAGCTGGTCACCTCGGTCGCGCTGTTCGGCCAGGACCCGGGCACCGGTGCGCAGGTCAGCCTGAGCGGCACCGGCGGACTCGACGGCGCGGCGGGCGGCCAGTACCCGGCGCAGATCTGGACCGCCTACATGAAGGCGGCGCTCAAGGGCCAGCCGGTCTCCGAGTTCCCCGCCCCCTCGGGCGCGGACGACTCGGGGCGCGGCGGCTGGGGCTCCTCCGGGGCCGGCGCTTCGCCCAGCCCCTCGGGCGGCGCGAGTTCCGCGCCGGCCACCCCGGACGGGACGGCGACGCCCTCCGGCGAGCCGTCGCCGCGGAGCAGCCAAGGCGGCCAGGGCGGAGCGGGCGGCTCCGGCGGGTCGGGCGGCTCCGGCGGGTCGGGCACCGGTTCGGAGCCCACCGCCACGCCGTCGGGCGGACCGACCACGACACCGCAGCCGACCGGCGGCACCGGCGGGGCGACCACCGCCCCGACCCAGCCGACGACGCCGCAGCCGACCAGCAGGCCGACCAGGACCCCGGCGCCGACCACCGCGCCGACCACCGGACCCACCACCGGACCCACCACGCCACCGCAGCCGACCGGCGGCACCGGCGGCACCGGCACGGGGTCCGGCGGCGGCACCGGGACCGGCTCCGGCCAGTAGCTGCGGCCGGTAGCGGGGGTCGGTAGCGGGGTCGGTAGCTGCGACTGGTGGCTGCGGCCGGTAGCGGGGGCTCACCGCGGGTGACGTGCAGGACCGAATAACGAAATGACCCCTTACCGAAATCGCGGTCCTGCTGTCACACTTCGTCGGTGCACAGCTCGAAGCCCCCGCTCGGCCGCTCCTCCGGCCGGACCCTCGGTCTCACCCTCGCCCTCGTCTCCGCGGTCGCCTTCGGCGGCTCCGGCACCGCGGCCAAACCACTGATCGAGGCCGGGCTGTCGCCCCTGCACGTGGTCTGGCTACGGGTGACCGGCGCCGCCGTCGTCCTGCTGCCGCTGGCCTACCGCCACCGCGAGGCCGTGCTGCGGCGGCCCGGCCTGCTGATCGGCTTCGGCCTGCTGGCCGTCGCGGGCGTGCAGGCCTGCTACTTCGCGGCCATCTCCCGGATCCCGGTCGGCGTCGCCCTCCTGATCGAGTACCTCGGCCCGCCGCTGCTCATCGGCTACGTCCGGTTCGTCCAGCGCCGGCCGATCAGCCGGGGCGCGGCGATCGGCGCCGGCGTCGCGGTCGCCGGACTCGCCTGCGTGGTCGAGGTGTGGAACGGGCTGAGCTTCGACCTGCTCGGCGTGCTGTTCGCCCTGGGCGCCGCCTGCTGCCAGGTCGGCTACTTCGTGCTCGCCGACGCCGGGAGCCGGGGCGACCGCCCCGTCGACCCGATCGCGGTCAGCGCGTACGGCCTGCTGATCGGCTCGGTCCTGCTCACCGCCCTCACCCGCCCCTGGCAGGCGGACTGGGGCAAGCTCGGCGGGGACGTGGTGATGAACGGGCACACCCTGCCCGCGCTGCTCCCGGCCGCCTGGATGGTCCTGATCGCTACCGTGCTCGCCTATCTGACCGGCGTCGTCGCCGTCCGCCACCTGTCGCCGCCGGTCGCCGGTGTGGTGGCCAATCTGGAGGCGGTCGTGGCGACCGTGCTGGCCTGGGTCCTGCTCGGCGAGCACCTCGGCCTGCCGCAGGTGACCGGCGGACTGCTGGTGCTGGCCGGCGCCTTCGCGGCCCAGGCGAGCAAGCCCGCCGCGGCGGAGGTGTCCGGGGGGACCGGGAAGAGCGGGGAGGCCGGCCTGGACGCGGGTCTCACGGCGGTTCCGGCGGGCGCGACCGCGCTCGGCGAGCGGCTCGCGCGGGCCGCCGGGGCCGAGGCCGGCGGCACCCCGGAGAAGGAGCCCGGCCGGGAGCGGTGACCGGCGGGAGCCGCCGGAGCCCGGCGCGAGGCCGGGGCGGAAACCTGGGCAGGGGCAGAGGCAGGGACCGGAACCGGTCCGATCAGCGGCCGACCCAGCCGAACCAGTCGAGGTGGCCGAGCGGCCACACCACGGCCGACACCGGACCGACCACGTTGTCCACCGGCACGGCGCCCCCGCCCGGGCCCCGCTGGTGGTACCGGGAGTCGGCGGAGTCGCTGCGGTGGTCGCCCTCGACCCAGACGTGGCCCTGCGGCACCGTCACCGGGCCGAAGTCCAGGCCGGCGCAGGAGTCGTCCCCGGGATGGAGGTACGGCTCGTCGACCTTCGCACCGTCGACGGTCAGCGTGGTGCCCGAGCACTGCACCGTCTGCCCACCGGTCGCGATCACCCGCTTGACCAGGTAGTTGTCGTCCTTCGGCGGCACCAGGCCGACGAAGGAGAGCGCCGAGCCCAGCGCGTCGGTCAGCGGGTTCCCGTCGGTCGCCTGCGGCGGCAGCCAGCCGCCCGGGTCCTTGAACACCACCGGCTGGCCCGGCTCGGGCTTCCAGCCGGTCAGCGGGGCGAGCTTGTTGACGCCGACCCGGTCACCGATCCGCAGGGTGTTCTCCATCGAACCGGAGGGGATGGTGAACACCTGGAACAGACAGGTCTTGATCAGCAGCGCGACCACCAGGCCCACCGCCGCCATGGCCGGGATCTCGATCCACCACGGCCTCGGCCGGCGCCCCGACCGCCCCTTCTTCGGCGACCTGCTCCGACGCCCCTCGGCGGACCGCCGTGCCCGCCGGGCCTCGGCCCGGCCCCCGGCCGGGGCAGCGGGGGCGGCGGTACCGGCCCCGGCATCGCCGCCGTGGGTGTCCGGCAGGTTCACCGCCATCGTCGCTGCTCCACTCTCCGGCTGCGGGGGAACCAGCACGCTACGCCAATCGGGGATCCAGGCGAAATCGGGCTTTTACCCGTGCCCGACATCCCCCCGGCCCGCGTCGACGGCGGCTCCGGCCGGCGGCGCGGGCCGCGCGGGCCGTCAGACGGCGTCGTTCCCGCTGGTCACAGCGGCACTCGCGATCTGCTCGTGGTGTCGGATGACCTCGGCGATGATGAAGGTGAGGAACTTCTCCGCGAACACCGGGTCCAGGTGCGCGCCGGCGGCCAGCTCGCGCAGGCGCTTGATCTGGGCGCGCTCGCGGGCCGGATCGGCCGGGGGGAGCCTGTGCTCGGCCTTGAGCCGGCCGACCCGCTGGGTCGCCTTGAAGCGCTCGGCCAGCATGTGGACCACCGCGGCGTCGATGTTGTCGATGCTCTGACGCAGGCTGGTCAGCTCGGCCCGCACGGCGTCGTCGACCCCCTCGGGCAGTCCGGCGTCGGGGGTCGTGGGGTGGTCCGTCATCGGGAAGGCTCCGCGGCTCTCTCGGTCTTGCGCCCGGCCGTCCGGCGGCCGGGCCCGGGCCCGCGCAAATCTAACAGGGCGCCCGGCACCGGCCCGCACCATTTGGCCGATCGGTCCACGATATGGACGGCACACGGACCGACCGCCGGACGGCGCTCCGAGCTGCCCGGGCCCGCCCGCCGCAGGCCGCGTCCGCCCGGGCGGGCGAGGGATTTTCGGACTCGGCAGACCGAGGCGCTACTTGTGGCAGGCCCCGGACCTGCACGTAGGCTGGGGCGCGGCAGGACCGGACGTGACGAACCAGCAGTTCCTCATTTTTCGATGGAGGTACCGATCGTGGCAACCACTCGCACCGCCCGCACCGCTTGGGAAGGCAACCTGCTCGACGGCAAGGGCCAGGTGACGTTCGCGTCGTCCGGCATCGGCGAGTTCCCGGTGTCCTGGCCGGCCCGCGCCGAGACGCCGAACGGGCTGACCAGCCCGGAGGAGCTCATCGCGGCCGCGCACTCCGCCTGCTTCTCGATGGCGCTCTCGCACGGCCTGGCGGGCGCGGGCACCCCGCCCACCAAGCTCGACACCCAGGCCGATGTCACCTTCCAGCCGGGCACCGGCATCACCGGCATCCACCTCACCGTCACCGGTGAGGTGCCCGGACTCGACGAGGCCGGTTTCGTGGCCGCCGCCGAGGACGCCAAGGCGAACTGCCCGGTGAGCCAGGCCCTGACCGGCACCACCATCACCCTCACGGCCAAGCTGGCCGGCTGACCGTCCGTCCTTCCGCTCCTCCTGCTCCTCGGCCCCGGTGGGGCGCGCGTTCGGCGCTCCGCCGGGGCCCGAGGGCGCACTGTCGGAGCACGCGCCCTCGGTGCACATCATGTGATGTGTACCGGGGGCGTCCGCATGTATCGCCGTACTTGCCCCCAAAGCCGACGAATCACCCTGGCGGCGGTCACCGCGCGTTGCCGTCGCGTCCTATGATCGGCCGCAGCACCCTGTTCCTCACGGTTCCTCAGGCGGGCTTCGGCCCGGCCCGCTCCGTCCCGAGCGTTCCGCTACGCCGCCCGCCCGAAGGAGCCCCGGCAGGGTGCGGGGCCGGGCCGCCGCAGTCGGGTGACCGGCCGGACCAGCGTCAAGCGTCAGCAGCGGACGGGAGCATGCCGTGCCGGGCCAGAACGAGGGGGCCGACGCTCACCGCCCCGGCGTACGGCGCGAGGAGCCACGGGCACACCGCCGCCTCCTGCCGCCCGCCCTCCACCCCGTCGGCAGCACGAACGGCACCGGCCCCGGTGCCGTGCAGGCCGTCCTGGACGGCGTGGCCGGTGTCGACGGTGTGGACGGCACGGCCGGTGCGGCCGGTGCGGCCGGCGGCGCGCTGCTCTGCCCGACCTGCTCGCGGCCGCTCTCCGACGACACCCGCCGGCCGGCGGACGGCAGCCCCGGCAACGGCACCCCGGAACCGGTCGCGGCCGAGGGCGGTGACCAGTTGCTGGCCGCCCTGCGGGCGAGCGAGGCCCGGCTGCGGGCCGCCTTCTGGGACGCCGGCATCGGTATGGCCCTGATCGACCCCGAGGACCGGATCATCGAGGTCAACCCCGCCTTCGCCACGCTCACCGGCCGCACCGTCGGCGAGCTGGCGCGGACCCACATCCACGAGATCGTCGACCCCGAGGGCATGCCGCACCGGCTCTTCCCGGCCCTGGTCAACGGCGAGCGCGACCGGCTCCGGGTCGAGAAGCAGCTCAGGCACCGCGAGGGCCGGACGGTCTGGAGCAAGGTGACCGTCTCGCTGATCCGGGACGCCGCGGGCGGGCCGCTCTACACCCTCGCCCTGGTCGAGGACATCACCGAGCAGCGCCGGCTCGGCGACCGGCTGGAGTACCAGGCTCTGCACGACCCGCTGACCCGGCTGCCCAACCGGACGTACTTCTTCGAACGCCTCGACGCCGCCTGCCTCACCGCCGACCGGTCGACGGCGCCCCCGCCGGCGCCCGCGCTCCCGGCCCCGGCCTTGGCCGCCGGCGGGGGCGACACCGGGGACGGGCCGGACAGCCCCCGGATCGGCGTCTGCTACCTGGACCTCGACGGGTTCGCCGCGATCAACGAGACGCTCGGCCACCACATCGGCGACCAGCTGCTGATCGCCGTGGCCACCCGGCTGCGGCGCGGCTTCTCCGCACACGGCACCCAGCTGGTGGCACGGATGGGCGGCGACGAGTTCGCCGTCCTGGTGACCGACAGCCGGGGCAGCGACCAGCTGACCGATCTGGCCGCCCGGATCCTCGAAGCCCTGGAGCGCCCCTTCGACGTGGCCGGCCACCGCCTGGTGGTCACCGCCAGTGTCGGCGTCGTCGAGCGCTCCGTGCAGGAGACCACCCCCACCGACCTGGTCAAGGACGCCGACGCCACCCTGTACTGGTCCAAGGCCGACGGCCGGGCCCGGTGGACCCTCTACGACCCCGACCGCGGCGCCCACCAGCTGACCCGCCAGTTGCTCGCGACCGCGCTGCGCCCGGCGCTGGAGCGTGGCGAGTTCACCATCGAGTACCAGCCGCTGGTCGGCCTCGCCGACGGCGCCGTGCACGGCGCCGAGGCCCTGGTCAGATGGCGCCACCCCCGTTACGGGACGCTCTCGCCGGACCGCTTCATCCCGCTCGCCGAGGAGTCCGGGGCGATCGTGCCGCTCGGCAAGTGGGTGCTGGAGGAGTCCTGCCGCCAGGCACAGCGCTGGCTCACAGAGTTCCCCGAGACCGAGACCTTCGTGAGCGTCAACCTGGCCGCCCGTCAGATCTGGGACTCCGACGTCGTCGCCGATGTCGCCGAGGTCCTCGAACGCACCGGGCTGCCGGCCCGGCTGTTGCAGCTGGAGATCACCGAGAGCGCGCTGCTCGGCCCCGGCGGACGCCCGCTCCAGGCGCTCCAGGCACTCGCCGACATGGGCGTCCGGATCGCGATCGACGACTTCGGGACGGGCTACTCGAACCTCGCCTACCTCTCCCGGCTCCCGGTGCACGTTTTGAAACTGGACGGCACCTTCATCGAGGGCTTCCGCGACCCCTCCCCGACCGGCTCCCGGGCGGAACTCCCGGAGTCCGGCGCGCGGCGGAGCGACGCGGACGAGCAGATCGTGGGCGCGATGGTGCAGCTCGCCCACACCCTCGGCCTGACCGTGACGGCCGAGGGCATCGAGAGCGCCGCCCAGGCCGAACGGCTGCGGCTCACCGGCTGCGACACCGCCCAGGGCTGGTACTTCGCCCGCCCGGGCGAAGCGGAACTGGTGGCGGCGATACTCCGCGACGACCGCGACAACCGGGACGGGCGCGACAACCGCAGCGGGCAAGCCGAATAGGACGGGTAGGACAGGTAGGACGGGCCGGAGGGTCGGGGCGGACGCGGGTCAGCCGGCCGAGGCCGGGGCCCCGGTCAGGCCGTACGCCTCGGCGATCAGCCCGTAGGAACGCAGCCGCGCCTCGTGGCCGTGGATGTGCGAGGTCACCATCAGCTCCTCCACCCCGGTCCGCTTGCGCAGCGCCTCCAGCCCGTCGGCCACCTCGCCCGGCGAACCCAGCACGACATTGCCCAGCCACTCGTCGACGAAGTCCGCCTCCGCCGGGCTGTACGGGTAGGACTCGGCCTCCTCGGGCGTGGGGATGGGGCCCGGGTTGCCGCGGCGCAGCCGGAGCATGCCGAGGGCCGCCGAGCGGGCGAGGCGGCGGGCGGCGGCCCGGTCGTCGGCCGCGACCGCGCCCACCCCGATCAGCGCGTACGGCTCGTCGAGGACGGCTGAGGGGCGGAACTCCGAGCGGTAGAGGTCGAGGGCCGGGAGGGTGTTGACGCTGCTGAAGTGGTGTGCGAAGGCGAACGGCAGCCCCAGGCGGCCGGCCAGCTGGGCGCTGAATCCGGAGGAGCCGAGCAGCCAGATCGGCGGCCGTCCCTCGCCCCTCGGGACGGCGGTCAGCCGGGCGTAGGCGTGCTCGGCCGGGAAGCTGCCGTCGAGGAAGTGGGTCAGCTCCGCGAGCTGGCGGGGGAAGTCGTCGGCGCCCTCGCCGAGGCCCCGGCGCAGTGCCCGGGCCGTGGCGGCGTCGGTGCCGGGGGCCCGGCCGAGGCCGAGGTCGATCCGGCCCGGGTGGAGGGCTTCGAGCAGGCCGAACTGCTCGGCGATCGCCAGCGGGGCGTGGTTGGGCAGCATCACGCCGCCCGAGCCGAGCCGCAGGGTGGTGGTGTGGGCGCCGAGGTGGGCCAGCAGGACGGCCGGGGTGGAGCTGGCGACACCGGGCATGCCGTGGTGCTCAGCCACCCAGAAGCGGTGGTAGCCCCATTCCTCGGCGCTGCGGGCGAGGGTGGTGGTCGCGGCGAGCGCCTGCGCGGGTGTGTGGCCGACCCCGACGGTGGCCAGGTCGAGAATCGACAGCGGGGCGGGCGCCGTTCCCCGGGCCGTTCCCCGGATCGGGTCCGGGGCGGGTGCCGCGTTCCCGTCCTCCCGCTGCTTCGCCCGCCTGTCCTCGGTCGTCATACCGTCCGTCCTCCTGGCCGTGGTCGTTCCGTCCGCCGGTGCGGCGCACCGGTGCCGGCCACCGGGTCGGCCGGTGCCGCCGCCGGTGCCGACAGTGGTCAACCCCGGCCGCGGTCCGCCTTGTTCCCCGCCCCGGGCCCGGTCCGTTCCGGGGCCCGCTCCGTTCCAGGACCGGGCCGGGCAGGTCCGGGCAGGTGAGGGCAGGTGAGGCCCGGCACCTGTGAGCCGCCGCACAGCCGGGGTGCTTCATGGCATGAAAAGTCGAGGCGCTAGCGTTGTCCCTTGCAACCACTGCTCCTCCGGGCAGCCTGGAGGGAGGAAGCACATGGACATCGCGACACTGGCCGGATCCTCGGGGATCTGCGCCCTGGCACTCTGCGCCGTCCTCGGCGACGCCTTCCTCCCCTTCATCCCGAGCGGGACGCTCGTCATACTCGCCGTGCTCAAGACGGCGCAGATAGACGGCGCGCCCGTACTGCTCGGGCTGGGCGTGGCCACCGCCTCCTTCCTCGGCGATCTGCTGCTGCTCCAGCTGGCCCGTCGCGGCGCGCCCATGGTCAACCGGCGGCTCGAACACCGCCCGAAGCTCGCGGCGAGCGTGGCGCGGGTCCAGCAGGCGCTGGACGAACGCACCACGCGGGCGGCGGCCGTCATGGTCGTGGTCGCCCGCTTCGTCCCGGCCGGGCGGACCGTCCTCGATCTGGCCATCGGGCACTCCCCCGCGCACCCCCACCGCTTCCTGCGCTGGTCGGCGCTGGCCGCGATGATCTGGGCGGCCTACATCGTGACCCTGGGCTGGCTCAACAGCCACTGGTTCGACACCGCCTGGCTCAGCCTCGCGGTCTCCTGCACGGCGGCCACCGCGGTGAGCACCGCCATCGCGCGGATCGTGCGCCGCAACCGCCGGCTCTCGCTCGGCTGACGCCGCGACGGCACGCCCCTCGAATCGGGCGAAGCGTCACAGGACGGCAACAGAAGACATTTCTTCGCATCCCGTACAGGTGTGCCGAGCGTGTTCACGGTCGGCGGCCCCCGGTTCCTTGGTGACCCGTGCGTCCGCATGCAATCCTAACAACGGATAATCACTCAATTGTCTGAATTGACTGATTCGGGAACGGCCACGGCCGTACCCGGTCCGGACGACCCCAGGGGAGACGATGGGCAGCATCTCGCGCAGGACCGTGCTCACAGCCACCGCCGCGACCGCGGCCCTCGGAGCGGTGACGGCCTGCTCCGGGAGCGGCTCGGGACCGGCCGCCGCCTCCGCCTCCGGTTCCAGCTCGGGCGCCGCCCCCGCCCCCACCACCGGCGGGGCGAGCACCGGAACCAGCGCCACCCCGAGCGGCACCCCGGCCAAGGGCAAGCCGATCGGCGACGGCTCGACCTCCGACACCGGCCCCCAGCCGAACCAGCCCAAGCCGGAGAAGCTCAAGCCCGGCGAGCGCCCGCCGCAGTTCGTGGTGTTCTCCTGGGACGGCGCCGGAGCGACCGAGGACGGCCAGTTCCCCCGCTTCCTCAAGCTCGCCGAGGAGCACAAGGCCTCGATGACCTTCTTCCTCTCCGGTATATACGCCCTGCCGAAGGGCAGGTCCGAGCTGTACCACCCGCCGAAGCACTCGGTCGGCGCGTCCGACATCCCCTACCTGTCGGACGGCGCGGTCAAGAACACCATCAAGCTCGTCAGCCAGGCCTGGCTGGCCGGCCACGAGATAGGCACCCACTTCAACGGCCACTTCTGTTCGACCCGGCCGGACGGCAACGGCGTCAACAAGTGGACCCCCGAGGACTGGCAGAGCGAGATCGACCAGGCCGTCGGCTTCGTGACCCAGTGGCGGACCAACACCGGCTTCACCGACGTCGACCCGCTGCCCTTCGACTACAAGAAGGAGCTGATCGGCGGCCGCACCCCCTGCCTGGAGGGGCAGAAGGCCCTGCTGCCGACGGCCGCGGCCCTCGGCTGGAAGTACGACGCCAGTTCCTCGGGCGGCCAGCAGATCTGGCCCCAGAAGGTGCAGGACGGGAAGGTCTGGGACCTCCCGCTGCAGAGCATCCCGTTCCCCGGGCACACCTTCCAGGTGCTCTCCATGGACTACAACATCCTGGCCAACCAGTCGAAGGTCACCAACGGGGACCCGGCCAAGTTCAACGACTGGCGCACCCAGGCCAGGGACTCCTACCTGGCGGGCTTCGACCGCGCCTACAACGGCAACCGCGCGCCGTTCTTCATCGGCAACCACTTCGAGCAGTGGAACGGCGGCATCTACATGGACGCCGTCGAGGAGACCCTCAAGACCGTCGCGGGCAAGCCCGAGGTCCGGCTGGTCTCGTTCAAGCAGCTCGTCGAGTGGCTGGAGGTGCAGGACCAGTCCACCCTCCGCAAGCTGCGCACCCTCAACGTGGGGCAGGCGCCGGCCGGCGGCTGGGAGTCCTTCCTCGGTGCGGCCGGCTAGGAACTGGCCGGGTCCACCTGGCCGGTGGCGGCGGCCGTCGCCAGGCCCAGCGCGTACGGGAGCCAGAACTCGCCCGCCCGGGGCTCGCCCCGGCCGCACTCGCCGTCCGACTCGCCCGGGTTCTTGATCCAGAGGAAGGCGTCGACCCCGGGCTGCCCGGTCTCCGTCGTGGGCGGCGTGCCGAGCGCGCGGCCGGGCGGGTTGCACCACGCCTCCGCGCCCAGCGGGCCGTTGCCGTTGCGGCTGGTGTCGACGACGAAGTGCTTGCCGTCCAGCCGGGCGGACAGCTGGGCCCCGTACGCGGTGCCGCGGTCGGTGGAGTAGAAGTTGGAGACGTTCAGCGCGAAGCCGTCGGCCGCCGCGATCCCGGACTTGCGCAGGGCGTCGGCCAGTGCGGCCTGGTCCTGCACCCAGCCGGGGTTGCCCGCGTCCAGGTAGACCCGCACCTGCGGACGCTTCTTCAACTCCTGGACGGCGAAGGCCAGCAGGCCGTAGCGCTCGGCGGCGGCATCGCCCTTGACCCCGCAGGCGTCCAGGGTGTGCGCGACCGCGTCGGGCTCCAGCACCACCCAGGCGCGGCGGTCGCCGAGCGCCTCCGCGAGCCCGGTGGCCCAGGACCGGTACGCGGCCGCGTCGGTGGCGCCGCCGGCCGAGTAGAGACCGCAGTCCCGGTGCGGGATGTTGTACGCGACGAAGACCGGCGTCCGGTCGGCCTCGGCGGCGCGCCGGCTCACCTGCTCGGCGGTGCCCCGGGCGGCCTGGTCGGTCAGCCACTGCGAGGAGGGCCGGGCGGCGATCCGCAGCAGGATGTCCGCCTCCGCCGTCCGGCCCTGGCCGCGCAGCGCGGTCACCTGCTGGGCGGCGGCGGTCCGGTCGGAGACGTAGAAGGTCTGGCCGGGGAGCTGCGGCAGGGCGCCCGGCGTCGGCCCCCCGGGCGCGGTCGCTCCCCCCGGAACCGCCCCGGGCGCGACCGCCGCAGATGTGGTGGCCGGTGCGACCGCTCCCGTCGGACTCCCTCCGGCGCAGCCCGCGAGCCCGGCCACGAGCCCCAGCAACGCCGCTCCCACGGCCGGCCGGAGGCCGGCCCCTCGCCCAACTCGGCGCACGTACCGCCCCTCCCAGATCCGGCCCGGCGACCCGGTCCGGCCCCAGCTTCGCACACCGGGCACCGCCCGCCGTCCACCGGAAGGTGAACGGCGGGCGGCCCGCGGCGAGGAGACGGGCCGTCAGGGACAGGCCCGGCCGGACGGCTCGGCCGGGGACGCCCCGGCTCGGCTCAGACCTGCTTGAGGTCCGGGATCCGCCAGTCGACCGGGTCGACCCCGAAGCCCTCCAGCGCCGTGTTGATCTGCGAGAACGGGCGGCTGCCGAAGAACAGCTTGGCGGACAGCGGCGACGGGTGCGCGCCCTGGACCACCACGTGCTTCCCGGTGTCGATCAGCGGAAGCTTCTTCTTGGCGTAGTTGCCCCAGAGCACGAAGACCACCGGCTCCTCGCGCGCGCTCACCGCCTTGATCACCGCGTCGGTGAACTTCTCCCAGCCCTTGGCCTTGTGCGAATTGGCCTCGTGCGCACGGACCGTGAGCACCGCGTTGAGCAACAGCACGCCCTGCTCGGCCCAGTGCATCAGGTAGCCGTTGTCCGGCGCCGGAACGCCGAGGTCGGCGTCCAGCTCCTTGAAGATGTTGCGCAGCGAGGGCGGCGTCCTGGTGCCGGGCAGCACCGAGAAGCTCATCCCGTGGGCCTGGCCGTCGTCGTGGTACGGGTCCTGGCCGAGCACGAGCACCCGGACCTTCTCGTACGGCGTGGCCTCCAGTGCGGAGAACTCCTGCCCGCTCGGCGGGAACACCTGGTGCTCCGCGCGCTCGGCCGCCACGAAGGCCGCCAGCTCGGCGAAGTACGGCTTTTCCGCCTCGGCGCCCAGCACCTCCCGCCAGGACTCCGGCAGCTCCAGACCGGCTCCCGATTCCGCCCCGCCCACGTTCGCCTCGACCGTGTCCGTCACGACGACATCTACCTCCCACCGGACGGCCGCTCACCGCGACACCGCCCCGACCTTCGGGCATATCGCGCCCCTCGCGCCGTACGCCCTCTTTCACCCCGAACGCTACACAGGCCCACCGACAACCGGGTCCGCGACCGCTTCGCCGGAGGGCTCCCGGGCCGCTTGCGCGGCTGGTTCCGGGGCTGGTTCCGGGACCGCCGCCGCGGCCACGCGCCGGTGCTCGACCACGTTCAGCACCACCAGCACCACCGCGAGCGTCACCAGTGCGGCGAGCGCCGGCCACCGCACCATCGCGGGCGCGAGCGCCAGTACCACCGCCGCCGCCACGATCCGGGTGGTGGCGACCGACCGGAACATCATCCAGCGCGTGTAGCCGAAGGTCAGCAGATACAGTCCGCACCCCCCGTACAGCAGCCCCACCGAGGCCGCGCCCAACGCCCGGCGGGGATCGGCCACCGTCTCGCCGAAGCCCACCGCCACCGAGATCACCGCGGCCGCCAGCGCCAGGTGCCCGTACTGGAAGACCCTGCGGACCATGTCCCGGCGCGAGTCGGCGACGGTGACGGCGTGCCGCATGGCATCGGCCGCGAAGACGAAGTACTGCCACCAGAGCCCGGCCGAGATGGTGAACGCGGCCGTGACCGCCACGAGTTCGGCCGCGTCGAGGCGGACCGCCGCCGCGCTCGCGCCGATCCCGACGATCGACTCGCCGAGTGCCACCAGCAGGAACAGGGCGAACCGCTCCGGCATGTGCGACGGGTGGTAGGCGACGGCGGCCAGCTTGCGGCGGAACACCACCGGGCCGGACAGGTCGCAGAGCGCCGCCAGCGCCCAGAGCCCGACCCTCGGCCCCTCCGGCAGCAGCCCGCCCGCCACCAGCAACGGCCCGCTGACCAGCACGCCCACCCCGTACGGCCCGCGCCAGACCCCCGGGACGCGCACCAGCAGGAGCAGCAGCACCACCCGGGCCGCCCAGTACCCGGCGCCGAGCAGCACGCCCCGGTTCCCGTACGCGCCGGGCACGGCCAGTGCCATGACCAGGCCGGTGAACCCGACGGCCAGGATGCCCAGCCGGTCGCGCGCGGTGTCCACGTCGCGGATGTTGGCCTGCACGGTGGTGCCGACCCAGCACCAGTAGACCGGGACGAACACCACCAGCGCCTGCGCGATCCCGAGCAGGTCGTGGCGGTGGTGCAGCAGGCCGGAGACCTGGGTGATCGCGAAGACGAAGATCAGGTCGAAGTACAGCTCCGCCCAGGTGACCCGCTTCTCCGGCAGCTCCCCGCCCGGGCCGCCGCCCGGCCCCTCACCCGACCGTCTCCCCTCCGACTGCTTCCCCTCCGGCCGTCTCCCCTCCAGTTGTCTCCCCTCCGACCGCTCCCCCGTCCGGACCGCCGATTCCTCGGCACCCACCGGAAGCTCCCCCGTTGTGCTCATCCGCCCCTCCTCGGCGCACACAGCGAACGGGCCCGCCCGGTACGACGACCGGGGCCGGGCCCGCAACAGCAGTGCCGAGGCTAGACCAGCCCGTGCCGGCCCGCGATCACGGGGCTCGTACGGCCCGGGACCCGCCCGGGCACGGCCCCGTTTTCCCCGTCCGCCCCCCGTCCACCGCCCCCGTCCACCGGTCGGCAGCCCCTACGGCCAGCGGCCCGGGGCGACTAGGCTGATCGTCGTTGGGGCAGCCATTGGCGCCCGGCCGGCCGCTGGTGTCCGGTCCGGTGCGATTTTCGAACCATCGCAAGACCTAGGAGACACCACCGTGGCAGACCGCAAGCCCATCGACACCTGGCTGACCGACATGGACGGGGTCCTCATCCACGAGGGCGTGCCGATCCCCGGCGCCGATGCCTTCATCAAGCGGCTGCGTGAGTCCGGCAAGCCGTTCCTGGTGCTCACCAACAACTCCATCTACACCCAGCGCGACCTGCACGCCCGGCTCTCCCGGATGGGCCTGGACGTCCCCGCCGAGCACATCTGGACCTCCGCGCTGGCCACCGCGAAGTTCCTCTCCGACCAGCGCCCGAACGGCACCGCGTACGTGATCGGCGAGGCCGGACTGACCACCGCGATGCACGACGTCGGCTACGTGCTCACCGACACCGACCCCGATTTCGTCGTCCTCGGCGAGACCCGCACCTACTCGTTCGAGGCCATGACCAAGGCCGTCCGCCTGATCAACGCCGGCGCCCGGTTCATCGCCACCAACCCGGACGAGACCGGCCCGTCGGCCGAGGGCGCGCTCCCCGCCACCGGCTCGGTCGCCGCCCTCATCACCAAGGCCACCGGCGTGGAGCCCTACTTCGTCGGGAAGCCCAACCCCCTGATGATGCGCGCCGGTCTGAACGCCATCGGCGCCCACTCCGAGCGGAGCGCGATGATCGGCGACCGGATGGACACCGACATCGTCTCGGGCATGGAGGCCGGCATGTCGACCTTCCTGGTCCTCACGGGCCTCACCCTGGCCAGTGAGGTGGAGCGCTTCCCGTACCGGCCGACCCAGGTGGTCGACTCGATCGCGGACCTGGTCGACCTGATCTGAGGCGCGGTCACCAACCCTCGGCCGCGAGGCACCTCGAAGGCCCTCCCACCCGGGAGGGCCTTCGTCGTGGCGGCGGCCGACCGGAGGAGTCCGGCCGCCCCTCAAGGACTCCTTAAGCCGCCCCTAACCGCACCGATGACCTCTCAGCGGCGCGGCCCGGCCCGGTTAGCGTGAGCGCCACGCCTGGTCCCCCGCACCGGCCCCGGCGGTCACCACCCCGGTGTTGCCGCCGCCGCGCCCCCCACCGCGGCGGCGGCAACACCGGGACGGCGGCAACACCGGGACGGCCGACGTCGCCCGGTCTCCCCCGGCGTCGCCCGCTCCCCCGCCGGCGCCGGTCCGAATGCCCCGGCTCCGTCGCCGGCCCCGGTCCGAATGCCCCGGCTCCGTCGCCGAAGCCGGGGCCAACCGGGCACACCGTGATTGAGTAAGGCACATGACCACCTCCGCGCGCCCCGCCGCCCCCGGAGCTTCCGGCTCCCGCCCGCCCTTCCGCGTAGGTCTGATCGGCTACGGCCTGGCCGGCTCCGCCTTCCACGCGCCCCTGATCGCCACCACCCCCGGACTCCGGCTCGCCGCGGTGGTCACCGCCAACCCCGACCGCCGGGCCCAGCTGCGGCACGAGCACCCCGACGCCCACGCCGTCGACACCCCCGAGCAGTTGCTCGCCGACCCCGACGCGCTCGACCTGGTCGTCATCGCCTCCCCCAACCGCACCCACGCCCCGCTCGCCCGCGCCGCCCTGCGGGCCGGGCTGGCCACCGTGGTCGACAAGCCGCTCGCCGCCACCGCCGCCGAGGCGCGCGAACTCTGCGCGCTCGCCGAATCGAGCGGCACCCTGCTCACCGTCTTCCAGAACCGCCGCTGGGACGGCGACTTCCTCACCGCCGCCCGCCTGGTCCGCGAAGGCGCGCTCGGCCGGGTGCACCGCTTCGAGTCCCGCTTCGAGCGGTTCCGGCCCAAGCCCAAGCCCGGCTGGCGCGAACTCGCCGACCCGGCCGAGGTCGGCGGCACCCTCTACGACCTCGGCAGCCACCTCGTCGACCAGGCGCTCACCCTCTTCGGGCCGGTCGACACGGTGTACGCGGAGATCGACGTGCGGCGCGACGGCGCGGTGGTCGACGACGACGCGTTCCTCGCCCTCACCCACGCCAACGGCACCCGCTCCCACCTGTGGACCAGCGCGATCACCCCGCTCGTCGGCCCCCGGCTGCGGGTCCTCGGCGACACCGCCGGATACGTCAAGCCCGGCATGGACCCCCAGGAGGCGGCCCTGCGGACCGGCCTGCGCCCCGACGGCACCATGCCGTGGGGCGCCGACGACCCGGCCCAGTACGGCACCCTCGGCACCGACGGGTCCACCACGCCGCTGGCCACCGACCCCGGCGACTACCCCGCCTTCTACGCGGGCGTCGCCGCCGCCCTGGCCGACCCCGGTACCCCGCCGCCGGTCGACCCGCGCGACGCCGTCGCCACCCTGAGCGTCCTGGAGGCCGCCCGCGCCTCGGCCGCCACCGGCACTTCCGTCCGGCTCGACGGCGTGCCCGCCTGACCCCGCCCCGTCGGCCGCCCGCGCCCCTGCTGCGGGTGCGGGCGGCAGGCGGGCAGCGGGGAGCGGGGAGCGGGGAGCGGTGCGGGGGTACTCAGACCCCGATGACCTCGACCGCCGAGCCCAGCCCCTTGAAGTCCGAGATGTTGCGCGTGTACAGCGGCAGCCCGTGCGCGGAAGCGATCGCGGCGATCATCAGATCGATCCGCCGCGGACGCGGCTGCCGGCCGGCCGCGATCGTCAGCGTCACCAGGGTCCCGTAGCGGGCGGCGGCGGCCCTGTCGAAGGGCAGCGGATCGAAGTCCGCCATCGCCGCGCCCAGCACCTCCAGCCGGGCCGCCCGGCCGACCGGGTCACGGGCCATCGACACGCCCTGCTGCAGCTCCGCGAAGGTGATCGCGGTCAGCTCCGGCACCGCCGGCAGGTCGGCCGGGCTCAGCAGCGCCAGGTCGATGTAGACACACGTGTCCAGCACCCCGGCGGGCCGCCGCCGGGACGCCCGCCGCCGCTCAGCCACGCGGCCGCTCGAACGGGTCGCCGTCCTCGTCCCCGACCAGTTCCTCCGGCCCGAAGTACTCCTCGGACTCCTTGCGCATCTGCTGGTAGTCCACCCGCGGCAGCTTCACGTGCCGTGCCACCAGTTCCTCGGCCGTGAGCCGTCGGCGCCCCGCCACCGGCCGCAGCTCGGCGACCTCGACCCCGTTCCTGGTGATGTGGAAGACCTCGCCCGCCTCCACCGCGTCCATCACCGCGGCGGAGTTGTTCCGGAACTCCCGCTGGGTAATCGTCTTCATGCTTTCAAAGTAGCCCCGTGTAGCACCGACGGCTACGCCTCGCGTACCGATCCGCCGGAAAATCCACCACCCCGGGCCCTCCGCCGCGTTACCGTACGACATCGACCGATCACGCTGGGGGGCTCCGACCGTGGCCGACACGACCACCGAAGCACAGCAGAATCCGTGGCTCCACGGCCAGGACGGGCCGCCGCCCGGCATCCCGCGCCCCGCCACCGGACCGGGCCCCTGGGCGAACGGCCCCTCGGCCGGCGCACCCGTCCACGTCGAACCGACCGCACTCCGGCTCGCCGCCACGGCCTCCCGGCGCCTCCAGGGCGAGCTGCGGCAGGCCGTCGGCCACGCCGAACCGGACACCGCCGCCACCGCCCTCGCCCTCACCACCGACGGCTTCGCCACGGGCGCCGCGCTCACCCAGGTCCTCAGCTGGTGGAAGACCCGCTGGACCGGCCTCGACCACCGCCTCGGCCTCGCCGCCGACCGGCTGGAGGCCACCGCCACGGCCTACCGGTCGGCCGACACCGCCGCCGCCTCCGCGTACCGGGCGCCCTGAGCCGTGGTGACCTTCGCCCAGCTCCGGCACGCCGCCCTCCCCACACTCGACCGGACCGGGGACACCTGGAACGGCCTCGCCGGGCACGCCGAACAGATCGCCGGCCAGGTGCGCTCGGACGTCCTCCAGCCGCTCACCGGGGCCGCGCCGAGCCCCTTCGCCGCCGCCGGTGCCCGCGCCTGGAGCGGCGTCGCGGCCGACGAGGCCACCCGGGAGCTCGGCCTGCTCGCCGACGAACTGACCGCCTTCCACTACGAGGCCCTCGCCGTCACCGCCGCCCTGCGCCGGGCCGCGTCCGCGTTCACCCGGGCCCGGCAGGACCTGCTGCGCGCCATCGGCGACGCCGAGGCCCTCGGCGCCACCGTCACCGCCGACGGCACCGTCACCCTGCCCCCACTGCCGCCCGAGGACCGCAACGACCCGGACGCGATCGCCTACCGGCGGCGGCAGTGGGAGGAGCTGCAGCAGCACGTCGAGGCGATGCGGAAGGCCGTCACGGCCGCCACCGAGGCCGACGCGACGGCGGCGGCCTCGCTCCGCACCCTCGACCCCGCCGAGGTCGACCCGGCGACCCGTGCCGGGGCGGTGGCGGAGGCCCGTGGCGACCTCGTCCGGGCCGCGGGGATGCCGACCGACCCGAAGGCCCTACGGCTCTGGTGGGGCGCGCTGGACCCGAGCGTCCGTGCGGGGCTGCTGGCGGCGGACGGGGAACGGCTGGTCGCGGCGGGCGTGCTGGGTCCGGTCGACTACGAGTGGCACGCCCCGGACGCGGGCGCGGGGGACTTCGCCCAGCGACCGCCCGGGCCGGGGGACTATGCGATCGGAGTGGCGGCACAGGCACTGCTCGTGGGCGGAGGAACGTTCGTCGGGTACACCGACGCCGCGCGTCACATGGAACACTTCCTGGCCGCGAGCGGAGAACCACTGACCGTGGACGTGGACCGCATGCTCGGTGACGATCAGAAGCTCAGCGGCCTGGTGGAGGGGCAGATCGCCACCAACCGGGCCGCGTGGCGGCAGACGGCCCTGGATGCCTTCGCGCAGTCCGGCGGTGCTCCGGTGGCGGTCCCGATCGAGGCCGCCCAACAACGAACCGCGGACACCCGGAACTGGTACCTGGCCATCGGCAGCCACGCCTTCGCCACCTCCGGCGTGGTCACCGCCCGGCCCGGACCGGACGGAAAGCCACAGGTCTCGATCCATTACCAGGTCCACATCTGGGACCGGTACAACTGGGACCCCGGTAAGAGCACGCCGATCGCGGGTACCAACATCAAGGACAGCGATATGGCCGCACTCCACCAGACCGGCCTGGCCAGGGAGTACGACCTGATCGGACGGAGCACCCCGAGGACCGTCGCCCTGCCCGAGACCTCGGCGGACCTGCCCGCAGTGCCCGGCTGGCCGAGCGGCACCCGGGACGGCACACGGAGCGATCCGGGCCGGGAGGACCGATGAAGGGGCAGCCCGACCGACAGCTCACTCGTCGACGACGGCTGGTGATCGCGCTGCTCACCGGTGCCGTGCTGCTGCCGGTGGCCCTCCTGTACTGGGCGTACGAGGCGGACCGGAAGCCGGCCGACGACAGCGGACGGCCGGGTTCGTGGATGTCGGCGACGGCGGAGCAGGTCGCCGATCTGACACGGGTGCCGGTACCCGCCCTGGCGGTCGATGTGCGGTGGGGGCACCAGAACGGATTCCAGTACGACCTCGGCGTCCAGTCGTTCCGGCTGCCGGGTGAGCAGACCGGCACGTTCAGGGACGGCCTCGCCGTGGCCGAGTGGCACGCGGGTAAACCTCTCGACCCGGGCACCGATGACGGTCTCGTCCACATCGGGGCGCCCGATCCTCGTACCGAGCCCTCGATGACCTGTGGCCTCTTCGAGTCACGTCCACCCGGACACGTGACCTCGACCTCGGTATGCCTCGCCCCTCGGCCCGACGGGACCAGCCAGATCTGGGTGAGTGCTGTGCGCACCCCCTGAGACCGCCGGTCCGGTCGGCGGCCCCGTCTGGCATCATCGTTGGCAGTACTGGTCCGGAGCGCAGAGGAGGCAGGGACGTGGCTGTGGTCGCGATGCTGCTCGGGCTGCTCCGGGTGCTGAGTGGGGAGTGGCTCGCCGAGGGCGGCGGGTCGCTGACGTCGGTGGCGGCCGCCGCTGCCGTGGTGCTGGTGACCGGGGCGGTCGCGGGGGCGCTGGTCGTCGCGCGGCTGCTGGGGGCGCGGGCGCCGGCGAGTGTGCGGGCCGGGGTGCTGCGCAGGCGCGCGTTCCGGACGGCCTTCCTCCCGCAGCGTGATCCGGATGCCCGGGGCCGACAGCGCCCGAGGGCTCCGGGAGCGGTCCCGGCGGCCGCGTAGCACCGGGGATTCCTTCACCACCGGCCCGTCGCGGCCGTCCTCCGTCGATCACTCGTACCCCGAGACCCCCGGAGGGCTCGCTCCACCATGTCCGTTTTCGCAATCCTCGACCCGGCCGTCGGCCTGGCCCACGATGTCGTCGCCGCGCTCGCGCAGCTCGTCCCGACCGCGCTCGCGATCGTCCTGTTCACCGTCTGCGTCCGGCTGGCGCTGCACCCGCTGGCTCGGGCGGCGGCGCGCGGCGAGAAGGCGCGGGCCCGGCTGGCGCCGCGGATCGCCGAGTTGAACCGCAAGCACAAGGGCCGCCCGGAGAAGCTCCAGGCCTCGCTCGCCGAGCTGTACCGGGAGGAGAGGGCCTCGCCGTTCGCGGGCTGCCTGCCGATGCTGGTGCAGATCCCGTTCTTCTCGGTGATGTACCGGCTGTTCACGACCCCGAACGACCTGCTCGGCCACACCCTGTTCGGTGCCCCGCTGGGGTTGCACGTGGGGTCGGCGCACGGTGCGGGCGAGTGGGCGGTGTTCGCGGTGCTGTACGCGGGGCTGGCGGCGCTGGGGTACGTCAACTTCCGAAAGGCCCGCCGGGCCCAGGCCAAGCAGGCGGCCCAGCCGGCCCAGTCGGCGAAGTCGGCCCAGGGCACACCGGCGCAGCCCGGGCTCGCGTTCCTGCCGTACCTGTCCTTCGGCACCGTGCTGTTCGCGGCCCTCGTCCCGCTGGCGGCCGCGGTCTATCTGCTGACGACCAGCACCTGGACGGCGGCCGAGCGGGCCTGGCTGCACCGGGACGGCGCACCGGAGCCCGTGGGTCTGGCGCTGGTCTGAGGCCGGGTCGGCCGGACCGCCCGGCCTCGCCTAGCCTGTGTGATCGTTCGGGCCGGTCGGCCGGACGATCACGCAGGTGGGCTCGGGTGAAGGGGAGGGTGGCGTCATGGCGGTCGCTGCGCCGGCGTTGGCCGAGTTGCGGGAGGTCTGTCAGCCGCGGGCGAAGCTGGCGAGCCGCAACGGTGAGCACTGGGCGGGCCGGCTCTACATGCGCGCCGTGTCGTTGCGGGTCACCCGGCAGCTGGTGCGGACCTCGGTGTCGCCGAACACCCTGACCTGGCTGATGGTGGTCTGCGGGGTCGGGGCGGGGGCGGCGCTGCTGGTCCCCGGGCCGGTGGGCGCGGTGCTGGCGGCGCTGCTGTTCCAGGGCTTCCTGCTGTTCGACTGCGTCGACGGCGAGGTGGCCCGCTGGAAGCGGCGGTTCAGCACGGCCGGGGTGTACGTGGACCGGCTCGGCGCGTATCTGGCGGACGCGGCGCTGATGGTCGGCGCGGGTGTCCGGGCGGCCCGGGGCGGGTCGGAGCTGTGGGTGTCGGTGGGCCTGGCGGCGGCGCTCGGTGTGGTGCTGCTGAAGGCGTCGACCGACCTGGTGGACGTGGCGCGGGCGCGCAGCGGGCTGGCTCCGGCGGACGAGGAGTCGACCCAGCCGCGTTCGCAGGGCATCGCGACCGCGCGCCGGCTGGCGTCGGTGTTCAAGATCCACCGGGTGACCAACGGCATCGAGGCCTCGCTGGTACTGCTGGGGGCGGCGGTGGCGGACGCGGCGGTCGGCGGCATCGGGCCGACCCGGGCGGTGGTGGCCGGTATCGCGGTGATCACCTGGGGCATGGTGGTGGCGCACCTGGCCTCGATCCTGTCCTCCTCGCGGCTGCGGTAGGCCCGCCGCGCGGTAGCGCGCCGCAGGGACGAACTCGCCACCTGGGAAGCCGCGTTGACGCGCACCGGGGCCGTCCGCTGTCAAGCCCGGTGATGCCGATCGGCCGCCGCCCGACCCCCGCCGTTCGACCGGGGCACCCGCTACCCCCGTCGGACGGCCGGGGGTGGCCGGGGCCGGTCCGCAGGATGACGCGGGTCGGCCGGGGCAGCTGCCAGCCTGGACGTGGAGGGCCCGAGGTCCGGGCCGGAGGGGCTTGTCATGACGTTCAGTCAAAATTCTTACCTGGTGGACAGGTTGAGCGGGCGCGGTCGACTGGGCAGGAGGCTGGCCGCCGTCGCACTGGCGGGTGCCGCCGTCGGCGCGCTCGCCCCGGCCGCGGTGGCGGCGCCCGCCCCGGCCGGGGCCGAGGCCCGCCGGGGCGGGGTCGACGCGCGGGCGGAGCTGCGGGCGTTCGTCGCGGACGGCTCCTCGACGGCCGCGTTCGCCGAGGTCCGGGAGGACGGCCGACGGATCTGGCGCGACGCGGCGGGCACGTCCGACCTGGCCACCGGGCAGCCGGCCAGGCCGGACGGCCGGTTCCGGATCGGCAGTGTCACCAAGGCGTTCGTGTCGACGGTCGTGCTGCAGCTGGTCGGGGAGGGCCGGCTGCGACTGGACGACCCGGTCGAGCGCCACCTGCCGGGCGTCGTCCCCAACGGCGGCGCGATCAGCGTCCGCCAGCTGCTCAACCACACCAGCGGCCTGTACGACTACCTCGAGGACCCGCGGTTCTTCTACCAGGACGATGCGGGCCTGCGCGACTACGCGCTCGGGGACCGCCGCTGGCAGGACTACCGGCCGGAGCAGCTGGTCGCGATCGGTGTCGCGCACCCGCCGTACTTCGCCCCGGGCCAGGGCTGGAAGTACTCGAACACCAACTACATCCTGGCCGGCCTGCTAATCGACAAGCTCACCGGCCACAGCTGGCAGAGCGAGGTGACGCGGCGGATCGTCCGGCCGCTGCACCTGGACGACACCGTGTTCCCCGGCTCGGAGACCGGACTGCGCGGCCCGCACGCCCACGCCTACGCCAAGCTGCCGGAGGGGCCGGCGGACATCACCAGGCTCAATCCGACCGTCGGCGGCGCGGCCGGCAACGGCATCTCCACCACCACCGACCTCGACCGCTTCCACGCCGCCCTGTTCGGCGGCAAGCTGCTGCGCCCGGCCGAGCAGGCCGCGCTCACCACGACGGTGCCGACCGGGTCGGGCCACAGCGCCTACGGGCTCGGCGTGGCCGAGGCGGACCTCGGCTGCGGGCCGCTGTGGGGCCACGACGGGGGCCTGCCCGGCTGGGGGACGCTGATGTTCGGCACGGCGGACGGGAAGCGGCAGGTGGCGCTGTCGTACAACCCGTACGAGGGCACCGACCAGTCCGGGCTGAACGCGGCGGTCGTCACCCTCGCGGTGAAGACGCTCTGTGGCACGACACCGGCGGGTGCGGCGGCGGACGCCCTGTCGGCCCTGCGGGGCGCCGGCCGCTGAGGCGCGGCGGCCGGTAGTCGAAAAACACTTGCCCCACCGGGCGGCACGACGGTCGGATAGTGCCCCATGAACAGCGACACCGTGGATCTGCACCCCGGCCAGCACCCGATCGACGAGGACCTCGTCCGGCGCCTGGTCGCCGACCGGTTCCCGCAGTGGGCCGGGCTGCCGGTGACGAGGTTCCCCTCCGGCGGCACCGTCAACGCCATGTACCGGCTGGGCGAGGAGATGGTGGTCCGGCTGCCGCTGGTGGACTGGGGGGCGCCCGACGCGGCGATGGAGCGGGAGTGGCTGCCGAGGCTGGCGCCGCTCCTGCCCGTCGCCGTCCCGGAGGTGCTCGGCGCGGGCGGGCCCGCCGAGGGGTACCCGTGGTCGTGGTCGGTGTACCGCTGGCAGGAGGGCGCCCATCCCCGGCCGGGAGCGCTGCGCGAGCCGGTGCGGCTGGCCGAGGACCTCGCCGGCTTCGTGACCGCGATCCGGTCGCTCACCCTGCCGGACGCCCCGCCCGCCTACCGGGGCGGGCCGATCGGGCTGCTCGACGAGGAGACCAGGACGGCGATCGGGGAACTGCGGGCGCTGCCCGAGGAGGGCGTCGACTGCGCGGCCGTGACCGCCGTCTGGGAGGACGCGCTGGGCGCGCCGGCCTGGGACGGGCGGACGGTGTGGCTGCACTCCGACCTGATGCCGGGCAATCTGCTGGTGGACGGCGGCGGACGGCTGACCGCGGTGATCGACTTCGGCTGCGCGGGCGCGGGCGATCCGTCCTGCGACCTGATGCCGGCCTGGAACCTGCTGCCGGCCGACGCCCGCGCGGTCTACCGCGCGGCGCTCGACGTCGACGATGCCACCTGGCGGCGCGGACGGGGACGGGCCCTGGCGCTGGCGCTGAACGCGCTGCCGTACTACCGGGAGACCAACGCGGCGATGGCGGAGAACGCGCGGCATGTGATTCGGGAGATCCTCGCCGAGTCCTGAGCTCGGATCAGGGCTGGGCCAGGGTCCACCAGGTGCGGTGGTCCGTACGCAGGCTCACGGCGAGCTGATGCCCTTCGCCGTCCGTGACGCTGCTGGTCAGCGTGAGGCTGCACCGCCTGGGCGCGTCGAAGGGGACCCGTCCGTTACCTCCAGCAGGGCGTCCGCCCTCCACCAGCTCCAGCCGCGTTCCGTCCGCCCCCAGCCCGGACCACCGGCCGACCGGGCTGGGCGGCGCCGATTCGACGAGGACGGCCCGGAGGGCGACCAGGCCGAGCGGCACGAGCAGGAACGCGAGCGCGACCGCCGGGGCGGCGTACTTCGTCGACCTCGTCATGGCGGGACCGTAGCAGCGCAGTTCACCGTCGTCCGGGTGCGCTCGGAGGAGGAGATGCGCCCCGCCGATCGGCAGATGGACGGGGCTCCTGGCTGCGGGGACGATGAGGTGCGCCCCGACCTGGCCGACCGGGCAGCCGGTCAGGCCGGGCGCGCGGGGCTACTCGGGTATGCCGGGGTCGTCCTCGTGGCGACGGTCGTGAAGGAAGTCCGACCGGAGCCGGCAGACGGCGCCGACGACGGCCGCGGCGATGATGAGGATCAGCAGCCCCAGCACGGTCACGCGGCCTGGTCGAGCTCGAACCAGACCAGCTTGCCCCGCTTCTGGGGTTCGGCGCCCCAGCGGTGGGTGAGGCCCTGGACGAGCTGGAGACCCCGACCGGACTCGGCGAGGTCCGCGAGTTGGACTCCGTAGGACCGCCGACGTTTCTGACCGAGGTGAAGCAACTCGAGAACTACCGAAATATCATCAGTACGATGCGAGACCGCGCTCTCGGCCCGACCGAGTCGTGTGATTTCATCTCCGGCCTCCTGAAGGGTCTGTGAGGAACCAATGGAAGAACTCCTGTGGCAGAGGCCGAGCCTCTGCGGTGACGGCAACAACTGCCCGGAGGTGGCCATCACCGGCGACTCCGTTTATGTTCGAAGCAGCCTCCGGCCCACCGAGGTGACCCAGTTGACCCCTACGGAGTGGCGCGACCTCCTCTCCGGGATCCGCAACGGGGAGTTCGACATCTGAGTCGCCAGTGCCCCGTCCCGGGGTGCGGGCATCCTGAGCACCTGTGAGGAACCAGTGGAAGAAATCCAGTGGCAGAGGCCGAGCCGCTGCGCCGGCTCCAGCAACTGCCCGGAGGTAGCCGTCACCGCCGACGCCGTCCACATCCGGAGCAGCCTCCTCCCCTCCTCCACCGCCCGACTGACCCTCCCCGAGTGGCGCGACCTCCTCGCCGGGGTCCGCAACGGCGAGTTCGACGTCTGAACCGTCGCCTCCCGGCCGGCACCCCGGGCCCCCCGGGGCGCCGGCCTCCTCAATTTCCTCAAGATTCCCTGGAACCCTCTCCGCCCTGCGGACACCAGATCTGCGTGGAGTCCTCCTTGTCCAGTAAGCAGACGCAGGCCGGCGAGCGCCAGGTCTTCGCCGAGCTCTACGATCAGCACGCTCGCACGGTCTTCGCGCACGCGTACAGATCGACCGGGGACCGCGACCTCGCGGACGACATCGTCTCCCTGACCTTCCTGGAGGCCTGGCGGCTCCGGAAGAAGCTCCGTGACGAGGTGCTCCACCCCCGGGCGTGGCTGCTGGCCATCGCCACCAATGTGCTCCGCAACACCGCCCGGACGGCGCGCCGGCACCGTGACGCGATGTCCCGTCTCCCCCGCCGCGACCCGATCCCCGACTTCGCCGACGAGGTGGTCGGCCGGATCACCGACGCCAGTACGGCCGCGGCCGCCGTCCGCGCGCTCGACCAGCTCGGCGGTCCCGAGCGTGAGGTGTTCACGCTCGTCGTCTGGTCGGGTCTCGGCTACGCGGAGGCCGCCGAGGCGCTGGGCATACCCGTCGGCACCGTCCGCTCCCGGCTCTCCCGGGTCCGGGACAAGCTCCGCCGGATCGTCGACGCCGAGGACCCCCCTGCTCCACGGGTCCCCTCAGCCTCGTCGGCGCCCGCCGGTCTCGCCATCAGTCATCAGTCCGTGGGCCACCACCAGGAAAGGCGGCCATGACCAACCCACGCACCGACCACACCGAGTGGGACGAGCACTGCGAACGCCGTGAACTCGCCCGGCTGCTCCCCCCGCCGCCCCACTTGGAACCCTCGCTCTCCCAACTGGCCGACCGCCGTGACTTCCTGCTCACCGAGTTCGCCCGGCCCCGGCCGTTGTCCGCTCTCTCCACCCGGTGGCGCGGCGTGGTCCTGGTGGCCGCCGTCGCCACCGCCGCGGCCATCACGGCGATGACCCTCGCCCCGGACACCTCCTCCACGGAGAACGCACCGCCTGCCACCGCCGCCTCCGTGGAACTCCTCGACCGGATCGCCAGGGTCGCGTACACCCAGCCGCAGCCCTCCGCCCAGGACAGCCAGTACACCTACATCAGGACCGTCGACCACACCACCGCACTGGCGGAGTCCGCCGACGGTTCGATGCAGCGCAGCACCACCACGACCAGCACCGAGCGGTGGACGGCGGTGAACGGCGCCCGCCCCGGCCTCCAGCGCCGGAACGGCGGTGACCAGCAGCTTCCCGCGCCGGACCCGGTCTCCCTGAACGCGCCCAGCTACCGGATGCTGGCCGGTCTGCCGAGCGACCCCGAGGCCCTGAGCAGGCTCGTCTACGCCGATGCCGGGTACAACCACGGCGCCGGATCCGCTTCGACCACCGGTTCCGACCAGGAGGCCTTCGTCACCATCGGCGACCTGCTGTGCAACGCGGTCGCGCCGCCCGCCGTCTCCGCCGCCCTGTACCGGGCGGCGAGCCGGATCCCGGGTGTGACGACCGTCGACGACGCGGTCGACGCGGTCGGACGCCACGGGGTGGCCGTCGCCCGGGTGCACGACGGCACCCGGTTCGAGTGGATCTTCGACCAGCGGACGATGCGGCTGCTGGGCAAGCGCGCGGTGCTCGTGAAGGACGGTCCGTGGGGGCGGGCCGGGGACGAGGTGAACTCGGTCGCGCTGGTCGCGCAGGGCATCGTGGGCGCTCCGGGTGAGGGGGTCGCCATCGGGACCGCAGAATCAAGCCAATGACCGAATTCGGTCAGCCATTGTCCGGTCCTCGTCGGAACTATTGTGCGAACGGCCGATCCGGCGTTGGGTCGTGGCAGCACCGTCCTGCCACGACTCACCTAGGGAGAAGTTGACCCGTGCGTTCCTTCCGCACGCTCGCCGTCGTCACCGCTGCCGCCGGCGCGCTCGCGCTCGCGGCCCCGGCGGCCCTGGCGGCGCCCGCGCCGTCCGTTCCGACGGCCCCGTCCGCCGACGCCCCGCAGTCCGCCGGCCCGGCGAAGGCAACGCCGTCCGCGCCGGTGATCGCCACCTACCGGGGCAAGAAGATCGACCTGGCCAACGGCTGGGCCGGCGCCAGCGTCTGCACCGAGGTGAAGGGCGGTGCGGTGTACTGCCACGACAGCGTCGCCGAGGCCGACCAGGCGCTCAACACCCTCGACCCGGCGGCGGCCCTCGCCGTCAAGGCAGCCAAGGCCGCGGGCGCCTCGGCCCCCGCCACCGGCGGCCAGGTGGCGCAGTCCACCGCGGACTGCCCGTCCGGCTGGGCCTGCCTCTGGGAGGACGTCAACTTCTCCGGTCTGCTGCTGCGCTGGTCGGAGCCCGGCACCAAGTACCTCTCCGACTGGTCGTTCCGCGACCGGGCCAGCTCCGCCTGCGTGTTCCGCAACGGCGGGGACCTGACGCTCTACGACGACCGCACCCTGCAGCCGGACCCGTCGGTCTACCTGTGGAACGGCAACTGCTACAACCTCACCGGTCTCAGCTACCCCTACGGCGGCAGCTGGAACGACAAGACCGACTACATCGTGCTCTGACGTCGTGCTCTGACGTCGTGTCCTGACGTCGTGCGCTGACCCGTGCTCCGAGCGTGCCGAGGTACGCCGAAGGCCGGCCCCCCGTGCGGGGGTGCCGGCCTTTCGCGTCCCTCGTGTCCGTCAGACCGCCAGCTCGGCCATGTCCTCCGTGGCCGCCCCGGGAGCCTCGGCGGGAGCGCCCGGCTTCCGGTTCCGCAGCACCAGCGCCGCCACCAGGGCCGCCGCCAGCACGCCCGCCGCGCTCACCATCAGGGTGGTCGACATCGCGGAGGTGAACGCCTCCCGGGCGGCGTGCACCGCGGCGGGGTCGCCCTTGGCCTCGGCCAGCGCGCCGACGATCGACTGCTTGGCCTGCTCGGAGGAGCCGGCCGGCATGCTGTCGGCATAGCCGCTGGCCAGCAGGGATCCGAGGATCGCGATGCCGAGCGCGGTGCCCGCCTGCTGGATGGTGTCGTTGAGCGCGGAGCCGACGCCGGCCTTCTCGGCCGGGATCTCGCTCATCAGCGCGCCGACCGCGGCCGGCATCGCGAGGCCCGCGCCCAGGCCGAGCAGGCCCAGCGCCACCGCCGGGACGGTGAAGCCGGTGTCCGCGTCGACCGTGCTGAGCAGGACGAACGAGCCGGCCATCAGGCCCATGCCGACCAGGACCAGCGGCCGGTGGCCGGTCTTCGCGCTCAGCCCGGCACCGGCGCCGTTGCCGATCAGCGCGGCGACCGCCATCGGCACGAAGGCCGTGCCCGCCTTGACCGGCGAGTAGTCCAGCACGAACTGCAGGTACTGGGTGAGGACCAGCAGCAGGCCGCCGTTGCCGATCTGCACCAGGGTCAGCGAGAGCGAACCGCCGCTGAAGTTGCGCTTCTTGAAGAGCGCCAGCGGCACCATCGGCTCCGCGACCCTGCTCTCCCAGACCACGAAGCCGCCGAGGGCCCCGACCGCGACCAGCAGGGAGACCAGCGAGGCACCGCCGAACGCCCCGTGCTTCGGGATCTCGATGATCCACCAGATCAGCGCCGTCATGCCGACCGCCGAGAGGACCGCGCCCAGCGGGTCCGGCTTCTGCCAGGGCCCCTTGGACTCGGGCATCAGGAGCAGCGCGGCCGTGATCGCCACGACCACCACCGGCACGTTGATGAAGAAGATCGAGTGCCAGGAGAAGTGGTCGATCAGCACGCCGCCCAGCACCGGGCTGCCGACCAGGCCGAGCATCGAGACCGAGCCCCAGGCCGCCATGGCCTTGCCCCGTTCGTCCTCGTCGAAGACGGTGATGAGGATCGACAGCGTCGAGGGCATGATCAGCGCGCCGCCCACGCCCATCGCCACCCGGCTCGCGATGACCTCACCGGGGTTGCTGCAGAGCGTCGCCGCCAGGGAGGCCGCGCCGAAGAGCAGCAGACCGGCGATCATCACCTTGCGGCGGCCGAACCGGTCGCCGAGGCTCCCCGAGGTCAGCAGCAGGCCGGCGAAGACCAGGATGTACGAGTCGAGGATCCACTGCGTGTCCTGGGCGGTGGCCTTGAGGTCCTCGGTCATCGACGGCACCGCCACGGTGAGCGCCATGCTGTCGACCACCAGGACGAGCGTGCTGAGGCACAGCACGAGCAGGATCCACCAGCGCCGTGGGTTACGGCCTTCCATGTCTTTTCCCCTCCGAAGTACGCCCGGGGCGTACGATGTACCGTCGATGCGAACACTGTACGCAGTGCGGAACAGTGTGCGCAACCCTGATTCCTGTACGCTGGTGCGAACGGTGTACGCAGGGATTTTCCGCTACCGATTCCAAGGAGGACCAGCCGATGGCCGCCAAGGCGACGAACCCGATCCCGTCCGTGTGGGCCCGGCCGCAGCGGGAGCCCGAACAGCCCGTGCTCAGCCGGGACACGATCGTCCGCGAGGCGATCGCGATGCTCGACGCCGACGGGGTCGAGGCGCTCTCCATGCGCAAGCTCGGCGCCCGGCTCAGCGCCGGCGCGACCTCGCTCTACCGGCACGTCGCCACCAAGGACGAGCTGATCGAGCTCGCGGTGGACGAGGTGTTCGGCGAGATCCCCGTCCCGGACCCGGGTGCCGCCGACTGGCGCTCCAATGTCACCCGGACCTGCGAGTCCTTCCGGGCCACCACGCTGCGCCACCGCTGGCTGGGGTCGGTCATCGGCCAGGCGGGCCTGGTCTACCTGGGCCCCAACCTGGTGAGGGTGTCCGAGCGGATGGCCGCGCTCTTCTCGGCCGCCGGCTTCCCCGAGCCGTCGCGGGCCATCGACACCGTGCTCTCCTACGTCCTGGGGATGAGCACCACCGAGGCCGCCTTCCTCACCACGGTGGCCAGGAGCGGCGAGACCGAGGCCGAGTTCATCGCCCGTCTGATGCCCGCCGCGGCGGAGGCGGTGGCCGGGCACGAATTCCTCGCCGACGCCTTCGCCGACGCCGCGGCCGAGGCCGTGGTGAATCCCGCGGCCCTGCGCGACCAGAAGTTCGAATACGGCCTGGAGGTCATCCTCGACGGCCTGGCGCTTCGCCTGCCGCGCTGACCCCCACCAACTGCCGGCACCGACCGGCGCCAGGCCTCCTACTTCCCGGAGCCCGCGGCCGCCCCCCGTCCGGGCGGCCGCGGGCGGTCTGATGGACGCCGCCCGGGCGTCCTGGGCGGCGCCGGACAGGCGGGCGGTGCGGTGGGGTGGGGACGGCGGGCACACCCCCGTGTCGCCCGCTGTCCCCGCCCGCCGCCCGCCGCCCGGGGCGCCTTAGGCGCGCCGGATCACGATGTCACCGAGCTGGGTGCGGGCCGTGAGCTGGACGGACTCCCCGCTCCCGGCGGGTGCGTCCGAGGCGTCCAGCGCGTTCCGGACCGAGCCGACCTGGGTGTGCACGTCGAGCCAGGCGGCGGTGCCCTCGGCGATACCGACCTCGACGGTGCCGATGGCGGTCTCCAGTGCGGCGCGGCCCCGGACGAGTTCGCCGATCCGCAGGCTGCCGTTGGCGGACCGGAGGTCGACCCCGGCCAGCGCGGTGCCGACGGTGACGGCGCCGTTGGCCGCCTCGGCCCGCAGCTCGCCGCCGACCTCCCCGACGACGGTCTCGCCGTTGAGGTTCTTGACCTTCAGCGCGCCGCCGACGGTGCCGATCTCTATCCGGCCCGAGGACGCCACCTCGGCGTCCCCGTCGGCCCGGCCCAGCCGGACGTCCCCGAGTTCGTTCCTCAGGTCGACGGCCGCCGCCTCGTCGATCCGGATCCGGCCGACCGAGGTCTTGATCCGGCAGTCGCCGAACACGCCCTCGAGCAGGAAGTCGCCCATCGGCGCGTCGGCGTCCACCGAGGATCCGACCGGGACCTCGAGGGTGATGTCGACCGATCCCGTCTTCCCGAAGATCCCGCGCTTCTTCGGGACCTTGACGACCAGGGCGCCGTCGGCGCAGGACACCGTGGCCTGCTCGGCGAGCCGGACGTCCAGCGCGGCGGCGGGGTTGGTCGGGCGGACCTCGACCAGGGTGTCGGTGCGCTTGGCGGCCGTGATCCGGACCGAGCCGATGTCGAACCGCAGGTTGGCGCGGACCGCGCCCGGGGTGTCGAAAGAAGGCATGGCTGTTCCGTCCTAGTGGCTCTGTGCTGCGTTTCCGCAGGTGAAAGGGGGACTGACGGATGAGCGAAAGGGGAGCCGGGGCCGGGGCTAGCGGACCCAGCCCGTGAAGCCCTGGCCGACCCCGCGGCCGGTCCTCGGCCCGGGCCTGGCCGGTGCGGCCGGCTCCAGTGCGGCGGCGACGGCCCGGACCAGCCAGGCGTTGACCGAGAGGCCCTCCTGTCCGGCGGCCTCCTCGACCCGGGCCTTGAGGTGTCCGGGCAGCCGGAAGTTGATCCGGGCGGTGGCGCCGTCCTCGCCCTCCCCGGCCGCACCGGACGGTGCCACCGGTGGCGCCATCGGCGACGCCGCCGGCCCCGGCCCGACCGGGCCCGCCTCGTGGAACGGCGCCGGTCCGTGGAACGAGTCGGCACCCGGCGGCACGGTGACCACGAACTCCGGATCGAGCCCGCGGAGCCGGACGTCCACCGATCCGGGGGCCAGCTCCCTGGTCACCTCCCCCATCGCGGCGGAGAGCGCGTTCAGCAGCGTGAGCCGGGCGGCCGACTCCAGCGGCAGGGTCAGCCGCTCGGCCAGAGCGCGCGCTTCGTCCCCGCCCGCCCCCGCGGCCACCGCGAGCTCGTGCCGGAGATTGTCGACGTACGGCGTGAGGTCCATGTCCAGAAGAATGGCACACGCATGGCGCCATGTCGAGCGATATGGCGCCACTTTTTGGCGCCACTCGAACGAGTGAATGGCGCCACTGTCGGCGAGCCGCTCCGCCGGGGGCGCCGAAAAGCCTCCTGGAACGGCAAGCGCCCGGCCCGGGAACGCCGAGAGCCCCGCCGGCAGCCGCCGACGGGGCCCGTGAGCCGCGGGAGACCGCCGCTCAGACCTGGCGCCACCGGGTCAGGTGGGCGTCGATCTCGCCGGCCAGCCGGGCCTTGCCGGGGGCATCGAGGAAGGACGCCTCCACCGCGTTCTTCGCCAGCCCGGCCACCCCGGCCTCGTCCAGGCCGAGCAGTCGCGCCGCCACCGCGTACTCGGTGTTGAGGTCGGTGCCGAACATCGGCGGGTCGTCGCTGTTGACGGTCACCAGCAGACCGGCCTCGACCATCCGCTTGATCGGGTGGTCCTCGATCCGCTCCACCGCCCGGGTGGCGATGTTGGAGGTCGGGCAGACCTCCAGCGGGATCCGGTGCTCGCCCAGGTGGTCGAGCAGCGCCCGGTCCCGCACCGCCTGGGTGCCGTGGCCGATCCGCTCGGCGCCGAGCACCCGCAGCGCGTCCCAGACCGTCTCCGGCCCGGTGGTCTCCCCCGCGTGCGGGACGCTGCGCAGGCCGACCGCCCGCGCCCGGTCGAAGTAGGGCTTGAACTGCGGGCGCGGGACGCCGATCTCCGGGCCGCCGAGGCCGAAGCTGACCAGGCCCTCGGGCGCCAGGTCGACGGCGAGCCTGGCGGTCTCCTCCGCGGCCGCGAGACCGGCCTCGCCGGGGATGTCGAAGCACCAGCGGAGCACCACCCCGAGTTCCTTCTCGGCGCGGTGGCGGGCGTCCTCGATGGCCTCCATGAAGGCGACGTCGGGGATGCCCCGGCTGACCGAGGAGTACGGGGTGACGGTCAGTTCGGCGTAGCGGATGTTCTGCCGGGCCATGTCCTCGGCCACGCCGAAGGTGAGGGCGCGGACGTCCTCGGCGTCCCGGACCAGGTCCACGACGCTCAGGTAGACCTCGATGAAGTGCGCGAAGTCGGTGAAGGTGAAGTACTCGGCGAGGGCCGCCGGATCGAGGGGCACCTTGGTCCGGCCCTCGTGCCGGGCGGCCAGTTCGGCGACCACCCGGGGCGAGGCCGATCCGACGTGGTGGACGTGCAGTTCCGCCTTCGGCATCGCGGCGATGAACGCCTCGATGGAGCGGTCCGCGGACTCCGCGGGGTTGCTGCTGGGGGTTCCGATCCGACTTCCGTCCGGCTGGACCACGGTGGTGCCCTTTCTTCCTCTGCCTCGACGAGCCGCCGCGCCGCGCCTGCTTCTACGCGCGTACGAGGTGGTGCTGGCAAGGATAGAGGCGGGCGGCGCGGTGGGGACGGCGGGCACACCCCCGTGCCGCCCGCTGTCCCCGCCGCCCCGCCCGCCACCGCGTCATGGTGCTGCGGGCGGATCCGCGGCCCGGTCGATCACCGTGCCGCGGAACCCTCTGGGACCACTGTGGCGCACGCCGCCGGGGCCGCCGGACCGTTTTCGGCCGTCCCACCGGGTCCCCGGCCGCCGCCTGGGACAATTCCGCAGGTCAGAGCCCTCGTACCGGAGGTGTCTCAAGCTTCGGTTGGAGACACCTCCGCTGTCTCAGCCGCCGAACGCGACCGCCACCGAGTGGATCAGCAGCCCGGCCAGCGCGCCGACCACCGTGCCGTTGATCCGGATGAACTGGAGGTCCCGGCCGACGTTGGCCTCGATCTTGCGCGAGGCGTCGTCGGCGTCCCAGCCCGCCACCGTCTCGGAGATCAGCGAGGTGATCTCGGCGCGGTAGGTGCCGACCAGGTACTGGGCGGCGTCCTGCAGCCAGCCGTCCGCCTTGGCCTGGAGCTTGGGGTCGGTGGCCAGGCGCGCGCCAAAGGTCCGTACGCCCTCGCGGATGCGCCGGCGCAGCTCGCTGTCCTCGTCCTCGGCGGCGTTCAGCACCAGCGAGCGGACGGCCGCCCAGGTGGAGGCGATGAGTTCCTGCACCTCGGGCCTGGCGAGCAGCTCGCCCTTGGCCCGCTCGACCCGGGCGATGGTCTCCGGGTCGGTCTGCAGCTCGGTGGCGAAGTCGGCGAGGAAGTTGTCGATCGCGCCGCGCGCCGGGTGGTCCTGGTCGTCCCTGATGTCGGTGACGAACCGCATCAGCTCCTTGTAGACCCGCTCGCCGACCTGGTGGTCGAGGAACTTCGGGGTCCAGCCGGGGGTCTTCTGGGTGACCCGCTGGACCACCTCGGCGTGGTTCTCGGCCAGCCAGTCGTGCGCCCGGACGGCGACCAGGTCGACCACGCCGTGGTGGCCGCCGTCCGCGACCACCTTGCCGAGCATCCGGCCGGCCGGCTCGGCGACCGAGGTGGCGGCGGCCCGCCGGGTCACCGCCTCGGCGACGACCGCCTGCACGTCGTCGTCGCGGAGCACCGCCAGCACGCCGCGCAGCGCCGCCGAGGCCTCCTTGGTGACCCGTTCGGCGCTGCCGGGCGCGGCCAGCCACTCGCCCAGCCGGCGGCCGATGCCGAGCGCGGCGAGCCGCTCGCGCACCACCTGGCCGGAGAGGAAGTTCTCCCCGACGAAGTCGCCCAGCGACCTGCCGAAGGAGTCCTTCTTGGTCGGGATGATCGCGGTGTGCGGGATGGGCAGGCCGAAGGGGCGCCGGAACAGCGCGGTCACCGCGAACCAGTCGGCCAGCGCACCGACCATGCCGGCCTCGGCGGCGGCCGCCAGATAGCCGGCCCAGGCGCCGGCGCCGGCCGCCTTCGCCCAGGTGGCCAGGACGAACACCAGGGTCGCGAAGGCCAGTAGGCCGGTCGCGATGGTCTTCATCCGGCGGACGCCGCGTCTCTTCTCCTCGTCGGCCGCGGTGAACCGCATCCCGGGGCCGGTCCCATTCAAGACTTCGTCGCTCACCCCGCCAGTCTGCCCGTTGCCCGGCGCGAACGGACGGCGCGTCCGGTGGCCGTGCGCCGGTCGACCACCGCGCCCGCCCCGCGCGGGCCCTGCGGAGCGGGCGCAAGGCGGGCGCGAGGCGGGCACGGGGCGGACGGGCGCGAGGCGGGGCGCGGGGCGGGCGCCCGGCCTCAGGCGCCCCCGAGCACGATCCGGCGCACCCCCGCCACGCCCGCCCAGCGGTCGGGATCGGTGCACCGCCGGCCGTCCAGCAGCACCCTGACGCCCGGCAGGTCGGCCGGGGCCAGCTCCCGGTACTCCGGATGGTCCGCCTGCAGCACCGCCGCCGCCACCGGCTCGCCCCCGTGCGCGGGCAGGCCCAGCGCCGTCAGTTCCCGCGCCGGGTACAGCGGGTCGGCCACGTACGGCCGGGCGCCCGCCGCCCGCAGGGCCTCCACCAGCGGGAACACCCCCGAGTAGGCGGTCTCCTTGGCCCCGCCCCGGTACGCGGCGCCGAGCACCAGCACGCCCTGCCCGGCGATCCCGCCCTCCAGCGCGCCGTCCAGCACCCCGACCGCGTAGGCCGGCATCTCCAGGTTGGCCGCCCGTGCCGCGCGGACCACCGTCGCCGAGGGGTCGTTCCACAGGTAGAGCCGCGGATAGACCGGGATGCAGTGCCCGCCGACCGCGATGCCCGGCCGGTGCAGATGGCTGAACGGCTGGGAGTTGCAGGCGTCGGCGACGGCGGCGAAGTCCACCCCGATCCGGTCCGCGTACCGGGCGAACTGGTTGGCCAGCGCGATGTTGACGTCCCGGTAGGTGGTCTCGGCGAGCTTGGCGAACTCCGCCGCCTCGGCGGACTCCAGCTCCCACACCCCGTTCGGCCGGCCCAGTGCCGCCAGCTCGGGGCGCGGGTCGAAGTCCAGCACCGCCCGGTAGAACTCGGCGCCGCGCCGGGTGGCGGCCGGGTCGGTCCCGCCCACCAGCTTGGGGTAGCGGCGCAGGTCGGCGAAGACCCGGCCGGTGCGGACCCGCTCCGGGCTGAAGACCAGCGCGAAGTCCCGGCCCGGGGTCAGCCCGGAGCCGGCCGCCAGGCGCGGCGCCCACCGCCCCCGGGTGACGCCCACCGGCAGGGTGGTCTCGTAGCTGACCAGGGTGCCCCGGCGCAGCCCGGCCGCGACCGCGTCGGTGGCGGAGTCGAGCAGGGTGAAGTCGGGCGTGCCGTCGGCGGCGGTGACCAGGGGGACGACCAGGACGACCGCCTCGGCCCGGGCGACGGCGGCCGAGGTGTCGGTGGTGGCGCGCAGCCGGCCCTCGGCGACCACCCGTTTGAGCGCCTCGTCCAGTCCGGCCTCCCGGGGGAACGGCGGCCGGCCCTGGTTGACCGCCTCGACCACCGGCGGGGCGACGTCGGCGCCGGTCACCCGATGGCCCTTGGCGGCGAACTGGACGGCGAGCGGCAGACCGAGCTTGCCCAGGCCCACCACGCAGATGTCGAGCGGGTTCATCGCCGTCCCCCGTTCCGGCCGTCGGCGGCCACCGCGTCGGCGAGCCGGCGCCATACCGGGTGGCCGCGCAGCCGGCGGCGCAGCTGGGCGGGCACCGCGCCGCGCCAGAGCTGCTGCACCAGGGTGGGCGGCGGCCCCGCCTCCGGGTCCACCGGCGCCTCCGGCCGCTCCTCCCCGAGCAGGAACAGCTCGTCCGCCAGTCCCACCGCGCCGTCCCGGAACGCGGGGTAGGCCGCGTACCGCCGCCGGACCCCGTCCGCCCCGGTCTCCGACACCACCGGCGGTGCGCCGTGCTCCGCCTCGTACCCGATCAGCTCGCGCAGCTGCTGGTACCGCCCGGTGGCGGCCAGCTCCAGCCGGACCCGGTCGGGCACCGCGAGCCGGTGGTACACCTCGCGGGCGCCGAACTGCCGGACGAGCTCGCGGACCCCGTCGCAGACCTGGTCCCGCAGCCCGGGTTCGAGGGCCAGCAGGCCCTCCTGGAGCAGCTGCGGCACCTCCCAGCCGAAGTGCCGCGCCCTGATGGCGTCCAGTTGGCCGCCGGGCGCGGCCAGTTCGGCGGCCACCCACTGCACGGCCGCGACCCCCCGGATCCGGTCCAGCGCGCCGGCCCGCTGGGTGACGTTGCCACGGTCCTCGCGCAGCACCAGGAAGTAGTGGTCGTAGTCCGCGAGGACGGAGATCCGGCGGGCCCGCAGGCAGGCGGCGAGGGTGAAGGGCTGGTCGGAGTAGACCTTCAGCTCCTCCTTGCGCGCCAGGTTGTGCCGCCGGACCAGGTCGAGCCGGAACAGTTTGGTGTCGGCGAGCGCCCAGGCCAGCGCGGAGTCCTCGAAGCCGACCGAGGCGGCGGTGGTGTCGAAGATGCCCTGCGGCACCAGCCGCCCGTTCACCCCGACCTGCTTGGGGATCAGGACGTCCGACCCCCAGTCGTCGGCGGAGGCGACCATCCGCGCCAGGGCCTCGTCGCCGAGCCAGTCGTCGGCGCCGAGGAAGAGCACGTAGCGGCCTCGGGCGAGCGCCAGCCCCCGGTTGGTCGGTGCGGCCGGGCCGCCGGAGTTGGCCTGGTGGACGACCTGGAACAGCCCGGGGTGCCGGGCCGCGTAGGTGTCGAGCAGTTCGCCGCCGCCGTCCGTGGAGCCGTCGTCGACCGCGACCACCTCCATGCGCGCGTGTCCGATGGTCTGCCGGACCAGCGAGTCCAGGCAGGCCGTCAGGTACGGCATGGTGTTGTAGACCGCGATCACCACGGTCACGTCGGGTACGGTCATCGGGCGCTGCCCTCCGGTGCGCGGGTCGCCGGGCGATACGAGGTCAACTCGGCGGCACGCCGCGGGGTCACGTCCACCACCCGCACGAGCGAGGCGGACCGAACGCCCGTCCGGGCGGTGCACACCCGGCCGGACGACGGCCCGGCCCCTCCCAAGGGCCCGGCCCCTCCGAACGGTCCGACCACTTCGAGCGGCAAGGCGCCCGCCCGGCGAACGCTCAGCCGATCGCGACCTCGGCGTACATCCGGGCGATCACGTCCTCGATCGCCGGCTCCCGCACCGACAGGTCGACCAGCGGGTACCGGGCGGCGACGGCCGCCACCACCGGGGCCGCGCTCTCCTGCGCCGGGAAGGCCAGCCACTGGCGCGGGCCCTCCACCCGGACCACCCGGGCACCGGGCACCTCGATCGGCGGGTGGCTCCCGGCCAGGTCGACGACCAGGGTCCGCTCGCTGTCGCCCGCCGCGTGCAGGGCCTCGAGACCGCCGTCGTGGACCACCCGGCCGTGGTCGATCACCATGACGCGGTCGCACAACTGCTCGATGTCGGTGAGGTCGTGGGTGGTGAGCAGCACCGTGGTGCCGAGGTCGCGGTTGACCTCGCGCAGGAAGTCCCGCACCTTGGCCTTGCTGACCACGTCCAGGCCGATGGTCGGCTCGTCGAGGTACAGCACCCGCGGGTCGTGCAGCAGGGCGGCGGCGAGGTCGCCGCGCATCCGCTGGCCGAGCGAGAGCTGGCGGACGGGTGTGTCGAGCAGCGCGCCGAGGTCGAGCAGCTCGACGCAGCGGTCCAGGTTGGCGCGATATCGGTGGTCGGGGATCCGGTAGAGCCGGCGGGCGAGTTCGTAGGAGTCGCGCAGCGGGAGGTCCCACCAGAGCGTGGTGCGCTGTCCGAAGACGACGCCGATCCGGCGGGCCAGGGCGACCCGTTCGCGGGCCGGGTCGACGCCGGCGACGCGCAGCCGTCCGGCGGTGGGGACGAGGATGCCGGTCAGCATCTTGATGGTGGTGGACTTGCCGGCGCCGTTCGGGCCGATGTAGCCGACGCACTCGCCGGCCTCGACGGTGAAGGTCAGCCCGTCGACGGCGCGCACCTCGCGCTTCTCCCGCCGCAGCCGGCCGGTCTTGGCGCGGACGGTGAAGGTGCGGCGGACGTCGTCGAGTTCGATCAGTGCCATGGTGCTTCCTCAGGGTGTCGGGGAGGGGGTCAGCCGCCGGCGCCGCGGTAGGCGCGCAGCCCGGCGCGCCAGGCCAGGCCGGCGGCGGTCAGGGCGAACGCCGCCGCGAGCGGCGAGGCGTACTGGAAGGCCGTGGGCAGGCCCAGGGGGTCGGGCCGGTCGAGGATCCGCAGCGCCGGCAGCCAGTTGACGAAGGCCAGCGGCACGCCGAACACGGTGCCGGCGACGAGTTCCTTGGCGAAGACGGTCGGCGGGTACTGCAGCACGGTGGCGCCGCCGTAGGTGAAGGAGTTCTGGAGCTCCTTGGCCTCGCCCCACCAGAACTGCAGGCTGGCGAAGCCGATGAAGACCGCGGCGAAGATCAGCGTGCCGCAGACCACCAGCACCGGCAGCAGCAGCATCCGGTCCCAGGTCCAGTGGACGTCCAGCGCCGTCAGCGACCAGACCAGCACGGCCACCGCCTGGGCGGGGCGGCCCAGCCGGCGCAGCGAGAACCGTTCGGCGCACAGCTGGGCGAGCGCGGGCGCGGGCCGGACCAGCATGATGTCCAGCGTGCCGGTGCGGATCCGCTCGCCCAGGGCGTCGATGGAGCCGACGAAGAGGTTCGCGAGGCCGAGGGCCAGCGCCGAGGTGCCGTAGAGGAAGCCGAGTTCGGGCAGGGTCCAGCCGCCGAGCGTGTCGGTGTGGCGGAACATCAGGACGATCACGGCGAAGTCGAGGAAGGTCACCACGACGTTGGCGCAGAGCATCATCACGAACGACGCCCGGTAGGACATGATCGCCCTGGTCCACATGGCGGCGGCGAGCCACCAGGAGCGCACCGCCCACGCCACCCGGGCGGCCGGGGACTCGCGGGTGACGGCGGGGCGGGGCGCCCGGGTCACGACGGCCTGGTCAGCCACCCTGGACCACCACCTTGCGGGTCGCCAGCAGCTGGAGCAGCCGGCCGGCCGCGAGCAGGACGACGGCCCAGCCGAGCTGGAAGCCGAGCGCGCCGAGCAGGCCGGGGCCGGTGACACGCTCCAGGAAGACGTCGGTGGGCACCTTCACCAGCGCCGCCCAGGGCAGCAGCGGCGCGAGGTCGCCGAGCAGGCCGGGGAAGAGCGCGAGCGGCAGCAGCATCCCGGAGAAGAACATCGACACCACCAGGGTCACCGAGCGCACGCCGTCGGAGTCCTGCAGCCAGAAGCCGGTGAGCGAGACGAGGAAGCGCACCCCGAAGCTGACCACCACCGCGAGCAGGGTGGCGAGCAGGAAGAACACCCAGGTCAGCGGGTTCTCGGGCAGCCGGACTCGGAAGGCCAGCGAGCCGACCAGCATCGGCGGCACGCCGCGGGCGAGCAGGTGGAAGGCGGCCCGGCCGAGGTCGGTGGCCAGCCACCAGCCCTGGAAGTCCACCGGGCGGTAGAGGTCGATGGCGATGTCACCGCTGCGGAAGCGCTCCTGGACGTCGTCCTGGAAGCCGCCGCCCATGACGGCGACGGTGACCAACAGCCCCTGGCTGACCCAGATGTAGGTGACGGCGGTGACCTCGTCGTAGCCGCCGAGGCCGGGGCGGGCGTGCCAGAGGGCGAGGAAGGTGGAGGCGAGGATGAAGCCGAAGACGGTGTTGGTGAAGGCCCCGGCGAGGCTGGCGGCCCGGTAGGTGGAGAAGCGCCGGAACGCGCCCCGGGCGACGGCCGTGTAGAGGCGCAGGGCCGCGTAGAACTCCGGGGCGACGCCGCCCGGGGCAGCGGCCGGAGTGGTGGCCGGGGCGGTGGCCCGAGTGGTGGCCGGACGCGACGGGCGCGGGGGCGCCGGGGTGTCGCCGACGGGATCAGGAGGATGGAGCCCAGCATTCTGCATATTGTCTCCTTGTCGACAAAGAGCGGCGCAGGGAGACCCCTGGCCGCGGGAGCGCATGCCGGACCGGCCCCGACCACCGCACCCGGGGGGTACCCGGCCTGGCGGGCGGAGCTGCGGCGGGCCGGAGCCCGAAACGGCCGCGCTATGTCGTTTGCACCTTTCACCGTAGCGCCGGGCAACCCGGCGCGCACCCGGTTTTCCCCCGACCGCCCGGCGCCGCCCCGCCGCCTGATCCGCAGTCAAATAGCACATAATCTCGGCATGACCTTGAGCACCGGCCGCCGCGCCAGACGGGCCGCCCGCCGCGAGGCGCGCCGCGCCCTGCCGCTCCGGCGGCGGCTGCTGCCCACCTGGCGGATCTGCGTCGGAACCGTGTTCGCCATCCTGCTGATCGCCGTCGGCGCCTTCGCCGTGCTCTACGTCATCGTCCCGCTGCCCGACCCCAACGCCCAGGCCGTCGCCCAGAGCAACATCTACCTCTACGCCGACGGCGTCACCGAGATCGCCCGCACCGGGACCGTCAACCGCACCGACGTCGACATCGAGCGGATCCCCGTCAGCACCCGGCAGGCCGTCGTCTCCGCCGAGGACCGCACCTTCTACCAGAACCGCGGCATCGACCTGAAGGGCATGGTCCGGGCCGGCTGGAACACCCTGACCGGCCAGGGCATGCAGGGCGGCTCCACCATCACCCAGCAGTACGTCAAGAACTACTACCTCACCCAGAGCCGGACCATCGAACGCAAGGGCCGCGAACTCCTGATCGCCCTCAAGGTCGACCAGCAGCGCGACAAGAACGAGATCCTCGCCGGCTACCTCAACACCAGCTACTTCGGCCGCGGCGCCTACGGCATCCAGAGCGCCGCCCGCGCCTACTACGGCATCGACGTCTCCGAACTCACCCTCCCGCAGAGCGCCTACCTCGCCGCCCTGCTCCAGGCCCCCAGCGCCTACGACGTGAAGACCGCGACCCCCGCCAACCGCGAACGCGCCCTCGCCCGCTGGCAGTACACCCTCGACGGCATGGTCCAGCTCGGCTTCATCAGCGCCACCGAACGCGCCGACACCGCCTTCCCCGACCCGGTCGACCCGCAGCCCGCCACCGGCCTCGGCGGCCAGGCCGGCTACCTGGTCGGCGTCGCCGACGACTACCTCGTCACCAACCGCATCCTCGACTCCGCCACCCTCAAGGCCGGCGGCTGGCGCATCACCACCACCTTCGACCAGGACAAGCAGGACGCCTTCGCACGCGCCGTCCACGAGGAACTCACCGACGAACTCGACCCCGTCGCCCGGCCCGCCACCGACACCGACGTCCGGGTCGCCGGCGCCTCCGTCGAACCCGCCACCGGCCGCGTCGTCGCCGTCTACGGCGGCCCCGACTACGCCAAACAGCCCTACAACGACGCGCTGCGCCAGGACAACCAGATCGGCTCCACCTTCAAACCGATCGACCTCGCCGCCGGCCTCAGCTCCCACCGCGGCAGCAGCTCGGACGGCCTCCCGATCAGCACCGAGACCCGCTACGACGGCACCAGCGAACGCCCCGTCACCGACGGCCCCACCCCGTACGCACCGCCCAACGAGGACGACATCGACTACGGCACCATCTCCCTGCGCCAGGCCATGGTGAAGTCCGTCAACTCGGTGTACGCGCAGGAGGGCGTGGACGCCGGCCTCGCCCACGTCCGGGAGACCGCCGTCCGACTCGGCATCCCGGCCGACGTGCCCGGCATGGACCCGGCCAACACCTCGATGACCCTCGGCACGGCCACCCCCAGCGCCCTCGACCTGGCCGGCGTCTACGCCGCCCTGGCCAACCACGGCGAGGCGCACCGGCCCTGGTCGGTCGCCGGACTGGAGCGGGTCAGCCCCGGCCCGGGACAGCCCGACGTACCGGACCTGCCCGACCGGCCCGGCTCCACCGCCCTCGACCGCGGCACCGCCGACGCCGTCACCGACGTCCTGCGCGACGCCGTCGGCCCGCGCGGCACCGGCGCCGCCGCCCTCGACCTCGGGCGCCCCGCCGCCGGCAAGACCGGCACCACCGACGCCAACCTCTCCGCCTGGTTCGCCGGCTACACCCCCGAACTCGCCACCACCGTCGGACTCTTCCGGGAGAATCCGAAGACCCACGCCAAGGAACCGCTGGCCGGCACCGCCGGCTACGCCCGGATCAACGGCGGCGCCTTCCCCACCCGGATCTGGACCAGCTACATGGGCGACGTACTGGACGGCACCGTCGTCCGGTCCTTCGACCTCCAGCCCACCGAGGGCGACAACCGGCCCGGCACCACCGGCCCGAGCACCACCCCGACCACCACCGCGCCGGCCTCGGCCTCCCCGTCCGCCGCCTCCGCCCCGTCACCCCCGGCGGGCGGCACCGGCGGCACCGGCGGAACGGGCGGCACCGGCGGCGCGCCGATCCCCGCCGCCCCGGCCCCGTCCGCCCCCCGCCGGCCCACCGCGAGCACCGGCTCCGGCACCACCGCGCCGGACCCCGTCCTGACCGTCATCACGCCCGAACCGCCCACCCTGGTGCCGCCCACCCCGCCCGGGCCCACCCAGTCGCAGCCCTCCCCCACCGCCCGGCCCAGCACCACCCGGCCCACCACCGAACCGGGCACCACCTCCCCCACCAGGACCCCGGAACCGACCCACTCGCCCGCCCCGCCGCCCACCGGCGGCGCCACCAAGCCCCCGAGCACCAGCCGACCCCCGGCCACGGCCGACCCCGCCACCCCGCCACCTGCCTGAGCCGACCCGCCCGACCTACCTGGCCCGACCCACCCGACGCCGCGGCGGCTCAGGCCACCAGCTCGCGCTCCAACGGCGTCCGGAACCTCGGCGTCACCCGCACCGCCCCCAGCCAGCCCACCAACCGCTCCGCCTCCACCCCGACGGCCGCCACCGCCTCCGCCCCCACATCCTCGAACAGCCGCCACACCACCTCGCCGTCCGCCCGCTGCGCCCAGCCGCCGACCACCCGGCCGCACCACCACACCGTCGGCCCGGCGTTCCCCGCCCGGTCGAACAGGGCCGGCACGTCCTGCGGCCGCAGATACCAGTCCCGCCCCCGCCAGCCCATCACCGCCGGATCCAGCCCCGGCAGCAGCGCCGCCCACGGCTCCGGCTCGGCCACCGGCTCCTCGTCCCCCGGCAGCACCAGCCCGGCCGCCGCACCGCCCGCCGCACCACCCGTCAGCGCCACCTCCACCGCGCCCACGTCGGCCAGCGCCCGGCGGACGTCCCCCAGCGTCCAGCCCGTCCACCACTTCACGTCCTCGACCGTCCCCGGCCCGTACCGCGCCAGCCAGCGCCGCACCACCTCCGCCTTCGCCTCCCGCGCCGGCACCTCCGGCCACTGCTCCACCGGCGCCCACGGATAGCTGCTGCTCAGCCACGACCCGCGCGGGCGCGACCGCCGCACATGCCCGTCCGAGGCCAGCAGCCGCAGCAGCCGGCTCCCCACACTCTGCTTAGCCTCGTACGGCTTGCCCACCGCCATCAGCATGGTCTCGCGCAGCGCCGGCACCTCCGCGCCCAGCTCGGCCGTGGTCGCCTCCCCGCGCGCCGCGAGCGCCGCCAGCACCGCCCGCTCGGTCTCCGCCAACCGCACCTCGCTCCACCCCTCGGCGAACTCACCGAGGTGTTTCAGCAGCGTCGCCCGCTCCTTCACCGCGATCGGCCGGGCCGCCGCCGCGCTCACGTACGGCGCGAACTCCTCGGTCACCGCGAAGAGCGTCCGCCGCATCGACAGCAGCTTCACCAGCGAGACGTCCTCGTACAGCGCCCGCTCCACCTCCACCGCCGACGGCTCCCGCAGCCGCGCGCACGCCGACAGGTACACCGTCGCCGGATCGGAAGCGTGCAGCCCGACCACCGCGTCCGCGGTCTCCTCCACCCGCGCCGCCCGCGCGGCCGGCGCCAGCAACTGCCGCAGCCCCAGCCGCGCCCGCCGCTGCCCGTCCCCGACCGGAACCGCCCCAGTGCTCACCATGGGCGGATCCTACGATCCGCCACCGACAAGTGTCCGAGGGCTCAGTCCTCGAACGGGCTCAGTCCTCGAACGGGCTCAGCCGTCGGGCGACAGGATGAAGAGCGGGAACACCCGGCGCTCCGGCACCTCGCCGATCTCCGCCATCGCCGCCCGGATCTCCCGCAGGTGGTCGACCGTCAACTGCAGCGGGGCCTCGTACGGCTGGTAGGTGTACCGGACCGGGTAGTCCACCCCCGGCTTCACGCTCATCTCGATGTGGCAGCCCAGCACATGGCCGACCGCCCGCCCCTCGCAGAACTCCACCAGCCGTCCGATCGACCGCCCGAACGCCGCCCAGTCCTGGATGTAGAGCCGCCCGGGGTAGACCGTGTCACCGGTGAGCAGGAACCCGGTCCACGGGTCGAAGAACGTCACCGCCGCCTCGTGGTGCCCCGGCGTCGCCAGGCACTCCAGCACCCGGCCCCCGAGGTCCAGCCGCGCCACCGCGTCCGGGTCCGCGTCGAACCCGAAGAACGCCCACGCGCTCGCCCTGTCCCCCCGCACCAGCCTCGTCCCCGGCCGGTCCGCGAACTGCCCGTCCCCCGCGACATGGTCGCCGTGCCCGTGGGTGTGCACCACCAGCAGCTCGTACCCGTCCCGCGGGTTGCGCTCCAGCCACTCGCCGACCAGCCCGTCGACGGTCTCCCGCAGCGGGAAGAACTCCGCCGACGCGGTCGCCCCGGTGTCGATCAGCACCGCCCGCTCGTTGCCGAACAGCAGGAACAGGAACGGCGCCTCGTAATTGACCGCCATGTTCTGCCGCAGGATCACGGTGTGCTCGTCGTACCGGTGGACCTGGATGTCCGGATCCGTGTTGTGCTTCGCCGACTCCGAGCCGTGGATCCACCGCACCCCGTCCAGCCCGCCCACCGGCGAAGCCGCCCCACCGAAGTCGACCGAAGAGCCTTTCCCGCCCATACCCGTCCCCCTTGCTCCGTGTACGCCGCGACGTGTACGCCGTCCCCCTCGGCGACGCTACCACCGCGCCACACCGGCCCCCGGGGCCCCGGGGAACGACGGCGGGCCACCGCGCCCACGGCGCGGCGGCCCGCCGGAGAGTCGCGCTCAGCGGCTCACAGGTACAGCCCGGTCGACCCCTCGTTGTCACCGAAGCGCATCGCGGCCACGGCGTGCAGATCACGCTCGCGCAGCAGCACATACGTGGCGCCGCGGACCTCGACCTCCAGCTTGTCCTCGGGGTCGTAGAGCACCCGGTCGCCGGGCTCGACGGAGCGCACGCTCTGGCCGACGGCGACCGCCTCGGCCCAGGCGCAGCGCTTGGAGATCTCGGCCGTGGCCGGGATGAGGATGCCGCCGGTGGAGCGGCGCTCGCCCTCCCCGGTCTCGGTCCGCACCAGCACACGGTCGTGCAGCATCTTGATCGGCAGCTTCTCGCCCAACCGGTCGTGGCGCCGCTCGTCGGACTCGACGGAGAGGGACTGCTGGGTGGGTTCGTCGTTCGTGCTCACGACCCCGAAGGTACCGCCCCCGGGCGCGGCCCGTGACGCCAGCCCGGTTCCGCCCCTGACGGCCGGGCCCCGGACGACGCCGGGCCGGGCACCAGCTGCCCGGCCCCAGGACGTCGTGCCGCCGCGGGTCAGCCCTTGCGGCGCTTGCGCGCGGAGGCGACCAGCAGCAGCAGGCCGACCCCGACCAGCGCGGCCGGGACGATCCGCTCCTTGCGCGGCTGCCCCTTCTCGTCCACGAACTGCGCCCGGGCCTGCTCGACCAGCCCGCTCGCGGCCACGTACGCCCGGCCGGCCTTCTCCTCGACCGTGGCCACGGCCTTCGCCTTGACCTGGGCGGAGATGGTGGTCGGATGCACCCGCACGGCGAGCTCGTCCAGGGTCGCCGCCAGCTGGGTGCGGGTACGGGTGATGTCCGCCTCGATCTGGGCGGTCGTCCGCGCCGACTTGTCCGTAGTGCTCGCCTCGCCCACTCGGGCCACCCCATTCACTGATGTTGTCCTGTGCGACTGACCCAGTGTGTCAGCTGCCACGCGGGCCCGCGCGGCCCCACCCACCATCAGGGGTAAGTTGGCCGTGGTACGACTGCCCGCCCAGCACCAGGAGAAACCCCGTGAGTGAGCGTCTCCAGCCCGGTGACACCGCGCCCGCCTTCACCCTGCCCGACGCCGACGGCAACGACGTGTCCCTGGCCGGCCACCTCGGCCGCAAGGTGATCGTCTACTTCTACCCGGCCGCGCTCACCCCCGGCTGCACCAAGCAGGCCTGCGACTTCACCGACAACCTCGAGGTCTTCGCCGGCGCCGGCTACGACGTCATCGGCATCTCGCCGGACAAGCCGGAGAAGCTCGGCAAGTTCCGCGAGGCCGAGGACCTCAAGGTCACCCTGCTCTCCGACCCGGAGAAGAAGGTGCTGGAGGCCTACGGCGCGTTCGGCGAGAAGAAGCTCTACGGCAAGACCGTCACGGGCGTGATCCGGTCGACCGTGATCGTGGACGAGCAGGGCAAGGTCGAGCACGCGCTGTACAACGTGAAGGCGACCGGCCACGTGGCCAAGCTGCTGCGCGACCTCGAGGTCGAGGCGGTCTGACCCGGGCCTCCCCGTAGGGCGGCAGCCCGGACGACGCAGCGGTGGCGGCGCACCCCCCGACCGGGTGCACCGCCACCGCCGTCTCTCACCTCAGGCGACCGCTGTCATCAGCAGGCGCCGAGGTCGCTCCAGACACCCCAGGCGCCGCTGGCGCTCGGGTCGTCGCCCTTGGTCCACCACTTGTTCTGGTAGTAGTGGCCCTTCCAGGAGACCTTGGTGGTGGCGGCGTAGGTGGTGCCCGCGTCCCAGCTCGGCGCACCCGCGCAGCCGGTCGGCGGCGTGGTGGGAGGCGTCGTCGGCGGGGTCGTGGGCGGGGTCGTGGGCGGGGTGGTCGGCGGCGTCGTGGGAGGCGTCGTCGGCGGGGTCGTGGGCGGAGTGGTCGGCGGCGTGGTCGGCGGGGTCGTACCGCCGTCCACCGCGCCGCGGGTCAGGTCGCCCTTGAGCCCGTACAGCGTGCCGGCCACGTTGACCGTCCAGTTGGACGGCGTGGACACCGGCAGGTAGTAGACGAAGTCCAGGTCGACCGAGGCACCCGGGGCGAGCGACTGCCAGCCCGGCAGCTTGACCGACACCCGGTTGTAGGTGCCCTTGAGGCCGCCCACGTTCGGGCCGGTGTGGTCCTGCTTGATCACCGTCAGGCCGAAGCCCGACTGGTCCTTGGCGTTGCCCGGGGCCGAGTTGCCGTAGTCGAACTGGAACTCGGTGCCGCCCGGCAGGGTCAGCGTCGAGTTGTTGACGATGTGGATCTTCGGGTTGATCGGGTAGTTCGAGTCGCCCAGCGCGAAGTTGGTGAACGACACGTCGACCGGCAGCGTCTGCTGCGGCAGCGCCGTCGTCGAACGGATCGCCCCGTACGGCGAGGCCGCCTTGAACTTGTCGTACATCAGCGAGGTCAGCGTGCTGCCGGGCACGTACTGGCCCTTGCCGCCGTTCGCGGCCGCGTCCCACTTGTAGTCGCCCGCGAGCTCCCAGATCATCGCGCCGCCGGCGCCCTGGTTGACGATGTAGTCGGCCTTGGCACCGACCGACTGCTCGTCCTCGGTCGACAGGAAGACCTTCTTGGCGTCGTTCCACAGCCACGGCGCGACCAGCGAGGAGCTGTAGTTGCGCACGTAACTGCCCTGCAGCGCGGTGTCCTTGACCCCGTACTTGGACAGGTAGTCGGGCAGGACGCCCTTCTCCAGGTTCTTCGCGTGCCACATCGGGTTCGACCCGGCCGGGGACTCCTTGCCCGCGTCGTCCTTGTCGTTCCAGATGTTGTCGATACCGACCGCGCCGTCACCGCAGGAGGTCAGGCCCGCGCCGACCGGACAGGTCGTCGCCGCGGCGGTGCCCCAGAGGCCGTTGGTGCCGCCCTGGACGTTCTTGAAGCCGCGGGTGTAGTACGGCAGGCCGACATTGACCCGGCCGCCCGGCATCGAACCGCGGAAGTAGTGGTACGACCAGTCCGCGTTGAGGTACCCGATCCCGCCGTACTGGCCGGTGCCGTAGACGTTGGCCGCCGCCAGCTCGCCGTCCTTGCCGTCGTCGAACAGCGAGGCGTTCGGGCCGACGTACTTGTTCCAGGCGCCGTGCAGGTCGTACGACATGATGTTGACGTAGTCCAGGTACTGCGCCACCTGGAAGGTCTCCATGCCGCGCAGCAGGTAGCCGGACGACGGGGCCGCGACCGAGAGCAGGTAGTGCTTGCCGTCGGCGGCACCCGCCCGGTCCAGCTTCTCCCGCAGCGTCTTCATCAGGGCGGCGTAGCCCTTGGCCAGCGAGCCGCGCTTGCTGTTGGCGAGCTGCCAGTCCAGCGGGTTGCCCGCGTCCTTCATCGAGGTCGGGTACTCGTAGTCGACGTCGACGCCGTTGAAGCCGTACTTCTTGATGAAGTCGACGGACGAGGCGGCGAAGGTGTCGATGCCCGCCTGGTTGACGCTGCCGTCCGGGTTGACGGTCATCGAGTAGAAGCCGCCGGTGTTGACGCGCTTGCCGTCGTCACCGAAGTAGCCGCCCGTCTCCGTCCAACCGCCCACCGAGATGAGGGTCTTGACGTTCGGGTACTGCTTCTTGTACTTGGTCAGCAGGTTGAAGTGCCCCTTGTAGGGCAGCGACGGGTCGAGCTCGGCGCCGGGCACGCCGGGGAACGAGATGCCGGTGGCCTCGTTCTTGTCGTTGTCGGTGCCGACGGACAGCTTGTTGTCCGGACCGACGTGGCCGAAGGCGTAGTTGAGGTGGGTGACCTTGTCCCACGGGATGTCGCTGACCAGGTACGGCGGCGTGCCGTCCTTGCCGGTGCGCCAGCCGGTGAAGTAGCCGATGATGCGGCGCTGGTGGTCGGCGCCCATCTTCTCGCGGCCGTTGGTGTCGTAGACGTTGCAGTACGGGACGTCGACCCCGGGTGTGGCGTAGAGGCCGTCGGGACGACAGGCGGCGTTGTCGACGGTGGCGGACGCCTGCGAGGGCGCCGCGCCCAGCGTGGCCATCAGCAGGCCGGCCATGGTGGCCGCAGCCAGCGAGGCCAGGCCGGCGCGGGCCGCCGGGCTCTTGGACCGACGGGCAGCGGTGGGACGCCGCTCCGCCGTGGATCGGATCAACACTCGGTCCTCCGGGCAGAGTGTCGGCGCGTGCCTGTGGGGGAGCACGCACGTGGGGGAAAGCAGATTGGCGCCGAAGCTATGTGGTCTGAACCACATAGGTCAATAGGTCTGTACCAATTGGTAATCAAATCCCCAACCCGGGGCACCCGGACGGCCACCCTCCGCCCGCCACCCCGACCCCACCCGCCCCGACCGCCGCACCCACCCGCCCCGACCCGCCGGCGGCACCCCCTGGAGGTCGATCACATCAACGGGGACTGGTCCGACAACCGGCCGGACAACCTCCGGCTGCTCTGCCCGAACTGCCACGCCATCACCGCCACGTACTGCCGACGGAAGAGCCCCCGGCCGTAACAGGCCGATCGGAAGGTGCCGACGGTTCCGCGAGCCCAGTACCATGATGGCCAGCAGGACAGGCGGCCGTGGCGCAGAGGCGACGCAGACGGTTTAGGTCCGTTGGCCCGCGAGGGCTTGAGGGTTCGAATCCCTTCGGCCGCACCAGGTATCGGCTTCAAATCGAAGGCCCGCCCCGAATCGATCTTCGGGGCGGGCCTTCGTCGTTCACGGGGTTCCGGATCAGCCGATCAGGTCCTTCACGACCGGGGCGAGGGCGCGGAAGGCCTGGCCGCGGTGGCTGATGGCGTTCTTCTCCGCCGGGGTGAGTTCGGCGCAGGTGCGGGTCTCGCCGAGGGGCTGGAGGATCGGGTCGTAGCCGAAGCCGCCGTCGCCCGCCGGGGCGGTGCGCAGGGTGCCGAGCAGGCGGCCCTCGACGACGCGCTCGGTGCCGTCCGGCAGGGCGAGGGCGGCGGCGCAGAAGAAGTGGGCGCCGCGGTGCTCGGGAGCGATGTCGGAGAGCTGGGCGAGCAGCAGGTCGAGGTTGGCGCGGTCGTCGCCGTGCTTGCCGGACCAGCGGGCGGAGAGGATGCCGGGGGCGCCGCCCAGGACGTCGACGCAGAGGCCGGAGTCGTCGGCGACGGCGGGCAGTCCGGTGGCGCGGGCCAGGGCGTGCGCCTTGAGCAGGGCGTTCTCGGCGAAGGTGATGCCCGTCTCGGGGACGTCGGGGATCTCCGGGTAGGCGTCGGCGCCGACCAGTTCGACGTCCAGGCCGGCGTCGCCGAGGATGTCGCGGAGTTCGGCGACCTTGTGCTGGTTGCGGGTGGCGAGGATGAGTCGGGTGGTCATGGATCCACCCTAAACGGACAGCGGCCGTGAGCCCTCGTCAGCCGGTGCAGACCTTGGTGAGGTTGGAGGCCGCGTTGCCGAGCGGCTTGAAGTCCGGGACCTGCTTGTTGTTGACGGCCTGCTGGACCTTGTCGACCTGGGTGTTGAGGTCGTTGATGGCCTGGACGACGTCGGTGTCCTTGGAGTTCTTGCCGAGCTGGTCGAGGTCGTTCTTGAGCTTCTGCAGCGCCTGTCCGGCCGCGGCGGAGTCGTTGCTCGCGTTGCTGTAGGCGTTGCTGACCTCGTTGATGTCCCCGGTGATCTTGACGGCGGTGTTGCCGCAGTCGAGAGCCTTCTGGGCGGCGGAGCAACTGACCGCGCTGAGGGGGAGGATGGCGATCAGGCCGGCCACGGCGAGCATGGTGGGGCGGGCAATGCTCTGGGGCATCCGGTCCTCCTGGGTGCGCGGGTATCCGGAAGGGAACGACGCGCGCCGAGGGGTGCGCGGTTCCCGCGACGGGGTACTGCGGGAACCGTACGGGCTCCGGACCCGGCGTGTACAGCGACCTGGTCCGGAGCCCGGGGGATTTCGCGGAACCGAGACGGAACCGGTATGCGGGGGGTGCCGGCGTCAGCTCTCCAGCTCGCCGAGGACCTTGCGCTGGACCTCGTCGAGCTCGGCGCAGCCGAGGGTGCCGAGGTCCAGCAGCTGGTCGAGCAGGGCACGGTCGAAGGGGGCGCCCTCGGCGGTGCCCTGGACCTCGACGAAGCGGCCGTCGGAGGTGCAGACGATGTTCATGTCGGTCTCGGCGCGGACGTCCTCCTCGTAGCGGAGGTCGAGCATGGGGGTGCCGTCGATGATGCCGACGCTGACGGCGCTGACCCCGCCGGTGATCGGCTTGCCCTTGGCGCGGAGGAGCTTGCGCTCGCGGGCCCAGCCGACGGCGTCGACGAGGGCGACGTAGGCGCCGGTGATGGCGGCGGTGCGGGTGCCGCCGTCGGCCTGGAGGACGTCGCAGTCGAGGACGATGGTGTTCTCGGCGAGGGCGCGGTGGTCGACGACGGCGCGCAGCGAGCGGCCGATGAGGCGGCTGATCTCGTGGGTGCGGCCGCCGAGGCGGCCCTTGACGGATTCGCGGTCGCCGCGGGTGTTGGTGGCGCGCGGGAGCATGGAGTACTCGGCGGTGACCCAGCCTTCGCCGCTGCCCTTGCGCCAGCGGGGGACGCCCTCGGTGACGCTGGCGGTGCACAGCACCTTGGTGTCGCCGTAGGAGATGAGGACGGAGCCTTCGGCGTGCTTGCTCCAGCCCCGTTCGATGGTGACGGGGCGGAGCTGGTCGGGGGTGCGGCCGTCGATGCGTGACATAGAAACCGAGCGTAGTCGGTTGCGAGGGGCGTCCCGGCGTGCCGCGGCCCGCCGACCGGAGGGGTCGGCGGGCCGGGGTGGCGCGGGCGCGGAGGCCGGGGCCGGGGTGGCGCGGAGGCCGGTGGAGCGGGCCGGTGGAGCGAGCCGGTGGGCTCAGCTCACATCATGTCCTCGATGTCGGCGGCAATCGGGTCGGCGTCGGTGCCGATGACGACCTGGATCGCGGTGCCCATCTTGACGACGCCGTGGGCGCCGGCGGCCTTGAGCGCGGCCTCGTCGACGAGGGAGGCGTCCTTGACCTCGGTGCGAAGGCGGGTGATGCAGCCCTCGACCTCTTCGATGTTGTCGATGCCGCCGAGACCGGCGACGATCTTCTCAGCCTTGCTGGCCATTGCTTTCTCCCTCTGTCTCGGCTCGTCGGCTGCTCTGCCGGGTGCCGTCCTGCGCGGTGACCTCGGTCGCGGGTGACGCGTGGTCAGTGGTCGGTCGTGCCGTGGCGTGCTGTCGGAGCAGCGCGACCAGCATGACGCGATCCGGACCGATATGTCACGTTAGTCCACTTTTGGCCCACTTCGACGCGCATACCCCTGGTCGGCACCCGAGGATGACGAGCAGCGGGGCCGGTCTCCCGGTGCGCGGACTGCGTCCCAAAGTGGTCTACACCAATATATGTGTACCTCGATGAACGCAGGAAGGGCCCCGGGTGTTCCCGGTCCCCGCCCGAGGTCCCGCCGGGGACCACCGGACGGCAACCGCACTCGGAGGGCGAAGGATGAGCTCGGCAAGCGCCGCGGCGTCGCAGGCCACGTGGTGGCACACCTTCTACGGCGGACTCCAGAAGATGGGCCGCTCGCTCCAGCTGCCGGTGGCGGTACTCCCGGCCGCCGGCATCCTCAACCGGCTCGGGCAGCCCGACGTCTTCGGCAAGGACGGCCTGGGCTGGGACAACGTCGCCAGGGTCTTCGCCGCGGCGGGCGGTGCGCTGCTGGACTCCTCGCTCGGTCTGCCGATGCTGTTCTGCGTCGGTGTCGCGATCGGCATGGCGAAGAAGGCCGACGGCTCGACCGCGCTCGCCGCGGTGGTCGGCTTCCTCGTCTTCTACCGGGTGCTGCACGCCTTCCCCGAGCACTGCAAGCCGCCGACGGTGCTGATCAGCGACCAGTGCGTGGACTACACCTCGGCGAAGGCGGCCGCCGCGACGTACCAGAACCCCGGGGTGCTGGGCGGCATCCTGATCGGCCTGATGTCGGCCTGGCTCTGGGTGCGCTTCCACCGGACCCGGCTGGTCGACTGGCTGGGCTTCTTCAACGGCCGCCGCCTGGTGCCGATGATCACCGCCCTGGTCGGGATGGTCACGGCCTGTGTGGCGCTGTGGGTCTGGCCGCCGATCGGCCGGGGCCTGAACGACTTCAGCCAGACCCTCGCCGACCTGGGGTCGGTCGGCGCGGGCATCTTCGGCGTGGCCAACCGGGCCCTGCTGCTGATCGGCATGCACCAGCTGCTGAACACCTTCGTCTGGTTCCAGTTCGGCGAGTTCACCAAGCCGGACGGCACGATCGTGCACGGCGACATCCCGCGCTTCCTGGGCGGGGACCCGACGGCCGGGCAGTTCCAGTCCGGCTTCTTCCCGATCATGATGTTCGCGCTGCCGGCCTGCGCGCTGGCCATCGCGCACGCGGCCAAGCCGCACCGGCGCAAGGAGATCTACGGCCTGATGGTGTCGCTGGGCCTGACCTCCTTCGTGACCGGCGTCACCGAACCGATCGAGTACTCCTTCGCCTACATCGCCCCGGTGCTGTACGGGGTGCACGCCCTGCTGACCGGTGCCTCGATGGCGATCACCTGGGCGCTGGGGGTGCACGACGGCTTCAGCTTCTCGGCCGGTCTGATCGACTACGCGATCAACTGGAGCCTGGCCACCAAGCCCTGGCTGATCATCGTCATCGGGCTCTGCTTCGCCGCCGTGTACTACGTGCTCTTCCGCTTCATCATCGTGAAATTCGACCTGAAAACCCCGGGGCGGGAGGACGAGAGCGAGGTCGAGGACGTGACCAAGGCATAAACCGAGCGTCACCACAGTCAATCCGAAAAGGCCCCCGGACCCTTGGTCCGGGGGCCTTCGGCATATCCGGCCCGGGCCGATGGTCCCGGTGCGGAACGCCGGACCGTCACTGGTGACGAGCCATGGGTGACCTGCCGGGCGGCGCCGGGGGCCATCGGCTTTTTGTTGCGCAATTAGCCAAAATACCAATCACGGCGGGTAATCAAGATCGTTGAACCGCAAGTAGGTTTCGATTTCATAGCGCTTCCCATCAGCACCGCTTTCGAGGGTTCCGCGCCCCCTCCACCCGTGCTACAAAACTGGTCTACACCACGTGTGGTGTAGACCAGTTCGCGGTTCGGCCCCCTGTGCCCTCCCCCCGACCGACCCGCCCTTGCCGTTAGGAATCCACCCCCATGAGTCAGTCAGCGCAGGCACCGGCGCCCGCCACGGCTCCGGCCGCACCCAGTCCCGCCAAGAAGTTCGGCCAGAACCTGCTGCAGGGCCTGCAGAAGATCGGCCGCAGCCTCCAGCTGCCCATCGCCGTTCTCCCCGCCGCCGGTCTGCTGATGCGTCTGGGCCAGGACGACGTCTTCGGCAAGGACGGCCTCGGCTGGGACAAGGTCGCCGCGGTCTTCGCCGCCGCGGGCAACGGCGTCTTCGACAACCTGCCGCTGCTCTTCGCGGTCGGCATCGCCATCGGCTTCGCCAAGAAGGCCGACGGCTCGACCGCGCTGGCCGCCCTGGTCGGCTTCCTGGTCTACAAGAACGTGCTCACCGCGTTCCCGATCGCCGAGGGCCACATCGCCGACGGCAAGTGGGTCCCCGCCACCTACCAGAACCCCGGCGTGCTCGGCGGTATCGTGATCGGCCTGCTCAGCGCCGTGCTGTGGCAGAAGTACCACCGCACCAAGCTGGTCGACTGGCTCGGCTTCTTCAACGGCCGCCGTCTGGTCCCGATCCTGATGGCCTTCGTCGGCACCGCCGTCGGTGTGTTCTTCGCCCTCACCTGGGGCCCCATCGGCGACGCGATCAAGAGCCTGAACGACACCCTCATCGGTGCGGGCGCCGTCGGCGCCGGTGCGTTCGGCCTGGTCAACCGCGGTCTGCTGCCGGTCGGCATGCACCAGTTCGTCAACTCCTACGCCTGGTTCCAGACCGGTGACTTCACCAAGCCCGACGGCACCGTCGTGCACGGCGACCTGACCCGCTTCTTCGCCGGCGACCCGACCGCCGGACAGTTCATGTCGGGCTTCTTCCCGATCATGATGTTCGCCCTGCCGGCCGCCGCCTTCGCGATCGCCCACACCGCCAAGCCGCACCGCCGCAAGGCCGTCACCGGCATGATGCTGTCGCTGGCCCTGACCTCCTTCGTGACCGGTGTCACCGAGCCGATCGAGTTCTCCTTCGTCTTCATCGCCCCGGTGCTGTACGTCATCCACGCCCTGCTCACCGCCGTCTCGATGGCCGTCACCTGGGCGCTCGGCGTGCACGACGGCTTCACCTTCTCCGGCGGTCTGATCGACTACGCGCTCGCCTGGAGCAAGGCCACCGACCCGTGGATGATCATCCCGCTCGGCCTGGCGTTCGCCGCGCTGTACTACTTCCTCTTCCGCTTCGCGATCCTGAAGTTCGACCTCAAGACCCCCGGCCGCGAGGACGAGGACGAGATCGAGGACGTCACCAAGGCCTGAGGCCCGACGCCCGGAACCACCCGCACGCCGCTCACGGCCCCGCCCCGCCACCCTCCCCCGGGTGGCGGGGCGGGGCCGTTCCGCGTCCCCCCGGAGCCGCCTTCCCCGCCGGCGCCCGCCCGGCTCGCCACAGGCCCGGCACCGCCGCGCCTGGCGTCCGCCGAGCTGTCCACCCGGGCGGCCACCCGCTGGGACGGCGGTTGACGAACCGGCGAGGACGCTGGTCAACTGGGGCGGTGAACGCCTCCCACCCGCTGGTGACCCGCAGCCACATCGACTTCGGTCGCGTGTGGTCCGCGGCGTGTCGCGGCTGACCCGAGCGCTCCCCGCGCCGTCGCCCGGCTGACCTCCCGCCGCGCCCGGCCGTTCCTCCCCTCCCCCGCGCCCGCCCGTGCCCCGGGCGCGCGGCCCCGTGCCCGCCCGCACCGCCCCGTACCCGTACCCGCACCGCCCCGGCCGCCCCACCGCTTCCGGGCCGCCGGCCGCGGGCCACAGGTCACGGACCGGTCCGCGACCGCCGCACGCACCGCTTCCGTACGAGGAAAGTCAAGGCCACCCATGCCCCGCCAACTGCACCTTTCCGCCGCCCTCGACAGCCCCGGCCGGTTCGACGCCGCCCACTTCACCGCCCTCGCCCGGCTCGCCGAACGGGCCACCCTCGACTTCGTCACCCTCGACGACTCCTACACCCCCGAACCCCGCCGGCTCGACGCGCTGGCGACCTTCGCCCGGCTCGCCCCGGTCACCCACGGCCTCGGACTGGTCCCGACCGTCACCACCACCCACACCGAGCCCTTCCACACCTCGATCGCGGTCAACACCCTGGACTGGGTCAGCGAGGGCCGGGCCGGCTGGCTGGTCGGTGTCTCCGACACCGAGGCCGAGGCCCGGGCCTTCGGCCGCCGGGGCACCGCCCCGGCCGAGGCGCTCTGGGCCGAGGCCGCCGACGCCGCCGAGGCCGCCTCCCGGCTCTGGGACAGCTGGGAGGACGACGCGGAGATCCGCGACGCCGCCACCGGCCGCTTCGTCGACCGTGCCAAGCTGCACCACATCGACTTCGAGGGCCCGTACTTCTCGGTCCGGGGGCCGTCCATCACCCCGCGCCCGCCGCAGGGCCGCCCGGTGATCGCGGTCACCGTCGCCGCCGCCGACCTCGCGCCGGACGCCGGCCCCGGCGCTCGCGCCCGGGTCACCACCGCCGTCCGCCACGCGGACGTCGTCCTGCTCGACGCCCCCGACCGGGCCACCCGGCTGACCGCCGCCACCGAGCTGCGGCTGCGCGGCGGAGAGGCACTGCGGATCCTGGCCCGGATCCCGGTCGCGCTCACCACCGCCGCCGCGACCGCCGCCCTGCTCACCGAGGCCACCGAGGGCGGCGGCGGGGTCGACGGCTTCCACCTGGTGCCCGCCGACCCGGCCCGCGACCTGGCGGTGCTCGCCGACCACGTGGTGCCGGCCCTGCGCGAACGCGGCCTGTTCCGCGCCGCCTACACCGGCCGCACCCTGCGCGACCGGCTCGGCCTGGCCCGGCCCGCCAGCCGCTACGCGTCCGCCGCCGTCACACCTGCCGCCGCCATATCCGCCACCACCGCCGTATCCGCCGCGACCGCCGAGGTGCCCCGATGACGGACCGTCCGCTCAAGCAGATCCACCTCGCCGCGCACTTCCCCGGCGTCAACAACACCACGGTGTGGACCGATCCGGCCGCCGGCAGCCAGATCGCCTTCGACTCCTTCCGCCACCTCGCCGCCACCGCCGAGCGCGGCCGGTTCGACTTCCTCTTCCTCGCCGAGGGCCTGCGGCTGCGCGAGGTCAAGGGCCGGATCCACGACCTGGACGTACTGGGCCGCCCCGAGTCGATCACCGTCCTGGGCGCGCTCGCCGCCGTCACCACGCACCTGGGGCTGGCCGCGACCGTCAACGCCACCTTCAACGAACCGTACGAACTGGCCCGCCGCTTCGCCTCGCTGGACCACCTCTCCGGCGGTCGCGCCGCCTGGAACGTGGTCACCTCCTCGGACGCCTTCACCGGTGGGAACTTCCGCCGCGGCGGCTACCTCGACCGCGCCGACCGCTACACCCGGGCCGCCGAATTCGTGCAGCTGGCCCGGGAGTTCTGGGACGCGGCGGGCACCGGCACGGTCCGCCACCGGGGTCCGCAGTTCGACGTCGAGGGAACCCTCTCGGTGCCCCGGCCGCCGCAGGGCCACCCGGTGGTGATCCAGGCCGGGGACTCCGACGAGGGCCGCGAGTTCGCCGCCGCCACCGCCGACGTGGTCTTCAGCCGGCACTCCACCCTGGCCGCCGGGCAGGCCTTCCACGCCGACGTCAAGCGGCGGCTGGCCGCCTACGGGCGCAAGCCCGACGAGCTGAAGATCATGCCCGGGGTGACCTGGGTGCTGGGCGACACCGAGGAGGAGGCCGTCGAACGGGCCGCCGCGATCCGCCGCGCCCAGGTGAGCCCGGCCACCGCCATCGCCTACCTGGAACAGGTCTGGAACGTCGACCTGTCCGGCCACGACGTGGACGGCCCGCTGCCGGAGACCGACCCGGTGCGCGGCTCCGGGCTGGTCCAGGGGCGGACCTCGCTCGGGGATCCGCTGGAGATCGCCGCCGAGTGGCGGGCGGTGGCCGCCGCGAAGGGGCTCAGCAGCCGCGAGCTGGTGATCGAGGTGACCGGCCGGCAGTCCTTCGTCGGCACCCCGCGGAGCGTGGCCGAGCAGATCGACCGCCATGTGCAGAGCGACGCCGCGGACGGCTTCATCCTCGTCCCGCACCTCACCCCGGGCGGGCTGGACGAGTTCGTGGACCGGGTGGTGCCGCTGCTCCAGGAGCGCGGGGTGTTCCGTACCGAGTACACCGGGACGACCCTGCGCGACCATCTCGGCCTGCCGGTCCCCGGCCGCCGCTGAGACCACCGCCGGGGCCGCCGACCCCGGCGGCGGCCCGGACTGGACCGGACCGGACCGGGCTCAGATCTCGTAGACCGCCCCGGCCCGGGCGATCTCGACCGGCCCGGGATAGACGGCGGCCGCGTCCCGCCGGTTGAGCTCGGCGTCCGTCCACGGCGGGATGTGGGTGAGCACGAGCCGGCGGGCACCGGCCGCGGTGGCGTGCTCGCCCGCCTCGCGGCCGTTGAGGTGCACGGCCCGGTAGGTGTCCCGGCCGTCCAGGTAGGCGGCCTCGCAGAGGAAGAGGTCGGTGTCCCGGGCGAGCTCGACGAGTTCGGCGCTCTCCCCGGTGTCGCCGGAGTAGACCAGGCTGCGGCCGCCGTGTTCGAGCCGGAAGGCGAAGGCGTCGACGGGGTGGTTGACCTGGGCGACGTCGATCCGGAAGGGCCCGAGGTCGAAGCGGCCCGGGGTGAGGGTGCGGAACTCGAACACCTCCTTCATCCCCGGGTTCTCCGGCATGTCGTAGGCGCGGGCCATCCGTTCGGCGGTGCCGGCCGGGCCGTAGACGGGCATCGGCGCGGGGCAGCCCTCGGCCCGGTAGTTGCGGGCGACCCAGTAGGCGCACAGGTCGATGCAGTGGTCCGCGTGCAGGTGGCTGAGCAGGATCGCGTCGACCTCGTAGATCGAGGCGTACTTCTGGAGGGCGCCGAGCGCGCCGTTGCCGAGATCGAGCACGACCCGGTAGCCGTCGGCCTCCACGAGGTAGCTGGAGCACGGCGAGTCGGCCGACGGGAAGCTCCCCGAGCACCCCACCACGGTCAGTTTCATCCGAGCCCCTCCGCCCCGACACGTCCTGGCTGCCGCTGGTCATGACAGCGGGCCGGGAGTACCGGCCGGAGGCGCTGCCCTGCGCGTGTTGTCGAGAGTAAGGGCGGAGCGGCACTTTGCCCCCGTCTCCGTGCCGTGCTGTGGCTGGAATCACCAGAACGCCGGGGGGACGGGGGACGGGGGTGCGCCGGTGGTGCCGGGGCGCCGGCCGGGGCGGCCCGTTCGGTGGCCGGCCCGGCGGTGGACGGCTCAGCGGTGGCCGGGGCGGCGCCGGGCCCAGGCGCGCACGGTCTCGGGGTACCAGCGCGGGTGGCCGCCGCCGTCGACCACGTCGGGTTCGGGGAGCAGGCCGTGCCGCCGGTAGTTGCGGACGGTCTCCGGCTGGACGTTGATGTGACGGGCGATCTCGGCGTACGACCACAGGTCGGTGCTGCGACTCACGGGCCACCTCCGCTGGTGCGTGGGGAGACGTTCGTGGCCAGCCTTTCCGCGCCGGGCGGCCGCCCCGCACCGGAACGGCCACCGTGGTCGTACCGTGACGAACCGGCAGCACGGTACGGACAAATCCCCGATCGTCACGACCGGGGCGGCGGAGGTCTCAGGCCCAGAGCTGGCCCTGCAGCGCCTCGACGGCGGCCTCGGTGGACTCCGCCGTGTAGATGCCGGTGGAGAGGTACTTCCAGCCACCGTCCGCGACCACGAAGACGATGTCGGCGCGCTCGCCGGCCTGGGCGGCCTTGCGGCCGACGCCGATCGCCGCGTGCAGGATCGCGCCGGTGGACACGCCGGCGAAGATGCCCTCCTCCTGGAGGAGTTCGCGGGTGCGGCGGACGGCGTCGGCGGAGCCGACCGAGAAGCGGGTGGTCAGCACCTCGGCGTCGTACAGCTCGGGGACGAAGCCCTCGTCGAGGTTGCGCAGCCCGTAGACGAGGTCGTCGTAGCGCGGTTCGGCGGCGACGATCCGCACGCCGGGGACCTTCTCGCGCAGGTGGCGGCCGACGCCCATGAGGGTGCCGGTGGTGCCGAGTCCGGCCACGAAGTGGGTGACGGTGGGCAGGTCGGCGAGGATCTCGGGGCCGGTGGTGGCGTAGTGGGCGCCGGCGTTGTCGGGGTTGCCGTACTGGTAGAGCATGACCCAGTCGGGGTGCTCGGCGGCGATCTCCTTGGCGATCCGGACGGCGGTGTTGGAGCCGCCGGCGGCGGGCGAGGGGATGATCTCGGCGCCCCACATGCGGAGCAGTTCGCGCCGTTCCTCGCTGGTGTTCTCGGGCATGACGCAGACCATCCGGTAGCCCTTGAGCTTGGCCGCCATGGCGAGCGAGATGCCGGTGTTGCCGCTGGTGGGTTCGAGGATCGTGCAGCCGGGGGTGAGCCGGCCGTCGGCCTCGGCACGCTCGATCATGTGCAGGGCCGGGCGGTCCTTGATGGAGCCGGTGGGGTTGCGGTCCTCCAGCTTCGCCCACAGGGTGACCAGGCCGTCGGTGTTGCCGGGCACCGCGGCGGACAGCCGGGGCAGGCGGACCAGCGGGGTGTTGCCGACGGCTTCGAGCGGGCTGTCGTAACGCAAGGGGTCCTCCGGCGGCGGTCGGGCGGGTCCGGGCGGTCGGGTCCGGTCGGGCGGGGGTCAGCGCGCGCCGCCGGCGACGGCGGGCAGGATGGTGACGCTGTCGCCGTCGGCGAGGGCGGTGGAGATGCCCTCCAGGAAGCGCACGTCCTCGTCGTTGAGGTACACGTTGACGAAGCGGCGCAGTTCGCCGCCGTCCAGCAGGCGGGCGGCGATGCCCGGGTGCCGGGCGTCGAGGTCCTGGAAGAGGTCCCCGAGGTTACTGCCGTTGCCCTCGACGGCCTTGGCGCCGTCGGTGTAGGTGCGGAGGATGGTCGGGATGCGGACCTCGATGGCCATGGGTGCGCTCCTGTGCGAGTCGTGAGGTGGGTGGGCCGCAGCGGGCGCGGCAGGGCGTGACGGCCCGGGGCGGTGGAATCCGCGGGCGGGCCGGGACGGGCGGCTCAGCGCGAGCGCGCCGGCTTACCGGGACAGATCGCGCCGGCGTGCCGGCACAGGTCGATGTGCAGGCGCGCCACGAGGCGGGTGCCCGGGGCCTGGTTGCTCACATCGACGGAACGCATGGGCTCATCGTATAGATTCCCGGGCCCGCTCCTCCATGCCCGTCCCGGTATCCGGATGGTTTCGTCCCCCATGCCGAGATGCCCCCGGGAACAGCAGTGGCCCGCCGACCACTCGCGGAGGTCGGCGGGCCTCGCCCAGGTGGGTGCGGGTCAGGCCTGGTGGGCCTCGACGACCTGGACGTCTTCCTCCGTGATCACACCGTCCACGATGCGGAACGAGCGGAACTCGTACGGGTCTTCGGCGCCGTTGCCCTCGGCGGTGGAGACCAGGACGTAGTGGGCGTTCGGCTCGGAGGCGTAGCTCACGTCGGTGCGCGAGGGGTAGGCCTCGGTGGCGGTGTGGGAGTGGTAGACGATCACGGGCTCCTCGTCCCGGTCGTCCATCTCACGGTAGAGCTTCAGCAGGTCGCCCGAGTCGAACTCGTAGAACGTGGGCGAGCGGGCGGCGTTGAGCATCGGGACGAACCGCTCGGGGCGGCCGCTGCCTTCCGGACCCGCGACCACACCGCAGGCCTCGTCCGGGTGGTCGGCGCGGGCGTGGGCGACGATCGCGTCGCGCAGTTCTCGGGTGATGGTCAGCATGGCGTCAGGATAGCCACGCCCCGGCGGGTCACCGCCGGGGCGTCCACGACGGCCGGGGGTGCCGTCTCAGTGGGTGTCGGCGCCGTCGCCGGCCGCGTGCAGGTGGTCGTGCGCGAGCGCGTGCACGGCCTCGGGGCGGCGGCGCTTGAGCACCTGGTAGCCGGCGACGAGCAGGACCGCCCAGACCGGGAAGACGTACAGCGAGATCCGGTTGTCCTCGTCCAGGGCGATCAGTACGACCACGAGGACGAGGAAGGCGAGCGAGGCCCAGCTGCTCCAGACGCCGCCGGGGGCCTTGAAGCTGGGCGGCGGCAGGTGGCCGCCCTTCCATGCCTTCCGGTAGCGGATCTGGCAGATGAGGATCATCGCCCAGGTCCACAGGCCGCAGACGGTGGCGACCGAGGTGATGTACTCGAACGCGCGGGCCGGGACGAGCGCGTTGAGCGCCACGCCGACGCCCATCAGCAGGCAGGAGAGGGTGATCGCGACGGACGGCGTGCGGCGGGAGTTGAGCTTGGTCAGCCGTCCGGGGGCCTGGCCGCGCAGCGCGAGGTCGCGCAGCATCCGGCCGGTGGAGTACATGCCGGAGTTGCAGGAGGAGAGCGCGGCGGTGAGCACCACGAAGTTGATGATGCCGGCCGCGGCGGGGATGCCGATCTTGCCGAAGGCGGCGACGAACGGGCTGACGCCGGGCTGGAACTCGGTCCACGGCACCAGCGAGAGGATGATCACCAGGGCGCCGATGTAGAACAGCGCGATGCGCCAGGGCAGGGTGTTGATGGCGCGCGGCAGGGTCTTCTGCGGGTTCTCGCTCTCCCCGGCGGTGACGCCGACGAGTTCGACGCCCAGGTAGGCGAACATGACGATCTGCAGGGTCATCACGGTGGCGCCGATGCCCTTGGGGAAGAAGCCGCCGTTGTCCCACAGGTGGGTGATCGAGGCGGTGTCGCCGGCGTCGCTGAAGCCCAGGGTGAGGACGCCGATGCCGATCAGGATCATGCCGATGATGGCGGTGACCTTGACCATGGAGAACCAGAACTCGATCTCGCCGAAGAGCTTCACCGAGATCAGGTTGGCCCCGTAGAGGATCACCAGGAAGACCAGCGCGCTGAGCCACTGCGGGATGCCGGGTGCCCAGAAGCGGACGTAGACGGCCGCGGCGGTGGTCTCCGCCATGCCGGTGACCACCCAGAACAGCCAGTACGTCCAGCCGGTCACATAGCCGGCGAAGGGCCCGAGGAACTCCCGCGCGTACTCGGCGAAGCTGCCGGAGACCGGGCGGTAGGTGAGGAGTTCGCCGAGTGCCCGCATGATCGCGAAGATCACCACGCCGGCGACCGCGTAGGAGAGGATCAGGCTGGGGCCGGACTTGGAGATCGCGGTGCCGGCGCCGAGGAAGAGCCCGGTGCCGATCGCGCCGCCGATCGCGATCATCTGGATCTGGCGGCTGCCGAGCCCCCGCTCGTAGCCCTCATCGTCCGGTTTCGCGTCGACGACCTCGTCGTAGAGCCGTTCGGCCATGGTGCACCGTCCTGGATGGGATCTCGTGGTGGGACTCGTGGGGGTGGGGAGCAGTCGTACCACGCCCGATCCGGGTAGCGGTGTCCATCTGAGCGATATTTGAGCATGTCCCGATAGGGTTTCGCCCGTTTTGACCGGAAAGGCCCCGGCCGCCCGTCCAGCATGCGGACGGGCGGCCGGGGCCTGTTCCGAACCGGGGCGCCCGCTCCTGGGGCGCCCCGGCGGCTCAGTCGGCCATCGCCTCCAGCAGCGACTCCTGCAGCGCGCCGAGCCACAGGTAGGCCATCACCAGCGGCTTGCGGTCGTCGCTGTCCGGCAGCTCGTAGAGGCCCTGCTCGTCCTCGTCGGTGACGTCCAGGCGCACCCCGAGGGTCAGCCGCAGGTCGTTGAGCGCGCCCAGCCAGTGCCGGCACCCGGCGGCGTCGAGCTCGAGCGTCCCGTCCTCGCCGCCCAGGCCGTCCAGGGTGCGCACGGTGTACAGCGCGTCCTCCCGCTTGCGGGTGCGCAGATCCGGCTCGGTGAAGCGGCGGAACTCCCCCGCCGCCTCCCGGGCCTGCGGGTCGGCCGGTCCGGCGGGGTCCCCGTAGGCGTCGGGGAAGAGCCGTGCCAGCGCCGGGTCCGCGGGCGCCTCGGTCGGCCCCTCCGCGAACAGCGCCGCCAGCGGGTCACCGCCGTCCCCGCCCGGGCCCGGGCCGATCAGCTCCAGCATCTGCACTTCCAGCGAGCGCAGGATGGAGGCCTCCAGCTCGTCCAGCGCGAGCACCGCGCCCCCGCCACCGGCACTCTCGAACAACCCAGCCATCGGTATCGGTCAGCCCGTCTTCGTCTTCGTCGCCGTCATCGTCGCCGCGATCGTCACTGCCATCGCCACTGCTGTCATCACTGCTGTCATCACTGGCGCCGCCACCGGCACCGCGGCCTCAGTCGTGCTGCAGGGTGGCCCAGAGACCGTAACCGTGCATCGCCTGCACGTCGCGCTCCATCTCCTCGCGCGAGCCGCTGGAGACCACGGACCGGCCCTTGGTGTGCACCTCCATCATGAGCTTCCTGGCCTTGTCCTTCGGATAGCCGAAGTAGGCCTGGAAGACGTACTGGACGTAGCTCATCAGGTTGACCGGGTCGTTGTGCACGATGGTGACCCAGGGGGTGTCCGGTTCCGCCACCGGTACGCCCTCGACCTCCGGGCGCTCGATCTCCACGGGCGCGACACTCACCGCGGGGTCCCTCCTGTCGCCTGGCTCTCCAGATGGCTCCCACCTGGCCGTCACATGTTTCCACGTGCCCCTTCAGCCCCATGCTGCCATCCGGGGCACCTCGGGGCGATTCCGCCCCCGGCCCCGCGGCCCGCCGTCGGCCCGCCCCCGGCCGGCCCGAGGCCCGCTCGCGACCTGCTCGCGAGTGGGCCCGCGACGCGCCCGTCGACGATCCGCCCGGAGAAATCGTCACTCTGACGCTAAGGGGTAGTAGCATCATCCTCATGGACGCCACTTCCGTGCCCGCGGCCGGCTCGACCGCGCTGCTCACCGACCGCTACGAGCTCACCATGCTCCAGGCCGCCCTGCGCAGCGGGGCGGCGCACCGCCGCTCCGTCTTCGAGGTGTTCACCCGCAGGCTGCCCGAGGGCCGGCGCTACGGCGTGGTCGCCGGCACCGGCCGGGTCCTGGACGCCGTGGAGAGCTTCCGCTTCACCTCCGCCCAGCTCGACTGGCTCGCCGGCGAGCGGATCGTCGACGAGGAGACCCTGCGCTTCCTCGCCGACTACCGGTTCACCGGCGACATCCACGGCTACCCCGAGGGCGAGGTCTACTTCCCCGGCTCGCCGCTGCTCACCGTCGAGGGCAGCTTCGCCGAGGCGGTGATCCTGGAGACGGTGATCCTCTCGATCCTCAACCACGATTCGGCGATCGCCGCCGCCGCCTCCCGGATGACCTCCTCGGCCGGCGGGCGCCCGGTGATCGAGATGGGCGCCCGGCGCGCGCACGAGCAGGCCGCCGTCGCCGCCGCCCGCGCCGCCTACGTGGCCGGCTTCACCGCCACCTCCGACCTGGAGGCCGGCTTCACCTACGGCATCCCGACCACCGGGACCGCGGCGCACGCCTTCACCCTCGTCCACGACAGCGAGCGGGACGCCTTCCGGGCGCAGATCGACTCGATGGGCCGGGGCACCACCCTGCTGGTCGACACCTACGACCTGCGGGAGGCCGTGCGCACCGCCGTCGAGGTGGCCGGCCCCGAGCTGGGCGCCGTGCGGATCGACTCCGGCGACCTCACCCTGCTCGCCCACCGGGTCCGCCGCCAGCTCGACGAGCTCGGCGCCACCGGCACCCGGATCATCGTCACCTCCGACCTCGACGAGTACGCGATCGCCGCGCTCGCCGCCGCCCCGGTGGACGGCTACGGCGTCGGCACCAGCCTGGTCACCGGCAGCGGGCACCCGACCTGCGCGATGGTCTACAAGCTGGTCGCCCGGGCGGCCGCCCCGGACGGTCCGCTGGTCCCGGTCGCCAAGCGCTCGGCCGGCGGCAAGACCAGCGTCGGCGGGCGCAAGTGGGCCGCCCGGCGGCCGGACGCGGACGGCGTCGCCGACGCCGAGGTGGTCGGCACCGGAACGGTCCCGGCCGAACTGGCCCCGCACCTGGTGCAGGTGCCGCTGGTCAAGGCCGGCGAGGTGGTCGGCCGGGAACCGCTGGAGGCCGCGCGCGAGCGGCACGTCCGGGCCCGGGCGGCGCTGCCGCTGTCGGCGACCCAGCTCTCCAAGGGCGATCCGGTGCTGGCGACCGAGCTGCACGTGTGACGCCGGGCCCGACGGGGCGGGCCGGGCAAGGCGGGGCGGAGCGGGCGGGTCCGCCCGACGGATCGGCGGCGCGGGTCCCCGCGACGGTTCGTGGACGGGCCGAGGGGCCGGGGCCTCCCCGGGCCTTCCGCCCCCGGATGCCACTGCCTACAGTCGACCGTAGAGTTCCCCGCACACGGGCCTGAGGTCCCCTCACGCCCACTCCCCACGTCCTCCGCAGGACCCCCACCGGACCGAGGAATACCAGCCATGCACCGGGCACTGATCGTCGTCGACGTGCAGAACGACTTCTGCGAGGGCGGCAGCCTGGCCGTCGCGGGCGGGGCCGAGGTGGCCGCCGCGATCACCGACCTCATCGCCGAGTCCGCCCCCGGCTACCGGCACATCCTCGCCACCCGGGACAGCCACGTCGACCCGGGCGACCACTTCTCCGCCGACCCGGACTACGTGCACAGCTGGCCCGTGCACTGCGTCGCGGGCACCGAGGGGGTCGGGTTCCACCCGAACTTCGCGCCCTCCGTCACCTCCGGCGCGATCGAGGCGGTCTTCGACAAGGGCGCCTACGCCGCGGCCTACAGCGGCTTCGAGGGCGTGGACGAGAACGACCGGGGGCTCGCCGAGTGGCTGCGCGAGCGGCAGGTCACCGAGGTGGACGTGGTCGGCATCGCCACCGACCACTGCGTCAGGGCCACCGCCCTGGACGCGGCGCGGGCCGGGTTCAGCACCCGGGTGCTCCTCGACCTCACCGCCGGGGTGGCCGCGCCGACCACCGCCGCCGCGCTGGACGAGCTGCGGGCGGCCGGGGTGGAGCTGGTCGGCAGCCCGATCGTCGGGGGCTGAGCCGGGCCCCGGCCCGTCCGCGGGAGCGGCTTCCGGGCGCTCACCGCTCGGTGACCAGCAGTTCCACCACGTCGGTGCCGCCCAGCCTGAAGACCTCCCGGAGTTCGGCGCCGACCGCGTCCGCGTCCTCGGCCAGCCGCGCGCCGGAGACGTACACCACCCGGACCCCGAGGTACTCCATCCGGTGCTGCCCCCCGCGCATCCAGGCCGCCTCGCCCTCGCTGACGCAGCGCAGCTCCGAGTCGACCTCGACCGCGACACCCGCCTGCGGCCAGTAGAGGTCCGGCACGGCGACGTAGGTGCCGCCGCGCATCCGCAGCTCCGGGGAGGTCAGCGGCACCGGCAGCAGCCACTCGTCCACCAGCTCACCGACCCGGTCCAGCACCCGGTCCCGCTCGGCGGCCAGCAGGCCGTCCAGCACGGCCCGCACCCGGGGGTCGGCGGTCAGCCCGGTCTCGGCCAGCTCGGCGGCCAACTCCCCCACCGGGCAGTGGAGCTCGGGCCGGCCGACGGCCTCGGAGAGCACTTCCCGGACCGGCGCGGGTGCGAACACCCCGGCACCGGCTCCGGCCGCCCACTCGGCGGAGGTCCACTCGCGCAGCGCGTCGGCCACCGCCCTGGCGACCGGCGCACAGGCCAGGCCGTGCACCGAGCGCGCCACCAACTCCCGCTCGGTGCGCCGGATCCGCACCTCTCCGGCGTCCTTCAAGCGGCGCTGGCGCGGCACCAGCACGTCCACCCCGGTGACCGCCGGCAGCCGGGGCACCGCGGCGAAGCCGTACAGCGCGAGCGCGGCCGGGCCGGTGATCACCGCCCCCTCCCGGCTCCCCTCCTCGCGACCGTTCTGCGCGGCGTACAGCAGCGCGGCCCACATCCGCTGCTCCGGCGAGGGCTCGCCGGACTGCATCAGATAGACCCTGGGGAGCAGCCGCTGCCAGGGCCCGCCGCGGCGGCAGTGCTCGCTGACGACCCGGGACGGCACGCCCCTGGCGCGCAGCTGGCCGGCGGTGAGGACGTTCTGCTGACGTCGCGCCAGTTCCTCCAGCGAGGGCGGCGGCGTGGGAATCCGGTAGTTCATGCCGACACCATCCCCAACGCCCCGGACCCTCTCCCGGGCGCCTGACGCACTGTTACCCAACCGTCGCGAAACCGGGACCAGCCCGCACTAAAGTCCTCATACCCTCACCCATTCGAAGGAATGGGTGATCATCGTCTTGTCATACTCGATCACTCTCGATCGACCACCAGGTCGTCTGACCGTGCGTGAGCAAGCACATACGGCCAAGTCACCTCCGGGCGTCACTCCAGCCCGCCGGATTGCCTACCCTTAGTACATGTCACGTGACGAGACCGCCGGCCTCCGCGCGGCCCAGCTCCGCCTCGGACGCCTGCCCGGATACGTCCGCCGGCCGGACCCGGCCCGCCGCAGCGGCGCACAGGGCCATACTTACAAGAAGGGCTGGGAGGTCCGCTTCACCGCGCGCAGCGAAGCGGAGATAGCCGAAATCCGCGACCTCGTGGTCGCGGCCGGATTCGCGCCCGCCCGCCCCTTCTTCAAAGGCCACCAACTGATTCAGCCCGTCTACGGAATGGCAGCCGTCCAGGCGTATCTGGCGGCCAGACAGGCAGCCGAGGAGCAAGCGGCGCGCACCGCCCCCGGGCGGATCCGGGGGACCTCCGGAGCGGCCGCCCTGCGAACGGCCACCAGGGCCGCGCACGCGGCTGCCGAGGACACCGCACGCGAGCTGCGCGAGCTCCGGGAAGACCCTGGACGCGAAGCCGCGGAGCATGCCGCCCCGGGGTTCGCCACCCGGGACCGCGCGGCTCCGGACCGTACAACGCCGGACCTCCGGGGCCGGGAGCACGAGCGGGAACGGCCGACCGTGGCCGAGGAAGTGGCCCGCACCGCAGGGGCCGCGGCTGCGGCGGCCGCGCGGCGATCCCGCCGCCGGGCCGCGGAAGCCTTCCCCGCCCAACTCGCCCGGGGCACCGCACCGGACGACCTGACCGTTCCGACGAAGACCCGCAACACTAACTGACAGTTCGTCAACTCTCTGCTCGTACACGGCTATCCGCCGACGAAGGGCCGGGCACGCGGGATGCGTGCGACGGGGCCGGCCCACCGCTCCACCCCCTCCGGAACCGCGCCGCCAGGCCGCTGCCCGCGTCATCGCCGCAGCCCGGCCCGGCCCACCCAGCGCGCGAGCGGTGGTGCGCCCGGTGGTGCGGGCGCGGCTTCGCGCCGCAGGCGTGGACGGGAACCGCCGAACCGCTTACGGTGGCACATCACACCCCCCGCGGTGCACACCGACCGATCCGCCACTTCGGCCGTGCCACCCCGCTGACCGGCCACGAAGCGTCGTACCCTCGCCTCTGACACCACTGCGCAGCACTCCACGCCCCTCCGCCACCGCCGCACCGCACGCCGGCCCACGCCCGGCCACCGCCGGAACCGGCCGCACGGCGACTCCTTCCGGGCATTCCATCCGATTGGTAACCCAGCGCACCGAGCGCCTACCGTAGAGTGAGCACAGATGATCGACCGTCAGATGCCCATCTCACTTGCCGAGAAGCCGAGATGACCCAACGCCACGACAGCACCGCCGAGCCACCCCCGGGGCTCGACGAACCGCCCGCCGTACCACTGGAGTTCGCGGCATTCTGCGAACTGCACCGGCCGCGGTATCTCAGCTACGCCCGGGTCTGGCTGCCCGACCAGGACCGGGCCACCGGCGCCGTCCAGCAGGCCTTCGCCGAAATCGCCGTCGAGTGGCGCGAATTACTGGGGAGCTCGAATCCCACCGCGCACGCCTGGCAGATCCTGCGCGCCACCGTCGACGAGCACACCCGGCAGAGCGGCCTGCCCGTCGGCCGCCCCACCACCCAGGACCGTCCCGGCCACGCCGCCGACGACGATCTCGCGATCCTGCACTACGTCGTCGGTCTCGCCGCGCCCGAGATCGCCGACGTCATCGGCACCGACACCGCCAGCGTGGCCGGCCGGCTCCGCCGCACCATGCTGCGCGAGGCCTCCGGCTGGTGAGCCGCCGCCCGGGCCCGGCCCGGCCCGCACAGGCCCGCACAGGCCGCCCACAGGACCGGCCGACAGGACCGGCGCTCAGACCCGTTCGCCCGTCACGTCGTACAGGTGGTGGACCGGGTCGTGGATCAGGTAGCGGGCGAACGACTCCACCGTGAACCGCGCCCCGTCGGAGCGGTTGCCGGTCCGCGCCCACCGCGCGCCCGCCACCCCCTCGAACGCCGCCGCCAGCGCCTCCGCGGCCTCCGCCAGCTCCACCGCCACCACGGCCGGCCGCTGCTCGCCGTAGCGCTCGGCGACCGCCGTCGCGTCCTGGTCCCAGTTCGCGAACAGCGGGTCGTCCTGGTCCAGCATCAGGTCCAGCCGGACGCGGAACAGCCGGAACACATCGCGGACGTGGCACGCGTATTCGAGGTCCGACCAGATCTCCGGACGCGGACGGCGGCGCAGCGCCTCCGGATCGCCGCCCAGCACCGCCGCCCAGCCGGCCGCGTTCGCCCGGACCATCCCGGCCACGTCCTCCCGCACCACGGCGCCGGCGTCCAGCCCGCAGTCGGCGCAGGGCTGCTCCAGCACCCAGGTCCAGTCCTTGGTGTCGGGGACGATCGCGTCGGCGGCAGCAGCAGCGGTGACCTCGGCAGCCGCGTCCGTGGTGACGGCGGCGGCGGGCTCGGGCGAGGTGTGCTCGGAAGTGGTCATACGCCCAGGATGGCCGTGCCCCACCGCCTCCCACCAGCGGCGTCAGCGCCAGCGGTCACCGAAATCCTGCCAGCCCCTAGCGCTGCGCGTGCTCGAAAGCCGCCCGTGCCGCGAGCAGCTCCGCCAGATTCGCGCGGCTCCAGTCGCACACCGCGTCCATCGGCCCCAGCAGCGTCCGCCCGAGCGGCGTCAGCGCGTACTCGACCCGCGGCGGGTTCTCCGCGAACTCCGTCCGCTCCAGCACGCCGTCCTGCTCCATCGACCGCAGTGACTCGGTGAGCACCTTCGCCGTGATCCCCACCAGCGGCACCCTGAGCTCCGAGAACCGGCGGGGGCCGCCCTCCAGGCAGCGCAGGATCCGCCACGCCCACTTCTTCCCGCCCAGCACCGGAACCGTCGGCACGGGGCAGTCCGAGTCGAAGAAGTCCGGCGGCAGCGGCGCGGGCACGGTCCGAGTCATCCCCCGACCGTAACCGAACAGCGTTCCCCACCGGTACCGTTGAAGTAACCGGCACCCCCCGGTCTACCGTCACCGCGACGGCGGACGGCCCCCCTGGCCCCCGCCCCGACCCACCGACGGAGACCGCCATGGACCGCACCCCCGCCACCCCCGCTACCACCACCGACCTCGTCGTCTTCGGCGCCGGCGGCCAGGTCGGCCGCGCCGTCATCGCCGAGGCCCGACGCCGCGGACTGACCGTCACCGCCGCCGTCCGCGCCCCCGAACGGCACCCCGACCTGGCCGGCCCCGGGATCACCCTGGCCCGCTGCGACGTCACCGACCCCGCCGCCGTCGCCACCACCGCCCGGGGCCACGCCGCCGCCGTCAGCACCGTCCACACGCCCGACGTCCCCGCCGGCGACTTCTACCCCGCCGCCACCCGCGCCCTGATCTCCGGCCTCGCCACCGCGGGCGTCCACCGCCTCGTCCACGTCGGCATCGCCACCACCCTGGAGACCGCCCCCGGTGTCGCCGTCCACGACGACCCCGCCTTCCCCGAGGCCCACCGCGCCTTCTCCCTCGGCCACGCCGCCGCCCTCGACCTGCTCCGCGACTCCCCCGCCACCCTCGACTGGGTCGTCGTCACCCCGCCCCTCGACCTCGACCGCACCGCCCCCGGAACCGGCCACTACCGCGTGGGCGGCCCTCAGGTCCTCGGCGACCGGATCGCCCAGGCCGACCTCGCCGCCGCCGTCACCGACCAGCTCACCGGCCCGGCCGCCCGCCACCGCGAGCAGATCGCCGTCGCCGAATAACCCCTCACCCCTGCCGCGGCGGCGGATACCCCTGGTACGCCGCCGCGGCCCGCCGACGCCGCCCCCGCGCCACCAGCACCGCCGCCACACCCCCCACCAGCACCGCACCGGCGATCCCCACCGCCCCCACCAGCACCCACCGCACCCCGCGGTTCCCCCCGTCCGCCACGGGCACCACGGCCGCCGGCGACTCCCACGCCTCCTCCGAGGGCGGCGGCACACTCCCCTTCGACTCCGCCCGCCCCACCAACGGATTCTCCCGCGACCCCCCGTCCACCGCCGGATTCGGCTCCAACGCCTTCCCCGGCGCCAACACCCCGTACCCGTACCGGTCGCTGGGCACCGCCGACCCGTCCACGGGCGGTGAGGCGGACTTGATCATCCGGTTGATGACCTGCCCGGCGGAGAGCGACGGGTATTTCGCGCGGATCAGAGCGGCGGTGGCGGAGACGTAGGCGGTGGCGGGCGATGTGCCGTTGCCGATGCCGTGTCCACTCGTCGACGAAGCGCTCGCCCGGGGAACCTCGGCACCTGGCGCCACCAAGGTCGTCTCGGGACCCGAGCTGGACCGACTCCACAGCATCCCGCCCCGGTCCACTGCACCTACGGCAACGACCCCGGGGAAGGCCGCCGGGTATTCCACCGAGCCGCCCTTGTCACCGCTGTTGCCCGCACTCGCAACCACGACCACGTCTCTGTCCACCGCGTACTTGACCGCTGTGCGCTCGTCGGGATCGCTTCCGGACGGACCACCGACCGAGAGGTTGACGACCTTGGCGCCGTGGTCAACGGCATAGCGGATCGCCAGTGCGGTCGACGACCGGGAGGAGAGCGATTCCTCGTCCAGTGTGATCCGGATCGGGAGAATCTTGGCTTTTGGTGCCAGGCCGACAATGCCAGCACCATCCCCGTGCCCATGTCCCGCAATGAGGCTGGCCATGCCAGTACCGTGACCGTTGTTGTCCACCGTGCCGTCGGACTTCTCTCCGGTGAAGTCCGCCCCCGCCAGCACCTGTCCCGTCAGGTCCTGGTGGTCCTTCAGCACTCCGCTGTCGATGACGGCAACCGTGACACCGTCCCCCTGCGAGACCGGCCAGACCGCGGACTCGACCTGGTAGACGGCGAGCGGCCACTGCGAATCGTGCACGCTGTCGGCACGGGCGGAGGCCGCGCCGACAGTCACGAACAGCCCTCCTGCCACCAACGCAGCTGTTCCACGGCTCAGACGCCAGCAACTCAAGCCCTGCCACCCCACTCAGCGCAGAGGTCGTCCCACGGCACGGGCAGCCGCAGGGCAACCGATCGATTCGCCCGGCCCCGAAGGCCGGGCGTTATTCCACCACGTTCGGATTGACGGGTTCGTCGGATTCCCACGTCTCCTCGTCCTCGACGAGATAGTCGGGGCGCCTCCGTCGCTTCTCGTCATCCTTCCGGCCTTGACCGGCACTTCCCAGCGGCACCAGAGGCGCCTGCGTCGGCGAGTTGCCCACCCCGGTCTCCGGCCGGATCCGTCCGCGCGCGCCGAGCCCCGAACCGCCCTCGGTGAAAGCCTGCTTTCCGGCACCGCTCCTGCCTGCTCGATCACCGACACCGACGACCGTGCCACTCGCGTGGCCGGCCGCGCCCTCGGAGGTCGCCTTCCGCCGAGCGGCACCGCCACCGACTGTTCCAGGAATGCCCTCGGCGCCGAAGCTCGCACCACTGCGGGCACCTGCGGTCCGGCCCTGCACCGCATCCCGACCGGCCCTCGCGGAATCCGGTCCGGCTTGCCGACCCCGCCCGGTCACTTCCCCCGGCCCTTGCGAACCAGCAGAGGTGAACGGATGCGGGACCGCACTCGGGTGGTGTGTACCTCCACCACCTCCCTGCAGGCCCGAGGATTGCACCGTGGGACCCGTGGTCATCGCCTGGCTTCCACCGTTCCCAGATGTGCCGAGAATCGACGTACCGCCCGTACCCGATGAGCTCTGTCCACTGGACATGTGGCCGAGCTCGGGCGCCGTACCGTCCATGACGGCTCCGGCACCGTAGCCGACCGGCCCGGGCTTGGACGGCGGTGCGGCGACTCCGCCCTTGACACCGGGGTCAGCGGGGACCGGCGAGGACTTCGAGAACGACGTGCTGGCCACCGACGAATCCGAGCGGCCGGCAGCTCCGGTGCGGGGGGCTTGAACTGACGGCTGCTGTGCTCGAGCAACGGACCCGGTTCCTGTGCCGACGTTTCCTGCACTGGCACCGCCGAGAAAGCCGCCAACGGCCGCGTAACCAGTCGCTCCGGCGTCGCCGGCCGGGTTCTCCGTGTATTCGCCGTCATTCCAGCCCTTCGACGCCCCCGGGGGTGGAGGCGGCTTCAGCATCGGGGCCGCCGTGCGGTAGTGCATGGCGAGGGTCTGGAGGACGGTGGCGGCTTCGGCCTTCTTCTGGTTTGCGAGGTCGGTGCGGGCGTCCTCGTCGTCGGCGCCGAAGAGGGAGGAGAAGGTGTCGCCGACGCCGTCCTTGAACTGGGCCCAGCCGCTGGGTTCCTCGGGCATGTTGCGTTTGGCCTCGGCGATGGCCTCGGAGACCGCCTTGAGGGTGATGGCCGCGTCGTTGGCGTAGGAGGCGGCGGTGTTGATGGTGGTGGCGAGGTGGAGCATGCGGGTGTGGAAGGCGTCGCTGGTGGTGCCTTCCCAGCTGGTGGCGGCCTCGGTGCTGGCGCGGGTGAGGGTCGTGCGGATGGCCTTGAGGGTGTCGGCGGCGCGGCGCCAGGGGTCGGCGGCGGCCATCACCTCGCCGGGGTTGAGGGCCTGGACCATGGCGCGGAGTTCGGCGTGGCTGAACTGCCGGAAGTCGGTGTACTTCATCGGACGCCCTTCCCGTCGTCGTGCTGGGCCGGGGCGGTGGTCCGGGCGTAGGCGGCGGCGCTGGTGGCGGAGGGGTTGGCGACGGACCAGCCGTCGTCGCCGAGTTTCAGCTTGGTCTTGGTGCGGTGTTCCTGTTCCTCGTAGTTGGTGGCGGTGAGTTCGGCCTTCTTCTGGGCCTCGTCGACGGCTTCCTGGAGCTGGTCGAGGACGTCGCGCAGGCCGTCGCGCATGGTCTGGTAGCGGCCGTGCAGGTCGGTGGCCTCGGCGAAGGTGCCGAGGGCCTTGGGGCCGATGCCGCTGCGGCCGTGGGTCGCGGTGCCGTCCGCGTGGTGCTGGAATTCGGCGAGGAGCAGCCGCACCTGGGCGGCGAAGGCCCGCAGTTGTTCGACCTCGACGCGGTAGCCGCGTCCGGCCCCGCCGGTCGATCCTGTTCCGTTCCCCGTTCCGTTCCCCGTTGCCACTGCGGCGCCTCCCCCGTGCGTCCGGCCGGTGTGTCGTTCACGGTTCTGGTGATCCGGTCATGTCTAACACAAGACCCGGGCCCCTGGCGTGCCGTCAGTTCACGTCCGAGGCAGAACCGTTGACAGTGATGGCGGTGAGGGCGGTGAGGGCGCGGCGGCAGAGCGAGTCGGCGTGCCGGGTGGTTTCGGGGAGGCGGTAGTGGGGGGTGAGGGCGAGGGTGGTCTCGACCGCCTCGGTGAGGCCGATGCGGTGTCCGACGGAGACGAAGACGGGTTTGACGCCGGCCCGGGTGCGGACGGCGCTGCCGACCTCCTCTCCGGTGACCGGATCGGTGAGCGGGGTCCGGTCGCCGCGCTCGGGGCCGGGGGGCAGGTGGTCGAAGGTGAACGGGGTCTTGGCGACGCCGAGGGTGCGCAGGCCCGTGAGGACGCCGAGGTGGCTGGCGAGGCCGAGGCGGCGGGGGTGGGCGAGGCCGTAGCCGTCGCAGACCACGGTGCCGGGGCGGTGGGTGAGGGCGTCGAGGGCGTCGAGGACGGCGGGGATCTCGCGGAAGGCGAGCAGGCCGGGGATGTAGGGGAAGGCGATGCGTCCGGTGGCGGTGGCTTCTTCGACGACGGCGAGGGTGGCGCGGTCGAGCACCACGGCGGCCGCGACGACGAGGTCCCGTTCGTCGTCGTAGGCGACGTCGACGCCGGCGATCAGCCGGTCGTCGCCGGCCGGAACGGAGGAGGCCGCGACGGTGCCGATCTCCCCGGTCGGTTCGACGAGCGGGCGCAGGCGTTCCTGTTCGGCGAGCGCCTCGGCCTCGGTACTGGGCCAGTCGGCGGGGATGGGCACGGCGGTTCCCCCTGGTGCGTGGTGCGGCGGTGCGGTCGGACCCACGGTACCGAGCGGGGCGGACGGGCTCGGGGGCGGTTCCGTGAGCCCGTGCGCCCCCCGTGCTTCGGGCGCGCCGGGCTAGCCTGGACGGAATGCCGCGGACGACCGCCGGGGGCGCCCGGCATCCGGCCCGGCAGCGGCCCGCTCGTTCCCCCCGACGCGCGAAGGACTCCGCCATGTCGCACCGCCCGACCACCGCGCAGTTCGCTCTCGGTGTCTTCACCGTGGTCGCCGCCACGGTCGCCCTGCTGGCCGCCACCGGTGTCTCGGGTGTCCTGGGGGTCGCCGCGGTGGTGCTCTTCGCGCTCGCGCTGGGCACCTTGGTGACGCTGCTCGCGGCGCCGGCCCCGCACGCGGCCGACCGGCGCGCGGAGCACCGCACACCGGTCGGCGGGCACGAGTAGGAGGCCGCTCCGGCCGGTCCGGACCACTCGGGCAGGCCCTGGTCACTCGGGCAGGCCCTGGTCACTCAGGCGGGCTCGGGCCACTCGGGCAGGCTCAGGCGGTGGAGACCACCACGGTCCGCGCGGCCTTGTCGTGGATGCACTGCCGGTACGGCTTGTCGAACACGCCGAACAGGCCGTCGATCAGCCACCAGAGGACGGCGCAGCAGAGCACGGCGGGCAGGATGAAGACCGCCGCCCTGGTCCAGGCGGCCGACTGGGTCGGGGTGTTGCCGTCGACCAGCATGGCGACCCGGACCTTCATGGCCTTCTTGCCGAGGGTCTGACCGTCCCGGCCGAGCATCACTCCGTCGTAGACGAGGTAGAGCCCGCAGGCGAGCCAGAACGAGCCGGCCGAGCCGGAGCGGTCGGTGAGGCTGGCGAAGGGCAGGACCAGGAGCACGGCGACGGCCTGGACCAGCACGTAGTCGATCAGTCGGGCGACGATCCGGTTGGGCCAGGTGCCGAGCGGGGGCATCCCGGGGACGGGGCCGCCGCCGGGCGTGCCGTATCCGGCGGGGCCCTGGCCGGGCGGCGGCCGGTCGTAGGGCGACTGGCCGTAGGGGCCCTGGCCGCCGGGGGTTCCGCCGTAGGTGCCGCCGTACGCGCCGGGGCCGCCCGCTCCGGGGCCACCGGGGGGTGGCGGGGTGCCGTACGGGTCCGACGGCGCACCTTCCGGAGTGCTGCCGCCCTGCTGCGGGGGCTGCTTGCCGAAGGAGGGCTTGCCGCCCCCCTCCGGCTCGGGGCCTGAGGGGTCGTGGGTGCTCATTCCCCGAGTAGAACATCGCGCATTATGTGAGTTCGGGATATTCAGTCCGTTTTGTCGGCCGAGGCCCCGGAGCGGAGGACGGGCGGGCAGGGCGGACGGCGGGACAGGGCGGGGCGGGGCGCGACAGGGCGGGGCGGGACAGCCCGGGGCAACGGGGCGGCGCGCGACAGGGCAGGGATCAGAGCCGGACGACCCGGGTGCGGGCCGCCCGGTCGTGCCAGCCGCGCCGGGCCGGGCGGTCGAACAGCGGCCAGAGCAGGCCGACCACCAGCAGCGCCGTCACCTGCCCGACCAGCCAGCGGACCACAGAACGCCCGAGCCTGGGACGGCCCGGGGCGGCGGCCGAGCCCGCCCGGGCCGTGGCGACCACCCGGATCCGGGCGAGCCGTTTGCCGAAGGTCTGGCCGGTGCGGGCGGTCGGCAGGGCCTCGTAGAGCAGGCCGACGAAGAGCAGGATGCCGAGCAGGACGGCGACCTTGCCGAGCACCGTGCCGTCCACCAGCCAGACGTCCACCTGACGGCGGGTGAGCCTGCTGGCCATCCGGGCCTGGTCGAGCTTGCGCTGGAGGTGGGCCTCGACGGAGCGGCCGAGCGGGACCCCGGCGGCGACGGCGACCACGGCCAGGACGGCGGTGTCGACCAGCCTGGCGACGAGCCGTCGGCCGAGGCCGGCAGGGCGGGGGTCCGGTGCCGCACCGGTGCGACGGCGGCGGGCGGTGGACGACGCCCGGGCTGACGCCGTGGCAGCGGCGGTGGCCGCGGGGGCGGGACGGCGGGCGGGAACGGTGGCGGCCGGAGGCGGCTCGACGGCCTCCACCACGTCCACCACTGCCTCCGGCTCCGCTTCCGGTTCCGGTCGCGGCGGGGGCTCCACGACGGCGGACGGCGCCGGGGCCGAGACCCTCGGTACCGGGACGGAACGCGGCTCGTCCGGGCCGGGGGCAGCGGGCGAAGCCGACCCGGCGAGCGGTGTGACGAGCGGTGCGGGCGCCTCGGCGGACACGGCGCCGGGCGCCTCGCCGGACGGCTCCTCCGCCCCGGGGAGCACTCCCCAGGACACCCACCGCGGCGCGCTCCCCGTCTCCATCAGACCGCGCTGCGCCCGGGGGTCCGCCTGCCAGCCCGCCGACTCCGGTGCCGGGTGGGCCGGCGCCTCCGGTTCGGGGTCGGGCGCCGGTCCCGCGGCCCCGTCGACCGGCGCCGGCTCCCCGCCCCGGCGGAACACCGGGCCGTTGCCCGGGGCCGCGAAGGTGAACGAAGCCCCGCCCGCCGTCCGGTCCAGGTACACCGGCAGCGACACCGGCACCGCCACCGGCTCGGCGGCCACGGGCGGCGGCACGTACCGGGCCCCGGCACCGGCGCCCGCGGCGGCGGCGGGTCGGCGGGTCGCGTACCGGGGCGGTTCCAGCACCTGGCCCTCGGCCGGGGCGGCCCTGCTGGTGCCGGGCACCCAGGCCGAGCCGCCCCAGTAGCGGACGAAACCGGGAACGGACGGGTCGGGGTAGTAGCCCGGCTCGGGGCCGACGGCCGTCTCCGTACTGCCGCCGGCGTGGGGCCGGTCCGTCATGGGGGTCTCTTTCCTGGCAGGCCGATGCGGCTCGCCCGGCGAGCGGGATGTGCGCGACGGTGGCACGGGCGACCCGGATGGCTCCGCCGTCGGCGCGCGCGAGGGGGGTGCCGCCGAGGAGGCGGACAGTCGCCGGGCAGTCACAAAGCGTAGTACCTCGGCGGGGGCGCGGTGCGAAGTTACCCATTCGGGGGACAGTCCGGGGCCGCCCACGGTAAGGAAGACGGCGCACATGCCCGACCGTGCGCCCACCTTCTCCCGTTCACCACTCCGTACACCCCTCGGCAACGGATCCGTCATGGGCCCCCGAGGAGTCCGTAACCGACATCCGCCCACACACCTGCCCCGATGTCCGCCCAGGCAGCCGCCCAGGCGCCCGCCGGGGAGTCCCCGGGCCGAAGAAATTTCGGAAACCCGTGTAAGAGCGCTCCCGGGCCGCGCTCTCCCAGGTGACAGGGCCCGACACCGGGCACGAACCGCAGGCAGAGAGGAACCCGATCATGGAGCGCCCGACGAGCGTGGTCGAGCACGAGCTGGAGCTCAACCTGGTGCTCTCCCCCGAGCACAGCGTCCCCGTCCCCGCCCGGCTGTCCTACGGCAGCCACGACCCGTACGCCGTGCACATGACCTTCCACCTGGACACCGGCTCGCCGGTCACCTGGGTGTTCGCCCGCGAGCTGCTGGTGGAGGGCACCTTCCGGCCCTGCGGCCAGGGCGATGTGCGGATCTGGCCGACCAGGTCGGGGCGGCGCAGCGTGCTCTGCCTGGCGCTCAGCTCCCCGGCCGGGGACGCGCTGCTGGAGGCGCCGCTGCCGGTGGTGGCCGCCTGGCTGGAGCGGGCGCACCGGCTGGTGCCGCCGGGCAGCGAGATGGCCGCCCTGGACATGGACGGCTCGCTGGCCGAGCTGCTCGCGTGAGGCGTCGCGTCCCGGTCCGCCGAGCGAATCGGCCGGACCGGCGGGACCGCGCCGGCAGCCGTCCGGTCCTCCCCGGCACCCGTCCGATCCTCCCCGGCAGCCGTCCGACGCTCACCGCCGGCCGTCCGGCCCTCCCCCGCGACCGGGCCGAGTCAGCGGGCCGCGGGGGCCTGCTGACGCTCGCGCGCGGTCTCCGACGAACCGCCGTCGCGCTGACCGGGCAGCGCGGTCGGCGCCACGCCGGCCGCGAGTCGCCGGGCCCGTACGCGTAGCGCGGCGGCCAGCAGGAAGCAGATCCCGACGAGCGGGTAGACCGAGGTCGGGATCTGGTGGAGCGGGGACAGCTCCAGCACCAGCGCGCCCTTCGGCTTGGCGAGCCACATCGCGAACGACAGGAAGGCGATCAGCGTGGCCCCGAAGGCGAGCCGCCAGCGCAGCTTGCGGACGGCGGCCGGGCGGGCCCGTTCGACCGCTGCCTCGCAGGCGAGCAGCACCAGCACGGGCACGCACCAGACCCAGTGGTGGGTCCAGCTGATCGGCGAGATCAGGACGGCGGTGACGGCGGCGCAGCAGACGCCCCACGCCTCGGAGCGCGCCAGCCGGCGCGAGCTGCGGGCCGCCCAGGTGGCGACGCCGAGGCCGGCCACCGCGACGGCGACGGCCGCCAGGGTCCCGGCGAAGCCCGGGGTGGAGGTGTGCAGCAGCCGGGCGACGGCGCCGCTGAGCGCCTGGTTGTCGACGATCTCGGTCTTGCCGACCCGGGAGGAGTCGTAGAGGTACTTGGTCCAGAAGCCCCAGGTGGCGTCGGGCAGGACCAGCGCGCCGAGCAGGAAGGTGCCGAGGAAGGTCGCGCCGGCCACGAACGCGGCCCGGACCCGGCCGGTGAGCAGCAGGTAGACCGCGAACAGGCCGGGGGTGAGCTTGATGCCGGCGGCGATGCCGATCGCGACGCCCTTGCTGCGCTTCCCGTCGGGCCGGGTGAGGTCCCAGAGGATGAGGCAGGCCAGGGCGAGGTTGATCTGGCCGTAGCGCAGCGTGGTGTAGACGGGTTCCAGCCAGACGCCGGCGCCGGTGACCAGGATCACGCCGATCGCGCGGAGGTCCCGGCGCGGCCAGCCGACCAGCTTGAACGACAGGTGGGCGAACAGCGCGAGCAAGCCGAGGTTGCAGAGCGTGACCGCGACCCGCAGGAACGGCACCGGGAACCAGGTCGTCGGCACGAACAGCATCGCGGCGAACGGCGGGTAGGTGGCCGGCAGGTCCCACTGGGTGACGCGCAGACCGTAGAGGTCCCCGCCGTTGACGACGGCGGCGCCCTCGGCCCGGTAGACGATCATGTCGACCATCGAAGTGTGCGCAAAGTGCCGCACCACCGCGTAGCCGAGCAGGGAGACCAGCGCGAGCACGGAGACGATCAGCAGCGGACGGCGCGGGGCCTCGCGCAGGGCGCGGACGGGCGCGCCGAGGGCTGTGCGCAGCCGGTCCGACAGGGGGGCGGGCGTCAGGTCGGGTGGGGTGTCCACCGCGCCGCGCTCGTCTTGCACCGCTGTCACTTCTCGCTCCGTCCGCCGATCGGCCAACCAGCGACGATACCGGATGCCCGGCGGACGGGCCGGATCCATCATTATCACGGAGAGTGACGATCGGGGGATTGGAACCGGCCGGCCGTGCCCCGTTGCGGTCGGGGCACGGACGGCCGGAGTCGGTGCGGCGGACGGATCCGCCGGGTGCCGCCCGAACTCGGCGGACCCTGTCAGGCCCCGGCAGGCACTGGCGGCCGGGTCAGCCGGTGGCCGTCACCGGCCCGGCGGGCCGGTCAGCCGGTGTAGGCGCCCAGGGCCCGGGTGAAGTCCAGCGGCTGCTGGACGATCGAGCTGCAGCTCGCGTCCGCGTACGCCTTGGCGCCGCCCTCGCAGGCCTTGTCCCGGGTGCCGGACCACATCGCCAGCCAGGCCAGGTGCTTGCTCCTGGCGAACTCGGCGAGCTGCTTGGCGTCGGCGACGGTGAAGACCTCGCTGGCCACGTCGTTGACGCCGATCATCGGGGTGACCGCGACCCGGCGCCAGGCGGCGGCGTCGTCCAGGCCGAGCACGCTCTTCACCTGCGCCTGGGTGGCGGTGGCCGCGGCGATGGCGTAGGTGCCCATCCGGCCCTGCGGGTCGGGGGCGAGCCCGTCGCCGTAGTCCATCGCCATGATGTTGACCGCCCCGATCGTCACACCGTTGTTCTTGGCGTCGGCGACCAGGTTGACGCCCTCCTGGGTCAGTCCGGAGGGGAGCGCGGGGAGGGTGAAGGAGACGTCCAGGGCCTTGCCCTTGGCGGCGGCGTTCTTCTGCAGCTGGGCGACGGCCTGGGCGCGACGGGCGTTGGCCGCGGTGTCGGCGATCGCGCCGCCCTCGACGTCGAAGTCGAGCCGGGTGAGGCCGAAGGCGTCGACGGTCCGCTGGTAGACGGCGGTCAGGTCGGCGACGGAGGAGCAGGCGAGGGCGAGCTCGCTGCCGTTGGCGCCGCCGAAGGAGACCCGGACATCCCCGCCGATCGCCCGCAGGGCGCCGATCCGGGCGGCCACCGCGTCGTCGGCGAGGTCGGTCACGCCGCCCCACTTCGGGGTGCAGCCGCCGCCGGAGACGACGAAGGCCAGGGTGAAGTCCTTGACCCCGGTGGCCTTGGCGGTGGCGACCAGGTCGTACGGCGGGTAGAGCGAGGTGTCGACGTAGGGCGCGAAGCGGCCGCCGCCGGCGGGGGCGCCGGTCGCGGTGGCGGTGGGCGCCGGGCTCGTGGGCACCGGGGTGGTGGGCGCGGCGGTGGCGGTCGTGGTGGCCGTCGGGGACGGAGTCGTCGGCGTGGACGGAGTGGTCGGCCGGACGGTTCCGGTGCCGGTCGGGCTCGGCGCCCCGCTGGTGGGCCGGGCGGTCCCGGTGGCGGTGGCCGGGGCGGAGGCCGTCGCGGTCGCGGTCACCGGGACGGAGGCGGACGGCGAGGCCGTCGCGGTACCGGTCGGGCGGCCGGACGGGGTGGGCGCGGTGCCGTCCCCGGCCTTGCAGGAGGTCTTGTTGATCAGGCAGTTGCCCGGCTCGGCCTGGGCCGCGCCGGCGCCCTGGGCGACGTAGCCGACCAGGACGCTCCGCCCGGGCTCCAGCCGCTTGCTCCACGACTCGGGCCGGACGGTGATGTGCCCGCCCTCGGCGGTGAAGGTGGCGTTCCAGAGCGAGTCGATCTTCGCGCCGGCGGGCAGGTCGAAGGTGAGCGTCCAGTCCTCGATCGCGTGGTCCGCCGGGTTGGTGACCAGGTACTGGCCGGTGTAGCCGGAGTCCCAGCCGCTGGTGCGGGTGTAGACGGCGCCGAGCGGGGCGGCACTGGCCGAGGAGGCGAGGACGACGACACCGCCGGCGACCAGGGCGGCGGCGACCGCCGAGGCGCCGATCACCGCGCCCCTGCGGCTGCGCCGACGGCGGCCTCCGGGGCGGCGGTGGGGCTGCTGGGTCGTCATGGGGCGTACCTCCGGGGCGGGCGGACGCGCGGTCGGGGGGTGACCGGCGCGGCCGACGCTAGCGGGGCCGAATGGCCGGAATCCGCCTGCTGAGCCAGGGGTAGACCTCCCTTACGGCTCGCTTAAGAAACGCGCTCACGAAACGCCCCGGGAGCGAGGTCCGCCGGCCCGCCCGCGGCCCGGACCGGCGCCGAAACCTTTCTTCAACCGCTCCACGGTGCTGCCCCTCATCGGCGCGCGAACAGCGATCCCCGGCCACGGCGCCGACCTGCCCGGGTCGGTGCGGCGCCGTCCGGCCTGGACCGCAGCCGCAGCCGGATCTCGGCGCCGCCCAGCACCGCCGACCGGCCGAGCGCGAGGTCCCCGCCGGTGGCCTCGGCGAGCTTGCGGACGATGTCCAGCCCGAGCCCGGTCGAGCCCTCGCCGCCGTGGCCCTCGCCCCGCTTCAGGGCGGCCTCCGGATCGGTGAAGCCCGGGCCCGCGTCCCCGACCAGCACGATCACCGAACTCCCGGTGGCCAGCACGTCCACCGAGAAGGCGGTGCCGACCCCGGTGTGCCGGAAGACGTTGCCGAGCAGCACGTCCACGGCGGCGGCCAGGTCCCCGCGCTGGACCGGGACCGGCGTCTCGCGGTCCGCGCCGGCCAGCTGCCAGCGGCGGCCCTCGTCCTCGGCGAGCGCCGACCAGAAGCCGACCCGCTCACGGATCACCTCGGCCGCGTCGCAGCCGACCGTGACGGCGGGCGCGTCCTCGGGTGCCCGGCGGGCCGAGCGGATGATCTGGTCGACCTCGCGCTCCAGCTGCGCCACCGCGTGCCGGGTGGCGTCGGCCGCGTCGCCCTCGCCCAGCGAGGCCGCGTTGAGCCGCAGCACGGTCAGCGGGGTGCGCAGCCGGTGCGACAGGTCGGCGGCCAACTCCCGCTCGGCGGCCAGCAGCTGGACGACCCGGTCGGCCATGGCGTTGAACGCGTGGGCGGCCTCCCGCAGCTCCTCCGGACTGCCGGCGGCCTGCTTGCCTTCCACCGGCACCCGGACGGCGAGGTCGCCCGCGCCGAGCGAACGGGCCGCGGCGGCGAGCCGGCGGGCCGAGCCGACGATCCGGGCGCCCATCCGGTCGGCGACCAGCACCGAGACGGCGACCAGGCCGAGCGCGACCCCGGAGAGCACCTGCCAGGCGGTGGCGACGCCCCGGGTGAGGTCGCCGTCGGCCACGAACACCTCGACCACGGCGGTCCGGACGGTGTCCACCGCGACCGGCTGGAGCAGCGCGTAGCCGCCCGGGACCTCGACGGTGAACGAGCGTCCCTGGCCCCCGGCGCTGGCCACATCGGCGGCCAGCGCCCGGACTTCGCCGATGGTCGTGCCGGCGGCCGGTCCCGACCCCGCGGCGGCGGCCGCCTCCGTCCCGTCCGAGACCTTCCCCGCCGGGGCCGCCCCACCGGGGGCCGTCCCACCGGGCGCCGAGGCCGCCACCCCGCCCGCCGCACCGCCCGGTCCCGACAGCGCGCCCGCACCGGCCCCAGCGGCCTCGGCCGGCGGCAGGTGCACCGCCATCCGCCCCTGCGCACCGGCGTCCGTCGAGGCCACCGCCCGGGCGATGGCGTCCTGGTCGGTGGTGATGGCCAGGGCCGGGCCGAGCGCCGCCGCCTGCCGCTCCGCGGCCGTGAACGCCCGGTCCCTGGCGGTCTGCTGGACCATCAGGCCGAGCGGGATGAGGAAGGCCAGCGCGACCATCGTGGTACCGGCCACGGCGGCCTTGATCAGGGCCCAGCGCAGCGAGTGCCGCAACCGCCTCATGTCCGGCGCTCCACCGGGGCGGGGCCGGGCCCGGCGGGGGGCCCGGACTCCTCCAACCGGACCCCGACCCCGCGCACGGTGTGCAGATAGCGCGGGCTGGACGCCGTCTCCCCGAGCTTGCGGCGCAACCAGGAGAGGTGCACGTCGATCGTCTGGTCACCGCCGTAGGTCTGCCGCCAGACCTCGGCCAGGATCTCCTTGCGGGACACCACCACGCCCGGGCGGGCGGCGAGGAAGGCCAGCAGGTCGAACTCACGCCGGGTCAGGTCCAGTGCCCGCCCGTCCAGCGCGGCCTCCCGGCGCTGGAGGTCGATCGCCAGCCCGCCGACCCGGAGCACCTGGCTGACCGGGACCGCGCCGCCGCCGAGCCGGCGCAGCACGGCGGCCATCCGGGCGCTGAGGTGCTCCCCGGAGAAAGGTTTCACCAGGTAGTCGTCGGCGCCGTCGTTGAGCAGCCGGACGATCTCGGCCTCGTCGTCGCGGGCGGTGGAGATGATGACCGGGACGTTGGTCAGACCGCGGATCATCTTGAGCGCCTCGCTGCCGTCCAGATCCGGCAGTCCGAGGTCCAGGATCACCAGGTCGCAGCCGACCTGGGCGACCTCGCGCAGCGCCTCCAGTGCCGTGCCCACGCTGCGGACCGCGTGGCCGGTGTCGGACAGGTGGCGGATGAGGGCGGATCGTACGAAGGGGTCGTCCTCGACCACGAGCACTGTTGCCATGGGGCTGCACGGTACGGCATCCGCCTCGAATGGTCTGTACCTCGGGGTCGCCCCGGGCAGCGCTTCGTGAACCTTCGGGAAGCGCTGCCCGGGGCGTCCGGGGTTTGTGCAAGTCCCCTGTGGAAGTCCGGGGGTGCCGACCTGCTGGGAGCGGTGATGGGGCAGGATGTGCGCACTATGCGGAACGGACTGGTACAGCTCGGCGCCTGGGCGGCGGCCACCGGGGCGGCGGTGGCGCTGTCCTGGTTCGGCGTGCACACCGTGCTGACCGGTGCCGCGTTCGAACGGCCCACCGCGCTGCCGCTGCCCTCACCGGCGTCGGCCGGCGGCGCGAGACCCGTGCCGACCCCGTCGGCGGAACCCACGCAATCGGCCGGCCGGCCGGATCCGGCCGCGCCGCCGTCCACCGCCCCGGCGTCGGCCGCCCCGCCGCGGTCCGGTTCGCCGGCCGCCGCCGCGCCACCCGCGGCCCCGTCGACCGCCGCCGCCGTGTCGCACCGCCCGGCGCCGGCCACGAGTACGACGTCCTCCGTCCGCAGCTACCTCGTCCCGGGCGGCAAGGTCGCCCTGGACCTCCGGCCCGACCGGGCCTCACTGGTCACGGCCGCCCCGGACCCCGGCTGGCAGATGCAGGTCTGGGACGGCCCGCAGTGGATCCGGGTGGACTTCACCAGGGACAACCAGGCCAACTCGGTGTTCGTCTACTGGAACGGGCACCCGCCGGTGGTCGACACCGTCACCCGCTGAGCCGGTCCGGCCCGCGCTCCCGGCGCTCCGTCACCACCGCTCGCAGGGCACGTAGCCCGGCAGGTAGGGCCCCCGGTAGCGGGACCGGTCGACCAGGGTGTGCCTGGTCCCGCCGGGCACCCCGATCGCGGCGAGCACCACCGTGCCGTACGCGTCCCGCACCTCGTACGGCTCGGCGAGCGAGGCCGCGCCCCGGTCGACGGCGTAGTCGTAGGCGTAGCAGACGTCCGGCACCGCGACCGAGAGGTCGATCACGCCGTCACCCTGCCGGGCCAGGTGGCCGGCCAGCTCCCGGCCGCGCGGGCCGATCACCTGGACCAGCGAGGTCAGCACGAAGCGGGTGCCGGGCGCCTGCAGTACATAGGAGACGATCTCGGGTTCTCCGGTCTCGGGCCCGGCGTACGCGGTACAGCGCAGGCCGAGCGCGACCGCGTACCGGTGGGCCGCCCGCTCGGCGTCGCCGACCACGAAGACCACCGCGTCGGCGCGGCCCATCGGGAGGAGTCCGGGTTCGTCCGGCCCGGCGGCGCCGAAGTCGGCGCCGAGGTCGGCGGTGAGATCAGCGGTGAGGTCAGCGGTGAGGTCAGCGGTGAGCAGCGCGGGTTCGGCGGTGAGCAGCGCGGATTCGGCGGCGGTGTCGGTCATGTCAGCCCTCCCGGTGGGGTACGGGACCACGGTTCCGCTCGCGGACCGGTGGGGGCCGGCACACGGGGTTGTGGCTGGAGGGTGGCGCCGGGGCGACCTCCGCGCAACTGTTCCGTTTCCTCCTGGTCAAGCTGTGCTCCGGGGCGGGAGAATCGGCCGCACCGCTGTACACAATGACCACCCGAGGACGGAGCCCGCGATGCCCCCCGCCCACACCCCCAGCCCGACGGGCGCGCCCGGATCGCCCAACTCGCCCACCGGGCAAGGGTATTCCGGCACCGCCCCGGCCACTTCGGGGGCCGCGACCGGAACCGCGACCGGAGCCCCGGCCGGAACCGGCGCCGGGGTCGCCGCCGGGGCGGTCGCGGGGAGCACCAACGACGCCATCGACACCCTGGACGGCCGGCTGATCCGCCTGCTCGCCGAGGAGCCCCGGATCGGCGTCCTGGAGTGCTCGCGACGGCTCCAGGTGGCGCGCGGCACGGTGCAGGCCCGGCTGGACCGGCTCCAGGCGCGCGGGGTGATCGGCGGCTTCGGCCCGGAGGTGGACCCGGCGGCGCTCGGCTACCCGGTGACGGCCTTCGCGACCCTGGAGATCTCCCAGGGGCAGGGCGCGGACGTCCGCGCGCACCTGGCGGCGGTGCCGGAGGTGCTGGAGCTGCACACCATCACCGGGCACGGCGACATGATGGTGCGGATCGTGGCCCGGTCGAACGCCGATCTGCAGCGGGTGATCGACCGGGTGGTGGGCTTCGACGGGATCGTCCGCTCCTCGACCGCGATCGCGCTGGAGAACCCGGTGCCCTACCGGATCCTGCCGCTGGTCGACCAGGCAGCAGCCGAGTAGCCCGCCGCCCCGACCACCCGTCCGCTCAGCGGCCCGGTAGCCCGACGGCCCGAGCAACCCGACGACCCGAGCACCGGCGGCCCAGTAGTCCCAGCGACTCAGCAGCCCAGCGGCTCAGCAGCCCGGAACGGCGCCACCCGTCCGCAGCGCCTCCAGCGCGGAGACGGCCTCCCCGAGCGTGCCGACCGGCACCAGCCGGAGCCCCGCCGGGAGGTTGACCTTGGCGTCCGAGCACTCGTCCCTGGGCACCAGGAAGACGGTCGCGCCGTCCCGCGCCGCCGCCTGGGTCTTGAGCGGCACACCGCCGACCGGGCCGACCACGCCCTGGTCGTCGATGGTCCCGGTGCCGGCGACGGTCAGCCCGCCGGTGAGGTCGCCGCCCTTGCCGTCGCCGCGGAGCTTGTCGACGATGCCGAGCGCGAGCATCTGCCCGGCACTGGGACCGCCGATGTCACCGAGGTCGACCTTGACCTTCACCTGCGCGGGCGACAGCTGGAGGTAGCCGAGCGCGGCCGTGGTGGCCGCGTCCTGGGACTCGGCCATCTGCTGCGCGGTGACCTCGTTGGCCTTGGCCGGGTCGCCCTGCGGGTAGACGGTCTCGCTGGGCCGGACGGCCTCGTCCTCGTCGAACCAGGCCTGCAGCGAGCGCCACAGCGTGGTCCGCACCCCGGGGTTGGTCGCCGAGATGGTCACCATCCGCAGCTGCCCCTCGGTGGCGCGGACCGGCGCGCCGGTGACGGTGAGCACCGGGCGGCCCTGGTAACTGCCGAGGGTGTCCGCGGTCACGCCGGGGAAGGTCAGCGTGTAGGGCAGCGGGACGAAGGCGGCCACCCCGAACAGCGCGGCGACCGTCGCGCCGCAGAGCGCGAGGGCCCGGGTCCGGGGGGAGGTCAGGGCCGTGGGCAGCTTGGTGTCGGACACAGAGGCATCCAAACACACCGGGGCCGTCCGACGGGCACGCACACGGCCACCCGAACGGCCCACCCGGACCGGGGCGGTCAGCGCAACGCGTCGGCGACCTCGGTGGCCGCCTCCACCACCCGGGGGCCGACCCGCTCCGGGACCAGCCCGTTCAGCATCACGACGCCGACGCTGCCCTCGATGCCGCTCAGTCCGAGCAGCGCCGCGGCGGCGCCGGACGCGCCGGACTGCTCCTCCGCCCGGGTGATGACGAAGCCCTGCTCCGGCCGGCGCTGGCTGGGGAAGGTCCGGGCCTCCAGGATCGCCCGGCCCGCCGCGCTCTCCCCGAGCGGGTGGCGCAGCCCGGTCCGGTAGGCGACGTGGAAGTCGGTCCAGCTGGGTTCGACGACGGCCACCGCGAGCGCCTCGTTGCCGTCCACCAGGGTCAGATGGGCGGTGGCCCCCAGGTCCTCGGCGAGGCTGCGCAGCGCGGGCAGCGCCGCCTCGCGCAGCAGCGGGTGGACCCGGTGGGCGAGCCGGAGCACGCCCAGGCCCACCCGGGCCCGGCCGCCGATGTCCCGGCGGACCAGCCCGTGCTGTTCCAGGGTGGCCAGCAGCCGGTAGACGACGGTCCGGTTGACGGCGAGGCGGGCCGCCAGTTCGGTCACGGTGAGTCCGCGTTCCGAGTCGGCGAGGAGTTTGAGGACCCGGACACCACGGTCCAGGGTCTGGGAGGTCTCTGCAGTCACGACGCGCAATTCCTTTCCGCGGCGGTCGCGGATCGGCTGGCCGGTCCGGGACTCGGTGGTCGCGCGCAGGGGGGTGGCCGCGCCAGGGCCGCGGTGTGTCGTCCTTGACGTCCTGGGGCCCTGCGGCGCCCGTCCCACGGGGGTTGCCCGGCGGGAGAGAGCGTGGGGGAAAGGTAGTGAAGGAAATGCGGCGGCGGAAGTGTTTGTCCAAAATTCGGTCAAGATCAATTCCGCCCGGCCGGACAGAAGCGGACGAACAACCGCATTCCGCCCGGCCTGACCGGGCACAAGTTCGAGCACAGTCCGAAGTCCGGACAGATACCCGGAACCGGAGGGCGCGGACGAGCGACCCGGAACGGCCCCCGGAGCACCCCGGAACGCCGACCTGGCGACCTCCCCGTCAGCCCCGTCAGCCCCCGTCAGCCCCCGTCAGCCCCAACGAATCCAGCGGCCCCGGCGGATCGTTACTTCGCCCACTCCCGGATCTTGGCGATCCGCGCCCGCAGCTGATTCGCGGTGGCCTGCGCGGTCAGCGGACCGCCGCACTGCCGGCGCAGCTCGTTGTGGACCGTGCCGTGCGGCTGGTTGGTGCGGTGGTGCCAGGCGGCCACCAGCGCGTTCAGCTCCTTGCGCAGCTCCCGCAGCTCCTGGTGGGTCACGACCGGCCGCTGCTCGGCCGGCAGCTCCAGCAGGTCGGCCTCCTCGGCCGGCTTGCCCTTGCTCCGCTGGATCTGTCGGTGCTGGCGCTTCTGCAGAAGCATCTGCACCTGGTCCGGCTCCAGCAGGCCCGGGATGCCGAGGTAGTCCTCCTCCTCCTCGCTGCCCGGGTGCGCCTGCATCCCGAACTCCATGGCGTTGTAGAGCACCCGGTCGAAGACCGCCTCGGAGCCCAGCGCCTCGTAGGAGAACTCGTCCCCGCCCGCGCCGTCCGGGCCGTCGTTGGCCCGCTCGGCCTCGGCGAGCAGCCGGTCCTCCTCGTCGAAGAGGCCCTCGCCCTCCTTCTTCGGCCGGTCCAGCACATGGTCCCGCTGGAGCTCCATCTCATTGGCGAAGCCCAGCAGCATCGGGACGGTCGGCAGGAAGACGGAGGCGGTCTCGCCGCGCTTGCGGGCGCGCACGAAGCGGCCGACGGCCTGGGCGAAGAACAGCGGGGTGGAGATCGAGGTGGCGTAGACGCCGACGCACAGCCGGGGCACGTCGACGCCCTCGGACACCATGCGGACCGCGACCATCCAGCGCGAGGTCCCGGCCGCGTAGTCGGAGATCCGCTGCGAGGCCTCGGTCTCGTCGGAGAGCACCAGGGTGACCTTCTCGCCGCTGATCTCGCGCAGCATCTTGGCGTAGGCGCGGGCCACGTTCTGGTCGGTGGCGATCACCAGGCCGCCGGCGTCCGGGATGGCCTTGCGGACCTCGGTGAGCCGGCGGTCGGCGGCCTGCAGTACGGAGGGGATCCACTCGCCCTGCGGGGAGAGCGCGGTGCGCCAGGCCTGGGCGATGAGGTCCTTGGTCATCGGCTCCCCGAGCCGGGCCTCCAGCTCGTCGCCGGACTTGGTGCGCCAGCGCATGTTGCCGCTGTAGGAGAGGAAGATCACCGGACGGACGACGTGGTCGGCGAGCGCGTGCCCGTAGCCGTAGGTGTAGTCGGCGACCGACTTGCGGATGCCGTCGCCCCCGGCCTCGTACTGGACGAACGGGATCGGGTTGGTGTCCGAGCGGAACGGCGTCCCGGTCAGCGCGAGGCGCCGGGAGGCCGGCTCGAAGGCTTCGAAGCAGGCCTCGCCCCAGGACTTCGAGTCACCGGCGTGGTGGATCTCGTCCATGATGACCAGCGTCTTGCGGGCCTCGGTGCGGTTGCGGTGCAGCATCGGGTTCACGCCGACGCCCGCGTAGGTGACCACGATGCCGTGGTACTCCCGGGAGAGCGGCCCGGAGGAGTACCCCGGGTCCAGCTTGATGCCTATCCGGGCGGCGGCCTCGGCCCACTGCTTCTTCAGGTGCTCGGTCGGCGCGACCACGGTGATCTGCTGCACCAGGTGGTTGTGGAGCAGGTACGAGGCCAGGGTCAGCGCGAACGTGGTCTTACCGGCGCCCGGGGTCGCGACGGCGAGGAAGTCGCGCGGCTGCTTCTCGATGTACTTGTCCAGCGCGCCCTGCTGCCAGGCCCGGAGCTTGCCCGCGGTACCCCAGGGGGCACGGCCGGGGAAGGCCGGGGACAGCTGGTGCGAGGAGGTCGGCGCGGCCTGGCCGACGGCCCGGACGGGCGCGTGCGACTCGTTCGCGTCGGAGAAGAGCGGCATCGGGGCGGCGGCAGTACTCACGGTCTCCGAGGGGGGATCATCGCAGGTCAGAGGCGGTTTCGCGGCCCCGATCCACGGTCGGACGGCGTTCGGACAACCCACCCAGCGTACCGGTCCCGGCGCCGTTCGGGCGGCCACGGCGGGGCCGGGCCGGGCCGGCGTCCGCCCTGCCCGGGGCAGGTGCGGCCGGAAATCGACGTGAGGTGGATCACAGTGGAATTCCGGGAAACCCGCGTAAGCGGAACCCCTCCCACCGCCTCTCTACGGGGTGAGGCCGCTCCACCCTCCACCGCCCGCCGCGGTCTCACCAGCGAAGGGAAGCGCCGTGCACGCCACCGCCGAAGAGACCGTCCAGGCCCGACTGATCCTGTCCGCGCACCGGGCCGCCCGGCTCCGGGTCACCCTGACCTACCGGACGGACGACCCGCTCGCGGTCCGGATGGCCTTCCCCGCCGAGTACTCGCTGGACGGACCCGCCGACCTGGCGGAGCCGGAGGCCGGCGACATCGTCTGGGTCTTCGCCCGCCGGCTGCTCGCGGGCGGCCTGGAGCTGCCCTCCGGCGTCGGCGACGTGCAGGTGCGGCCCGGGCCCGGCCGGAACACCCTGGTCGAGCTGCGCGCTCCCGAGGGCACCGCACTGGTCCGGTTCGACACCACCGACCTGCGGCGCTTCCTGTGGCGCAGCCGCCTGCTGGTGCCCGAGGGCGAGGAGCACCTGCACCTGGACGCCGACCGCGCCCTCGCCCAGCTGCTCGGCTGAGCCGGCCCGGCCGCGCGCACGCGAACGCCGGCCGCCCGGGACCGAAGTCCCGGGCGGCCGGCGTTCCGGACGACGGGGCTAGGAGGACAGCTTGCGCATCAGCCGCACACCCTGCGTCGGCGTGAGGTGCGGCAGGTACGCCTTGCCGATCGCCCGGGTGATGCTGGGCAGCGCCGCCGGGTCCGGGTACGCCATGTACATCGGCCGGTACTCGGGCTGGAACTTCGCCTTGAAGGCGAGCAGCGAGCGGAAGCCGTACACCGGCTCCAGCACCCGGCCCAGCCAGTCCAGGGTCTTCTGCAGCCCGGTGGGCGGCTCCTTCTCCGAGCGGGCCAGCGGCGCGCCGGACAGCGAGAGGAACCGCGCGCCCTCCTGCTTGAAGCCGAGCGCGGCCGAGGCGATCAGGAACTCGGTGACGCCGCGGAAGCCGTCCGAGCGCCGCCGCATGAAGTCCAGCGTCCAGCCGACCGGCTCGCCGTTCTCGTAGACCGGCATCCAGCTGGTCAGGCCGTGCACGCCGCGGTCCTCGTCGATCGCGAGCAGCAGCCGCACCGCCGGGTCGTCCAGTTCCTCCAGGCCGCCGAGCGTGAACCCCATCTCGGGCAGGCCCTTCTCGGAGACCCACTCCTCGGAGATGGCCCGGATCTGCTCCTTCAGCGCCAGCGGTGCCTCGTGGTACGACCACCACTCGGCGGTGATGCCCTGCTTGCCGGCCTTGTTGAGCGCGGTCCTGATGTCCTGCCACTTGCGGCCGGTGAAGGCGAGGTCGGGCAGGGCGACCACGGTGTCCTCGGCGACCTGGAGCGAGCGCCAGCCGAGCTCCCCGGCCGCGGCCCGGGTCTGCGGGGTGACGCTGTAGAAGCACGGCGTCCAGCCCCGGGCGTCGCAGTACCGGGCGAAGCCGGCCACCGCGCGGTCCCGGGCGGCCGGGTCGCCGAAGGGGTCGCCGGTGGTCAGCGCCACGGTGTTCAGCACCCGGTAGGCGACGGCGGCCCGGCCGTCCTCGTCGAACCAGTAGTGGTTGCCGTCCCAGGTGGTGAGGAAGGACAGCGTGCCGCCGCCGTGCTCGGTGAGCAGCGCCCGGGCCCTGGCGGCGTCCTCGGCGGCGACCTGGACCACCGGCCGGCGGAAGGTCAGCAGCAGCGCGGCCAGCGCGACCGCCCAGAAGCCGAGCCCGCAGTACGTCTCCAGGGCGCGGGCGAACCGCCCGACCGCGATCGGGTAGTCCGGCAGCAGGTCGTTGTAGGCGGGCGGCAGGAACTGGGCCGGCAGCCCGTGGAGCAGCCCGCGGAAGGTCGCGCCCGGCTCGAACTGCCCGGCGGCCAGCACGCCCAGCCCGGTGTAGGCGGCGGAGGCGACGGCCAGCGCCCCGCCGACCACCGCGAACAGCCGGCCGAGCACCGCGCGCGGCAGCCGCAGCGTGAAGCGCTTGCGGGTGGCCAGCAGCAGACCGACGGTGACCATCGGCAGCAGCAGCGCCTCGACGAAGTACTGGAGGACGTCGCTCGAACCGGTGCTGGTCTCCGCGAACAGGACGACCAGCATCGCGGTCCAGAGCAGCTCGGTGGCGATGGTGATCCGCCAGGCGAACCGCAGGCCGCGGCGCAGGCCCTCGGCGAGCACCAGCAGCAGGGCCGGGAAGAGCGTGGCCATCAGCCGGGCCGGGGTGTCGAAGATCCGCTGCACGGCGTGCGCGCGGGCGCAGTCGTGGGCCGAGACCGAGCAGAAGTCGGCGACCTCGTCCGGGGTGAGCCGGTGCGAGAGGTAGATCTCGGAGAAGGTGTTGAACGGGCCGGCCGCGTTGTCGTACAACGAGGCGATCATCGGGCCGAGCGCGGCGGCGACCAGGCAGAGCGCGACCAGCACCCGGGTCTCGGTGTGGGAGGAGCGGTGCGAGCGCAGGTGCGGGCGGCGGCGGAACAGCAGCGCGCCGGCGGCCAGGCCGACCAGTGCCCCGCTGAACCGCTGGACGCTCTGCAGGTGCCCCACGTACAGCGTCATCACCAGCGGCATCAGCAGTACCAGCAGGTGCAGCCGCCGGCGCCAGAGCACGGTGAGCCGGTAGCCGAGCACGCCGGCCAGCGCGAACAGGCCGACGCCGGGGCCGACCGCGGTCTGGCCGGCTATCGAGAGGGTCCACTGCTCGCCGAGCCGCGCGCCGACGGCGACCGCGACGGTCCCGGCCATGACGCCGGCCAGCTGACCGGCGACCAGCACCCCGACGGTGCGCAGCCGGCCGAGGCGGCGCTCGGCGGCGGGGCCGACCAGGAGCAGCAGCAGGCTGGTGAAGACGTAGGCGCCGATGCCGGAGCACCAGAACAGCGAGGTGAGGGGCGTCCACCAGCGGCCCGCGTGGAGGGTCGGCCGCCCGATGCCCACCTGCTCCAGCAGGGCGCCGGACGGCCCCCGGGTGAGGCTGCCGGTGGCGGCGCCGACGGCCCACAGGCCGACCAGCAGCACCAGGGTCAGCGGGGCCCGGCCGAGCCGGGTGGCCAGCCGGGCGGCGAGCCCGGCGGCCGCGCGGGCGATCCGCCGCGGGGGCCGCGGCGCGGGCGCGCCGGGGCCCGGAGCGCCGGCGTCGGCGGGCGCGGCGTCGGCGCGGTTGGAGCCGGACCCGATGCGGAAGGGCCGGGGCACCAGCAGGCGCGACTGTCCCCCGCCGCGGCTCTGCTCCTGCTCGGCGGCGACTCCCGGGGCGGCGCCGAGCAGGGTCACCGGGTCATCCCGGTCTGCTGTGCCAGCCAGGGCAACTGGTCGGCGATGCCGGGCCGGAAGATGATCCAGCCGTGCCCGCCGGGCATGAGGTCGAACTTGGCCTGCATTCCCGCCTCCACGACCGCGCGGTACACCTTCTCCTGCTGCGGCCGGAACTCGTCGTCGTCGCGGCCGACCACGATGGCCCCCGCGGTGTCCGGGAACTTCTTCCGCGCCATCACCTGGAGCGGGTCGACTGCGGCGAACTTCGCCTCGTCGCCGTCGTAGGCCGCCTGGACCGTCTCCTCCCGGGTGCCGAGGGTGGGCTCGTCCTGACCGGACATGTCGAGGAACGAGCCGTAGACCTCGGGTGCGTTGACGGCGAGCTGGAGCGCGCAGGTGCCGCCCATCGAGGCACCGGCGATCACCCAGTTCTTGCGGCCCTCGGCCGTCTGGAGGTTGGCGTGCACCCAGGCCGGCACGTCCTCGGCCAGGAAGGTCTGAACATTGGCGATCTTGGAATCGAGGCAGAGCGTGTTGTTCCAGGTCGAGCCCAGCTGGTCGACCATCACCACGATCGGGGCCAGCCCGTGGTGCTCGGCGGCGAAGGCGTCGAGGGAGTCGGCGATCTGGCCGCCGAACACCCAGTCGCCCGGAGTGCCCGGCTGGCCGGCCAGCAGCACGACCACCGGGAGCAGCGGCCGGGGGGTGGCCTGGTAGGCCGGCGGCAGGTAGACGTACCCGTCGCGGGACTCGAAGCCGGACTTGGCGCCCGGAACGGCGACGGACGAGACCGTGCCCTTCTTCGGGAGGTCCGCCGGCGCCTGCCAGACCTCCTCCAGCACCTTGCCGGGCGGCCGGCCGATGGTGTTGGCGGCCTTCCCCGTGGTCAGCTCCTGGGTCTTCTCCAGCCACGGCGCCAGCATCACCCGGCCGGTCGGGTACTGGTCGAAGCCCCGGTTCACCTGGGAGGAGGCCATCAGCAGCACCAGGGCCCCGGCGGCGACGGCCAGCAGCTTGCGGCGCAGTGTGGTGCCGCGCATCCGGAAGGCGACCAGCGAGAGCCCGAGCAGGCCGACGGCGATCCACCAGGTGACGTAGTGCGGGGTCCCTTCGGGGAAGGGGTGCCACCAGTCGTCGACGGCGGTGTCGAGCAGCAGGCTGAGCGCCGCCGCCGTGACCAGGGCCGCGGGCAGTCGGCGGCGCCACCACCCGCGGGTGCGGGCGTAGCAGGCGAGGAACAGCAGTGAACCCCAGCCGGCCAGCAGGACGGCGCGCGGGATCGGGCCGCGGGTCAGCGGCCAGTCGATCGGGTTCCAGCTCAGGGCGAGGGAGACGGTGGTCATACGTTCGTCCCCGAACGCCTGGTGTCGGCCAGGAAGCCGTAGGCGACGACGTTGCCGTCGTAGCCCCGTTCCTCGCTGTAGCCCCCGCCGCAGGTGATCACCCGCAGCTGGGCGTCGGCGGCCTGGCGGTACACCCGGTCGTCCGGGAAGTCCTTTCGGTCGTGCACTTCGATGGCGTAGAGCTGGTAGACGGCGGTGCGGCCGTCCTCTCGGAGGATCTCGATCCGGTCCCCGCGGTGCAGCGCGCCCAGGTCGTAGAAGACGGCGGGCCCGCTGTGGTTGTCGACGTGACCGGCGATGATCGCCGTGCCGCGCTGACCGGGGGTGGCGCCGTCCCGGTACCAGCCGGCGAGGTTGCGGTCCTCCTCGGGAGGGGTCTGGAGGTGGCCGTCCCGGTCGAGGCCGAGGCCGGTGACCGGGGCGTCGAGCCGCACGGCCGGGATCCGGATCCTGGTCGGCCGGGAGGGGCCGAGCGCCGGCACCACGGAGACCGGGGCGAAGCCGGTGAGGGCCTGCCCGCTGCCGGGGGCCGGGGGGAGCGCGGCGTGACCGCCGTCGGTGAGCAGCCACGCACCCAGCACGAGCGCGGCGCCGACCGCCAGGGTACCCGGCCACGGGCTCCTGCTCTGCTGGGCGCCCACCGGCGCTCCCCTCTGCTGACGTCGAACGGTTGCCGGTTTCTGGGAGATGTCTGAGAACAATGCAACCGGATCGGACCTTATGCCACATCCATACGATGGTCGTACTCGCTCCCCCCGTTCGGCAGGGGTCAGGGGCCCGACATGGTCCGTGCGGGTGACTCGTCACCGTGCCGCCACCCTCCGGCCACCTGGCGGTTGTCCGATGCAGTGACGATCTCCTCATCTGACACTCAGGAACGTCATCACGGTTGCATCCTTCGGGCGATGAGTTCCGACCGTTCGTGGTGGATCAATGACCGCTTCCGATCACATGCCATGCTGGCCCCGTTCACAGGCTTATCACCGCACTTGTCCCACCGGACCGTGGTCCGGCGGACGGTCGCGCGCGCCTGCCGTGCCCTGCCCCGCGCACGCCCCACGAACGGAGTGACCATGGACGCCCTCTCCCGCCGCACCCTGCTGGCCGCGGGTGCCGCCGGCGCCGCGAGCCTCGCCGCGGGCTGCGCGAGCCGGACCGACCCCGACGGCGGACAGGCGACCACTCCGGCCCCGGTCCCGGCCACCCCGGCCGAGGACCACGCGACGGCCCCGACCGAGGCCGCCAAGCCCCCGGTCACCCTGATCGGCGACGGCTCCACCTCGGACACCGGCCCGCAGCCGAACCAGCCCGCCCTCGAACCGCTGCGGCCCGGCCAGCGCCCGCCCCAGTTCGTGGTCTTCTCCTGGGACGGCGCCGCCGAGCTCGACAACGGCCTGTTCGCCCGCTTCCGCCGGCTCGCCCGGGAGCACAACGCGTCCATGACCTTCTTCCTCAGCGGCCTCTACCTGCTGCCCGAGGCGAAGAAGGACCTCTACCGCCCGCCGCAGCACAAGGCCGGCGCCTCCGACATCGGCTACCTCAGCAACCAGCACATCCACGACACCCTGGAGAACCTGCACGCCGCCTGGCTGGAGGGGCACGAGATCGGCACCCACTTCAACGGGCACTTCTGCGGCGCCACCGGCGTCGGCAAGTGGTCCGCCGAGGAGTGGGACAGCGAGATCGAGCAGGCGATGGGCTTCGTCACGAACTGGCGGACCAACACCGGCTTCACCGACCTGCCGGCGCTGCCCTTCGACTACCGCAAGGAGCTGATCGGCAGCCGCACCCCCTGCCTGGAGGGCCAGCGCAACCTGCTGCCCACCGCCGTCCGGCGCGGCTGGCGCTACGACAGCAGCGGCAACGGGACCCAGGTGTGGCCGCAGAAGATCCAGGGCGGCGCGCTCTGGGACCTCCCGCTGCAGTCCATCCCCTTCCCCGGGCACACCTTCCAGGTGCTCTCGATGGACTACAACATCATGTACAACCAGTGCGGCAGCAACACCAAGGCCGACCCGGCGCTCCACCCCGGCTTCCAGACCCAGGCCCGGGACGCCTACCTGATGGGCTTCGAGCGCGCCTACACCACCAACCGCGCCCCGTTCGTCGTCGGCAACCACTTCGAGGAGTGGAACGGCGGCATCTACATGAACGCCGTCGAAGAGGTGATCAAGGCGATCGCCGACCGCCCCGAGGTGCGGATGGTGTCCTTCCGCCAGCTGGTCGACTGGCTGGACGCCCAGGAGCCGGCACTGCTGCGCAAGCTGCAGGGCCTCGCCCCCGGCCAGGCACCGGCCGGGGGCTGGGAGACCTTCTGATTGTCGCCCGCTCGCCTCCGGGGCGCTCTGCTCCGGTGCCGACGGTCGGCGCTCCGATGCCCCTTCGTTCCTCAGGGGCCTCCTCGCTTCTCCCTTTCGGCACCGGCGCGCCCCTTCGGCTCGGGGCGGGTGTCGCCCGTTTGCGGGAGGGGGCTCGCGGCGGGCGGGTGTCGCCCGGTCAGGCGGCCTTGCGGACCCGGCCGGAGGCCAGGGCGCCGAGCAGCGCCACCCCGGCCATGACCCCGAAGATCACCGCGAAGGCGCCGGTCGAACCGGCGCCCGCGGCGCCGTCGTGGGCGGCGGCCACCGAGCCCCCGCCCAGCGCCCCGAACAGCACCCCCGCCAGACCCATCAGCAGCACATTGCCCAGTGCGTCGCTCACCTGGAGCGAGGCCGAGTTGGCCCCGGCGTCCTCCGGCGTCGACAGCTTCATCATCAGCACGCTGATGCTCGCCACCGCCAGGCCCATGCCGATCCCGCCGACGCCCCAGGCCACCGCCGCCACCCAGGCGGGCACCCCGGGGACCAGCACCAGCGCCGCACCCGCGATGGCGACGGCGGTCAGCACGAAACCGCCGCGGATCATCAGCGCCCGGTAGCGCTCCGCCCCCGGCCGGCCCTGGATCCAGGAGCCCAGCGCCCAGGACAGGCCGCCGCTGGTGAGGGTGAGGCCGGCCAGCGTCGGCGAGAGGCCGCGCTCGGTCCTCATCATCAGCGGGATGAACGCCTCGGCCGCGAAGAACGCCCCGGCCGCGACCCCGCGCAGCAGGATCACCGTCGGCAGCCCGCGCCCGGCCCGCAGCGTCCCGGCCGGCAGCAGCCCCAGCACCGCCGGGAGCAGCAGCGCCGCGCCCACCGCGGCCGGCAGCAGACCGGGCAGGTCGAGCCGCTGGCCCGCGTACTGCAGCAGCCCGGCCCCGACCGCGGCCATCGCGGCCAGCCCGGTGCGGCGGCGGTCGAACGCGGCCCCCCTGAGCAACGGCTGCTCCCGCTCCGAACGACGCAGCGCCGGGCCCATCACCGCGAGCGGCAGCAGGATCAGCACCGGTACGGCGAGGAAGACCCAGCGCCAGCCGATGTGCTGGGTGACCGCCCCGGAGACCAGCGGGCCGACGATCGAGGGCAGTACCCAGGCCGCGGAGAAGGCCGCGAAGACCGAGGGCCGCAGCCGCTCGGGGTAGGCCCGGCCGACCACCACGTACAGGGCGACGATCACCAGGCCGCCGCCGAGGCCCTGGAGCGCCCGGCCGCCCACGAAGATCCACATCCCGGGTGCCGCCCCGGCCACCAGCAGACCGGCGCCGAACACGGCGATGCCGGTGAACAGCGGCCGCAGCGGGCCGCTGCGGTCGCACCACTGGCCGGAGACCACGAGGGCGAACAGGGTGGTGGTGAAGTAGCCGGAGAAGGCGAAGGCGTACAGCCCGAAGCCGTCGAGTTCGCCGGCGGCGACCGGCATCGCGGTGTTGACGGCCGTCGCCTCGAAGGCGATCACCAGGACCACCGAGACGATGCCCAGGGTCAGCGCCCGGAAGCGGTCGCCCATGACCCCTCCGCCGGGGTCGGTCGGTATCGGAACGGAGGCGGTGTCGGCCGACACGGGGGAGGCTGTGGTCATACGTATGATCGTAAGGCGCATCTGGCCCAATGGCCCCTGACCTTGGTCGCGGTCCCACTCCTCCTCCGGCCCTAGGACCGAAGGATCAGCGGCGGCGCGGGGCTCAGTGCGGGGCGAGGCTCAGTGTGGCGCGGGGCTCAGTGCGGGGCGGGGCTCAGTGCGGGCTCAGTGCAGCACCTTCAGGCCCACCACGCCGGAGACGATCAGGAGCAGGCAGCCGATCCGGGCCAGGGACGCCGTGTCACCGAGCGCGGTCATGCCGTACAGCGCCGTACCCACCGCGCCGATGCCGACCCAGACCGCGTAGCCGGTGCCGATCGGGATCGAGCGCATCGCGTACGCCAGTCCGCCCATCGAGAGGGCCAGCGCGACACCGAACACCACGGTCGGGACCAGGCGGGAGAAACCCCTGGAGTTCTCCAGGGCCACCGCCCACACCGTCTCCAGGACGCCGGAAATGATCAGAACGAGCCAAGCCATGACGGTCGTACCTCCGCAGTCGGCAGCGGCCTGGTTGCCGCTGTCACTGCGCCGTCTTGTCGTGACCGGGTACGACGCACTCGTCCGGGGCGGCCCGCGAAGGGCCACCTGTTCCCGACCGTAGCACACCCGGCCGGGAATCCCGCCACACAGAATTTACAGAAGGATATTGACGCTCCGCCCGGCATTCCGCCAGACTGAATTCACCAACACGGCGAACGACGACAGGAGTCGGACATGGACAGGAGGACGGCGGCCCTCGCGCCCCGCACCTGCACCACCGCTCCCCGGTGTTGTCCCGCCTGTCGCTGCTGCCGCCGCGCCTGAGCGCACCGCAGTTCCAGCCGCACCACCAGCCCCACCCACGGCCGTGTGCCCGAGTGGTTTAGGGAACCGCCTGCAAAGCGGTGCACACGGGTTCGATTCCCGTCATGGCCTCCACGAAGACGAATTGCCGGTCCGGCCCGAAAAGGCGCCGCCCGGCAATTCGTCGTGCTTTCCGAACGAAAAGCGCGGGCCCCGGGCAATTCCGCGGAATGCGGAATTGCCGGGGCCGGCGGCTCAGCCGGTGACGGCGTCCTGCGGGCGGATCGGCAGCCGGCCCACCGGCAGGCCGGTGGCGGCCCGGACCGCCGCGGCCACCGCCGCCGGCGCGGTCACGGCCGGCACCGCGCTGACCGCCTTGGCCCCGAACGGAGCCACCACGTCACGCTCCTCCAGCAGGGCGGCGACCCGGATCTCCGGAGTGTCCAGCGCGGTCGGCAGCCGGTAGCCGGTCAGCGAGGGGTTGGCCAGCAGACCGCCCTCGGTGCGGAGGTCCTCCAGCAGCGCCAGGCCGACGCCCTGGGCGACCCCCGCCTCGATCCGGTCCTCGATCTGTCGCGGGTTCAGCGCCCGGCCGACGTCCTGGGCCACCGTCACCTCGACCACCCGGACCGCGCCCAGCTCGATGTCCACGTCCACCACCGCGCGCATCGCGCAGAACGCGATGGAGACGAAGGCGTCGCCCTGCCCGGCCTCGTCCAGCGGCTCGGTCGGGTGCGGCCGGCACTGCGCGGTCGCCCACAGCTCCTTGCCCTCCAGCGCCTCGGCCACCGGCATGCCGAGCACCCCGTCGTAGGAGGTGATCTTGCCCTCGGCGATCTGCAGCAGCTCGACCGACATCCCGAAGTCGGTGGCGATCGGCTGGAGCAGCTGGTGGCGGACCATCAGCGCGGCCCGCTCGACCGCACCGCCGGACACCCAGGTGTGCCGGCCCCGGGCCGACGGCCCGGCCACCGCCTGGTCACTGTCGGCGGGCGCGATGTACACCTCGCTGACGCCCAGCACGCTCTGCACGATCTGCCGGGCCAGCGTGGCGAAGCCCTGGCCGGCGTCGACCGCGGCGCAGATCACCGTGGCATGGTCGCCGCTGACCCGCACCGTCGCGGTGGCGACCTCGTCCTCGCCCTCGGCGCCCAGCATGTGCACCATGCCCAGCGCGTAGCCGATCCCGCGCCGCACCGCGGCCGGGTCGCCCGCCCCGCCGGGCCCGCCCGGCAGCAGCCACTCGGCGTCCGGGTCGTCCACCGGCAGCGCCGGCAGCGGCTCCGCGGCCACGGCGTCCAGCAGCGCGGCCACCGGCGCCGGGCAGGTGACGGCCTGTCCGGTGGGCAGCGGGTCCCCGGTCGCCATCACATTGCGCCGGCGGACCTCCACCGGGTCCACCCCGATCCGGGCGGCCAGCTGGTCCAGCTGCGACTCGTAGGCGAAGCACGCCTGCAGCGCGCCCTCGCCGCGCATCCGGCCGGCCGGCGGGTTGTTGGTGCGCACCGCCCAGGCGTCCACGAAGACGTTGGGGCAGTTGTACGGGCCGACCGAGAAGGCGGTGGCGGCGGCCAGCGCCTCGGCCGAGACGTCCGCGTAGGCGCCGCCGTCCAGCAGGATCTGCGCCTCGACCTTCACCAGCGTGCCGTCGGCGTCCGCGTGGTGGCGGTAGCGCAGCAGCGCCGGGTGCCGCGAGGTGTGAGTGTGGAAGGACTCCTCGCGGGTGAGCGTCATCTTCACCGGACGGCCGGTGCGCAGCGCCAGCAGCGCCATGGTGACCTGGAAGGAGAGGTCCTCGCGGTCGGAGGTGGCCCCGGGCACGCCGGTGACCACCAGCCGGACTCGGTCCGGCTCCAGTCCCAGGCAGGCGGCGGTGCGTTCCCGGTCGCCGTGCGGGTCGGTGGAGGAGAGGTGCAGCTCGACCCCGCCGTCCGGGCGCGGCACGGCCAGGCCGGCCTCGGCACCGAGCGGGGCCGGATCCTGCCGGCCCACCTGGTACAGGCCCTCGACGATGATCTCGCCGGCCGCCTCCGGGTCGCCGGTGCGCAGCGGCAGATGGCGGAAGAGGTTGCCGTCCGGGTGCAGCGGCGGGGCGGTGAAGGCCTGCTCGGGGTCGGTGACGGCCTCCAGCGGCTCGTACTCGACGACGATCAGGCCGACCGCGAGCCGGGCGGTGTCGGGGTGGTCGGCGGCGACCGCGGCGACCGGCTCGCCGTGGTGGCGGACCACCCCGGCGGCCAGCACCGGGCGGTCGGCGACGATCGGTCCGGACGGCGCGCCGTCCGGGCTGCCGTCCGGCCCCGCCGGCAGGTCGGTGGCCGTGACCACCGCATGCACACCGGGAAGGGCCAGCGCGGCCGAGGTGTCGATGCCGAGGATCCGGGCGTGCGGGTGCGGCGAGCGCAGCACCGCGCCCCACAGCAGGCCCTCGGCCCACAGGTCGGCGGCGTAGGGGTAGATGCCGAGCGCCTTGGGCAGGGCGTCGCTGCGCAGGGGTGAGCTGCCCAGCCCGAACGGCTCTGTCGCGCCGCCCGCGTCGCCGTCCTGCTGGAGTGCTGCGCCGATGTCGGTAGGCGACGTCATGATGCGTGGTCGTCCTCGGGGAGCCGGATGCCGTGGGCGGGGGTGGCGCCGTACGGGACGCCGGCCGGGGCGGTGCCCTCGGCCGGGGCGCCGTGCGGTGCGGGGATGTACGGCGTGCCGTGCGCGGGGGTGGCGGGGGTCTCGTAGACCGGGCCGTCGTACGCCGAGGCGTTGTCGTAGCCGGGCTGCTGCGGGTAGCCGCCCTGGTCGGGGTAGCCGGTCCCGGGCAGGTAGGTGCCGTGCGCCGGGGTGGCGCCGGGGTACGGCTGCTGCTGCTCGGGGTAGCCCTGGGCGGGGTAGAACCCGGTGGACCCGTCGGCCTGCTGCGCCGGGACGTCCCGGACCGGGGCCAGCACGGCGGTGTCGTACACCCCGCTGTCGTAGCCGCCCTGGCCTTCGTAGCCGCCCTGCCCTTCGTAGCCTCCCCGGCCGTCGGGGGCGCCGGAGCCGTCGGGAGCACCGTGTCGGCCGGGGGCGCCGTGCCCCGTGCCGGTGCCGGTGGGGTCCGTGCTGCCGGCCTGCTCCGCGCGCGGCTGCGGGACGTGCTCGATCCAGGCGTCCTCGGTGTAGACCGGCAGGTCGGCGGTCGGCGGCCCGGCCGGGGCGGTCGCGGGCACCGGCCCGGAGGCGGCGGGTGCGGTGGCCCGGTCCGCCGGGCCGGCCGCGGCCCCCTCGGCGGTGGTCTCCGCGGCCCCGGTCGCCGCCGCCGCGCGCGCGTCGGCGACGGTCTGCACGGCGGCCAGCGCGCCCCGGTAGCCGGTGCACCGGCAGAGGTTGCCGCACAGCGCCTGGCGTGCCTCGACCTCGGTGGGCCGGTGGTTGCGCTGGAGCAGGTCGTGCACGGCCATCGCCAGGCCGGGCACGCAGTAGCCGCACTGCACGGCGCCGGACTCGGCCAGCGCCTGCTGGACGTCGCTGGCGCCGCCGCCGGCCGACAGGCCCTCGACGGTGTTGATCTCGCTGTCCTGGGCGAGCGCGGCGGGCACCAGGCAGCCGGCCACCAGCTGGCCGTCGACCTGCACCGAGCAGGCCCCGCACTCGCCCTGCTCGCAGCCGTCCTTGGCGCCGGCCAGGCCCAGCCGCTCGCGCAGCACGTAGAGCAGGCTCTCGCCGATCCAGGCGTCCGTGACGGGCCGTTCGAAGCCGTTGACCCGCAGGGTGTACGAGGTGGTGGGCCGCAGCTCCCGGCTGACCTGCGGCGCGTGGTCGTGCGCGTGGTCGAGCAGCCCCGCGTCCAGGGCCTCGATCGGGTGGTCTGTGGTCACTTGAGCGCCCTTCCCAGTGCCCGGCGGGCCAGCACGGATACGGTACGCCGCAGACGGACGGCGGCCGCGCTCGGCCCCTCGGTGACGGCCTCCCAGGCGCCCTCCGCGCCGTATCCGTCGGGGACGCAGGCGGCGGCCACGTACTCACCGAAGGCCGCGGTCGCGGCGGGGTCGATCTCCCGCGAACCGTCCCAGTCGATGCAGCCCGCCACCCAGGCCTCGGCCTCCATGGGCCGCAGCGGCACCGGGGCGACGGCGCCGACGGCGCAGCGGACGGCGCGTCGGGCGGGGTCCAGGACGAGGGCGACGGAGGCGGTGGCGCGGGCCGGGCCGCTGCGGCCGGTGGCCTTGAGGAAGACCTGCGGGGCGTGCAGCAGCGGGACCCGCACCCAGGTGAGCAGTTCGCCGGGCCGCAGCGGGTCGAGACCGGTCAGCAGGTGGCTGACCGGGACCTCGCGGGTGGCGCCGGCCCGGGCCAGGGTGACGCTGGCCTCCAGCGCCGCGAGCACCGGCAGGGTGTCCCCGGCCGGGGCGGCGGTGGCGATGTTGCCGCCGAGGGTGCCGACGTTGCGGACCTGCGGGGGGCCGGCGGTGCGGGCGGCGTCGGCGAGCGCGGGGATCAGCGCGGCGAAGTCCGGGCGGTCCATCCGGGCGTGGGTCAGCCCGGCGCCGAGGACCGCGGTGCCGCCGTCCTCGTAGCGCCAGCCGCGGAGTTCGGTGATCCGGCCGAGGCCGACCAGCGAGGCGGGGCGGAGGCGGCCGGCGTTGACGGCCTCCATCAGGTCGGTGGCGCCGGCCACCGGCACCGCGGCCGGGTGAGCGGCCAGCGCTTCGACGGCCTCGTCGAGGGAGGCCGGCAGCATGATCGTCCGGTTCACCTGGGTCCCACCGTGCTCCACTTGCTCATCGATCGCCTGCCGCCCGCGGCCCCTGGACCGGGGTGTCCGCTCCGGCAGTCCGGCCTGGCCCGTAGGGTACGGGCGATCGGGCCGGGTTGGGCAACTCTGGCACACAATGCTCGATGATCATTTCGGGACGGGCGAACGGTACTGCCCGTTTGAGACCGATACCGGGCGGTATCCGACCCGGTCCGGTTCGGACCGGGTCGGATGTTCATCTCTTCTTGACGTCCGACGCCCACCCGGAAGTTCCCGCGGACCGTCCGGATCAGGCCGCCGGCGGGGGCCCGTCGATCGGCCGGCCCTGGACGCCCGGCCGGGTCTGCCACGGGTGCGGCCCGCCGGCCGGCCGGTACTCGACGCCGAGCGCGTCCAGCACCTCGAGATGGCCGGCCAGCCGCTGTTCGAAGCCGGCGAAGTCGCGGGCGGCCGGATCGGCGGGCAGCGCGGACCAGGCGACCTCGGCGAAGGCCGCGAGCCGGGGGAAGGCCCGGTAGTCGATGTCCCGGGCGCTGTCCATGAACTCGCTCCACAGGTTCGCCTGGGTGCCGATCACCCGGCGCGCCGCCTCCTCGTGGAGCTCGGCCGGCACCGGCTCGAACCGGTAGACGTCCTCCAGGGTGCGGACGAAGCCGACCGGGATCGGCTCCCGCTCCCCCGGCGCCTGCCGGTGGTCCAGGTAGACGTGCTGCTCGGGGCACATCACCACGTCGTGCCCGGCCTGCGCGGCGGCGATCCCGCCGCCGTAGCCGCGCCAGGACGACACCGCGGCGCCCCCGGCCAGGCCGCCCTCCAGGATCTCGTCCCAGCCGATCAGCCGGCGGCCGCGCTCGGCCAGCCAGCGGTCGAAGTGCCGGATGATGTGGCTCTGCAGCTCGTCCTCGTTGCTCAGGCCCAGCTCGCGGATCCGCGCCTGCGCGGCCGCGCTGTCCTTCCACTGCTCCTTCGGGCACTCGTCGCCGCCGAGGTGGACGAACTCGGACGGGAAGATCTCCAGGACCTCCTCCAGCACGCCCTCGAAGAACCGCAGGGTGGCCTCGGAGGGGTTGAGCACGTTCTGGCTGACCCCCCAGTCGGTCCACACCCCGAGCGCCGCGGTGTCCACCACGTCGGCGTTGCCCAGCTCGGGATAGGCGGCCACGGCGGCCTGGGTGTGGCCCGGCAGGTCGATCTCGGGCACCACCGTGACGGCCCGTTCGGCCGCGTAGGCGACGATCTCGCGCAGGTCGTCCTGGGTGTAGAAGCCGCCGTGCGGGCGGTCGTCGCGGCGCCCGGCGGACCGGTAGCCGACCATCGAGCGCTCGCGCCAGGACGCCCGCTCGGTGAGCCCGGGGTAGCGCTTGATCTCCACCCGCCAGCCCTGGTCGTCGGTCAGGTGCAGGTGCAGCACGTTGAGCTTGTGCGCGGACAGCTGGTCGACGAAGCGCAGCACGTCCGACTTGGGCAGGAAGTGCCGGGCGACGTCCAGCAGCGCCCCGCGCCAGCCGAACCTCGGCCCGTCCGTGAGGTCGACGCCGGGCAGCACCCAGCCGGACGGGCGCAGCGGCGCGCGCCGGTAGGCGTCCGGGCCGAGCAGCCGGCGCAGCGTCTGGGCGCCCCAGAGCGCGCCGGACGGACCGCCGGCGGTGATCACCGCGTGGCCGGGGCGCACCGAGAGCCGGTACGCCTCGTCCGCGAGCGCCGCGTCGAGGAGCAGTTCGACGCCTTCGCCGGGCCGCCCCGGGGCGAGCGGCAGGCCGGTGGCGGCGGTCAGCGAGGAACGCAGCCACCGTTCGGCCCCGGCCAGCTCGGGCGGCGCGGTCAGGGTGGTCGTCCGGTCGAGCGGGAAGTCCTGGTCCGGGAGGCGGACGGAACTCACGGGGGCAGGGATGAGGTCCATTGCGCCATCCTGCCCCGGCCCCGACCAGTGGCATAGACCACTCGGGAAACGCGGCACCATGCAAAACGGTGGTGTGCGGAACGCGCGGGACGCGGGCTACTTGCCCTTGTCGCCGTCCCCGTCCTGCGGCTTGCCGATGCCGTCGTAGATCTCCTTGCACATCGGACAGACCGGGTACTTCTTCGGGTCGCGACCGGGCACCCACACCTTGCCGCAGAGCGCCACCACGGGGGATCCCGAGAGTGCGCTCTCCATGATCTTGTCCTTCTGGACGTAGTGCGCGAAGCGCTCGTGGTCGCCGTCCCCGTGGGACACCTGCGGGACGGGCTCGACCAGGGTGCCGGTGCCGAGGCCGCGCTCGGGCTCAAGAGTGCTCATGAGTGCCAAGTCTATGGGCGCCCCGGAGAAGCGGGCCAGTGTCGCGGCGCCGCCGCGACGGCGCACCTTCGATTCGGAGCCGGATTCAGTTCAGGGTCGGATCGTCCGGATAGGTCGCGAGCAGCGCCAGCGGCCCGCGCTGGCGGCGCAGCACCGCACGCCACAGCCGCTCCGGCTCCGGGCTGGAGATGTCCCCGGGCTCGCAGTCCACCAGGTACCAGGCGCCGGTGGAGATCTCCGACTCGAGCTGCCCGGGCGCCCAGCCCGCGTAGCCGGCGAAGATCCGCAGCGCCCCGAGCTCCCCGGCCAGCACCTCGGGCGGCGCCTCCAGGTCCACCAGGCCGATCGCGCCGTGCACCCGGCGCCAGCCGAGCGGCTCCCCGGTGCCCGGCTCCCCCGGCGCCACCGCCAGGCCGAGCGCCGAGTCCAGCGCCACCGGACCGCCCTGGAACACCACTGCGGGCAGGCCGACCAGCACCCCCCAGCCGTCCAGCACACTGCCGACCTCGACCGGCGTCGGCCGGTTCAGCACGACACCGAGCGCCCCCTCGGCGTCGTGGTCGAGGAGGAGCACCACCGCCCGGGCGAAGTTCGGGTCGGTGAGCACGGGCGTCGCGACGAGCAGACGGCCGGTGTGGGACCGGCCTCCGTGCGAATGGGCCGCCGTCATGCCTCACATGATCCCGCAGAACCCCCGGCGACGGCACCCGAAACGGCGACCGCCCCGGCCACCCGGCCCACCCGGTCCCGCCCGGCACCGCCCGCCACGAACACCCGTACGGACGCACCGGCGCGCGTCCCCGGACCCGGGGAGAGCACCATCACGGGAGAGGCACACAGGAACCATCGGCACGACCACTACCATCTACTGATGGTGGACGCCCCTCCACGGTGCCGACTCGGTCACACCGGGGGCCCGACGCGCCCGTGAAACGCTCCACCGCCCGGCTCGTCGCCGAGCCCGCCCCACTCCTCTGGCACCCCGGATTGCGAGAACGATGACCGACGACGTCCTGCTGGTCCACGGCGGAAACCCGCTCGAAGGCGAGATCCGCGTCCGCGGTGCGAAGAACCTGGTCCCCAAGGCCATGGTCGCGGCCCTGCTCGGCCAGGGCCCCAGCAGACTGCGCAACGTCCCGGACATCCGCGACGTCAAGGTGGTCCGCGGACTGCTGCAGCTCCACGGCGTGACCGTGCGCGTCGGCGACGAGGACGGCGAGCTGATCCTCGACCCCTCGCACGTGGAGAGCGCCAACGTCGCCGACATCGACGCCCACGCCGGCTCCTCGCGCATCCCGATCCTCTTCTGCGGCCCGCTGCTGCACCGCCTCGGCCACGCCTTCATCCCGGGCCTGGGCGGCTGCGACATCGGCGGCCGTCCGGTCGACTTCCACTTCGAGGTGCTGCGCCAGTTCGGCGCCACCATCGAGAAGCACCCGCAGGGCACCTACCTGGTCGCCCAGCAGCGGCTGCGCGGCACCAGGATCGAGCTGCCCTACCCCTCGGTCGGCGCGACCGAGCAGGTGCTGCTCACCGCCGTCCTCGCCGAGGGCGTCACCGAGCTGCGCAACGCGGCCATCGAGCCGGAGATCGTCGACCTGATCTGCGTGCTGCAGAAGATGGGCGCGATCATCACCCTGGGCACCGACCGCACCATTCTCATCACCGGTGTCGACGAGCTGGGCGGCTACAACCACCGGGCGCTGCCGGACCGGCTGGAGGCCGCCTCCTGGGCGTGCGCGGCGCTGGCCACCAAGGGCGACATCTACGTCCGCGGCGCGCGCCAGCTGGAGATGATGACCTTCCTCAACACCTTCCGGAAGGTCGGCGGCGCCTTCGAGGTGGACGACGAGGGCATCCGCTTCTGGCACTCGGGCGGCGAGCTCAAGGCGATCGCCCTGGAGACCGACGTGCACCCCGGCTTCCAGACCGACTGGCAGCAGCCGCTGGTCGTCGCGCTGACCCAGGCGGCCGGCCTGTCCATCGTCCACGAGACGGTGTACGAGTCCCGGCTGGGCTTCACCGGTGCGCTGAACCAGATGGGCGCGCACATCCAGCTCTACAGCGAGTGCCTGGGCGCGACCCCGTGCCGCTTCGGCGCCCGGAACTTCCAGCACTCCGCGGTGGTCTCCGGCCCGTCCAAGCTGATCGGCTCCGAGCTGGTCATCCCGGACCTGCGCGGCGGCTTCTCGTACCTGATCGCGGCGCTGGCGGCCGAGGGCACCTCGACCGTGCACGGCATCGACCTGATCAACCGCGGCTACGAGAACTTCATGGACAAGCTGCGCGACCTCGGCGCCCACGTCGAGCTGCCGGGCGAGCTGCCCGCGGTGGCGGCCGGCGAGCCGAGCGGCGAGCTCGTCGACGCCTGACCGGAACGTCCGGCGGCCCGCCGGGGCCGCCGGACGACGGCGGAAGGCCGGGTCCCCACGAGGGGGACCCGGCCTTCCGGGCGTTCAAGGGGTCGTTCAGACGCCCTTGGCGGCTTCCTTCAGCTTGGAGCCGGCGCTGACCTTGGCGCTGTAGCCCTCGGGGATCTGGATCGGCTCGCCGGTCTGCGGGTTGCGGGCGGTGCGGGCCGCGCGGTGGGTGCGCTCGAAGGTCAGGAAACCGGGGATGGTGACCTTCTCGTCGCCCTTGGCGACGACCTCGCCGACGATCTCGGCGAAGGCGGCCAGAACGGCGTCGGCGTCCTTGCGGGTCACCTCGGCGCGCTCGGACAGCGCGGCCACCAGCTCACTGCGGTTCATGTGTACTCCTGTGGTCTGTTCGCTTGCGGTGTGCCGGGGCCCGTTGGTACTCCCACCGGGAGGCACCCGGATGGGCCGCGGGGTCCGCACACTGTGCTCATGCAGGCAATGCGTGGTCGCGAGCCGGGTCCGCACCCAGTGCCGCGCGCCGTGCCTTCGAAGGCCCGCCTGCCTGCCCGGATACGAATCCTGCCCCGACCAGCCCCGAGAAAGCCAATCGGGCCCCGGCGGCACGACCCGAACAACGCCCGCCCGCCGGAGGTGTGACGCTCCGTCGGCTCCGGCGGACCGGGCGCGGGCGGCGGTCGGGACGACGCGCCGGAAGACCAGGGGGACGTTCCGTACTTGTCGGACACGCCTGCCCCGTGCAGGGCTACCGTACGCCCTAGGTCCGACAAGCCCAAACACGCCCCTCGCCCTTGTGTCGCAAGGGTTCGGGGCGGGAATGGGCGGGTACGACCGTTAATCGGTCATTTGATCGATCCGCGCCACGGTGCGGGCACCGCCGCGGAGGCCGGAAGCCGGGCCCGGCGCAGGGGCCCGTCGACGGATTCCGAGGTCAGAGCCGCACGGCGGGGAAGGACGCGGTGTCGAGCGTGCCGACGATGCCCGGGGTCGGACGGGACGGCGCGGGGGCCTCCGTGGTGGCGGCCAGGGCCGCGTCCCGGACGGCGGCGGCCACGGTCTTGGCCACGTCCTTGTGGAACACGCTGGGGATGATGTAGTTCGGGTTGCGCTCCTCGTCGCCGACGGTGGCGGCCAGCGCCCGGGCGGCGGCGATCATCATCTCGGTGTTGACGGTGCGGCTCTGCGCGTCCAGCAGGCCGCGGAAGACGCCGGGGAAGACCAGCACGTTGTTGATCTGGTTCGGGAAGTCGCTGCGGCCGGTGGCGACCACCGCGGCGGTCTGCCGGGCCACCGCCGGATCGACCTCCGGGTCCGGGTTCGCCAGCGCGAAGACGATCGCGTCCGCGGCCATGGTGGCCAGGTCCTCGCCGTCCAGCAGGTTCGGGGCCGAGACGCCGATGAAGACGTCGGCGTCCGCCACGGCCTCCCTGAGGGTGCCGGTGCGGCCCGAGCGGTTGGTGTGGTCGGCGATCCAGCGCAGGTTGTCGTTGAGGTCGTCACGGCCCTGGTGGACCACGCCCCGCACGTCCGCCACGGTGGCGTGCTCGACGCCCGCCGCCATCAGCAGCTTGAGGATCGCGGTGCCGGCGGCGCCGGCGCCCGACATCACCACCCGGATCTCGGAGATCTCCTTGCCGACCACCTTGAGCGCGTTCATCAGCGCCGCCAGCACCACGATCGCGGTGCCGTGCTGGTCGTCGTGGAAGACCGGGATGTCGAGGGCCTCGCGCAGCCGGGCCTCGATCTCGAAGCAGCGCGGTGCGGAGATGTCCTCCAGGTTGATGCCGGCGAAGCCGGGGGCGATCGCCTTGACGATGGCGACGATCTCGTCGGTGTCCTGGGTGTCCAGGCAGAGCGGCCAGGCGTCGATCCCGGCGAAGCGCTTGAACAGGGCCGCCTTGCCCTCCATGACCGGCAGCGCGGCGGCCGGGCCGATGTTGCCCAGGCCCAGCACCGCGGAGCCGTCGGTGACCACGGCGACGCTGTTGCGCTTGATGGTGAGGCGGCGGGCGTCCTCGGGGTTCTCGGCGATCGCCATGCAGACCCGGGCGACACCCGGGGTGTAGATCATCGAGAGGTCGTCACGGTTGCGGATCGGCAGCTTCGAGGACATCTCGATCTTGCCGCCGAGGTGCATCAGGAAGGTGCGGTCCGAGACCTTGCCGATCGTGACGCCGTCGATGGTCCGGAGCTTGTCGACGATCTCCTCGCCGTGCACCACCGAGGCGGCGGCCACGGTCACGTCGATCCGTAGCGCCTCCAGGCCCGAGGCCGTGACGTCGAGGCCGGTCACCGAGCCGCCGGAGGACTCCACGGCCGTGGTGATCGCGCTGACGGCGTTGCCCGTGGCCGGGACCTCCAGCCGCACCGTGATCGAGTTGGAGACACTGGGCACCGTCGCCATCGACGTTCCTTCTTCCGTCCGTCCGTCCGCGAGTTCAACAACTTGTTGAAGTCCCTCGCCTGCGCATGCTAGACCTCGATCGTCGCACCTACCAGGGCGTAGTCAGAAATAACGTTCATAGAGTGTGCGGACCCGACAACTTCTTGCCTCCGGCGCCCGATGCGTTACATTGGACGGGACACCGGCTCGATCCAAGCCCCCGGGCCCAACCTTCGTCCCTTCGAGGGACCACTTGCCGCGAGGCGAGCATGGCGGGTCGGTGTCGTAGCTTCTGAAGGCCCCTCACCCGGCGGGTGAGGGGCCTTCGTCGTGCTCCGCCGTGGTGCTCGGCACAAGGGGTCCGGCGCGAGGGTCCGGCACGAGGGTCCGGCGGCCCGGTGACGGCCGGTCCGGGCGGGCCGGCCGTCACACTCCGTCAGGCGCCCGGTCGGCCGGACGGCGGCGCGCTCAGCCGCGCAGCAGCGCGGGCGTCCCGGCCGCGTCGGGCAGGTCGTCCGGCCCGGACAGCACGGTCAGCCGCTGGGTGGCCCGGGTGAGCGCCACGTACAGCACCCGCAGGCCCGCCTCCGACTCGCCGGCGATCCCGGTCGGATCGGCCACCACCGTGGCGTCGTACTCCAGGCCCTTGGCCTCCAGGCTGCCCAGTGTCACCACCCGCTCGCCCAGCCCCTCGGTCCAGCGGGCCGCCTCGGCCCGCCGGTCCATCGGCACCACCAGCGCCACCGTGCCGTCCACCTCGCCCAGCAGCAGCTCCAGCTCGGCCCGGGCCGCCGCGCCGAAGACCTCCGGCGAGGGGTCGGTGACGGCCGCGAACCTCGGCTCGACGCCCACGTGCCGCACCGCGCTCGGCGACGGGGTGCCCGGCGCGGCCAGCGCCAGCACCTTGGCCGCCACCTCGGCGATCTCGGCCGGGTTCCGGTAGTTCACGGTCAGCGTGTAGCGGCGGCGCGGCTTGCCGGACAGCACCTCGTCCAGCGCGGCCTGGGCCTCCTGCGGGAACGGCCAGGAGGACTGCGCCGGGTCGCCGACGATGGTCCAGGTGGCCGTCCGGGCCCGGCGGCCGATCATCCGCCACTGCATCGGGGTGAGGTCCTGCGACTCGTCCACGATCACATGGGCGTACTCGGTGCGCTCGGCCTGCACCCTCTCCCGCTGCCGGGCGTTGCGGTCGGCGAAGGTGGTGACCTCGTCCAGGCCGGTCAGCAGGTCCGCCGCGTCGACCTCGCGGAACTTCGGCCTGGCCGGCTCGCCGAGCAGCAGTTGGAGCTCGTCCACCAGCGCCACGTCGTGCGCCGACAGGTCGCCCTCGCCGTGCTCGGACAGGTGCCGCCAGGAGGCGGCCAGCACCTTCGACTCCTCCGGGGTCACCGCGCCCCGGGCGATCCGGTTGGTGTGCCGGGACTGCTTCAGGGCGCCGAGCACCCGGCGCGGGGTGACCGCGGGCCACCAGGCGTCCAGGAAGGCCAGGAACGGCGCCTCGTCCGAGACGTACTCGTCGAAGGCCTCCTTCTCCTCCTGGCGCCGCTCGCGGGCGTAGTGGTCGGCCGGCCTGGGCAGGTCGCGGACGGCCTCCTGCCAGAGCGCGTCCAGCAGCAGCCGGCGGGCCCGCGGGCGGAGCAGGTTGAGCGGGGTGCCGCCGGAGCCGATGACGTTGCCGCGCACGGTCCTGAGCCGGCCCGCGTCCAGCCTCAGCACCTCGCCACGGGCGACCACCTTGAGCTCCTGCGGGGCGCGCAGCTCCAGGGTCGCCCGGGCGGCCCTGCGCAGCAGCTGGACCATCCGGGCCGAGCCCTTGATCCGGGCCGCCCGCGGGGTGTCGTAGGTGGCGGCCTCGATGCCGTCGACCAGCGAGCCGACGGCGCGGATGGCGACCTGGCCCTCTTCCCCCAGCGAGGGCAGCACGCCCTCGGTGTAGGAGACCAGCAGCGGGGTCGGCGAGACCACCAGGATGCCCCCGGCGTACCGGCGGCGGTCCTGGTAGAGCAGGAAGGCGGCGCGGTGCAGCGCGACGGCGGTCTTGCCGGTGCCGGGGCCGCCGGTGACCAGGGTGGCCCCGGCCGCGGCGGCGCGGATGACCTCGTCCTGCTCCTTCTGGATGGAGGAGACGATGTCGCGCATCGAGTGGCTGCGGGCGCGGCCGAGCGAGGCCATCAGTGCGCCGTCGCCGACCACCGGCAGTTCCTCGCCGTCCAGGGTGGGGGTGAGGTCGGGGCGGAGGAGGTCGTCCTCCACCCCGATCACCTTGCGGCCCTTGGAGCGGATCACCCGGCGCCGCAGGACCCGGCCGGGTTCCAGCGGGGTGGACCGGTAGAACGGCGCGGCGGCGGGCGCCCGCCAGTCGATCACCAGCGGGCCGAACTCGGCGTCCAGGACGCCGAGCCGGCCGATGTGCAGGGTCTCGGCGACGGCCGGGTCGCCGGGGTCGAGCGGGGTGTTCGAGGGGATGCCGTGCTCCTCCGGAGCGTCGGCCTGCTGGAGGTCGACCCGGCCGAACAGGAAGTCCTCGAACTCGTTGTTGAGCCGCTGAAGGTGCGCGCCGGCCCGGTAGACCTGGGCATCGCGCTCGGCGAGCGCGCCCGGAGTACCGACGTGCACCCGCTTGGCGGCGTCCTCGAGGATGTACTCGGCCTCGGCGAGCTTCTCCTCCAGACGGTGGTAGACGTTGTCGAGGTGGCGTTGCTCACCGGCGACCTCGCGCGCGCGCACGGTCTCTTGTTCGGTGGCGGTGGTTTCCGTGTTGCTCTGCATGGCCTCGGTGGTTGCGGCGGATTCCCGCTCCGGGATACGAGCGGACGGACGATCCTACGCCCAGGCCGGGGGAAACGTGAAGGCCGCCCTCCGCAACGCGGTGGACGGCCTTCACTGTCAACATGGGGTGGTGGAGATGCCGGGAATCGAACCCGGGTCCAGTGGAGTTAATTCAGGGCTTCTCCGAGCGCAGTCCGCTGTGATTTTCTCGGCCCTGGCAGTCACACGGACAAGCCGCCAACAGGCCCAGCTGCTGTTTGATTTCCCATCCACCCTCGCAGCCCGGGTGGACGGTTGAGTTCCCTAGATTATGCCAGGGTCCGGGTCGGGAACTCCCCGGTCTGACACCCAAGCGCTATCGGTGCTTAATTAGGCAGCGAGAGCGAACTGCTGGGAATCGCGCTTAGAGTTGGCGATTATTTTTTTGCGACACGTGGTTAACGAGATCATTGCCGCGTTCCTCGGCTCGCTTCCCCTGTTTCAACATCCCCTGTCGAAACCGATCATCCCCATGTTTTTTTGAGAAACAACTCGGACGGTGACCGTCCTTGGTGCTGACGCCATACTACGCGAGGCGACCAGCGGGGGTCCAGCCGATTAACTCTGACGCCGCCGGGCGGCCGCCACGGCGCGCGCCGTCTCGCGGGTGTCCTGCTTCTCACGCAGGGTCTGCCGCTTGTCGTAGAGCTTCTTGCCGACCGCGAGGGCCAGTTCGAGCTTCACCCGGCCGTCCTTGAAGTACAGCGAGAGCGGGACGAGGGTGTGCCCGGCGTCGCGGACCTTCGTCTCGATCTTCTGGATCTCCATCCGGTGCAGCAGCAGCTTGCGCTTGCGCCGGGCGGCGTGGTTGGTCCACGTCCCCTGGGTGTACTCGGGGATGAAGACGTTGTCGATCCACATCTCGTGGTTCTGGACGTAGGCGTACCCGTCGACCAGGTTGGCCCGCCCTTCCCGCAGCGACTTGACCTCGGTCCCGGTGAGCACGAGGCCGCACTCGTAGGTGTCGAGGATGGTGTACTCGTGTCGCGCCTTCTTGTTCTGCGCGATCAGCTTGTGTCCGGTTTCCTTTGCCATAGCGCCGTCATTCTCGCACCTCGGGCCGTCATCCAGCAGCCCCTTTACGCGCGGCTGCCGAGACCGGCGAGCACCCTCAGGGCGAGCGCGTCCGCGTCCTCCGCGGCGCCCGCCGGGACGTCCGGGGCCAGCCCGGCGCCCTCCGGGGAGCGGCCGGCCGGGGTGTAGTAGCGGCCGACGGTGAGTTCCAGCACGGCGCCGTCGGCGAGCCGGCTGGGCTGCTGCACGGTGCCCTTGCCGAAGGTCCTGCTGCCGGCCACCACCGCCCGGCCCCGGTCCTGGAGGGCGCCGGTGAGCAGCTCGGCGGCGCTCATGGTGCCGCCGTCCACCAGCACCACCAGCGGGGTGCGCTGGTCGCCGCCGGGCGGGGCGGTGAGCTCGCGGGTGCCGCCGCGGTCCTGGTAGGAGCCGACCGGGCCGCCGTCCAGGAAGACCCCGGCGGTGCCGACGGCCTCCTCGACCAGCCCGCCGGAGTTGCCGCGCAGATCGAGCACCACCCCGGCGCGCGCGCCGCGCACGGCGGCGCGCACCTGCTCGGCCACGCCGGAGGTGAAGGCCCGGACGGCGATCCGCACCACGCCGCCGGCCAGGTGCTCGACGGTTACCTGCTGGCTGTCCAGCAGCGCCCGGCGCAACCGGACCTCCCGGACCCCGCCCCCGCCCTCGCCCTCGTCCCGCCGGAGCTCCAGCACCACCTCCGAACCCGCCTGCCGCTCGGCGCCCTCGCGTCCGCGCAGCCGGGCGACCACCTCGGTGACCGGCAGCCGGTCGGCCTCGTCCTCGCCGATCCGCAGCAGCCGGTCGCCGACCGCGATCCCGGCGGCGGCCGCCGGACCGGCGGGCAGCACCTGGGAGACCGTGGTGACGCCGTCCTCGCCCCGGCCGACCGACAGGCCCACACCCAGGTACCGGCCGTCCAGGCCCTGGCTGAACTCGGCGTACTCCTGGGCGCTGTAGTACGCGCCCCAGCGGTCCCCCGCGGCGCCGATCAGATGCTCGGCCTGCTGCTCGGAGAGGTCCGCGCCGGCCGGGTCCTGGCCGGCCCCGAGGGGCGCGGCGACGGCCCGGACGGTGTCCGCCGACGGCGGGCGGGCCGCCGCGCCCGGCTCGCCCCAGGCGCCGGTGGCGGCCCCGGCCAGCAGGACCGCGCCGAACACCAGGCTGAGGGTGGCCGCCTGACGGGTCGCACGGAGAGAGACGGACATGGCACCGGAGTCTAGGCGCAGCCCGGAACCGGCAGGGGCGGAACGGACCGCGGCGGAACGCCGACGGCCCCGGACGGCGCAGTGCCGTCCGGGGCCGCCCGGTCGTCCGGAGCGCTGTCCGGTCAGACCTTCAGGTACTTGCGGAGGGTGAAGAAGGCCGCGATGCCGGCCATGCCCATACCCACCACGACCAGCAGCGGTATCACCGCGAGCACCGAGGAGAGGCCGATGAAGTGGATGAACTGCACCCGCTCGGCCAGCCAGTTCTGGACGAAGAAGTGCCCGCCGAGCAGCAGGCCCGAGGCCATCACCGCGCCGAGCAGCGCGGAGAACGCGGCCTCCGCGATGAACGGCATCTGCACATAGAAGTTGGAGGCGCCGACCAGGCGCATGATGCCGGTCTCGCGCCGCCTGCTGAACGCCGACACCCGGACGGTGTTGACGATCAGCAGCAGGGCGACGAAGAGCATCAGCACCATGATCACGAAGGCCGCCGTCTGGAGGCCGTTCAGCAGGCCGAAGAGGTTCTCCAGGATCTTCCGCTGGTCCTCGACCGACTTGACGCCGGGCTTGCCGGCGAAGGCGCTCTGGATGACGTCGTACTTGGTCGGGTCCTTCAGCTTGACCCGCCAGGACTGCGGGATGGCGTCCGGGCCGAGGACGGAGATGAGCGGGTTGTCCGGGTTCATCTCCTTCCAGTGCTTGTACGCCTCGGTGGAGTTCTCGAAGGTCGAGGTCTGGACCACCGAGTCCATCTTGTCCAGCTGGGTCTTGATGTCGGCGACCTGCTGGTCCGTGGCCGCGCCCTTGTCGCACTGCGGCGAGTTCCGGGCGTCGGCCTTGGTGCAGAAGTAGATGCTCACCTCGACCTTGTCGTACCAGTACCCCTTCATCGAGTTGACCTGGTCGCGGACCAGGAGGGAGGCACCGGCGAGGGCGAGGGAGAGCGCGACACTGACGACGACCGCGATGGTCATCGTCAGGTTGCGGCGGAGACCCACACCGATCTCCGACAGGACGAACTGGGCGCGCATGCGTTCAACAACTCCAGGGTCGGTACTGCTGGTCGGAGGAGGCGGGCGGACGGCCCACGGGTTCAGCGCCGAACGGTCAGTGCTGGTACCCGTAGACGCCGCGGGCCTGGTCGCGGACCAGCAGCCCCTTGTCGAGCTCGATGACGCGCTTGCGCATCTGGTCGACGATGGCCTGGTCGTGGGTGGCCATCAGCACCGTGGTGCCGGTGCGGTTGATGCGGTCGAGCAGCTTCATGATGCCGACCGAGTTCTGCGGGTCGAGGTTGCCGGTGGGCTCGTCCGCGATCAGCAGCATCGGGCGGTTCACGAACGCCCGGGCGATCGCGACGCGCTGCTGCTCACCACCGGACAGCTCGCCGGGCATCCGGTCCTCCTTGCCGCCGAGGCCGACCAGGTCGAGCACCTCGGGCACCACCTTGCCGATGGCGCTCTTCGGCTTCCCGATGACCTCCAGCGCGAACGCGACGTTCTGCGCGACCGTCTTGTTCGGCAGCAGCCGGAAGTCCTGGAAGACGGTGCCCAGCTGGCGGCGCATGTGCGGCACCTTCCAGTTGGACAGCTTGCCCAGGTCCTTGCCCAGAACGTGCACCTCGCCGGTGCTGGGCCGCTCCTCGCGCAGGCACAGCCGCAGGAAGGTGGACTTCCCCGAGCCGGACGAGCCGACCAGGAAGACGAACTCGCCCTTCTCGATCTCCAGCGAGACGTTGTCCAGGGCGGGACGATTCTGCTTGGGATAGGTCTTGGAGACGTTGTCGAATCTGATCACGGCTGCATCACGGAGGCCATCCTAGGCGGCGCCAGTCCTCGGTCGGTCCGCCCCCCGGCATGCCCGGCCCGGGGCGGGCGAGGGGAGCGGAACGGCCGCTCCCGGCTTGGGACCATACGCGAAGGCTCGCCCGGCTCGCAGGTTCAGGGCGTGACAGCGGCAGAAAACTGGGAGAGAATGCCCGGTTATGCCCCGAATATTGGGAGCCATCTCACAGCCCGGGGGCCGGAACCGCCGGAACCTGGCAGAGTGGAGGTTGCGGTCGGGCCCGACCGCTCCGCCGCACAGGGCACAAGTAGGAACCAAGGCCCGGTCCGGTGCGTTGGCAGTAGCAGCGAGGAGGAGATCGCATGACCTGCGACCATCTGGTGTGCGCCAACTGCAACGGCCGCGTCAGCGAGGGCCGCTGCCCCGCCTGCCGGGCCACCCGGGCCAGGCTGCAGGAGCAGCAGGGCCCGTTCGCCGCGCTCTCCCCCGCGATGCTGCTGGCCGTACTGGCCGGGCTGCTCGCGGTGGTGCTGCTCGCGCGGCAGGCACTGGCCTGAGGAAGGCACCGGCGGTACACGTACATACGGGAAGGGCCCGACCGGAGTTCCGGTCGGGCCCTTCCCGTGTCGACTACTGCGCGGCGGTCTCGCGCTGCTTGCGCCAGCGGATGCCGGCCTCGATGAAGCCGTCGATGTCGCCGTCCAGCACGGCCTGCGGGTTGCCGGCCTCGAACGCGGTACGGACGTCCTTGACCATCTGGTACGGGTGCAGCACGTAGGAGCGCATCTGGTTGCCCCAGGAGCTGCCGCTGTCCTTGAGCGCGTCCATCGCGGCGCGCTCCTCCTGGCGGCGCCGCTCCAGCAGCTTCGCCTGGAGGACGTTCATCGCGGACGCCTTGTTCTGGATCTGCGAGCGCTCGTTCTGGCAGGAGACCACCACGCCGGTCGGGAGGTGCGTGATGCGCACCGCCGAGTCGGTGGTGTTGACGCCCTGGCCGCCGGGGCCGGAGGCGCGGTAGACGTCGATGCGCAGCTCGCCCTCGTCGATGTCGACGTGGTCGGACTGCTCGACGACCGGCAGGACCTCGACGCCGGCGAAGGAGGTCTGCCGACGGCCCTGGTTGTCGAACGGCGAGATGCGGACCAGGCGGTGGGTGCCCTGCTCGACCGAGAGGGTGCCGTAGGCGTACGGCACCTTCACGCTGAAGGTCGCGGACTTGATGCCGGCCTCCTCCGCGTACGAGGTGTCGTACACCTCGGTGGGGTACCCGTGCCGCTCGGCCCAGCGCAGGTACATGCGCATCAGCTGCTCGGCGAAGTCGGCGGCGTCCACGCCACCGGCCTCGGCGCGGATGTTGATCAGGGCCTCGCGGGCGTCGTACTCGCCGGAGAGGAGGGTGCGGACCTCCAGCTCCTCGACGGCCTTCTGGAGCGAGACGAGCTCGGACTCGGCCTCGGTGCGGGTGTCCGCGTCGTCCTCGGACTCGGCCAGCTCGAACATCACGCCCAGGTCGCCGATGCGGCTGCGCAGCCCCTCGACCCGGCGCAGTTCGCCCTGGAGGAAGGAGAGCCTGCTGGTCACCTTCTGTGCGTTCGCGACGTCGTCCCACAGGGTGGGGGCGGCTGCCTCCTCCTCCAGGACCGCGATGTCGGCCCGGATCTTGTCCAGGTCGAGGACGGCCTCGATCGACCCCATGGTCGTATCGAGGTTCTTGAGCTCTTCGGAAGGATCGACGGCTGCCACGCCCCCAGGGTAATGGTTCCCGGGGTGCACGTGACGACCCCGGGGGCCTTCGAGGCCCGGAACGCGCCGTCGGGACAGCCGCCCGGGGCGCGGACGGCGCCGGTCAGGGAGCCCGCGGAGCCGTCGCGGAGGTGGCCGGGCGCGGGCCGGGACCGGTGTCCGGGACGGTCGCGGCGAACGCGGTCCAGGCCGCCGCGGCCCCGGCCAGCAGCAGGATCGTGGCCAGCAGCACGGCCAGCATCCGGCGGCGGCGCAGCAGCGCCTGGCGGTCGCGGCGGTGGGCCGTGGCCGGCGCCGTGCGCTGGGCACGCGACTCGGCCGCGTAGGAGGCCAGCTCGTGCGCGGAGGGGCGGCGCAGGCTGGTGTGGGTGTCCCGGGTGGAGTCCGGGGCGGCGCCCGGCACCAGCGGGACGGCCGGACCGCGGCGGCGCTTGTGGGTGCCGGGGGCGGCGTCCACCTCGGCGTAGACCGCCTCGCCCGGGGTCAGCTGCTCCTCGGCCGGCGCCCGGCCCTGCTGCGGGACGGCCAGCACCGGCAGTCCGGCCAGGGCGGGCAGTTGCTCGCGCAGCCGGGTCGCCAGCTCGGCGGCGCGCAGCCGCGAGGCCGGGGCCTTGGCCAGGCACTCGGCGATGATCCGCCACAGGCCGTCGGGCAGTCCGGGGATCGGCGGCACCTGCTCGGTGACGTGCCGGCGCAGCACCGCCCCGGTGTGGCCGCCGCCGAAGGGGGTGAAGCCGGCCAGCAGTTCGTAGAGCACGGTGGCGAGGGCGTAGATGTCGACGGCGGCGCGCGGCTCCAGACCCTCGATGATCTCGGGGGCGAGGTAGTCGGGGGTGCCGATGATCCTGGTCGCCCGGGTCCGGCGGGGGGCGTCGACCAGCCGGGCCACCCCGAAGTCGGTCAGCTTGGCGCGCGGGGCGCCGCCGGGCCCCGGGGCGGCGGCCAGGTCGAGCAGGACGTTCTCCGGCTTGACGTCGCGGTGCACGATTCCGGCCGCGTGGGCGGCGGCCAGACCGTCGGCGACGTCCGTGATGATCGAGGCGGCGGCCTGCGGGGGCACCGCGCCGTCGCGCTCCAGCCGGGAGCGGAGGTCGGTGCCCTGGACCAGTTCCATCACCAGGGCGAGGTCGCTGCCGTCCACCACCATGTCGCGCACGCCGACCACCCGGGGGTGGTCGAGGCTGGTCAGCGCGGCTCGTTCCTGGACGAAGCGCCCGACCAGCACCTGGTCGGCGGCCAGGTCCTCGCGGAGCAGCTTGACCGCGACCGGGCCGTCCGGGCCCTCGCCGAGCCAGACCGTCCCGGCCGAGCCCCGGCCGATCACCTGGTGGACGGTGTAGCGGCTGCCGATCTTGCGTGCCAATGCAGCTCCGTGGGCGGCGGGAGCGCCCCGGGAGGGTCCGGTGCGCTCGGTGGGGCGGGACAACAGCGACCAACCTACGCGCCCGGACGCCCTCCGCGGGCCGCCCGGGGCCGCTCGACGGGCGGGAAACCGCAAGAATTCCCGAGAACTGTCGACAAAACGTCAATTCCACCGGCCGGAGCCGGTGGCGGGCCCCGGCGCCGCCCCGCCGTCACCGCGCCACCGTCATTTCTTCGAGTCGAAGATGTCGGTCACCCAGTCCTTCGCACTGGTGAACCAGTCCTGGACGTCGGCCCAGTACTCGGGGAGCGGGGTGAAGTTCCACAGCGCCACCGCGGCCACGGCCAGCACCAGCAGCACCATCAGACAGCCCTTGAGACAGCCCAGGCCCGGGATGTACATCCGGTTGCGGCTGCGCGGGCGCGGCTCGCGGCGCGGCGTCTCGCGGGGCGCCTCGCGCGGCGGCTCGGTGCGGCGCTGCGGGGGCTCCCGGTGCTGCGGCGCGGGCGGCTCGGCCCGGCGCGGCGGAGCGGCAGGAGCCGCGCCCGCCCGGCCCGGGGCCGGCGGCGACGGCGCGGGGGCCGGCGGCGGATGCTGACCGTACGGCCGGCCCTGCTGCGACGGCCGGCCGTAGTCGGCGGGCGGCTGCGGACGGCCACCGCCGGGCGGCTGCCCGCCCGGGCCGGTCCGGTACGGCGGCGGGGCGACCGGCGGGCGCTGGGCGTAGCCGGGCGGGGCCTGGTGCTGCCCGCCGCCCTGGGGCGGCCGGCCCGGCTGCTGGTAGCCCTGCTGGTAGCCCTCCGGCGGGCGGTGGCCCGGCTGCTGGGGGTGGCCGGGCTGCTGCTGGTAGCCCTGGTGGCCCTGCTGCTGGTGACCCTGCTGCTGGCGCCCCTGCCCGGCCTGGAACGGCGGCGGGGCGACCGGCGGGGCCTCGAAGTCCTCGGGCTCGAAGTAGCCGATCTCGGTCTGCTGGTTGCGGTCCCGGGCGGCCCGCAGCTGGGACTGCCACGGGTGCGGCGCGTCCGCCTGCGGCGGGCCGGGCGGGGGCGGCGGCACCGCGGCGGGCGGCATCACCCGGGTGGCGGCCGCGGGGTCGTACGGGGGCGGCTGGGTACCCATCACCCGGGTGGCCGCCGCCGGGTCGTACCCCTGGCCCGGCTGACCGGGGGCGGCCTGGCCGGCCGGGAGCACCTGGGTGCGGTCCTCGGCGCCGAACGACAGCCCGGCCACGCCCGGACCGCCCAGCGGGCCCTGGCCCGCGGCGTCCGCGCTGCCGGGCACCGCGGTCGGCTGCGGATCGGGCACGAGCAGCGCGCCCACGGCCAGCGCCGCGTCCACCGCCGCCGGGGAGGCGTGCACGCCGACCCCCGCCGCGACCACCCGCAGCGCGCGGGAGAGCGAGACCGCGCCGGGCCGCTGCGCCGGGTCCTTGCGCAGGCAGCGCTCGATCACCGTCCAGAGCGGCTCGGGCATGGTGGACGGCCGCTGCGGCTCCTGGGCGAGGTGCGCCTGGAGGATCGCCAGCGGGTTGTCGCCCTGGAACGGCTGGCGTCCGGTGACCAGCTCGTACAGCATGATCCCGGCGCCGTAGACGTCCACCGCGGAGGTCTGCGGGCGGCCCTCGGCGGACTCCGGCGCCACATAGGCGGGGGTGCCGACGAACTCGTGGCTGCGGGTGATGCCCGGGGAGTCGGCGAGCCGGGCGATGCCGAAGTCGGTCAGCATCGGGTGCATCTGCTCGGTGCCCTCGACGACGGCGGTGGCGAGCAGCACATTGGCCGGCTTGAGGTCGCGGTGGACGATGCCGTCGACGTGGCTGGCGGCCAGCGCGTCGGCGACCTGGGCCATCAGCAGGGCGCCCGCGATCGGGCTGAACGGACCGTTCTGGCGCAGGTAGCGGGCCAGGTCGGGGCCGTCGACGAGGTCCATCACCAGGGCCAGCAGCTCGCCCTCGACGACCAGGTCGCGGACCTTGACGATGTTCGGGTGGGTGAGCCGCAGCAGTACCGAGCGCTCGCGCAGGAACCGCATCACGACGTCGGGGTCGGCCGCGAGCTCCTCGCGCAGGATCTTGATCGCCACCTGCTGCCCGGGCGCGGTGCCGGGGACTTCGACGTCGGCGCGGACCCGGCCGCGCCAGACGGTGCCGGTGGCCCCTCGTCCGAGGGTCTCCTCCAGCAGATACTTGCTCCCGACTGGCCGCACCTGTCGCACTCCTCGCCGTGCCGCCCGCGCGGGCGGCTCCTCCGCCGGTGCGGTGAGCCTGCCGGGCCCGTGTTTCCGGCCACTCTAACGGGGCTCGTTGACGTTTTCGGGGCGACCGGCAGGGCGTTCGCCCGGGTTGGGGGACATCCCCTACGGGAAGACCCGCAGGGCCCGCCGGCGGTTCCACCGGGGCCGCCGGGCCTGCCTTCCCGGGCACCGGTTGACCTGACTCTCCGTCGCCAGCAAACATGGCGATCATCGCAAGATCGTCAAATCCGGTACCGTGCGCGGACTGTCCGTGACGGATGGCAGGATGACACTCGCCACTCCTGTGGCCCAACCGGTGTCGCGGCCACCCCCGCCGCCCCGCGGCGGCAACGGGCGGCGGCACAACGGCGTCACACCAGCAGAAGGGATCGCGGGCGAGATGCAGATCCGGCTGACCGTCCTCCGACCGCGCAGCGGCCCGGCAGTCGCCGGCACCGCCATCCCCTACGTGGACGTGCTGGTCACCGCACCCGTGGGCACCGCGCTCGGCTCCCTCGCCGGGGCGCTCGCGGGCGCCGTGGGCGTGCGCGGACCCCGGGCCGCCACCCATGTGCACCTCTACGCCGGGGCGCGCCGGGTGGACGAGCACACCCTGCTCGGCCACCCCCCGCTGCTCGACGGCGCCGTCCTCTCCCTCAACGAGCCGGACCCGACCGCCGACGACCCGGACGACGCCCCCGCCGCCGCCGAACTCCGCGTCGTCGGCGGCCCCGACGCCGGCGGCGTGCACCGGCTGCACGGCCGGGAGATCCGGGTCGGCCGCTCCGGCGAGGCCGACGTCCCGGTCGACGACCCCGACGTCTCGCGGCTGCACCTCGCCCTGCACCTCGCCGAGGACGGCACGGTCACCGTCCGCGACCTCGGCTCCACCAACGGCACCACCGTGGACGGGCGGATCGTCCCGCCGGGACCGCCGGAGGAAGCCGTCCCGCTCGACGGCACCGGCCTGCTGCGGCTCGGCGAGACCACCCTGCGGGTCACCCTCCCGGACACCCGGGACGGCTCCGGGCCGGCGGCCCGCGCCGCGCTCCCCGACGGCCACGGCCACCTCCAGCTCGCCGCCCCCGCCCCGGCCCGGCCCGCCCCGCCGGCCACCGAGCCGCCCAGCGCACCCGAACCGCCCACCGGGCGCGGCCGGGGCCTGCTCTCGCTCCGGCTCGGCCGCTCCGCCGCCGAACCGCCCGAGGAGAGCGCCGAGCGCCACCACGCCGCCGTCCGCACCCGGCAGGCCGCCGCCCAGCGCGAGCGCTGGCCCGACCTCGCCACCCTCCTGCTCAACGCGCTCGGCCGCGGCCCCCGGCTCTGGGAGCGCGGCCCCGGCCACCCCGACGCGCTCACCCTGCGGCTCGGCACCGCCGACCGGCCCGGCGGCCCCGGCACCTCGCCCGGCACCGTGCTCCCCGCCGTCCCGGTCACCCTCGACCTGCAGACCGCCGGCAGCCTCGGCCTCAGCGGCCCGCGCGAGCGGCTGGACGCGCTGACCCGCGCCGTCGTCGCCCAGCTCGCCGCCCTGCACCCGCCGACCGGGCTCAGCCTGGTGGTGGTCGAGGCCGACCCGGCGCGCACCCCGCAGGACCGCGTCGACACCTGGGCCTGGGCCCTGTGGCTGCCCCACCTGCGGCCCGCCGAGGGCCAGGACTGCCGGCTGCTGCTCGGCCTCGACGACGAGCAGGCAACCGCCCGGCTCACCGAGCTCACCACCCGGCTCAGCGGCCCGGTCGGCCTCGGCGGCCACCCCGCCACCGTGGTCGTGGTCGACGGCCGCCCCGCCACCGAGGCCGCCCGGCAGGCCCTCGACCTGCTGCTGCGCCAGGGCCCGGCGGTCGGCATCTTCCCGATCTGCCTCGCCGAGCAGCCCGAGCTGCTGCCCCGCGGCCTCGGCGCCACCGCGCTGATCACCGGCGAGGTCGGCACCCAGCTGTCGCTCGACCGCCCCGGTCCGGTCGCCCGCGGTCGCGAGACCCTGCACGAGATCTCCCTGGACGCCGTCTCCGACGCCTGGGCCGAGCGCCTCGCCCGGGTCCTCGCCCCGCTGCGCGAGGCCACCCCGGCCAACCGGGGGCCGTTGCCGGACGCGCTGCGCCTGCTCGACCTGCTCCAGTTGGACACCGTCACCCCGGCCAAGCTCTCCGCCCGTTGGGACGCCCACGCCGGCGGTATCGGCGCCGCCACCGCCCTGCTCGGCACCACCCGCGACGAACTGTGCGTCCTCGACCTCGCGGACCCCGAACTCACCCTCCCCTCCCCCGACCCGGGCGGCCCGCACCTGCTGATCGGCGGCGCGCGCGGCTCCGGCAAGACCGAGCTGCTGCGCACCCTGATCGCCTCGCTCGCCGTCTCCGAGCGGCCCGAACGCCTCGCCGTCACCGTCGTCGAGGGCCGGGCCACCGAGGACGGACTCGCCGGCTGCACCGAACTCCCGCACGTCACCGGCCTGGTGAACGCCGACGCCGACCCGCGCGCCGCGCTGCTCGCCGCCGAGGCGCTGGAGGACGAACTGGCGATGCGGGAGCGGCTGTTCGACGGCCTGGACTTCGCCTCCTGGCACGCGGCCCGCATCCTCGATGGGGAGGCCGTCCCGGTCCCCGCCACCGTCGGCGCCCCCGCGACGGCGAGCACCCCGCGCATTATCCGGCCGCGCAGCGCCGAGGCCGCCGTCGGCCCTGCGGCGGCCACCGGGCCCTGCCCGGCCCGGCTGGTCGTCGTCGTCGACGACTACGACGCCCTCCTCGCGCCGACGTCCCCGGCCGGGCGGCCGCTCGCCCGGGCCCTGGCCGCCGTCGCCCGCCGCGGCGGACCGCTCGGCATCCACCTCGCGGTGACCACCGGGCACCCGGAGGAGACCACCGGCACCGAGGTCGACGACGCCGCCCTGCTGCGGATCGCGCTGCGGACCGACGACCCGGCCGACTCCGATCTGCTGATCCACCTCGGCGACGCCGCGGCCCTGCCGGATACGACTCCGGGCCGCGGCTACCTGCGGCTGCCGGACGGCGGCGTCACCGCGTTCCAGACCGCCCGCATCAGCGGCCGCATCCCGCGCACGGCGACCCTGCGGCCCACCGTGGTCGCCATAGACCCGCTCCAGTTGGGCGCCCCACCGGCCCGGCGGCCCGTCCGCGAGCTGGGCAACGGCCCCACCGACCTCGCCCTCCTCGCCAGCGCCCTGCAGCGGGCCGCGGCGCGCTGACCCTGGACGAAGTCGAAGGAGGTCGGCCCGCGTCCTAGGACACGGGCCGACCAGGAACGTCCACCAGGTCACGCTCCTCGAACCGGCCCTCAGCAGCGGCCCTCCGCGACGCAAGCAGACGCCGAGCGTTCACCGACGAGTTCAGCAGGTACTCCGTCTCGTCGGGCTCGATGACGTCCTCAGCGGCCATCCGAACTCCTTTACCCAGGACCCCATTCCTCTTCGGCGGGCCCACGTCCGAGGACGCGGGCCCGCCGAAAGGCATGTTCAGCCGCCGATGCCGAACTCCCCCGCGCGCACACCGGCGACGAAGGCCGCCCACGCCTCAGAGGTGAACAGAAGAGAGGGGCCCGACGGATCCTTCGAGTCACGCACGGGCAGCACCCCGGGAACCCCGTCAGCCACCTCGATGCAGTCCCCGGTCTCCCCACTGAACGTGCTCTTCCTCCAGTTCACGCGACTGAGATCGGGAACAGACACCTTCAGCACCTCCGCTTGATACCGCGCTACAACTCTCCTTCGACCCGGGCCAGTAGGTCGAGGCTCTCGGAGACGCTCAACGCACTCGACCGCAGCGAGTCGAACGTGAGCGTATAGGCAGACGTCTCCTCCTGCGCCTCCAGATAGAGCATGCCTGCCCGATGCTCCAGGCACACAACATCGGAGAAGGCCGAAGTCGGGAAGCTGAAGAGCACGAACGAGCCCATGATTCCCGCGTGGGCACCCGCGCTGAACGGAAGCACCTGCAACTCGATGTTCGGGCGGTCACTCACCTGCCTCAGGTGGTTCAACTGCGAGCGCATGACCTCCACTCCGCCCACTTGCCCACGAAGTGCGGCCTCCCCCAGGATCACGCTGAGCCTGGACGACTCAGCGTGATCCAGAAACCTCTGCCGTTGCAGGCGCACCGCCACAAGCTCGTCGATCCGCTGCGGTGGGATGTCGAAAGGTGAGGCCTGGTAGATCGCTCTCGCATAGTCCGCCGTCTGCAACAGGCCCGCCACCATCATCGGCTGGAACGAGCGGATGTGGCTGGCGCTCTCCTCGTAGTCGATGTAGTCGACATACGAGGGCGGGGAGATGTCGAACTGCTGCGCCCAACCTCGCTCCGCACTCTTCCGGTTGAGCGCGACGACCTCCTCCACGTACACCGGGTCGTCCACACCGTAGAACATCAGCAGATCACGCAACTCGCTGCTGGAGATCGGCAGCCAGGCATTCTCCATACGGCTGATCTTCGAACGATGGCAGTCGATCCGCTTCGCCGCCTCGTCGGGCGTTCTGTCGGCCGCTTCCCGATGACGGATGAGCAGGCTCGCCACGCGACGGCGTCGAACTGACGGGCGGGACTGGGACAAGTGATCAACTCCCCGACTCCACAAGTGGACTGGCCCCAGAGTACCCATTTACCAAGATCGGAAATTGTTCTTCAAAGAACAGTTGCGAAAATTCCGACTCCGGGCGCATGCTACCCAATGTGCCTCACTCATCCACGCTGAGTGATGACCGCTCGGGCATTCCTGTGCCCATCACCTTCCACCGGGCTGCCAGTTCGCCCGGACACCCCCCAACCCACCGGAGGTGGCTCCCCCATGCCCGGAACCGACAGGCCCACCGACCCGAATTCCGCGCGCAACGCCTGGTTCCCCCGCTCCCGCAGATCGCCGCAGCTCGCGCGGCGGATGCTGCGCGAGCTGCTCGACACCGTGCCGGGCGGCCAGGACTTCCTGGAGGTCGGCGAGTTGCTCACCTCGGAGCTGGTCGGCAATGCCGTGCTGCACTCGGGGATGCCCGGGCGGCTGATCCGGGTCTTCTTCGACGTCGACGACACCCGCCTCCGCATCGAGGTGCACGACGCGAGCGAACACCCACCTCTCCCCCGCCAGCCGGCCGCGACCGACGGGTGCGGGCGCGGCCTGCTCCTCGTCGAGGCCCTCGCCCTCAAGTGGGGACACTCCGCCCGCACCGAGGGGCCGGGCAAGGTCGTCTGGTGCGAGTGCGGGCCCTACCCGATCGGGGCTGCCACATGACCCCGATACCCAAGGGTGGGGCCGAGGAAGGACCCTCGGCCCCACCCTTCGCAATCCCGAACACTTCGCACGCTCCGTGGCGGATATGCTACGTTCCGCATTATCAACAGAACATAGAAGACCCCGGCGGTGGTGGAACACCCCGGGGTCCGGCACCAGGAGCGACAACTCCAGATGCAGATTCATCGTAGCGCCCACGCGCGCTCATTCACCGTGCTTCCCAACGGCCTGTTGCAGGACCGGCGGCTCAGCTACACCGCCCGCGGACTCCTCGCCGACCTCCTCTCGCGCCCCGACGGGTGGCGCGAGGACGGCCGACACATGGCGGACACCAGCCCGCAGGGGCGCGGCGCCGTCCGACGGGCGCTCAAGGAACTCACCGATGCCGGGTACTACCGGGTCGTCCGCGTCCGGCGCCCGGACGGGACGATCCGCTCCGAGGCCCACGTCTACGACCTCCCCCAGCGACCGGGTGTCCCCCACCCGGTCGCCGGTGAACGGGAGTCCGGGCGCGCTGTCACCCCTCCCGTAAAGGACCTGGAAGAAGTACCCACCCTCCCCGAGGTCGACGAGCAGACCCGCGCAGCCGTGGCCACGCTGTTCCGCGCCCTCCGACCCGAACCGCGCCTGCGCCTCGGGCTCGCCGAGGCGCAGGCGCTCGCACCTCTCGTCGGCCAGTGGCTCGAACACGGCAGTACCGCTACCGACCTGGCCCACGCCCTGCTGCCCGGCCTGCCCACCCAGCTGCACTCGCCCGTCGCGCTTCTCCGCGACCGGCTCCGGCGCAAACTCCCGCCCCCGCGCGCCGGGGCCGCGCCTGCCACGTACTCCGAGTGCCCCCTCTGCCACGACCCGGTCCGCCGCCCCGGGCCCTGCCGCTCCTGCTCAGAAACCGTCCCGAGAGCCCCGGTCACCGCCGACTCCACCGCCACCGGCGCCGCCCTCGCCCGCGCCGCCCTCCACCGAGGAGGACAGCTCTGCCACGGCGCCCCCTTGACGGGCCATTTGCCCTCGGCGAGGGTGAAAACGGCAGGAGGGGGCGACGGAGCCGGACTTCATCGGCCCCGCGACGGCAGCACTGCCCCGAAACGGCCGTGGGGCCCGCTTGCACCGGGCCCCACGGCTTTCATCGTGCTGTGATCAGGCGTTCTGCTGCGCGGACTCCTCGCCCGGCTTGTCGGTGATGGTGCGGCCCAGCACCGCCGAGTGGCCGATCACCGTGCCCGGCTTGCCGAAGTCGCTCTCGGCGACGACGACCTCGCGCTCGCCGAGGAATTCGTGGGTCTTCGGCTCGAAGATCCACTCGGTGCGGACGCCGCTGTCCACGTGCGCCACGGCGACACCGTGGCGGCCCGAGGCGTCCGCCGAGTCCTCGACCGCGGTGACGCCGGGGATCTTGGCGGCGGCGCGGTAGAGGGCGGCGCTGACGGCCGGCGGGGCGATCTGCTCGCGCAGCAGGTCCCCGATGGTCGCGAACGCCTCCTGGTCAGGGGTGCGGCCCTGGCCCTTGGTCTCGGCGTAGATCTTCTTCAGCAGCGCGTCCGGGTCGGTCGGCAGTCCGGCCAGGTAGTTGTAGGTGGGCGCGCCGATGCTCGGCTTCTTGGTCGGGTCGATCCACATGCCGCCGTCGGTGCGCGGCGCGGGGCGCTTGTCCCCTTCCTTCGCGGCGGCCTCGCCCTTGCCGAACTTGCCCTCCTCCTTCAGGACGCCCCACTGGCTGCCGTCCACCGACAGCCAGATCTGACGGCGGTGCGCCTTGTCGACGTGCGTCTCACCGTCCGCGCTCATGCCCACGAAGGACACCAGGCTGTCCACGTAGACGAACTGGTTCTTGCCGGGCTTCGGGTCGGGCTTGCCGGCCGCGGTGTCGGCGGCCTGGGTCAGCAGCTGGACGGCGGCGACCGGGGCGACGTTCAGCGTGGTGCTGCCGCTCTCGGCCGACTGCCCGCCCTGGACCTGCTGCCCGTTCTGCTGCTGGGCCAGCGGGGCCTTGGAGGCCGCGCCGTCACCGCCCCCCGGCAGGACCATCGCCAGGGCCAGACCGCCGGCCAGGGCCGGAATCGCCACCCACCCGAGCTTCCCCCGCCGGACCCGCGCGGGCTTCGTGTCCCGGATCTCACTCATCAGATGTCCCCTCAACAGCCGGTGGCGGTCTGAGGAGAGTTCGGGCCGCGCCGGCGCCGGCAGCAGCCGGGCCAGCTCGGCACGCTCGTGCTCGTTCATCGGTTCGTCTCCCGTGTCGACCGGGCCGCATCGGTGCGGCCAACCCGTACCTGTCCGACCCCGGTGCGGAGTTCCCGCCCGTTTCTCAATTCCTCCTCGGCCAGCGCCCGGAGCTTGGTGCGGGCGCGCGAGAGCCGCGAACGCACCGTTCCGACCGGCACCCCGAGCGCCTCGGCGGCACTGGCGTAGTCGAGCCCGGCCCAGACGCAGAGGCCGAACACCTCCCGCTCCGCCTTCCGCAGCCGCTCCAGCGCCCGCCGCGCGGCGGCCAGCTGGACGCTGTCGTCCAGCCGCCCGACGAGTTCGTCGGCGAAGTCAGGCACCACGTCCCTGGGTGGCAGCCGCTCCATCGCGGCGCGGTGCCGCCGGGCCGCCCGGGTCGTGTTCCGCAGCACGTTGGCGGCGACCCCGAACAGCCAGGGGCGGACCGGCTCGTCGCTCTCGCGCAGCTTGTGGCGCAGCCGCCACGCCTCCAGGAAGGTCAGTTGGACGATGTCCTCCGCGACCGCCCAGTCCCCCGAGACCCGCACCGCGTACCGGTACAGGTCGTCTGCCGCCTGATCGAACAGCTCCCCGAACGCCCATTGGTCCCCGTTCCGTATCCGTCCCCGCTGTGACAGCTCCACACCTCCACCTGTCCGCAGCACCGTCCTGAGTTCCCACCGGCGGCACAACACGGCGGGCCCCCCTCCGAGGCCCCGGGCCCCCCCGACGGTCCCGCTCTGCCTCCGCGCCACGCCAC
>NZ_JAXCLC010000029.1:0-94597 GCF_034043715.1 Kitasatospora purpeofusca | reverse complement strand
GCCCGCGACGCCTTCGTGATCGCCGACCAGGCCCGAATGCGCCGCGACCTGCAGCCGATCCGTCCCGGTGACGAGGCCGCGATCGAGCTCAAGCTGCGAGGCCCAGAGCCAGGGTGACCGCGACCGGGGCAAGGTAGAGGAGCGGGAATGCCACGGTCTTGTAGGAGCGGGCCCGCAGACAGGTGATCACCGCGCCCGCGAAGTACAGGATCAGGCCGATCGCGGCGGCGACGCCGAGGGCCGGGACCGCGAGGCCGACCAGCAGGCCGGCGGCGCCCGCGAGCTTCGCCAACGCCAGCGGGCCCCACCACGAGCGCGGCACACCGTACTCCACCAGCGGCTGGGTCACGAACTCCGCCCGGCGCGCGAGCGAGACACCCGAGAAACCCACCCACAGAGCACTGGCGACGGTGAGGGCGACGTAGGCGACAGACATGGCGAATACCCCTGATCCGGTTGGGACTGGGAGCCGGGACGGCGGGGCGGACCGATCCCGGCCCGCCCTGCCGCACCTGCTCGAACACTCCACTGACCCGCCGGCCCGCACGGGTGTGACAACCTCGCAGAGGAATTTCTCGGGACTCCTCGCCTGCCGCCCCGCGACCGACCGGGCGAGCAGGTGAGCGGGCGACCGGGTGAGCGGGCGACCGGCGCAGTCGCCTCCACCGCCGGGGCCCTTCACGGTGGCGGCCCGCCGCGGCAAGGGCGCCGCACCGGACCAAGCCGACACCCGGGCGGATGAGGAACGCCCGGGCACGGCGCGGCCGAGTGGTCGGGATGCGCGGGATGGGCGGGGCGATGTGGTGGGGTGTGGTCGTGCGGGATCCGGGCAGACGCCATGGGTCCTACCGGCGTGAGGGAAGGGGTTCGCCATGGCCGACCCGGCGAAGGGCGCGGGGCGAGGGGTGCGGCAACCAACGCCGGCCCGGAACCGCCCCGGTGACGGGGTCATCGAGACGAACGTCCCCGCGCGGCTGGACCGACTGCCGTGGTCCCGCTGGCACTGGCGGATCGTGATCGGACTGGGGACGGTCTGGATCCTCGACGGTCTCGAGGTCACGATCGTCGGCAACATGGCGGCCCGGCTCGCCCAGAGCGGCAGCGGGATCTCCATCACGACGACCCAGGTCACCACGATCGCGGCCGCCGTGTACGTCGCGGGGGCGTGCAGCGGCGCGCTGTTCTTCGGCTGGCTGACCGACCGTCTGGGCCGCAAGAAGCTCTTCATGGTCACCCTGGCCGTCTACTTGGCGGCCACCGCGGTCACGGCGTTCTCCTGGAGCGCCTGGTTCTTCTTCGTCTGCCGCTTCTTCACCGGATTCGGCATCGGCGGCGAGTACGCGGCGATCAACTCCGCGATCGACGAGCTGATCCCGGCCCGGGTGCGCGGCCGGATCGATCTGGTGATCAACGGCAGCTTCTGGATCGGCGCGGCGATCGGCGCCTTCGCCTCCATCGCCCTGTTGAACACCGCCTTCTTCGCGACCGACCTGGGCTGGCGGCTGGCCTTCGGCATCGGTGTGGTCCTCGGCCTGGTCATCCTGCTGGTGCGCCGGCACGTCCCGGAGAGTCCGCGCTGGCTGTTCACCCACGGCCGGGCCGAGGAGGCCGAGGAGGTGGTGGCCGAGGCCGAACGGATCGTCCGGGAGGAGTACGGCCGCGAACTGCCGCCCGTCGAAGGCAAGCCGATCCGTATCCGCGAGCGCGGCCCGCTCGGCTTCGGCACCATCGCCCGCACGGTCGTCACCCTCTACCCGCGCCGCACCGTGCTCGGCCTGGCCCTGTTCATCGGTCAGGCGTTCCTCTACAACGCGGTGACCTTCGGCTACGCGGTGATCCTCACCAAGTACTTCGCCGTCCCCGAGGGTGACACCGGCTACTACTTCGCGGTGATCGCGGTCGGCAACTTCCTCGGACCACTGCTGCTGGGCGGCCTGTTCGACTCCGTCGGACGCAAACCGATGATCGCCGGTACCTACATCGGCTCCGGGGTGCTGCTGTTCGGCACCGCGCTGCTCTTCCAGCACGGCTCACTGTCCGCCGTCACCATGACCGCCTGCTGGACGGCCGTCCTGTTCCTCGCCTCCGCCGGCGCCAGCTCGGCCTACCTGACGGTCAGCGAGATCTTCCCCCTGGAGACCAGGGCGATGTGCATCGCCTTCTTCTACGCCATCGGCACCGCCGTCGGCGGCATCAGCGGCCCCCTGCTGTTCAACAGCCTGGTGAGCAGCGGGAAGGTCTCCGACACCACCCTGGCGTTCTGCATCGGCGCGACCCTGATGACCCTCGCCGGCCTGGTCGAGGCGGTGATCGGCGTCAAGGCGGAACGGCGCAGCCTGGAATCACTGGCCGCTCCGCTCGGCGCCGTCGAACCCAGCCGGTCCACGTAGTACGGGACGCCCGGGACCGGCACAGCACCTCGCACCGGCAGACGGCTCAGCGCCACGGTGTACGGGCTCGGGGCGATGCGGCCCCGTACGGCGGGCCTGTACGGCGGCGCCCCCTGGCCCGTCCCCGGGTCCGCCGCAGCGCCCGGTGCGGCTGTGCAGGGGTCGGTCGGGTCGGCCGGCGGGCCGGGGACGGCTCCGCACGGGTGACGGGTCGTGCGGTGCGGGTCCGATCTCCCTGGTGGCGGCTCGGCGTGGTGTCACCATCTGGGGCGTATCCGGCACGATTCGACCGGTTCCCCCTGGAGGACCTCCGTATGAGCCGCCGTACCCACCGCCCCGCCCTCCTCACGGCCCTGGCGCTCGCCGTGGCCCCGCTCGCCGGTTGCGGCGGCGTCGACGCCGGGACCGGCGGGCCCGGTCCGGTGGCCGTCGCGCCCCCGCCGCCCGAGAAGGTCTTCGGCCAGGCCTGCGCGGCGATGCCCGGCGACGGCCCCGGCAGCCTCGACGCGATGGGTCGCCTGCCGGTGCTGGGCGCGATCGACCAGACCAAGGACCTCTCCCAGTTGTCCGCCCTGGTCAAGACCGCCAAGGCCAAGGACATCTTCGACTCGATGGAGAACGTCACCGTCTTCGCCCCGAACGACGCGGCCTTCGCCAAACTCGGCGAGGACCAGAAGAAGGCCCTCGCCACCCAGCAGGGCGCCGGCGACCTGGTCCGCAAGCTCATCGTCGTCCGCGACCTGCGCAAGGGCGACCTCCAGGACAAGCAGTACACCTCGCTCCAGGGCGCCGCGATCAAGGCCACCGGCAGCGGCGAGGACTACCGCATCGGCGGCGCGCAGGTGCTCTGCGGCAGCATCAGGACGGCCAACGCGCGACTCGCGATCCTGGACACCGTCCCGGTCTTCGGCTGACGCCCCCGCGCGGGCCCGGCCCCGGCACGGCGGCCCCGCCGCGTCCCGGGGCCGCTCCGCCCGGTTGCGCCGAACGGTGGCCGGGCTGGGCCGAAAGCGCGGATTCCGGCAGAAAAGCGGACTGACACGTCATCAGTTCGTCCCAATGGGCGCTCCTTCTCGGCAGTCTCTGATCTCGCCTGCGTATATTCGCCGGATTTTCTGTGAATTCCGTCCAGCTGTGCCCGTGCGCGCACGGGCGCGAGAGGAGACGCCGGATGGCCCCGGTGAGGTCGTTGCTCGGCGGTCGGTTCCGGACGGCGGTGCGCGGCGCGCTCGCGCTCCTGTGCCTGGTCCCCCAGGGCGGACTGGCGCTCGCCGCCGCCCCTCCCGCGTACGGCCCGCAGGGGCTCCCCCTGGAGCAGCGGGCCCTGACCGCGTGCACACCGACCGGCAGCTTCACCAACTGCACCCGGGTCACCTACAGCGGCGGCGACCAGACCTTCACCGTGCCGGCCGGCGTGACCGCCGTCAACGCCCGGGTGTTCGGAGCCGGCGGCGCGGGCTCCCCCCGCGCCTACTACACCGGCCAGTACGGCGGCGGTGGTGGCGGCTACACCACCGGCACCCTCGCGGTGACGCCCGGTCAGTCGCTGACCCTCACCGTCGGCCAGGGCGGCCGGCTGAACAGCACCAGCGCCACGTACGGCGGGGGCGGCGCCGGCGGCCAGGGCTTCACCGCCGCCGGCGCGGCCAGTGCGACCGGTGGCAGCGGCGGCGGGATGAGCGCCGTGTGGAACGGCGCCTACGGCACCAACCCGCTGGTCGTGGCCGGTGGCGGCGGCGGCTCCTCCCCCGGCGCCGACGCGACCATCCCGGCGGCGGGCGGCGGCGGTGGCAGCAACGGCGGACAGGACAACCAGCCCGCCGCCTCCGGCCGGGGCGGCACCCAGAGCGCGGGTGGCGCCGCCGCCACCCAGACGTCGTGCGCGGCCGCCACCGCCGGAGTCCAGTACCAGGGCGGCCGCGGCGCCGCCAACCCGCAGAACGAGGGCGGCGGCGGAGGCGGCGGCGGCTACTACGGCGGTGGCGGTGGCGCCTGCCAGCGCGGCGGCACGCTCGAGGCCAACGGCATGGGCGGCGGCGGCTCCGGCTACAACCGGGGCACCGGCGTCACCAACACGCAGACCGCCAACGGCACCAACAGCAGCGGCAACGGCGTCGGCGGCACCTCGGGCGGACGCAGCGACGCCCAGTACACCAGCGGCAGCGGAATCGGTGACGGCGGCGGCTACAGCGACGGCGGCAACGGCGAGATCGTCCTCGAGTGGGTCACCCAGGTCGGCCTGTCCGTGAAGAAGACCGCCTCCCCCACCACGTACGTCCCGGGACAGCGGCTCACCTACACCTTCGTGGTGAGCAACGCCGGACCCGCGCCGGCCGTCAACGCCGCCGTCCGCGACGCGCTGCCGTCCGCGCTGTCCGGGTTCACCTGGACCTGCGCCTCCGGTGGCACCGGCAGCGGCTGCGGCGCCGCGAGCGGAACCGGCAACATCGACACGACGGCCACGATCGCGGCGAACAGCTCGGTGACGTACACGGTGACGGGCACCGTCCCCTCCTCCACCACCGGCACCCTGTCGAACACCGCGACCGTGACCCGACCCGCCGCCGCCACCGACCCCAACTGCGGTCCGACCTGTTCGAGCACCGTCGACACCCCCGGGCGCGCCACCACCGGTCTGTCCGTCACCAAGACCCCCGACAAGAACCCGTACGTGCCCGGCCAGCCGCTCACCTACACCATCGTGGTCAGGAACGACGGCCCCTCGGACGCCGTCGGCACCTCGGTCAGGGACACCCTGCCCGCCACGATCCGGAACTTCTCCTGGACCTGCACGGCCGCCGGGGGCGGCAGCTGCGGCAGCCCCGCCTCCGGCACCGGCGACATCAACACCACCGTCGACCTCCCGGCGGGCGGCCAGGTCACCTACCGCCTCACCGGCACCGTCCCGGCGGACGCCACCGGTTCCCTGGACAACCGGGCCACCGTCACCCCACCGGGTGGCGCCACCGACCCGAACTGCTCCCCCAGTTGCACCAGTACCGCCAACCCCGTCCCACCCGGCAACCAGGCGAACCTGGTCGTCTCGAAGACGCTGCTGACCAGCCCCGTGGTACCCGGCCAGCAGATCAAGTGGCAGGTCAAGGTCACCAACAACGGACCGTCGCGCGCCCGCAACGTCGTGGTGACGGACCGGATCCCGGCCGGCGTGACCGCCGCGAGCATGGCCAACGACCAGGACGGCGCCTCCTGCGCGATCACCGGCGGCACCGCGAGCTGCCCCGCCGTCGAGATCCCGGTGAACGGCACCGCCAGTTGGACCCTCACCGGCACCCTGGACCCCGACGCGACCACCACGCCGACCAATACGGCGCTGGTCACCGGCGGCCCCGACCCGTCGGCCTCGACCCGCACCGCCGTCGCCTCGCCGACCGCGAGCCCTTCGCCGCAGGCCAACCTCACCATCTCGAAGACGCTGCTGACGAGCCCGGTGGTGCCCGGACAGCCGGTCCAGTGGCGGGTGACCGTGACCAACAACGGACCGTCCCGGGCCCGGAACGTGGTGGTGACCGACCAGGTGCCGCCCGGAGTCACCGGCGCGACGATGACCGCCGACACGGGCGGAGCCAACTGCCCGATCACCGGCGGCACCGCCACCTGCCCGGCGGTGGAGATCCCGGCCGGGTCGTCGCAGAGCTGGACCCTCACCGGCACCCTCGACCCGGACGCCACCGTGACACCCACCAACACGGCGGTGGTCACCGGCGGCCCTGACCCGGGGGCCACGGCCCGCACCGCCGTCGCCTCGCCGACCGCGAGCCCTTCGCCGCAGGCCAACCTCACCGTCTCCAAGTCGCTGCTGACGAGCCCGGTGGTGCCCGGACAGCCGGTCCAGTGGCGGGTGACCGTGACCAACAACGGACCGTCCCGGGCCCGGAACGTGGTGGTGACCGACCAGGTGCCGCCCGGAGTCACCGGCGCGACGATGACCGCCGACACGGGCGGAGCCAACTGCCCGATCACCGGCGGCACCGCCACCTGCCCGGCGGTCGAGATCCCGGCCGGGTCGTCCCTGAGCTGGACCCTCACCGGCACCCTGGCGCAGGACGCCACGGTCACGCCGACCAACACCGTGACGGTCACCGGCGGCCCCGACCCAACGGCGTCGACCCACACGGCCGTCGCATCACCCTCGAACTCACCGTCGCCGCAGGCCAACCTCACCGTCTCCAAGGTCCTGCTCACCGATCCGGTGGTACCCGGCCGCCAGATCCAGTGGCGCGTCACCGTCACCAACAACGGCCCCTCGCGCGCCCGGAACGTCGTCGTCACCGACCAGGTACCGAGCGGGGTCGACAACCCCGTGATGACGGCCTCGGACGGGACCGGCTGCCCGATCAGCGGCGGAGTCGCCACCTGCCCCGCCGTCGAGATCCCGGCGGGTTCCTCCCAGACCTGGACCCTCACCGGCACGCTCGCCTCCGACGCGACCTCGACGCCCGTGAACTCGGTGACGGTCACCGGCGGCCCCGATCCGTCAGTGGCCACCCACACGGCGGTGGCCTCGCCGACGAACTCGCCCGCCCCGCAGGCCAACCTGACGGTGTCGAAGGTGCTGCTCACCAACCCCGTCGTCCCCGGCCAGCGGATCCAGTGGCAGGTCACCGTGACCAACAACGGACCGTCCCGCGCCCGAGAGGTCGTGGTGACGGACCAGGTGCCGACGGGCGTCACCCGCGCGGTGATGACCGCCGATACCGACGGGGCCAACTGCCCGATCAGTGGCGGGGTCGCCACCTGCCCGGCGGTGGAGATCCCGGCCGGCTCGTCGCAGACCTGGACCCTCACCGGGACCCTGGCGCAGGACGCCACGGTCACGCCGACCAACACCGTGACAGTCACCGGCGGCCCCGACCCGGCCACACCGACGCACACAGCCGTCGCCACGCCGACCAACCCGCCGACGCCGCAGGCGAATCTGGCCGTGTCGAAGGTGCTGCTGACCAATCCCGTCGTCCCCGGCCAGCAGATCCAGTGGCAGGTGAGCGTCACCAACAACGGCCCCTCCCGAGCCCGGGACGTCGTCGTCACCGACACCGTTCCGGCAGGAGTCGGCAACGCCTCGATGACGGCGGCCGACGGGACGGCCTGCCCGATCAACAACGGCACGGCGACCTGCCCCGCCGTCGGGATCCCCGCCGGTTCCTCAATGACATGGACGCTCACCGGCACCCTCGACGCCAACGCGACGGTCACGCCGACCAACACCGTGACGGTCACCGGCGGGCCCGATCCCTCGACGCCCACCCACACGGCCGTCGCGAGCCCCACGAACTCACCTTCGACGCAGGCGAACCTGACCGTCGCCAAGGCGCTGCTCACCGATCCGGTGGTGCCCGGCCAGCAGATCCAGTGGCGCGTCACCGTGACCAATAACGGACCCTCCCGCGCCCGGGACGTCGTCGTCACCGACACCGTCCCGGCAGGTGTGACCGGTGCGAGCATGAAGGCGGACGCCGACAACACGCCCTGCCCGATCAACAACGGCACGGCGACCTGCCCCGCCGTCGAGATCCCCGCCGGCCAGACCCTCGCCTGGACGCTCACCGGCACCCTGGCCCAGAACGCCACGGTCACGCCGACCAACACGGCTACGGTCACCGGCGGTCCCGACCCGGCCACACCGACGCACACAGCCGTCGCCACGCCCACCGACTCGCCCTCACCGCAGGCGAACCTGGCCGTGTCGAAGGTGCTGCTGACCGACCCCGTCGTCCCCGGCCAGCAGATCCAATGGCAGGTCAGCGTCACCAACAACGGACCCTCCCGGGCCCGGGACGTCGTCGTCACCGACCGGGTACCGGACGGGGTCGGCGGGCCGAGCATGACGGCCTCCGACGGGAGTGTGTGTCCGATCACGGGCGGAACGGCTGTCTGCCCGGCGGTCGAGCTGGAGGTCGGGCAGACGGTCTCCTACACGCTGAGCGGGACGCTGGCGCAGGACGCCACGGTGACGCCGGTCAACACGGTCGTGGTGACCGGCGGGCCCGACCCGAGCACGCCCACGCACACAGCGGTGGCCTCGCCCACCGGCTCGCCGACACCGCAGGCGAGCCTGACCGTCGCGAAGGCGCTGCTGACCGCCCCGGTCGTGCCGGGTGAGGTCATCCAGTGGCGGATCACGGTGACCAACAACGGTCCGTCCAGGGCGCGCGACGTCGTGATCACCGACCAGGTCCCGGACGGGGTCTCCAACGCCGTTCTCCAGTCGGACGCCGACGCGTCCGACTGCCCGATCACCGGCGGTGCGGCGGTCTGCCCGGCGATCGGGCTGGAGGTCGGACAGACCGCCTCCTACACCCTCACCGCGACGCTCGCCCCGGACGCGACCGTGACCCCGACGAATGCGGTCGTGGTCACCGGCGGGCCCGACCCGGCCACACCCACGCACACCGCGGTGGCCTCGCCGACCGCCGTACCCACTCCGCAGGCGAACCTGAGCATCGCCAAGGCGCTGCTGACCGCCCCGGTCGTCCCCGGACAGCGGATCGAGTGGCGGGTGACGGTCACCAACCACGGCCCGTCGCGGGCCCGGAACGTGGTCGTCACCGACACCGTCCCGGCCCAGGTCAACGGCGCGGGCATGACCTCTGACACCGACGGTTCCACCTGCCCGGTCTCCGGCGGGACGGCGACCTGCCCCGCCGTGGAGATCCCGGCCGGCGGCAGCGTCTCCTACACCGTCAGCGGGACGCTCGACCCGGCGGCGACCGGCACCCCGGTCAACGTGGCCGTCGTCACCGGCGGGCCCGACCCGACGGCGACCGCCCACACGGCGACCGCGCAGGCCAGCGAGACGGTCGAGCCGCGGGCGAGCCTCACGGTGTCGAAGGCGCTGCTCACCGACCCGGTCGTGCCCGGCGAGTCGATCGCCTGGCGGATCAGCGTGACCAACAACGGGCCGAGCCTGGCCCGCGAGGTCGTGGTGAGCGACCGGATCCCGGAGGGTGTCGTCGGCGCTTCGCTCTCGCCGGACGCGACGCGGGCCGCGTGTCCGGTCACGGGCGGCACGGCCGTCTGCCCGGCGGTCGAGATCCCGGTCGGCGGAACCGTCACCTACACGCTGAGCGGGACGCTGGCGCAGGACGCCACGGTGACGCCGGTCAACACGGCCGTGGTGACCGGCGGGCCGGACCCGAGCACGCCCACGCACACGGCGGTGGCCTCGCCCACCGGCTCGCCGACACCGCAGGCGAAGCTGACGGTCTCCAAGGTACTGGTGACCGAACCGGTGGTGCCCGGTCGGACGGTGCAGTGGCGGGTGACCGTGGCCAACGACGGTCCCTCGCGGGCCCGGAACGTCGTCGTCACGGACCGCGTCCCGGACGGGGTGTCGGGGGCCTCGATGGCCTCGGACGAGGACGGCACCGCCTGCCCGGTCGCGAACGGCACCGCGACTTGCCCGGCGATCGACCTGGAGGTCGGGGAGACGGCCTCGTACACGTTGAGCGGCACGCTGGCACAGGACGCCACGGTCACGCCGACCAACACGGTGGTGGTCACGGGCGGGCCGGATCCGGCCACGCCGACGCACACCGCGGTCGCGTCGCCGAGCGGAAGTCCCGAACCGCAGGCCGACCTCGTCGTCGCGAAGGTCCTGGTGACCGATCCGGTCGTGCCGGGACAGCGAATCCAGTGGCGGGTCACGGTCACCAACAACGGGCCCTCGCGGGCGCGGAACGTCCTCGTCACGGACCGGGTGCCCGCAGGGGTCGACGGCGCCACGATGACGGCGGACGACGGCACCACCTGCCCCATCGCCGGCGGGACCGCGACCTGCCCTGCCGTCGAGATCGCGGCCGGGGAGACCCGGACCTGGACCCTGACCGGCACGCTGAACGCCGGCGCCACCGTCACGCCCACCAACACGGCCACCGTCACCGGCGGGCCGGACCCGGCCACGCCGACGCACACGGCCGTCGCCAGCCCGTCGGACGGGCCGGTGCAGGAGGCGCGCCTCTCGGTCTCCAAGGCACTGCTGACCGATCCGGTCGTGCCCGGGCAGCGGATCCAGTGGCAGGTCACGGTGACCAACCGGGGCCCGTCCGTGGCCCGTGACGTGATGGTCACGGACCGGGTGCCCGCAGGGGTGAACGACGCCACGATGACGGCGGACGACGGCACCGCCTGCCCGATCACGGACGGAACGGCGACCTGCCCGGCCGTCGGGATCCCGGTCGGCCGGACGCGGACCTGGACGCTGACCGGCACGCTGGACGCCGGCGCCACCGCCACACCGGCCAACACCGCGACGGTCACCGGCGGGCCCGACCCGGCCACGCCCACGCACACGGCCGTCGCCAGCCCGTCCGTCGAGCCGGTGCCGCGGGCACACCTGACCGTCGCCAAGGTGCTGGTGACCAACCCGGTCGTGCCGGGCGCGCCGGTCGAGTGGCGGGTGACCGTGACGAACGACGGGCCCTCGCTGGCACGGGACGTCGTCGTCACGGACCGGGTGCCCGCAGGGGTGAACGACGCCACGATGACGGCGGACGACGGCGCCGCCTGCCCGATCGCGGACGGAACCGCGACCTGCCCGGCCGTGGAGATCCCGGTCGGCCGGACGCGGACCTGGACGGTGCGGGGGACGCTCGACGCCGGCGCGACCGTCACGCCGACCAACTCGGCGACCGTCACGGGTGGCCCCGACCCGGCCACGCCCACGCACACGGCGGTCGCCTCGCCCTCGGGGTCGCCGTCGGCGCAGGCACGGCTGAGCGTCGCCAAGGTGCTGCTGACCGACCCGGTCGTCGCCGGGCAGCGGATCCAGTGGCGGGTGACGGTGACCAACCACGGGCCCTCGCTGGCACGGGACGTCGTCGTCACGGACCGGGTGCCCGCAGGGGTGAACGACGCCACGATGACGGCGGACGACGGCACCGCCTGCCCGATCGCGGACGGAACGGCGACCTGCCCGGCCGTCGAGATCCCGGTCGGCCGGACGGCGGGTTGGACTCTCACCGGCACGCTGGACGCGGGGGCCACGGCCGTCCCGGTCAACACGGTGGTGGTGACGGGCGGGCCGGACCCGGACGTGACCGATCGCACCGCGGTGGCCACCCCGACCGGGCCGATCACCGTGCGGCACGATCTGCTGCTGACCAAGCACGCGACACCGGCGGCCCCGAAGGCCGGTGACCGGGTCACGTACACCGTCACCGCCACCAACCGGGCCAGTGGCACGTACTTCGGCGCCGTCGTCACCGACGACCTCTCCGGGGTCCTGGACGGCGCGGTCTACGGTCTCGACGCGCACGCCGACACCGGGCGGACGGACTACGCGGCGCCTCGCCTGACGTGGACGCTGGACCTCCGGCCCGGCGCGACGGCGACGCTCAGCTACACCGTCACCGTGAAGCCCGCGACGGGTGGCGCGACGCTCGTCAACCGGCTGTCCGCCGACGGTTCCAACTGCCCCGGCAGCGGCGGCACCGGGAGCGGGGCCGGCGCGCGGCGGGCAGCGGTGAGCACCAGCGGCAACTGCTCGACCACCACCACGGTCGGCGAGCTGCCCAGCCCGAGCCCCAGCCCGACGACCCGGCCTCCGCTGCCGCCCACGGGCAGTGGCAGTCCGAAGCCGGCGCTGCTGGTCACCGTGTTGCTCCTCGCCCTCGGTGGCCTGCTGGTGGCGGCGCGGCGCTCCCGCCGCTGACGTCCGCCGAACCACCGCCGGGCGACCGGCGGTGGTTCGCGGCGCCGTGACCCGGCGGCGGTTCGGGGCGGGCCCTCAGCCCGGATCGACGGCTCGGGCGATGGCGAAGATCCGGGCGCAGCGTCCTGCCATGGCCTGGGGGGTCTGGTCGGGGTGCTCGATCCACCAGCGGACGAGGGTGGTGCACAGGCCGCGCCAGGCGTACTTGAGGGCGTCGGCGTCGAGGGGGTCGTCGGATCCGGTGCTGTGCAGCAGGTCGGCGGTGCCGGTGGCGGCGAGTTCGTCGATGGCGTCGCGGTAGTGGGCGGCGCGGTGGGCGGCCTCGCTGCCGGGCGGCAGCGAGGGGTCGTAGAGGACGAACCATGCCTCGCGCTGCCCGTCGAGGGCGTCGAAGAGGGCGCGCAGCACGCGCAGGGGTGTGGGGGGTGCGCCGTCGTCGTGGTCGGCCATGGCGGTCCGGACGGCTCTCAGCAGCCGGTCGCCGACCGGTTCGAGGCAGCCGAGGAAGAGGTCCTGTTTGCTGCCGAAGTACTGGTGCAGCAGGGGTTTGGTGACGCCCACCCGGGCGGCGACGACGGCCATGGTGGTGGCCTCGTAGCCGCGTCGGCCGAATTCCTCGGTGGCTGCAGCGAGAACCTGTCGTTCGCGCTCAGCCCTGGGCATGCCCTTGGTGCCGGCCCTGGTGGGAAGCATTGTCATACCAGTGATCTTACCCTAGGGTAATTTACTGATCGGTAAGTTCATCGGATCCCCCCTCGGGTCCCCCCTTGGATCCCTTCGGACCCCCTCGGAGCCGCCTCATGACGCCTGCCGCCGAGACCGTCCCCCGCCTCCGCTCCTGGTGGGGCTGGGGCTACGAGGACACCCAGCCCGACGAGGCCGAGTGCCTCGCGCTGGGCGCCCTGCTGCCGGGCACCCTGGCCCGCCCGCTGCCGGTCCCCCGGATCGCCGACCTCGCCATCGGCCGGCCCGCCGTGACGCCACCCCGCTCCCTCGCACGCCTCGTCAGCGGCGACCCCGGCGACCGTGCCGCTCACGCCATGGGCAAGGCCTACCGCGACATCGCCCGTGCGCTGCGCGGCCGCCCCGGCCGGATCCCCGACCTGGTCGCCCGCCCGACCGGCGACCAGGAGGTGGCGGACCTGCTCGACTGGGCCGGCGCGCACGGGGTGGCCGTCGTTCCCTTCGGCGGCGGGTCCTCGGTGGTCGGCGGGGTGGAGTACCGCGGCGACGCCCACCGCGCCGTACTGTCGCTCGACCTGACCTCGATGGACCGCGTCCTGGAGGTCGACCCGACCGGCCGTTCCGCCCGTATCCAGGCCGGGGCCCTCGGTCCCGTCCTGGAGGACCAGTTGCGGCCCCACGGCCTGACCCTACGCCACTTCCCGCAGAGCTTCGAGTTCTCCACCCTCGGCGGCTGGCTGGCCACCCGCGCGAGCGGCCACTACGCCACCGGGCGCACCCGCATCGACGACCTCGTGCAGTCGCTGCGCGTGGTCACCCCCGTCGGGACCAGCACGTCCTGGCGACTGCCGGCGTCCGGGGCCGGGCCCTCGCCCGACCGGCTCTTCCTCGGCTCCGAGGGCACCCTCGGCGTCATCACCGAGGCCTGGACACGGGTGCGGGAACGCCCCCGTCACAAGCTCTCCGCCGCACTGGCCTTCACCGACTTCCGGCGTGCGCTGGACGCCGTGCGCACCATCGCGCAGACCGACCTCGCCCCGGCCAACTGCCGGCTGCTCGACCCCGGCGAGGCCCTGTTCTCCGGCGCGTCGAAGGACGGTTCGAGTGTCCTGGTCCTGGGCTTCGAGTCCGCCCACGGGCCCGTCGACGGCCGGCTCGCCTCGGCCGTCGAGCTGGCCCGCGACCACGGCGGACGGGTCGGGGCGGACACCGGCGGCGGCGGCGCCGTGGGTGCCTGGCGCGCGGCGTTCCTGCGGATGCCCTACCTCCGCGACGGGCTGGCCCGGATGGGCGCCGTCGTCGAGACCTTCGAGACCGCCGCCACCTGGGACCGGATCCCCGCCCTGATCGAAGCCGTCCGCACCGAGGTCGGCGCCGCCGCCCGCGCGGCCACCGGACAGCCGGCCACCGTCAACTGCCGCCTCACCCATGTCTACCCCGACGGTGCCGCACCGTACTTCACCGTCGCGGTGGCCGGACGCCCGGGCGACGAGGTCGCCGTCTGGGACGACATCAAGGCCGCCGCCACCGACGTCCTGCACCGCCACCGCGCCACGGTCACCCACCACCACGCCGTCGGCCGCGACCACCGGCCCGGCTACGACCGCCAGCGTCCGGAACCGTTCGCCCTGGCCCTGCGCGCCGCCAAGGGCGCCCTCGACCCGCACGGCATCCTCAACCCCGGCGTGCTGCTCGACTGAACGGGGCCGCCGGGCAGTCGGTGTCGAACGGCTCCGGTCGGGACGAACACGAGAACCGAAGCGCCCGTGACCGCACCAGGTTCGGGTCTTCCGCCAGTTCGCCGGCCCGGCGGGCGGGAGGAAGACTTCCCGCCAGAGGCCGCGGCCGTTCCGAAGGTCGCCGCCATGGACAGGACTCAGGGGGGCCGACGATGAGCGGTCAGCTGTACGACGGGATCGGCGAGGCGTTCGAGGGTTTCAAGACCCTTCCGCTCGCCCGCTACGGGGAGGTGCCCGGCTTCCTCGGCCTGGTCGGCGACGTCGAGGGCAGGTCGGTCCTCGACCTCGCCTCCGGAACCGGCTTCTACAGCCGGGAGTTCAAGCGCCGCGGCGCCTCCCGCGTCCTCGGCGTCGACATCTCCACCGCGATGGTCGAGGCGGCCCGGGCGCGGGAGGAGGACGAGCCGCTGGGCGTGCGCTACGAGCTCGGCGACGTCGCGGAACTGCGCGCGTTCGAGGAGCCCTTCGACATCGCGGTCGCCGTCCAGTTGTTCAACTACGCCGACGGTGTCGCCACCATCGAGCGGATGTGCCGCAACATCCACCGGAGCCTGGCGCCCGGGGCCGAGTTCTTCGCCTTCGGGCAGCACCCGGAGTACCGCTTCGACGGACCGTCCCTGGCCAAGTACGGCTTTCTCTGCGAATCGCTCGGCGAGGACTCCGAGATCGGACCCCGGGTGAGGATCACCGCACTCCTCGATCCGCCGATCTCCTTCGTCGCGAACCCGCCCGGCCGCGAGGTCTACGAGCGGAGCCTGCGGGCGGCCGGGTTCACCGGGATCACCTGGGTCCCGCTCGAGATCTCGGCGGCCGGTGTGCGGGAGTACGGCGAGGAGTTCTGGGACGACTTCGCCGCCAACCCCCCGCTGACGATGCTGCGCTGCCGCGCCTGACCCCGGGCGGGCCGGGCGCCTTCCGGTCCTTCCTCGGCCGCCTGACGGCAGAGGGAGGACCGGGGACCCGTGCCGGACCGACAGAGATGCGGCCCGGACCGGTGGCGGCGATGCTGAGAAGGTCGGTATTCCCTCGACCTCACGAGAGGACGCCCGCCGTGTCCGATGAGATCGCTCCGAGGACGGACAAGTCGTGCGGCGGTTCCCGCACCCTGCCGATCAGCGAGTCGTTCACCGCCTCCACGACGGTGACCATGTTCTCGCCCGCGTTTCGCGCTTCCGCGGGCACCGTGATCAACGTTCAACTGCTGGCGGAACTGGACGACCCCAATGGAATCCCCGGCAACGGGTCGGTGGGCGTCACCGTGCACCAGTGCTGCGACGTGGTGGACTCCCAGATCTCGCAGCAGCAGACGATCGGCAGGATCGGACCGCCGGGATCGCCCGAAGCCACTTCGTTGAGCGTGGCGCTGTTCGACGCCTGCAACCTCTCGACTCACCCCGACGGCGACGACAGCCAGTTCGTCTACTACCTCCGCCTGAGGATCAGCGACAGCTTCGACCGGGTCAAGCTGTCCTACTCGATCACCTGAGGCGCCCCGGGCTCCGGGCTCAGAGCCCGAGGTCGGTCAGCCCCGGGTGGTCGTCGGGGCGGCGGCCGAGCGGCCAGCGGAAGAGCCGCTCGGCCTCGGTGATGGGCAGATCGTTGATCGACGCGTGCCGGTGCGCCATCAGGCCGTCCTGGTCGAACGCCCAGTTCTCGTTGCCGTAGGAGCGGTACCACTGGCCGGAGTCGTCGTGCCACTCGTACGCGAAGCGGACCGCGATGCGGTCGGCGGTGTGCGCCCAGAGCTCCTTGACCAGCCGGTACTCGTGCTCACGCCGCCACTTGCGGGTGAGGAGGGCGGCGATCTCCGCACGCCCGGTGACGAACTCGGCGCGGTTTCGCCACCGACTGTCGGGCGTGTAGGCGAGCGGGACCCGCTGCGGGTCCCGGGTGTTCCAGCCGTCCTCGGCCGCCCGCACCTTCACGCGGGCGGTCTCCTCGGTGAACGGGGGCAGGGGCGGGCGCTGCTCGGACATGCCGGTCTCCTTCTGGGGATGACGCCGGAGTCGGGCGAGAACGATCGTTCTCACCATGTCCGCTACCCTATGAGAACCATGGTTCTCATGTAAAGGACAGGGCTGATGGACACCGACGCCGCACGCACCCGGATCCTCGACGCGGCCGAGGAGCTGTTCTACGCACAGGGCGTCCAGACGGTCGGCATGGACGCCGTCCGCACCGCCGCCGGCGTCACCCTGCGCCGCCTCTACCAGCTCTTCCCCTCCAAGGACGACCTCGTCGAGGGCTATCTGGACCGCCGCGACCGGCGGTGGCTCGCCGACCTCGCCGACCATGTGGACGCGGCCGCCGGCACTCCGGGCGAGCGGGTGCTCGCCGTGTACGACTGGCTCGCCGACTGGTTCTTCCGGCCCGGCTTCCGGGGCTGCGCCTTCGTCAACTCCTACGGCGAACTCGGCGCCACGGCGCCCGGTGTCGCCGCCGCGGCGCGCCGGCACAAGGAGGCCCTCCGCGACTACCTCACCGGACTCGCCGACGAGGCCGGAGGCCCGGCCGGCACCGGGGTCCGCCTGGCCCTGCTCGCCGAGGGGGCGATCACCCTCGCCGCCCTCACCCGCACCCCGGCCCCCGCCGCAGAGGCCCGGGAGGTCGCCCGGCTGCTCCTCGCGAACTCCAGTACGGGTGTTGGCACGAACGACGGTACGGGCACCGGCGCGAACGCCGGCGCGCGGGTCTGAGGACGCCCCGGCAGGACGCCCCGGCCGCTCACACGGTGAGCCGCCGGGCCGAGGCCCGGATCGGGTCGGGGAGTTCGGTGCGTCCGCGCAGGTGGCGGTCCACGGCGGCGGCGGCCGAGCGGCCCTCGGCGATCGCCCACACGATCAGCGACTGACCGCGCCCCGCGTCGCCCGCGACGAACACGCCGGCCGTCCCGGCGGCGAAGCCGTCGTCCCGGGCGAAGGCGCCGTCCGGGCCGACCGTGAGGCCGAGCCGGGCGGTCAGCCAGGGCTCCGGCTCGGGGCCGGTGAAGCCGAGCGCGAGCAGGGCCAGTTCGGCCGGGACGCTGCGCTCGCTGCCCGCCCGGGGCCCTCGGTCGGGCGATTCGGCGTCCGCGTCGGCGAAGCGGACCGCGGCGAGACGTCCGTCCGGGCCGGACTCGAAGGCGACCGTGGTGGCGGCGAACACCCGGACCCCGTCCCCGGAGGCGTCGGCCTCCTCGTGCGAGGTGGTCTCCCGGTGGACCTTGGGGTGGACCGGCCAGGGCTGTCCGGGGGCCCGGCGCGCGGGCGGGCGCGGGTTGATGTCGAGCTGGGTGACGGCCGCCGCCCGCTGCCGCAGCGCGGTGCCGAGGCAGTCCGCCGCGGTGTCACCACCGCCGACGATCACCACCCGGAGGCCTTCGGCCGACAGCGGCGCGGTCCGCAGCTCGCCCTCGTCGACCCGGTTCGCGCCGGTCAGGTAGGCCATCGCCTGGTGGACGCCCGGGAGCCCGGAGCCAGGCACCGGCAGTCCGCGTCGGCGACCGGCTCCGACGGCGACCACCAGCGCGTCGCACTCGGCCCGCAGCTCCTCGGCCGCGAGGTCCCGGCCGACGCACAGGCCGGTGCGGAACGCGGTGCCCTCGGCCCGCATCTGGTCGAGCCGGCGGTCCAGCCGGTGCTTCTCCAGCCGGAACGGCGGGATGCCGTAGCGCAGCAGCCCGCCGGGGCGGTCGGCCCGCTCGTACACCGTGGTGGTGTGGCCGGCCCGGGTGAGCTGCTGGGCGGCGGCGAGGCCGGCGGGACCGGAGCCGACCACCGCCACCCGGCGGCCCGTGGTGCGGGCCGGTGGCTGCGGGAGGTCCCAGCCCTCCTCCCAGGCGCGGTCGGCGAGGGCCAGCTCGATGTTCTTGATCGTGACGGGCGCCCCGCCGTCGACGGCCAGCACACAGGCGCTCTCACAGGGGGCCGGGCAGAGCCGCCCGGTGAACTCGGGGAAGTTGTTGGTCGCCAGCAGTCGCGCGGCCGCGGCCCGCCAGCCGTCCAGGGCCACCAGCCCGTTCCAGTCCGGGACGAGGTTGCCGAGCGGGCAGGCGCTGTGGCAGAACGGCAGCCCGCAGTCCATGCAGCGGGCGGCCTGCCCGCCGACGATCGGCAGCAAGGACCCCGGGCGGTACACCTCCCGCCAGTCGTCGAGCCGCTCCCGCGCGTCCCGTCGCGCGCGCTCCGCGCGCGGGGTGGTGAGGAAGGCCATCCGGTCTGGTGCCATCGCGGCCTCCGGCAGGGCGTGCCGACACGGGCCGGCGGCACCCCGGCGGACGCGCCACCGTGTGGCCACGCTACGCCCGCGAACGGCCTACGGGAAGCAGCCTCCGGGAAGCGGCCTGCGGAGTGCACCGGGGACCGGGTCGCTCCTCGGGCCGGCCACCGGGGGTGGGGAACTCCGGCCGGTGGGAACAGGAAGGTCAGTCCGTCCGGACGATCGCCGCCGGGGCGAGGGTCATCCCCAGCCAGCCGAGAACGGGGAAGGCCAGGGTGGCGGCGAGTGGCAGCTGCGACGGCACGAGGGCGAGGCTGCCTGCGAACGCCGTCACGGCGGTGAAGCCGCCCATGGCGACGGCGAAGGAGGCCACGCGGGCGATGGAGCGCGTCCAGGTCAGACCGATGACGGTGAGCGCGGCTCCCAGACCGACCAGAAGAGCCACCTCCAGGGATGCCGTCCAGGCCGTGCCCGAGTTAGGGGTGCGTGCCCCGCCGTGGGAGACCTCGGCCACCGTCCCCCGGTAGAGCGTCAGGTCCACCTCCGCGCCGACCTCCGTGGCGTGGTAGAGGTCCGAGTCGACCGTGTAGCGGTGCGGGGAGCCCGCCCCACCTGCCACGGTCAGCGTGAAAACGGCGTCCTCGCCGACGTAACCGGCTCGCCTTTCGGTCACCTTTCCGGTCTCGTGCCGCACGCAGTCCGCGCCGGGTGCGTGCGCCGCCGTCCCGCACACCGGGGCGGTGCGGTAGGCGCTCGCCTCGTCGTTCGCGTCGACGAACCGGCTGAAGCCGAGCACCGTGGTGGCGAGTCCGGCGAGGAGGAAGAGGCCGTGTGCCAAGGCGAGGGCGACCTTCCCGCCGGCGGGCCGGCGCCGGGCCGGCGGCTTCGCGTCCCTGGTCCGAGCGTTCATCGTTACCCCCACCGATCATGTCCACCGGCATCTCCCCGATGCCCGACAGGGATGATTCCTGGGATACGGGCGACCGGAACGCGAACCGATGCCCTTGTGGCGAAGTTGTCGAGATCGCGGCCCGCCGGGCGCCGCGGGGGTCCGACCGCCCGGGCGGCTGCCAGGGTGGAGCCCGGGCGGCCGCCCGGAGGAAGCGGTCGCGCGGTCGAGGGGAGCGATCGGATGGTCGGGCCGGGAGCAGCGGGCCGCGGCCCCGCGCGGGCGGCGGTGGCGGCGGCCCTGGAGCGCGCCGCCGCTGCCGCGCACCTCAATGCCTTCATCACCCTCGACGCCGAGGGGGCGCGGGCCGAGGCGGCCCGCCACGACCGGCGCGGCGGCGGCCCCCGCCGCTGGTGTCTCGCCGTCAAGGACAACATCCATGTCGCGGGCCTGCCCAGCACGGCGGGCACCCCCGCGCTCGCCGGGTTCGTCCCCGCCGCCGACGCGCCCGTCGTCGCGGCGCTGCGCGCGGCCGGCGCGATCGTCCTGGGCAAGACCAACATGCACGAACTGGCGCTCGGGGTCACCTCCGCCAACCCCACCTTCGGCGCGGTCGGCAACGGCGCCGACCCGGCCCTGTTCGCGGGCGGCAGCAGCGGCGGTACGGCCGCCGCGGTGGCCTCGGGCATCGTGGACGCCGGGCTGGGCACCGACACCGGCGGGTCCGTCGGCATCCCGGCCGCGCTCAACGGGATCTACGGCCTGCGCCCGAGCGCCGGGCGCTACCCCTCGGCCGGTGTCACCCCCCTGTCGGTCACCCGGGACACCCCCGGGCCGACGGCGCGCACCCTGGACCTGCTGTGCGCCCTGGATGCCTTCGTCACCGGCCGCGCCGGAGCCGCGCCGCCCCCGGACCGCACGCTCCGGCTCGGCCTGCCGAGGCACGTGTTCACCGAGGACCTGGAGGCCCCGGTCCGGGCGGCCTGGGAGGCGGCCGTGGACCGGCTCGGCACGGCGCGGACCGTCTGGGTCCCGGTCGACACCGGGCACCTGGTCGAGTACGACGCCCGGGCCGGGATGTACCTGGTGCTCGGGGAGTTCGCCGCCGCCTTCGACCGGTACCTCGCCGGGCACCGCGTCGGGCGCACCACCTCCGAGGTCCTCGACGCGGCGGCCGACCCGGCCGTCGCGGAGCTGCTCGGGGCCGCCGCGCTGCCCACCGGCCCGGCGTACGCGGGACCGGCCGCGCTGCGCGGGGCGGTCGCGGAGCGCCGCGCGATGCAGGCCGCCTACGCCGAACTCTTCGCGGCGAACGGCGTGGACGCGATCCTCGCCCCCACCGTGCCGGTGTGCGCCCGGCCGCTGCACCGGAACGAGGAGTCGCTGCCCCTCAACGGCCGGGACGTGCCCACGTTCGCCACGCTGATCCGCAACACCTCTCCCCCGGCCACCGCGGGGCTGCCCTCGGTCACGGTGCCGCTCCCGGTCGACGGCTCACCGCCGGTCGGCCTCCAGTTGGTCGGACCGCGCGGCGGCGACCGGGTGCTGCTGGCCGTCGCCGCCCGGATCGACGCCCTGCTGCGGCGGCGGGAGGCCGGGAGCGCTGGCCCGTGACGGGGCCGGGGGCTCGGGTGTCGGGGCCGACCCTCGGGCCCTCCCCTGGCGCGCCGCCCATTCGGGTGACAATGCGCGGCCGACGCCCCCCGACCGGGCAGACTGCCCGTTAGCCGTCGCGACCGGCGGGACGGCCGCATCCCGTTCGATCGCCCACGCACCACGGATCCGGGGTACCCACCCGGCGCCGCCGTCGCGCCCGACCTCGCTCCGCCGCCACTGCCCTGCCCCGACTCCCTTGCCCCGAACGTCAACTGTTGACCGATCAGTCGGCGACCGGGGCCGTCCAGCGAAAGGCGCCCCCGATGTTCGACTCCAGTTTCGCGTTCCCCCGGGCCCTGCTGAACCCGGTGGCCGGCCCCGGCGGCCGGGTGGTGGTGATCGGCGCGGGCATCGCCGGGCTGGTGTGCGCGTACGAGCTGCAGCGGCGCGGCTTCGACGTCGTGGTCTACGAACGCGGCAACCGCCCGGGCGGCCGGGTGCGCACGCACCGGTTCTGGGACGGCACCCACGCCGACCTCGGCGCGATGCGCATCCCCGCGAACCACCACTGCGTGCTCCACTACGTGAACCGCTTCCGGCTGCCGACCCGGCCGTTCGTCAACTGCAATCCGAGGGCCTACTACCATCTGCGCGGCCGTCGGGTCCGGGTCGAGGACGTCGCGTCCCTGTTCCCCGCCTTCGCCCTGCGGCCGGAGGAGCGCCACCAGCCGTCCGCCCTGCTGGAGCGGATCCTCGGCCCGGTCTGGCAGGGCTTCACCACCGAGCAGCAGCGCCTCGCGCTGGACGGCCACTGGGACGACCCCGCGCTGGAGCGCGCGGCCTCGGTGTCCCTCTGGCAGTTCGTCCACGACCACCTCTCCCAGGACGCCTGGGACCTCTACGGCCATGCCAGCGGCCTCGCCCACTACGAGCAGTCCTCGCTGCTGGAGGTGCTGGTCGACTACTTCGGCCTCTTCCACCGCGGCCAGGTCGAACTCACCGACGGCCTCGACTCCCTGGTGCACGCCTTCGTCCACGCCCTGCGTCCCGGCACCCTGCGGCTGTCCAGCCGGATCGACGAGCTCGCGTCGACCGCGGACGGCGTACGGGTGCGCGGACGCCGGATCGGAGGCCGGCTCGACGACACCGCGGACTTCGTGGTCTGCTGCGTCCCGGCCCCCGCGCTCGACCAGATCACCGTCGTCCCCGGCCTGCCGCACGCCCAGCGCCACGCCGTGCGCGGCATCAGCTACGCCAGCAGCTCCAAGACCGTGCTGCACGTGACCCGCCGCCGCTGGGAGAGCGAGGACGGCATCCACGGCGGCGGAAGCTTCACCGATCTGCCGATCCAGCAGGTCTGGTACCCCTCCGACAACGCGGTGCGCACCGACGGCGGCATCAACGGCTTCGGCACACCGCGCTGGGGCGCCCGCGACCCACTGCGGTCGGCGGAGCCCGCCGCCCTGCTCGGCGCCTACCTGTGGGGGGCCAACGCCCGCCGCTTCGCCGCGCTGGACCAGTCCGACCGGGAAGCCCTGGTACTGGAGTGCCTGGAGCGGCTCCACCCCGGGATCACCTCGGACGTCGACGACATCGTCCACTGCAACTGGGACGTGCAGACCGGCATGGGCGGTGGCGCGTTCGCCCATCTGACCCCCGGCGAGCACACCCGCTACCTGTCGGTGCTCGGCGCCCCGCACCCGGCCGGGCGGCCCCGGATCTTCTTCGCGGGCGAGCACCTGTCCGGCGCCCACGCCTGGTGCCAGGGCGCGGCGCAGTCCGCGCTCGGCGCGGTCGGCGCCCTGCTGGAACACGCCCGGCACCCCCGGGGCACGGCCGCGGCGCCCACCCGATGAGCCCGCGCGAACCACTCGGCCGCGCCGAACTGCGGTCCCTGGTCAGCGCCGCCCCGCACGCCACCGAGCAGGTCGGTGTGGAGGTCGAATGCGGGCTGCTCGACCCGGTCACCGGCATCGGCGCCCGCTACCACGGGCCGAGCGGCGTCCACGCCGTGCTGTCGGCGGTGCTGCGGCAGTGGGGCGGCGAACCCGAACTCGACACCGGCCGGCTGACCGGCGTCCGGCTGCCCGACGGCAGTAGCGTCACCCTGGAGCACGGCGGCCAGATCGAGTACTCCTCGACACCGGCCCCGGGTGTCGGCAAGGCCATGGACGAGGTCCGGGCGGCGCTGGAGCGGCTCGCCGACCTGGCCGCCGGGTTCGGCCTGGCCCTCGTCCCGGGCGGCAACCTGCCCTTCGGCCGGCTCGCCGACGTGGAATGGGTGCCGATGACCCGCGGCGCCGTCATGCGCCGCTACTTCGACGACCTCGGCCCGGCCGGGGCCCGGGCGCCGTACGTGATGGCGCTGTCGCTGTCGACCCAGGTCACCCTCGACTTCCTCGACCCCGGGGACTTCGGCCGGAAGCTGCGGATGCAGACGGCCGCCGCCCCCGTCGTCTCCGCCCTGCTCGTCAACTCGCCGCTGCACGAGGGCCGCCCGTGCGGCCTGCTGTCGCACCGCTCCTGGTCCTGGCTGCGGATGGACCCGCGCCGCCACGGTCTGCTGCCGCCCGCGCTGCGGCCCGACGTGGGCGCCGACGACATCGTCGACTGGGCGCTCGGCATCCCGCTGATCCACTACCGGACCACCGACGGCCGCTACCAGCGCGCACCCGGCGGCACCTTCGCCGACCTGATCCGCGACGGCCTGGACGACGGCACCGCGCCCACCCTCGACCACTGGGCCGGCCACCTCTCCCAGCTGTGGACCGACACCCGGGTCCGGCGCACCCTGGAGCTCCGCGGCGCCGACGGCCCGCCCTGGCCCCACCTCGCCGCGCTGCCCGCCCTGTGGACCGGCCTCACCTACCATCCGGCGTCCTGCCTGGCCGCCTGGGAACTCCTCCAACACCACACCGCCGGGGAGCACCGGGCCGCCCGCGCCCGGCTGCCCGCCCACGGCCTCGACACCCGCCTCGGCGACACCCCCGTGCACCCGTCGGCCGTCGAACTGCTCCGGCTCGCCCGGGCCGGCCTCCACGCCCGGGTCGCGGCCGGCCTGGAACCTCCGCACGTCCCCGCGCTCCTCGACCCGCTCGACGAGATCGCCGCCACCGGCCGCACCTTCGCCGCCCAGTGCCTCGACCGCTGGCACGGCGACCTCCGCGCCGACCCGGCGCGCTATGTCGCCGCGCACCGCGTCTGACCCTCCGTGCCGCCGGGGCGGTGTCGGGGCGGTGTTCGCCACCCGGCTACCGGGCGGCGGGGGCGTCCCCACCGTCGCCGGGGACGGCGGAGCCGAACCGCCACGCCTCGATGTCGCGGTAGCGGATCGGCCCGGGGCCCCGGCCGGTGTTGCTGCCGACGAGGTGCAGGCGTTCGGTCGGCCACGGCCGCCCCTCGAAGCCGGTGAGCCCGGCCGCGGCCAGCGGGACGCTGGTGGCATCGTCGCGGCGGGAGCGGGCCAGGGTCAGGTGGGGGCGCAGCGGGCGGTCCCTGAAGGTGATGCCGCAGGAGCCGACCACCTCGCGGACGTCGGCGGCGAGGGCGTGCAGTCCCTCCAGGTCGCCGTCGATCCCGCTCCACAGCAGTCGCCCGTCGAAGTGGCCGCCGCCGCGCAGGCGCAGGTCCAGTGCGGGGCGCGACGCCGCCGGGGCGGCCAGTGCCGTGCGCAGTGGGGGCACCGCCGTGGCGGGCAGTTCGCCGAGGAAGGCCAGGGTGATGTGCCAGTCCTCGATCCGGTTCCACCGCAGCCCCGGGAAGGTCTCGTAGGCGGGGCGCAGGGCCCGGGCCAGTTCGTCCTTGGCGTCGTCGGGCGGGGCCAGGGCCACGAAGACGCGCAGGGTCGAGGGCTCGGGGTGATCGTTCACGAAGGGGAGGTTAGCCCAGGCCGGAGCGGCCTCGCCCACCGGTGCCCGGGGTCCGGTCGGCGCTGGGGAGGGGTGGGGTCGGCGGGGGGCGGGGTGGGCTTGCCGCCGGGGCGCTGTCGTCCGCGCGTGGAGCCGCGGGCGACCGTACCTGGCCGGGAGAGGGCGGCCGGGGCCTGCGCCGGCCCGGATTCGACCGGGTCGCGACCGGATCCGACCGGGGGATTCCGCGCGGTCCGGAACGGCCGGTACGCGCCCACCAGGGCGGTACGGTTCTGCTCAACGGCCTTTTCCCGTAATGGGGTTGCCCCACCCAGTGGTAGGACACCGAGTGGGGCGCACGGGTCGATCACGGAAGATGAGGCACACCTGTGTATGACCGACCCTCCCGGGAGCAGGCGGACCTGCCCCCGGTGATCGCCCACGCTAGCAGGGGCGACAGCGCCCCCACGGGATTTCGCGGCCTGTGCGCCACCCCGGTCGGGCCCGACTCGACCGGCCGACCGTCCTGTTCGCGGCCGACCGGGCGGCGGGCGCCGACGGCGCGGCCGGGCGGGAACGCGTCGCGGTGATTCCCGGCCTGCTGGGAGCGGGCCGGGCCGCCCGGACCGGACCGCGTCCGGACCGCCGGACCCGCCGGACCCGCCGCCGCTGAGCGGATCGCACCCGGCTCCCTTCCGGTGGAGGACGGTCGACGCGCGCCCCCGACCCGGAACTCCGGCCCCGGCGCGCGCCCCGCGCGCCACGCGCACCTCACCAGCCACTCGGCTGCCCCCGCACGCCTGCGACCCGACCCCGATCGGAGGAATGGTGCCCAATCCGCCCCGTCCGCACAGGCCGCCCCGTCCGCACAGGCCCGCGACCGACCCGGTCGGCTACGCGGCCTTCGTCCAACTCCACCGCCACAGCTACGAGCGGTACGCCCGTGCCCGCCTGGGCGACCGCTCGCTGGCGACGACGGTCGTCGCCCAGGTCCTGCGCCGGGCCGAGCTGAGCTGGAGCGCGGCGCTCCGCGGGGACCCCGCCGCCTTCACCTGGGGGGTGCTGCGGGACAGCGTCACGACGGCCCGCGGCGAGGCCGCCGACGCCCCGGCGGACGACCTGCACCGCGCGCTGCCCGACCGGCAGGCCGACGCCGCGCTCCTGCACGAGCGGCTGGGCCTCGAACCCAAGGCCGCCGCGGCGCTGATGGGTCTGGGCGAGCCCGAGTTGCAGGTCCAACTCCGGTCCGCCCGCCGGATCCTGGCCGGACTCGACCCCGGCGGCCGGAACGGGGGTGCATAGGGCCTGCCCTTCGGACCGCGCCGGTCCCACCGTGGCGCACCCGGCCGCTCCCCCGCGGACGCCGGTGCGCCACGGCATCGCCATGCCCCGCCACAGTTCACCCACCCGGGTAGTTTCAACGGCGTTCGGGTCGACCTAGGATGACGTGCCATCACAATGGCTTGTCGACGAGGGACTTGGGCAGACACCGACTTCGGCGGACACAAAGGGGGCACCGTGAACGATGCGAGGGCCGAATCGCGGGAACCTTATGTTGACGCGGACACGCCCAGTGCGGCGCGGATGTACGACTACCTCCTGGGCGGGCACTACAACTACCCGTGCGACCGCGAGGCCTGCGACCAGCTGCTGGTGACCGCCCCCAGCACCCGGGAGCTGGCCCTCAACAACCGGGCCTTCCTGGAGCGGGTGGTGCGCCACATCGCCCGGCGGCACGGGATCAGGCAGTTCCTCGACCACGGCTCCGGCCTGCCCACGCAGAACAATGTGCACCAGGTCGCCCAGAGCGTCGATCCGGACTGCAAGGTGGTCTACATCGACAACGACCCGCTGGTCCTCGGCTACGGACGCGCGTTCCTGGAGGAGAACCGGAACGTGCTCATCCTGCCCTCGGACATGCGGGAGACCGCGGCCATCGCGGCCGACGCGGCGAAGATCATCGACTTCAACCGGCCGGTGGCCGCGCTGTTCGTGTCCGTGCTCCACTGCGTCCCCGACGACGACCGGGGGAACCCGCGCAGGATGGTCGAGGACACCGTGCGCCTGCTCGCCCCCGGCAGCGTCGTGGTGATCTGCCAGCTCGTGAGCGAGGACGCCCGGATCCGCGACGCGGTCACCGAGCTGATGCGGGAACAGACCGGCGGCCGCTGGGGCCGGGTGCGGACCCAGGCCGAGGTGGCCGAACTCTTCACCGTCCCCCGCCTCCGGATCGAGGAGGAGGTCGGCCTGCTCGACGTCACGGACTGGCGGCCGGACACGGAACTGGTCCGACGTCAGGCCACCCAGGAGTGGATCGAGTTCGGGGGCCTGGCCACCGTCGACTGAGACCGCCGCCCCCGGCGGGGCCGGGGCGGCGGAGGCGGCGGGTGCGGAGGCCGCGGGACCGTCGGGGTGCGGGGCGGCGGGGCGGGTTCAGAGGCGGCCGCGGTGCCAGTCGAGCGCCTCCACGACCAGCTCGCGGCTCGGCACCGGCCCCGGAGCCTGGCGGATGACGCTGTCACTGAGGTCCTGGTAGTCGAGGTAGTCGCTGTCGGCCTCCTCGCCGGCGATCGGGCCCCGGTGGAACTCGCCCCGTCCCCCCGCCTCGGTGTAGATGACGTCCGGCGCGGCGAACGAGCCCGGCTCGAAGCTGAGCCGGATCAGCGAAGTCACCTGGAGCGCGAGGGGGTTCTCCACCCCGATCACCCTCACCGCGACCGGCGAGCGCTCCTCGTCCACGTGCCGCAGCAGCACCGAGAGCTGCTCGACCATCATCCGGGGCTCGCCGAAGTCGGCGTAGAGGGCGCTGCGCTGGATGAAGAAGGTCGACCTCGGGAGCCTGCTCGCGAAGCTGTCGGCGCGCAGGCCTCGGACCTCGATGATCCGGTCCGCGAGCCTCCGCTGGCTGGCGAGCAGGGTCCGGCCCGTCACCACCTCGCGGTACCGGGGGGTCTGGAGCACCCCGGGGATCACATTGGTGTCGATGATGAGCTGTCGCGCGGCCCACTCCTCCAGACTGGTGAGCCGCAGCATCGAGTCCGGCACGGCCTCGCGGTAGGCGGCGCGGGAGCGGGTCAGGACCGAGCCGGCCCGCCCCTCCGCCGAGGCGTCGTGGGCGAGTTGGAGCAGTTGTCCGCGCCTGGGCCCGGGCCGCACCCCGAGGGCGTCCAGGAGGACTTCGACCATGGCCGGCTTGTCGATCCGCATCTCGCCGTTCTCCATCCGGCTGTAGACCGAGGCGGAGACGTTGATCCTGGTCCTCGCCAGCACCTGGCGCTGGGTCAGGGGGCCGCGCTCGATCTTCAGCTCCGCGCCCAGGAGCAGGGCGGGAACCCCCCAGGATCCCGGTGGGTCGGGCGCGGGCCGCCCGAACGGGACTGCACGGTCCTCCATGGCCAAAGGGCCCCCCTTGGGCACGATCTCGAAGCTCACCCCGAACGGTCGGGTTCAGCTTCACACAAGGGGGGCGCCGTCGTCACGCCGGACCGCTGGACCCGGGTGCCGGTGCTACGGACTCAAACCGCCAGGTGGTCGAATTCGCCGTCCTTCACGCCATTCAGGAGTGCCGCGATCTCGGGCGCGGTGAGGACCAGGGCCGGACCGCTCGGGAAGCGGCTGTTGCGCAGGGCCACCTGGCCGTCGTCCAGTTTCCGCAGCTCCACGCAAGCGCCGGTGCCCTGGCTGGCCCGGGCCTTCTGCCAGCCGCCCGTCGCCTCGATGACGTCGGCCGGCATGCCGTTGAAGTAGTCGATCACGATCAGCCATCTCCACTGTCCGATGGGCGCCCGCTCCTCCGATCTTCGTACGCACGGAGAAGTGCCCTGGTGGGACTCCTGCGCAATCCCGTGCGGGATTGCGCAGGCCGGGCGACTTGAATCATTCACCTCGACAATCGAACAGCGCCACTCCCTAATAGGGTGAATACGGATCGCTTATGCATATCTATGGTCAGCGGCTGATAGCACTTTCGGACGGACCCTGCCCGCTACTGCCCGGCCGGACCGTAGACGGTGTTCAGGACACCGCTGGCGAAGGCCGTACTGCTCAGGAGCGTCAACCGGATCGGGGCGACGCCCTCCTCGAACAGGCGGATGCCGCGCCCGACCGCGATCGGGTGGACGAGCAGGTGCAGCTCGTCGACCAGCCCGGCCGCCAGCAGCGCCCGCACCACCGAGATCGAACCCGACATCCCGATCGGGCCGCCCTCCTCCCGCTTCAACGCGGCGACGCCCTCGACCAGACCTCCCTGCAGCTGCTCGGAGTTGCGCCAGGTCAGCTCCAGCCGCGAGCGGGAGACGACGACCTTGCGCGCGTCCCCGAGCGCCTTCGCCATCCCGCCCTCCTCGCCGCCCGCGCCCTCACGGGTCGGCCAGACCTCGGCGAAGGAGTCGTAGGTGGCACGGCCGAGCAGCACGGTGTCCGCCTCCGCCAGCCGGGCTCCGACCGCCGCGCCCATCTCCGCGTCGAAGTAGGGGAAGTGCCACTGCTCCGGGCTCTCCACCACGCCGTCGGCGGCGATGAACAGACCTGCGGTGAGCTTTCGCATCAGGATCTCCCTGTGTCTCGGGTGCTTGAGTGCTTGGGTGCTTGGGGGTGCTGCTTGCTTTCACAGGGTCAGACCGGTCGGCGGGCCGAAACTCATCGCTCCCGGCGGAACGCCCACCCACCGGATGTCGGGAGAACAGCCGGCGGAGTCGGCCACCCGGTCCGCGCGGGGCGGCGGCCCCGGACACGTGCCGCCCCGGGGCCGCGTCGTTGACAGTGCCGCGGCGGCCTCCTAGCGTGGCGCGCGCGATTACCCACGAGTAGGGACTGTTGATGGCCGCAGTGCGCCCGTACGACCTCGTCCTGTTCGGCGCCACCGGGTTCACCGGCCGGCTCACCGCCGAGTACCTGGCCCGGGCCGCGCCCGAGGGCTGCCGCTGGGCGCTCGCCGGCCGGAACGCGGACCGGCTCGCCGCCGTCCGTGCCGGACTGGCCGCGATCGATCCGCGCTGCGCCGAGCTGCCGCTGCTGGTCGCCGACGCCGGGGACCGCGAGGCCCTGCGCGAGGTGGCCGCCTCGGCCCGGGTGGTGGCGTCCACCGTCGGCCCCTATCTACGCCACGGCGAGCCACTGGTGGCCGCCTGCGCGGACAGCGGGACCGACTACGTGGACCTCACCGGCGAGCCGGAGTTCGTCGACCGAATGTACCTGCGCCACCACGAACGGGCGGTGGCCACCGGCGCGCGGCTGGTCCACGCCTGCGGCTTCGACTCGGTGCCGCACGACCTCGGCGTGCTGTTCACCGTCGAGGAGCTGCTGCGCCGCGGCGCGACGCCGGAGCGGATCTCGATCGAGGGCTTCGTCCGCGTCGCCGGCGCCGTCTCCGGCGGCACCCTGGCCTCGGCGATGACCGCCTTCTCCAGGCCGCGCGCGATGGCGCGGGCCGCCCGGGAGCGCCGCGCGGCCGAGCCCCGGCCCCTGGGGCGGCGCGTGCGCACCCCGGCCGGCCGTCCGCACCGGTCCCGGGCGGCCCGGGCCTGGGCGCTGCCGCTCCCCACCATCGACCCGCAGGTGGTGGGGCGCTCGGCCGCCGCACTGGACGCCTACGGCCCGGACTTCGGCTACACCCACTACGCCGCGGTGCGGCGGCTGCCGGTCGCGGTCGGCGGCGTCCTCGCGGTCACGGCGATCGCCCTCGCCGCCCAACTGCGGCCGCTGCGCCGCGCGCTGGAGCGGCTGCGCGGGCCCGGCGAGGGACCGGGCGCGCAGCGGCGGGCCGGGTCCTGGTTCACCGTCCGGTTCGTGGCCCGGACGGACGGCGGCCGGCCGCTGGTCACCGAGGTGTCCGGGGGCGATCCCGGCTACCAGGAGACCGCGGTCATGCTCGCCGAGTCCGCGCTCTGCCTCGCCTACGACGACCTGCCGCCCACGGCCGGACAGCTGACCACGGCCGTGGCGATGGGGCGTCCGCTGATCGACCGGCTGGCCGCGGCCGGCATCTCCTTCCGGGTCCTGGACGCCCCGCCGACGGGCGCCCCCGGCCGCTGAGGGCCGCCGGGGGGCGCCCCCGGTCTCACTTGGGGCTGAGGAGGCAGAACTCGTTGCCCTCCGGGTCGGCCAGCACCGTCCACGAGATGGCGGACCGGTCCAACCCCGGATCGGTGGCTCCCAGGGCGCGCAGCCGGGCCGCCTCCACCTCCAGGTCGTCCCCCGGGTAGGGGCGGATGTCGAGGTGGACGCGGTTCCACCCGTTCTTGGCGTCGGGGGTGCGGACGAACTCCAGGTACGGGCCGACGCCCTGGGCGGAACGCATGGTCGCGTGGTCGTCGGCGACCTCGTGCACCGTCCAGTCCATCGCCTCGCCCCAGAAGCGGGCCATCTCGCGCGGGTCGGCGCAGTCGACCACCACCGCCGCGACCGGCCCGGTGTCCCCGTAGACCGGGCGGGGCTCCAGGACGCAGAACTCGTTGCCCTCCGGGTCCGCCATGACCGTCCAGGGGACGTCGCCCTGGCCCACGTCGGCGAGCGTCGCGCCGAGGCCCTCCAGGCGTGCGACCAGCTCCGCCTGGTGGGCGGCCGAGGTGGTGGCCAGATCGAGGTGCACCCGGTTCTTCCCGGTCTTGGGCTCCGGACGGGCCACGAGGTCGATGAAGATCGCCGACGGGTCCGGGTAGGGGAGCCCGACGGGTTCGAGGTTGGTCACCCCGGGGCCCTCGCTGTCGATCCCCCAGCCGAGCACCTCCGCCCAGAACCGGCCCAGCGCGGAGTCGTCCTGGGCCTTCATGTTGATCTGCACAAGTCGCGTCGCCATGATCAACATCATAGGAGCGGCCCCCGGATGCGTCGACGGCGATTCCGAGCGGCACCGGGGCCGGGGCCGCACGCATCCTGCGCCGAAGCGGACAAAGTAGGATGACTCAACCTTCGTGCTACGCGCGAAGACTTCCACAAATATTCAACAATGCCCGATTGATCCTCCCGCTTCACATGCACGGAGCCACCCTCATGGACAACCCGTCCACCGCCGAGACCGACGGCGCGATGGAGACCCGCGGTATCGAACCCGTCCCGGACCACGAGCGCCGGGGCAGAGTCCGCGAGCTCTTCCCGACCTGGGTCGCGGCGAACATCAGTGTCCTGCTGCTCACCATGGGCGCGGCCCTGGTGGTGTTCAACCAGCTGAACTTCTGGCAGGTCCTGATCGTCGCCGCGTGCGCCGCGCTCGCCTCCTTCGGCATGGTCGGGCTGCTCTCGGTCTCCGGGAAGTGGGGCGGGGCCCCGGGTGCCACGCTCTCCCGGGCCACCTTCGGGGTGCGGGGCAACCTCTTCCCGGGCGCGATCCTCTGGGTCGCCCGGTTCGGCTGGGAGACGATCAACGCCGTCACCGGCGCCTACGCGGTGCTGACCGTACTCGACCTGCTCCTCGGCGTCAGGAGCAACACCGCGCTGATCGTCGTCACGCTCTTCGTCTTCGTCGCCTGCACCTTCCTGGTCTCCGGCCTGGGCCGGAAGGCGCTGAACGTCTGCAACACCTGGTCGACCTACCTCTTCGGCGTCTTCAGCGTCCTGGTGCTCGGCTATCTGGTCGCCACCATGGACTGGAGCGCGGTCTTCGCCAAGCCCGCGGGCACCACCGCGATGATGGTCGCCGGCATCGGGACCATCGCCGCCGGCGGCATCAGCTGGGTCCCGACCGGCCCCGACTTCGCCCGCTACCTGCCGCACTCCGCCTCCGGCCGGAAGATCGTCGGCGTGACGGTCTCCGGCGCCGGCCTGGTGATGGTGCCGATGGTGCTGATGGGCGCCGTGATGGCGGTGGCCTCCCCCGGCCTGGCCGAGGCCGCGGACCCGGTCTCCTTCCTCGGCGACCTGCTGCCGACCTGGCTGGCCGTGCCGTACCTGCTGACCGCGATCGTGGGAATGCTGCTGATCAACAGCCTCTCCATGTACTCGGCCGGCTTCACCGCCCAGACCATGGGCGTCAAGCTGCCACGCGCCATGGCCGTCAGCATCAACGCCGTGATCTCGCTGGTCGGCGGCCTGCTGCTGATGCTGGTCGCCACGAGCTTCCTGGGCTCCTTCATCACCTTCCTGATCCTGCTCGCCGTCTCCTTCTCGGCCTGGATCGGCGTCTACGCGGTGGACATGTTCCGCCGCCGCTCGCGCGCGGTGCGCTACGACGCCGCCGCGCTGATGGACACCGGCCGGAGCAGCCGGTACTGGTACGTCGGCGGCTTCTGCTGGCAGGCGATGGTGTCGTGGGTGCTCGCGCTGCTGGTCGGGCTGGCCTTCACCAGGTGCGACTGGTTCGCCGGCCCGCTGTCCGACACTCCCGTCGGCCGGTACGGGCTCGCCTGGGCGGCGACCATCGTGGTCTCCGGCGCGATCATGGCCGCCCTGCCCGTCCCCCGGGAGAACACTCCCGCCGGCACGGTGGCGGAGGAGCGGCCCGAACGGGTCACCGTCTGATCCCCGGCTCCCGCAGCCCCTGAGCCCTTCGGCTCCGATCGCCCCGGCCGCTTCGGCCGGGGCGATCCTGTTCCACCGGACGTCCCGGCGGCGGGACCGCGACGCCCGCTCAGCCGTCGTCGAGCAGCGCGGCCAGGTACCGCGCCGTCTCGCCGCGCAGCTCCTCCGGCGTGGGCACGCGGTCGTGGCCGCTCCCGGCCGTCGAGTTGAACAGCACCCCGTCGCACCAGCGGATCAGCCGGCGGGCGTCGGCCGCGGCGTCGGTGGAGCCGCACCGTGCCAGGAGGGCGGTGGCGAGGTCGGTGAATCGGGCGCCCAGCCGGTCGTAGCCGGCGCGCAGTTCGGGCCGGCGGGTGGCCTCCAGGGCGAGTTCGAGCCGGGCCAGGGTGAGCGTGCGACCGCCCGTGAGCGCCCGGTGCAGCAGGTCCGCCCCACCCTGGACCAGCAGTTCCCTGGCCGCGGGGCCGTCGGGGAGCACGCCGGCCGTGACCGGACTCCCCTCGGTCTCCCGTTCGACGATGCGGGCGAGGGCGAGGTCCAGCAGGGCGGCCCTGGTCCGGGCGAGGTTGGAGGTCGAGCCGGCGGGCAGTGCCGCCTCCTCGTCCACGGCGCGGTGGGTCAGCCCGCGCAGGCCGCGTTCGGCGATCAGGGCGATGGCGGCGTCGGCGATCAGTGTCGGGCGGTGCGGCGTCATGGACCCGATCATGGCCTCTCCCTCGGGCTGCCCCGACCAGGGGCCTCGAATGCTCTCACTACAAGAGTAGTCCACCCTCACTACAGGTGTAGTACGGTACTGCCCAGAGGTCACTACAGTCGTAGTGACGGGGAGAAGGGCCCACCATGTCCACCACCTTCACCACGGACGCGCACCGGGCGATCGTCATCGGCGGCGGGATCGGCGGGCTCGCGGCCGCCCTCGCCCTGCACCGGCAGGGCATCCCGGTCACCGTCCACGAGCGCGCCGCCTCGCTCGAACCCGTCGGGGCCGGACTGGCCCTCGCACCCAACGCCCTGCGCGCCCTCGACCGGCTCGGCGTCGGCGAACGCCTGCGCGCCCTGGCCGCCCCGCATCCGGCGGTCGGCCTGCGCCACCCGTCCGGCCGCCGGCTCGCCCGCATCGACACGGCGACCTTCGAGGCCCGCTTCGGCGACACCATCGCCGCCGTCGCCCGCGCCGAGGTCATCGCCGCGCTGGTCGAGGCCCTCCCCCGGGGCGCCGTCCGCACCGACTCGCCGGCCACCCTCGTCTCCCCGGGGAACGACACCGAGCCCGCCGTCGTCCGCACCGGCGACGGGGACCGGCCCGCCGCCCTGGTCGTCGCCGCCGACGGCATCCGGTCCGCGACCCGCGACCTGCTCTTCCCCGGACACCCGGGCCCCCGCTACAGCGGTTTCACCAGTTGGCGCACCATCGTGACCCCCGCCCGCCGACCGGAGGCCGTCGGCGAGGTCTGGGGGCGCGGCCAGCTCGCCGGCATCGTCCCGCTCGCCGACGGCCGGGTCTACGTGTACGCCGCGGCACTCGCCCCGGCCGGCGCCCGCGCGGCCGACGGCGACGAGAAGGCCGAACTCCTGCGCCGGTTCGGCACCTGGTGCGCGCCCGTGCCCGAACTCCTCGCGCTCGCCGACCCCGAGCGCGTCCTGCGCCACGACGTCCGGGACCTCGCCGACCCCCTGCCGGCCCACCACTTCGGCCGGGTCGCCCTGCTCGGCGACGCCGCCCACGCGATGTGCCCGTTCCAGGGCCAGGGCGCCTGCCAGGCGATCGAGGACGCCGTCGTCCTCGCCGCCCCGCTCACCCCGTCCACGGACCCGGCCGCCGCCCTCCCCGCCTACACCGCCGCGCGCCTGCCGCGCACCACCGGCATCGTCGCCGGCTCCCGGCGCGTCGGCGACCTCGTCGCCCTCCGGACCCCGGCCGCCGTCCTCCTGCGCGACACCGCCCTCGCCCTCGCCGGCCTGCTGCCCGCCCGCATCCTGCTCGGCCGCTCGGGCCAGACGTACGACTGGCAGCCCCCGGCCCTCGGTGCATCGGCCCCGGTGCGCCGAGGGCGCTGAGTGCGACGGGCTCCCGCCCGGCGCGCTCGTCTTGTAGCCCGGTGTACGCGCCGCTACGCTGCCACGCGTGAAGCAACTGAACCTGCGCATCGACGAGGAAACCCACGAGGCCCTGGAGCAGCGGGCGGAGGCGGCCGGAATGAGCCTGCCGGACTACGCCCGCAAGGTCCTGGCGGAGGAGGCCGACGAACGGCGCGAGCGGTTCCTGACCGCCGCCGCGCACTTCTCCCAGGTGTGGGCGCCGGCGTTCGAGGCCGAGTTCGGCCCCTACCCGCAGGGCGGGGCCGGGCACCGGTCCGGGACGGCGGACGCGGCGTGATCCTGCGTGTCGACCGCACCTGGCTGCTGGAGGTCGCCCAGCAGTTCCTGCGTGCCGATCCCGATGTCACGGACTACGGCACCCTCGCCGCGGCGGTGGCCCGCCACGTCGACGAGGTGATGGACGTGGCGGTGTACGGCGGCGTGCACCAGCGCGCGGCCGCCCTCATGCACCAGCTCATCCGCGTCCCGGCACTGGAGTTCGCCAACGAGCACTTCGCGGCCGTCGTCGCCGCGTCCTACCTCAGCGCCTCCGGGGTCATCGTGACCGCCGAGCCCAAGGCCGCCGTCGAACTGGCCGCGCGGATCCGGGACGGCCGGGCCGACGTCCGCGAGACCGCCACCGCCATCCGCGCCTGGTACCGCTGAACCCGGCCCGGCCTCCGGGCGGCCGCGGCGTGCGGCACAGGCGTGATGCGACGGATCACGGCTCGACGCGGGCCCCCGCCACGGTACCCAGGTCGACCAGTTGCGCCCTGCCGTTGCCCACCGACCAGTTGTCGATGGAGTTCTCGACGAGCGTGACGAACACGTCCTCGGACCGCACGCCGGCGTCGGTCAGATTGGCGGCGATCTGTCGGTACAGCTCGAGCTTGAGTTCCCGAGGCCGACCCGCCACCAGGGTGATCTGGACGCAGACGACGTCCCGGCGCGCGATGTCGAGGTAGTTCGGGTCGAAGACCAGCTCTTCGGGATCGTGCGGGGTGACGACTTGGAAGCGGTCACCGGCCGGGATGCCGATGGCGTCGACGAGGGCCCGGTGCACGCCGTCAGCGATGGCACGTCGGACGGCGGGTGGCCGGGTGGCGGACAGGTCGATGCGGACCAGAGGCATGGGAACGCTCGCTTTCCGGAAGACCCAGGTAGAGTGTTCGATGAGAATCGACCATACCAGTGTATGGCGATCGTCGAACACTCTGCAGAGGATCAACCGTGTCCGCCCGCACCCGCAGCCTCACCCACGTCCATCCGAGCGAGGTGTCGCTCCAGCACGCGCTCGACGCGGTCGGCGACCCCGTGCGGCGCGCCATTCTCAGGGAGTTGGCCGGCAGTGCCGACTGGACCCGCGCCTGCGGCACGTTCGAGCTTCCGGTGACCAAGGCGACGCGCAGCCACCACTTCGCCGTCCTGCGGGCCACCGGCCTCATCGAGCAGCGCGACGAGGGGCCGCGCCGGCTCAACCGGCTCCGCCGCCCCGAGTTCGACCGGCGGTTCCCCGGCCTCCTCGATCTGGTCCTGGCCGAGCCCGCAACGGACGAGTGCGGTCCCGCGTAGGTTCGCGTCTGAAATGAATCGCAGTCGACGGGACGACTCGTTCCGGGCACCCCGGGCCGAGGGCGCCCTCCACCCCCGATCGGTCCCGGCCGTCCGCTGTCTGTCGGATCGTCACATCGGTTGCTACAGTCCCTGCTTGCAATAACAGCGCGCGTGCCGTTTCCCGCACCATCCATCAAGGAGAGTGGAGAACAGCCATGGGTTCGCTTCCTCGCCGCATCGCCGCCGTGACCCTCGCCACCGCGGCCCTGCTGGGCGCCGCGGGTACCGCGGCCACCGCGTCGGCCACCACCATCAGGTACTTCAAGGCCTACGGCGTCAATCCGTCCACCGCCGCCACCCGGGCGTGGTCCGCCGCGCACGCGGCGGGCTACACCGACGACCAGTGCAGCGCCGAGAACGAGGTGATCTCCCCCGGCTACTGGCAGGTCATCGTCACCTGCGTGAGCTGACCGGGCACCGAGCGCCCCGCCCCGGCGCGCGTCGGCCGACCACCGCCGGGCGGGGCGGGCCTGCCGCAGGACGGTGGCGGCCGCGCAACCGCTACCGGTGATGGACGAAGCGGTAGGTGGCACGGTCGAGTTCGGTGACCTCGACCCCGATCGCGGCGGGCACGGTGACGCGGGACTCCAGCACCGCGAGCACCCGGGCGGTCAACTCCGCGCGCTGCTCCGCACTGCGGCCGGCCAGGATCTTGATCTCCACCAGTACCACCGCCTCCCCCGTCGTGCCGTCGCCCACCACGTACCGCTCGGCCGGGCGGAAGACGGTCTTGCAGTCCGGCACGGAGGTGTCGATCACCTCGGTGATCGCCCGGTGCACCTCCTCGGCGAGAGCGGCACGGTCGAAGTCGAGACCGGCCGAGTGGTCGACCAGGATCTGCGGCAAGGAAACCTCCGGAGACAGGGCCCGCCGGGACCCGGCGGGCGGTGTCCGCGACGCTACCGCTCCACTCCCGACACCCCTGCGGCGACCACCCCCGGCCGGTGTGACGACGGGTGCCGTCCACCGTCGCGCGGGAATTTCCGCCATCAGCGATCAGCGGACCGCAAGCCCGCCCCGCCCCGCCCCGGGGTGGCAGGGTGTCGGCCATGACTCGGGAATTCAGTGGTGACGTCGCCGGCTACTACGCGAAGTACCGCCGCGGCTACCCGCCGCGGGCCGTCGACGCACTGCAGGAGACCTTCGGACTCGCCACGGACGACGTGGTCCTGGACCTCGGCTGCGGCACCGGCCAGCTCGCCCTGCCCCTGGCCGACAGGGTCCGGTCCGTCATCGGCATGGACCCGGAACCCGACATGCTCCGCCTCGCGGGCGACGCGGCGGCCGAGCAGGGCATCGGCAACGCCACCTGGATACTCGGCGGCGACCGGGACGTCCCCGCCCTCCAGTCCCTGCTCGGCCGGGGCTCGTTGGCGATGGCCGTGATCGGCAACGCGATCCACTGGATGCGGCACGAGGAGCTGTTCGCCGCACTCGTCCCGCTCCTGCGGCCCGGCGGCGGGATCGCCGTCGTGGCCAACGGCACCCCGCTCTGGCTCCAGGAGAACAACTGGTCACCAGCTCTCCGGACAGGTCTGGAACGCTACTTCGGCATCAGCCTGGCGACATCGTGCGGCACCCTGTCCCGGGACCGCGACCAGTACCGGCGGGCCTTGCGCGCGGCCGGTCTCACCGAGGTCCGGGAGACCGCCGTCGACTACACCGACGAACTCACGCTGGAGCAACTCGTCGGCGGCGTCTGCTCCGCCGTCCCCGCCGACCGACTGCCCGCACCCGCGGACCGCCCCGCGTTCACGGAGTACATCCGGCAGTGCCTGCCCGCCGGTCAGGACACGTTCACCGAGGAGGTGCGGGTCGCGATCCTCACCGGCCGCGCCTGACGGGCCGGGCGGCGCACGGCACCGGCCGCCCGGCCCCGGGGAGGGGTCGGGCGGCCGGTGGTGTCCCGGGGCCCGTTCCCCGGCCGCCTGCCGGGGAAAGGGTGGACCCGCGCGGCCCGGGTCACGGGGCCGCCGTCGGGGGGCCGGGGGTCAGTAGCGGGAAGTGACGGTCACTCCGCTGAAGCCCTCCTCCGCGAGGAGGCTGAAGTAGACGTAGCCGGTCGGGGGGTTGGTGATGGTCAGGCTCTCGGTGTTGCCCGCCTTGGCCGAGCGGGTGACGTAGCTGTTCCTGGTCGCCCAGCTGCCCCAGTCGTAGTAGAGGTCGGCGTTGCCGGTGCCGCCGCTGGTGCTGACGGTGATGTTCTGCGTGCCGGCCGGCACGTAGAGGTAGAAGTGGGCGTAGTTCCCGGTGGTCGCGGAGACGTTGCCGCGCGCGCAGTCGCGGCCGAGGACGCGGACGTCGGGGTCGGCGCACTCGCTCGCGGTGGTGATCACCAGGCTGCGGCTCGTGGTGGCCTTGGCACCCTTGTCGTCGACGACGGTCAGGGTGACGGTGTAGGTACCCGGGCTCTGGTAGCTCTTGTAGGGGTTGGCGGCGGTGGAACCGGTGCCGTCGCCGAAGCTCCAGGTCCGGCTCACGACGGTGCCGTCCGGGTCGGTGGACAGGTCGGTCAGGTTGACGCCGCGTCCGTTGACCGAGGCGGTGAAGGCCGCGGTGGGGGCCCGGTTGCCGGGCGGGGTGGTGCCGGCGCAGGCGCCGGCGGCGCAGGCGGTGAGCCAGGTGTCGAAGTCGGCGTCGTAGCGGGTGCCGACGGTGGTCTTGAGGACGGTGCGGGCGCCGTTCCAGTCACCGGTGCGGTACTTGGCGAGCACGGCGTCGACGTCGGTGCGGTGCTGCTCCAGCATGTAGCGCACGGCGAGGTAGCCCCAGCGGTAGGTGCGCTCGGTGTTGGTGTTCTCGTAGGTGGTGTCGAACAGGGTGGAGAGCTTGTAGGTGTGCAGGCCCGCCGCGGTGATCGCCGCGGCGTAGTCGACCTTGCGGTAGGAGTAGGAGACGTACTCGGCGAAGCCCTCGATCCACCAGATGGTGGGGGTGGTCACGCCGGCGTCGAAGTCGCCGTACATGTCGAAGCGGCCGTCGAGGTAGTGGGTGTACTCGTGGTTGAGGTTCCACACCTCGAACGCGGGCTTGGCGCCGGGCGCCTCGTAGGCGAGGAAGCGCGGCTGGTTGCCGGCCGTGCCGGGCTTGCCCTCGAGGTACATGCCGCCGTTGTCGGTGCTGATGCCGTAGATGGAGGCGGCGAACACCTGGTAGTCGAAGGGGCTGTCGAAGACGACGACCTCGATGGTGGTGTTCCGGTCGTCCGCGACCGGGCCGCCGTCCTTGGCGACCGTGTGGAAGTAGGCGTCCTGGGAGGTGAGGCTGCGGCAGGCGGCGTCGAGGTTGTCGGAGGTCGCCTGCTGGGCGATGATCCGGATGCTCGACGAGCAGGTGTACGTGGTGGCCAGGAGGCCGGAGCGCAGGCGCGCGGCCGCGTCGGTGGTTCCGTAGTAGGCGCTGTTCGCGGCGTCGTACTCGGTGGCCATCTCCGCGACGGCGGCCCACTGGTAGGCCGTCCGTCCGCTCGGGGAGCTCTGCTGGGCCAGGCCCTTGAGCAGCGGGCGGACCTTGGGCTGCAGCGCGGTGTACTGGACGAAGCGGCCGAGTTCACGGGCCGCGTTGTAGGGCAGGTAGCCGAAGTCGGTGCCGTAGAGGGAACCGTTGGCGGCGGCGAAGTTGTAGAGGGTGTCGAGCAGCGACGGGTCGGCGGCGACGGCGGCCTGGAAGTTCGCCAGCTGGTGGCCGCGGAACAGCACGCTGAAGACGTTGTTCACCGCTCCGGCCATGCCCTTGACGCCGTTGTGGGTGGCGGGGCTGTAGTCGGCCAGCAGCCGCTTCACCACCGGCAGGTAGCGGCTGTTCTCCTGCGCGCTGTCGATCAGGGTGACCGTCTCGCCGAGGATCGCGGCGTTGGCGGCGGTCAGGTCGCGCGAACGGGCGCTGTTGAAGAAGGAGTCCAGCGCGCCGCGGATCGAGGTCTGCAGGGCGGTGCCGTAGGTGCCGACGTCGGACGCGTGGTACCACTGCACGAAGTAGCCGGCCCGCAGGAAGAGCACCAACTGCGCGACGGAGGTGCTGTTGTCGCCCGGGTAGACGGACGCCGAGGAGCGCAGCGCGTCGGCGACGCTCACCATCTGGGCCTCGCGGAACGCCCAGTGGGCGTCGTTGCCGGTGAGGTTGAACAGCTGGTTGACGCAGTCGCCGGTGGCGGCCTTGACCTGCTGGACCAGGGCGTCACCGGTGCGGGAGGTGAAGTCCGAGACGTTGCAGGCGGCTTCGGCGGCTCCGGTGGTCGAGGGCGCGGCGCTGCCGAGGGACTTCGCGGCGGTCCCGGCGGACGGGGCCCGGCCGGTGGTGCTGGTGTTCAGGCCGAGGGACTGGGCGGAAGCCACCGCGTCCAGCGGAGCGTTGAAGGGTGCCCGGTTCCTGGCCGGGACGGGCGTGCCCCGGTCGGCCTCCCCGGTGTAGGGGGAGGTTCCGGCGGCGGGCTGCGGGGCCTGGGTGCCGGTGCCGACCGGGGCCGTGGGGGTGGCCGACGGGGCGGCGTGGCTGCCGGGGGCGAATACGGCGAGCACGGTGCACAGCGCCAGAACGAGGGTCAAAAGCCTTGCCAGTTGCGGCAGGCCGGGTATGCGGGCGGATCTCAAGTGGGGGCCTCCGAGCTGTACCCGGGCGTCGTGGGGTCACGACCGGGCATGGGTGGGGGACCGTCGAAGGGCAGGCCGCGGGGATCGGCACACCATCGGTGCGGTGAAGTGTGGCATGTACAATTGCATACTTCACATTGCGGTGGAAGGCGTTGAACGGAACCAAGTCCGCGATTTCCGGCGCACCGTGACGCCGGGCCGGGCCCGTCTCCGCGAGCGCCACCGCTGGGCACTCGAAGGCATGTGTACGGCTTTCCCGAGTGCGACCGACGGACCACGAAAAGTACTCGCGCCCCGTCCCGGCCCGTGGACGCTCCCCCGCTGCCAGCCTGTCCGCACCCCACCGCCCGGCGGGCCGACGGGCCGACGGGCCGACGGGAGGAAACGGAACGAGAATGGGGCAAGGCCGCTGATTCCCCGGGAGCGGGAGGCACCCGTGAAGGATCTCGAGTTCACCCAGAAGCGCACCCTGTCGCGGGCCGAGGCCGCCGATCAGCTGGAGGCACTCGCGGCCGCGCTCAGGCGCGGCGGCCAGGCCGAGCTGGAACTCGGACCGGGAAGGCTGACCCTGCGGATCCCCGACGAACTCTCCACCGAGATCGAGGTCGAGCTGGAGGACGGCAAGGTCGAGCTGGAGATCGAACTCGCCTGGCACACCGGATCGCCCGGCCACTGACGAGGAGGCCCGGCCGCAGGGGGCGTTCACCGAGGGGGGTGAGCACCCGGCCCTCGGGGAGAGCGGGGCCGGCCGGAACGACCGGCCCCGCGGGGACGGGCGTCAGTAGACCAGGATGTCCCAGTGGCTGCCCTCGTTGCAGTAGAGGTTGCCGGAGGCGGCCTTCCACTGCGGGTAGCCGTCGCCGCGCAGGCCGATGTAGGTGAAGCTGTTCTGGATGTAGCCGTCGATGCAGGAGTTGCGGGAGATGTCGACCTTGTAGCCGTTGTAGTGGCTGTAGGTACCGGAGGCGTGGCCCACCTCGGTACCGCCGGTGATGTTGATGGCGCAACCGCTGGACTGCTTGAGGGTGATGATCGTGCTCACCGTGCCCGAGTTGATCTGCTCGAACGAGGTGCAGGTGGGGTCGGAGCGGGTGGTGCAGCCGCCACTGGAGCTCCAGGTGATGCCGGCGCTCCGGAACTGACTGGCCGCCGTCGCCTGCGACAGCTTGGTACCGCTGGCGCCGGCCGTGGGCGCCGAGACGGCGAGGCCGGCCAGGGCCAGGGCGACGACGGTGGCTGCGGCGCCTGCCTTGATCGGCTTGAGCGGATTGATCAGCTTGACCGGATCGATCGACTTGATCAGCTTCATCGGCTTCTCCAGGTGAGGATGTGGTGGACCTCGGACTCGCCCGTGAACGCCGCACCAGGATGGCCCACCGTCGGTCTATGCGGGTAGATGTCGGTTTGTGAATTTCGCGTGACGGCCGTACGTCGTACCGGCCCGGCGCGGGTTCCGGACCAGGTCGGCCACCCGGACAGGGGCGGGCCTTGGACGAGGGCGGGCCCCGGACAGGCACGGGCCCCCCGGACAGGCGCGGGACCGGCGGCGCGGATAATGGCCGGGTCGCGGGCCCGCCGGGCCGGCGGCGGCACCGGAACGACGGAAAGGCGGCGGACGGATGACCCTGGAGGAAGGCCGGCGGGTCCGGTTGGCGGCGGACCTCGGGATCGGCGAGGCGTTCGCCGGGGAGCCCGGGGCCGCGGTCGGGTTCCTCGCGCTGGGCGCCGGTATCGAGGGCACCGTCGAGCGGGTGGACGGGGAACTCCCGGAGAGCCACGAAGTCCGCGAGTACCAGCGGCTGAAGGCGCTGTTCGACGACTACGGGCACACCATGCCGACGGGCAGCCGGGAGCGGCTGGAGGCGGAGATCGCCGCGCTGGAACCGGAGTGGACCGCCCACCGCGAGCGGGGGAAGCGGGTGACGGTCCGGGTCCGCTGGGACAACGGCCTCGTCCTCGACGGAGCGCACCAGGAGGTGCTCACGCTCCTGTGAGGCGGTCGGCCGGTGAGCCGGTCGGCCGGTCAGCCCGCGAGGGTCGCCCGCAGCCGCTTCTTGTCCGGCTTGCCCGCGGAGGTGAGCGGGATCTCGGGCACCAGGTGCAGCGCGTCCGGCGCGTAGACACGGCCCTTGCCGGTGGTGACGAAGGCGCGGACGTCCTCCAGTTCCGGTTGCCGCCCGGGCGCGGGGACCACCACGGCGTGGACGTGCTCGGTCTGCTGCGCGTCGCGCACGCCGAGGACGGCGCACTGGGCCACCGCCGGGTGGGTGAGCAGCAGTTCCTCCACCTCGGACGGGTAGACGTGGCCGCCGACCACGATGATCCGGTCCGTGCGCCGGTCGGCCAGGTAGAGGTAGCCGTCCTGGTCGAGGTGGCCGATGTCGCCGGTGTTCAGCCAGCCGTCGCGCAGCACCTCCGCGGTGAGGTCGGGGCGCTTCCAGTACCCCGCCATGAGGGAGTGCGAGCGGACGTGGATCTCGCCCTGCTCCCCGGCCGGGAGCCGGGCGCCGTCGGCGGACCGGATCACCACCTCGACGCCCGGGAGGGGGAGGCCGACGGCGAGCTGTCCGTCGGGCCCGGTCCGGTCGTGGTCGTGCGGGGCGAGGACGGCGATGTTCTGCGCCTCCGACATCCCGTAGCCGCCGGTCAGGATCGGCCCGAACACCTCGATGGCCTCGCGGACGCGGGTCGGGGAGGCGACACAGCCCCCGTAGCTCACGCGGTGCAGGCTGGAGAGGTCGGTGCCGGTGATCGACGGGTGGTCCAGCAGCCGGTGGAGCAGCGGCGGCAGGACCCACAGGTCGGTGATGCGCTCGCGTTCGACGGCGGCCAGCACCTCGCCGGGGTCGAAGGAACGCTGGAGGAACACCGATCCGCCATGATGGAGCGTCAGATCGCTCAGTACGCCCGCGAGATGGGCCAGCGAGGTGGACGCGAGGAAGCGGGGCGCCTTCCCGTCCGGGCCGAAGGGGACGTCGAACGCCCGGCGGTAGGGGCCGTGCAGGCTGAGGATGCCCTTGGGAATGCCGGTGGTGCCGCCGGTGTGGCGGATGCCCAGGTGGTCCTGCGGGCCGATCCGCACGGCCGGGGGCTCGGCCGGACGGTGGGCGGAGGCCGCGATCGCGTCCTCGCCGACCGCGGCGGGGCCCGGGCCCAGGGCGAGCACCGTCGGCACGTCGACCAGGGCGGTCAACTCCGGTGCCTCCGCGTACCGTTCGGCGTCGACGAGGAGGACGACGGTGTCGACACTGGCCACGATTCCGGCGAGCACGGCGGTGCTCATCCCGTCGTAGAGGTTGACCACCCGGGCGCCCGCTACGCCGACGGCGTAGCGGGCGGCGAGCGCCTCGGGGGTGTTCCCGGTGAGCAGGGCGACGGTGTCGCCCCTGGTGACGCCGCGGGCGACGAGCTCGTGGGCGAGGCGGTAGGCGGTGGCGGCGAACTCGCCGGCGGTGAGGGTGGCGCCGTCGGCGGCGGTGACGGCCGGCCGGTCGGGGTCCCGGGCGAGGGACCGCAGGACGAGGGCGGGGGCACTGATGAACTCCGCGTCGCTCATGGCCACTTCTTCCTGGTAGGCAGCAACCATGGGCCCAGGCTAGCCGGGCGCCGGGCGGAACGCCGGAGCGACGCTCGCTCGGTTCCGGTGACCGGGCAGCAGGGCGGGAGGCCGGGGCCGGCCTCGCCCCCCCGGCCCGCGTCAGCCCTTGTCAGCCCTTGTCAGCCCTTGTCAGCCCTTGTCAGCCAGTGTCGGCCGATGCCCCCGCGCCCGGCCGTGCCGTTCCGCTTCCGGGCGGCCCGGCACCGTAAGGTCGGCTCCGAGGAGACCTGGCCGACCGGTCGTCCGGACCGGGGCGCCGGAGGGCGCCGGGCCACGGAAGGAACAACAACACGAAGGGCCGGCACGCCATATGCGACAGCGCAGTCTGCGGGACCTCCAGGTATCGGCCATCGGCCTCGGGTGCATGGGGATGTCCGCCTTCTACGGCACGGCCGACCAGGACGAGGGCGTCGCGACAGTCCGGCGCGCGCTGGACCTCGGCATCACCTTCCTCGACACGGCGCAGGTCTACGGACCGCTCACCAACGAGTCCCTGGTCGGCGAGGCCGTCCGGGGACACCGTGACGAGTACGTGATCGCCACCAAGTTCAACTACCGCATGGACAAGGCCGTTCCGGGCGACATGTCGACCGTGGGCCGCCAGGACGGCTCGGCCGAGCACGTCCGCGCTTCCGTCCACGGTTCACTCGCACGGCTCGGCACCGACCGTATCGACCTGTACTACCAGCACCGGGTCGACCCGACCGTACCCATCGAGGAGACCGTCGGCGCGCTCGGCGAACTGGTCGCCGAGGGGAAGGTGCGGTACATCGGGCTGAGCGAGGCGAGCGGCGAGACCATCCGCCGCGCCCACGCCGTCCACCCGGTCACCGCCGTCCAGAGCGAGTACTCGCTCTGGACGCGGGACGTGGAAGCCGAGGTACTCCCCACGTGCCGGGAGCTCGGAATCGGCTTCGTGCCGTACTCCCCGCTCGGCCGCGGCTTCCTCGCGGGCCGCTTCAGCTCCCCCGACGAGCTCGACAAGGACGACTTCCGCCGCACCAACCCCCGCTTCGCCGAGGCCAATCTGGCCGCCAACCTCCGGCTCGCCGAGAAGGTGAAGGAGATCGCCGCGGAGAAGGACGTCACCCCGGCCCAACTGGCCATCGCCTGGGTCCTGGCCCGCGGCGAGGACCTCGTCCCCATCCCGGGCACCAAGCGCCGCAGCTACCTGGAACAGAACGCGGGCGCGGTCGACGTCGTGCTGACCGCCGCCGACCTGGCCCGCATCGACGCCGAGCTGCCCGAGGTCGAGGGCGAGCGCTACGACGAGGACGGCATGCGCACCGTGAACCGCTGAACGACCGCCACCGACTCGGAACCGCTCAAGAGCCGCGTCCGCCGCGAGGGACGGCAGGCGCACCGCCGGCCTCCGGCCGGGCCGACGCCCACGGTCCGGTCTCCCCCGCGCGGGGGAGACCGGATGATCCGTGGGACGGATGTGATCGGTACCGGTGACCGGAAGTCTTGGTGTGTCGGAAGTCCGGACATACGGGGGTCACGGTGGATGTTCCTGCGCACTCGGGGGCGGGCGGCGTTCCCGGGCCACCGAACGCAAGCCCGGGGCGGATGTCGTGGTGGCGGCGGTGGCCCGTGTGGATGCCCGTGGCCGCCGCGTCGTGGGGCTTGTTGTACGCCGCTGTCGAGGTCGCGTGGGCGGCGGCGGGCACCACCGTGCAGTGGAAGGAGCACGCCTCGTACGCGCCGGCGGTCCAGCTCCTCCTGGCGGCCCTCGCCGTCCTGGCCGGCGGGGCCTGCCTGGCCGGCACCCGAACACTTGCCGGGCCCGGCCGGGCCGTGGTGGCGACGGTGCTGATCGTGACGATCCCGGTGTTCGTCGTGGGGACGAACGGCCTGCCGATCTACTTCGTGACGCTGGTAACGCTCTCGGGGATCGAGAGCGCCACCGGTCTGGCTCAGGTGCTGTTGAACACGGCCGGCGCCGCGCTCCTGATCCTCGTCGGTCTGTCGTACCGCCGACGACTGCGCGGCGACTGCCCGCGATGCGGGCTTCCGCACGCCGGCGCCGACGACGGCTCGCTCGCCCACCCGGCCGCCTCCCGGGCCCCGAGGCGGACCCGCGTCGCGGTGTACCTGCTCATGTGCGGACTCCTGCCGTGGGCAGGAGCCAAAAGCATCTGGACGCTGGGCGGCAACGCACTCGGAGTCTCGGGCGACGACTGGCGGAGGACGACCGGTGCCGGCGCGTCGGGGCCGTCGAAGGCAGCCGCGGCGGCGGGGATCGACGTGACCGTGCTGGCCGCGACGGTCGGGGTCTTCCTGCTGCTGGGGCTGCTGTACGGGTGGGGGCAGGTGTTCCCCCGCTGGACGCTGTTCCTGTCCGGACGACGGGTCCCGCGCCTGCTTCCGTTGATCCCGGCCTGGCTGACCGGTGTCCCGCTGGCGATGTACGGGGTCGTCCTCGTCGTCGTGGCCCCGCTCATCGCCATCGGCGCACTGCCCGGGATCAAGCCGTCCCCGCCGTTCACCACCGGCTCGGGGATCACCTGGTTCGTCGAGTTCGGCGGGCTGGCGTTCGCGGGTCTGGGCCTCGGCCTCCTCGTGGCCGCCCGCTCCTATGCCGCTCGCACCCGCCCCGTCTGTGCCAGTGCCGCGGCAACGATGCGGCCCGGGTGCCCGGGGAAGGCGGAAGCGGTCGTCGTAGTCTGACGGTCGCTCCGACTGCGGGGCCGCGTGCGGCGGGTCCGGAACACCGTCGCGGCCGCACGCGCACCGCCTTCGCCCGTCCAACGAGAGGAACCCCATGACGCAGGACCGGTCGGTCACCGACGCAGCGGCGGACGGGGCGGCGGGCGCCGTGCTGCCCGCGCCCCGGACCCCCTCCCCCCGTGAGGCACCGGCCCTGAACTGGGGGGTGATGGCACCGGGCGGGATCGCGGCCCACTTCACGGAGACCCTGGAGCGGCACACCGGGCAGAAGGTCGTGGCGGTCGGCTCGCGCGACGCCGCGCGGGCCCGCGCCTTCGCCGACCGCTTCGGCATACCCACGGCCCACGGCCGTTACGCCGATCTCGTCGCCAACGACGAGGTGGACATCGTCTACGTCGCGTCGCCGCACTCGGCCCACTTCGAGCACGCGATGCAGGCGATCGAGGCGGGCCGGCACGTCCTGGTGGAGAAGGCGTTCACGCGCAACGCCCGTGAGGCCGAGCAGTTGATCGAAGCGGCCCGCGAGCGCGGGGTGTTCCTCATGGAGGCGATGTGGACGCGCTTCCTGCCGCACATCGACGTGGTCCGCCAGGTGCTCGAGTCCGGGCTGCTCGGCGAGGTGCACACCGTCACGGCCGACCACGGACAGCGGATGGATCCCGACCCGGCGCACCGCCTCTTCGCCCCCGAGCTGGCGGGGGGAGCCCTCCTCGACCTCGGTGTCTACCCGGTCTCCTTCGCCTCGATGGTGCTCGGACCGTTCGCCTCGGTCACGGCGGTGGGCACGAAGGCCCTCACCGGTGTCGACGGGCAGGCCTCGATCATCGTCACCACAAGGTCCGGCGCCCACGGCGTGCTCAACACGACGCTCTTCGCCCGCACGCCGACCTCGGCGTCGATCTCGGGGACGCGCGCCCGCCTGGAGATCGACGGCCCCTTCTACGGAGCCGCCGGGATCCGGCTCGTCGGCCGGGACAACGAACTGCTCGACACCTTCGTCCCGCCGCGGCGCGACGGGGGCTTGAGCTACCAGGCGGCCGAAGCGGCCCGGTGCATCGGCGCCGGCCGGCTGGAGTCCGACCTGATGCCGCTCGCCGAGACGCTGGACATCATGCGCGTCCTGGACGGCGTCCGTCGCGACCTGGAGGTCGTCTTCCCCGGAGAGTGACCCGCCCGTGGCCGGCTCGGGGCGCCGGGGAGCGGCGACGGAGCGCCGGGGAGCGCTGGGGAACGGCGGCGGAGCGCCGTCCGGGTGCCGGGCGCCCGTCCTCGACATAGCGTGGCCGACAGCGCCCGCCCACCCGGGGCGGCGGCGCGAGGCTTCGACGTCGGCTCCCTGGAGGCCCGATCATGCGCGCGGTGACATACGACTCGTACGCCCAGGACAACTCCCGGTTGGAGTACGGCGAGGCGCCCGACCCCAAGGTGGGCCCGGGCCAGGTCCTCGTCCAGGTGCGGGCGGCCTCCGTCAACCCGGTCGACTGGAAGGTCATGGCGGGGGGTCTGGACGGCATGATGGACGCCGTCTTCCCCGTCGTCCCCGGCTGGGACGTGGCCGGCGTGGTCTCGCGGACGGGCCCCGACACGCCGGAGTTCGCGCCCGGGGACGAGGTGATGGCCTACGCCCGCAAGGACGTGGTGCGGCACGGCACCTTCGCCGAGTACGTCGCGGTCGACGCAGCCGCGGTGGCGCGCAAACCGGCGGCGCTCGACTGGGCGCAGGCCGCCGGGCTGCCCTTGGCCGGTCTGACCGCGCTGCGGAGCCTGGAGCGGCTCGGAGTCGGGTCGGCCGACGTGCTGCTGGTGCACGGCGCCGCGGGCGGCGTGGGCAGTCTCGCGGTGCAGCTCGGCCGCGACCGCGGGGCCCGGGTGATCGGCACCGCCTCGGAGCGCAACCACGCCTTCGTCCGCGAGCTGGGCGCCGAGCCGGTGAGCTACGGGGACGGCCTGGGCGACCGGGTCCGTGCGCTGGTCCCCGACGGCGTGTCGGCCGTGGCGGACTTCGTCGGCGGCCAGCTGGAGACGACCCTGGCCGTGCTCGCCGGGGGCGGGCGGCACGTGTCCGTCGCCGACCCGACGGTGGAGCAGCACGGCGGCCACTGGATCTGGGTCCGGCCGGACGGCGCCAAGCTCGCCGAACTGGCGGCGGTGGTCGACCGGGGCGCGCTGACCGTCGAGGTCGCGCAGACCTTCCCGCTGGAGCGGACGGGCGAGGCCTTCGACGCCAGCCGGACCGGCCACACCCGCGGCAAGCTGGTCGTCGTGCCGTGACCCGCCTCCCGCCGCACCGGGAGCGCGCCGCCACCCCGCTCGTGCCCGCCATCCCGCTCGTGCCCGCCATCCCGCCCGTGCCCACCGGCCCCGGTCCGGGCCCGGCCTCGCTCCGGGCCCGGCGTCGGCGGCTCAGCGGGCGAGGGAGACGGCGAAGGGCTTGAAGCCGTCCCGGCGCAGGATGTGGGGCACGACGAGGACCATGGCCTCGGTGGCGCGGGCCGTGGTGATGCCGCCGAGGTCCTCGATCCAGCCGGGTTGCCACCCCAGGTCGCCGAGCAGGCCGGTGACGGTCCGCTTGGCGTCCCGTTCGTCGCCCGAGAGGTACGCGGTCGGCGGGGTGGCCAGGCTTTCGGGGGCGGTCATCACCGTGAACAGCATGGTGTTGAGGGTCTTCACCACGTGGGTGTCGGGGAGGGCGGCCTGGAGCTGCTCGGCGAGGCTGCCGCCGGGGTAGCAGAGGTCGCCGGGCAGGCCGTCCTCGGCGTCGTGGGTGGCGTTGGAGACGTCGACCAGGATCTTCCCGGCGAGTTCGGCGCGCAGGCCGGCCAGTCGCTCCAGCGCGGTGTGGCCCGGCGTCGCGTTGATCACCACCTCCGCCGTGCGGGCGGCGGTGCGGTGGTCGGCGAGGGCGACGTGCGGGGAGGCGGCGTACGGGGAAGCGGCGTGCGGGGAGGCGGCGTGGGCCGGGGTCCCCGTCGGGCTCCGGACGCCGAGGGTGACGCGGTGTCCGGCCGCGGCGAGCTTGCGGGCGAGTCCGGTGCCGACGCGGCCTGCGCCCAGGATGCTGATGGCGGTCATGAGGTGGTGCTCCTTGCGGTATCGGGAGGGGGGAGGAACGCGGACGTCCGGTCAGGCGATCGGCGCGAGGATCCCGAGGGCGGCCGTGTGGATGCCGGGGGCGGAGGCCAGGAAGTCGCGGCTGCCCGTGTGCCAGGGCTCGCCCGCCAGGTCGGTGACGGTGCCGCCGGCCTCGGAGACCAGCAGGGCGCCGGCGACCAGACCGGAGCGGACGTCGGAGAACTGCCAGAACGCGTCCATGCGCCCGGCGGCGACGTGGATCAGCTGCATCGTGGCGGGGACGGACACCCGCACGACGAGTCCGTTGACCAGCATGGCGGTGACCGAGTCGCCGATCCGCCGGAAGGTGCGCCCGTCCTCGCCGGGCCGGGCCTGGCCGGTGCCGACGAGCGCGGCGCCCAGGTCGGCCTTGGCGGACACCTTCAGGGGCCGGTCGTTGAGGCGGGCGCCAGCGCCGGCCACGGCGGTGTAGGTGTCCCCGGTCAGCGGCAGGTGGACGACGGTGAGCACCGGCCGGTTGTCGCGGACCAGGGTGGCGGTCACCGACCAGTCGTCCATGCCGTGCACGTGGTTGATGTTGCCCTCGGCCGGGTCGACGACCCACCACTCCCCGGGCGGGAGCGCACCGCCGGCCAGCTCGTCCTCGGCCCAGTGCGATCCGGGCCGGGCCCGCAGCAGCGGCTCCCGCAGCACGTCGAGCACCGCGTCGTCGTTGGCGTGGATCTCGGCGACGACCTCGTCCAGGCTCACGCCCCGGGCGTGCGGGGTGTGGCGCTCGAGCAGCGTGGCACCGGCGGTCCGCACCGCCGCGGACACCTCGGACAGCAGCGCCTGGTCGGCGGCGGAAGGCGCGGAAGACATGGTGGTGCTCATGGAGGGCTCCCTCGGTTCGGTGTCTGCGGGGCGGTCTCTCGCTCGCCCGCACTTCGAAGGTAGAACCCCGGATCATTAACAACAAGTGCATGCTATGCACTTGTAGAGTGACTGCCATGCAACTGGATCTGAACCTCCTCACCGCCCTGGACGCCCTGCTGGAGGAGGGCAGCGTCGCCGGCGCCGCGGCCCGCCTGCACGTCACCGCCCCCGCGATGAGCCGCTCCCTGGGCCGGATCCGCAAGGCCACCGGCGACCAGATCCTGGTCCGCACCGGCCGCAGCATGGTGCCCACCACCCGCGCACTCGCGATGCGGGCCCAGGTCCACGCCCTCGTGCAGCAGGCCCAGCACCTGCTGTCGGCCCAGCAGGAACTCGACCTCGCCTCGCTGGAGCGGGTGTTCACCGTGCGCTGGCACGACTCCCTGACCGCCGCCTGCGGCAGCGCCCTGATCACGGCCGTCCGCCGCCAGGCACCCGGCCTCCGACTGCGCCTGTCCGCCGAAGCCGGCACGGACGACGCCGAGCTGCGCCGGGGCGAGGTCGACCTCGAATCCGGCTCCGGCGCTCCGACACTCCCCCACGTCCGCCACCGCCTGGTCGGCAGCGACAGGCTGACCGTCGCCGTCCGCCCGGGACACCCCCTCACCGAAGGGCCGCTGGGCATCGAGCGCTATGCCGCCGCCGAGCACCTCACGGTCTCGCGACGCGGGAATCTGCGCGACCCGATCGACGACGCCCTCGCCCACTGCGGCCTCGAGCGACACGTCGTCGCCGCCGGGCCCACCGCCGCCTTCGCCCTGCAACTCGCCCTCGACAGCGACGTGGTGGTCACCGTCCCCGACGCGGTCACCCGTACGGCCCGGGAACGGCTCGGCCTGGTCGCCCTGCCCCTGCCGCTGCCCATGCCCGAAGTCCCGCTGTACCTGCTGTGGCACCAGCGCTACGACGACGACCGCGCCCACACCTGGCTGCGCGACCTGGCCACCGACACCGTCCGGGCACTGTTCGCCGCGCCGGCCGCCGCGCCGGCCGCCTCCTGACGGCCTGCTTTCCGCCTCCCGGCGGCCGGACCGGACCGGACCGGAGCGGGGGACACGGCGCCCGGTGATTCGCCCGATGGAATACTGATCCGACGGAGCGAAGCCGCCGTTCCACCGGGGCGGCGGCGGGAGGGGGAGACGATGCCCGACGTTCAGAGTGCGCTGGATGCGCAGTCGGTGGCGCTGGTCGCGGCCAACTCACTGGCCACCGCCATGGGGACCGGGATCTGGGAGGTGATCCGGACGGGACTGGGGGCGATCTTCCAGCGTCGCGGGTACGACCAGAGTGCGATCGAAGGCCAACTGGAAGGTGACGCGGTCTTGGTGACGGGCGATCAGGCGGACGCGATCCGCGCCGAGCTGGTCGGACCGTGGCGTCGGCGCCTGCAGGCGCTGGTGGACGCGGATCCGACGGTGGTGGCCGAGTTCGCGGCCCTGATCGCCCAGGTCGACGCCCGGCTGCCGCGCGAGTCGGGGAACTGGGTCCAGAACATCAACGCGGAGGGCCACGCCGTCGTCAACACGGTGGTGGGCGGCAACCAGGTCAACAACTACATGGACTCCCGACGCCGCACCGACGGTTCCGGAACCGCCGAACCGGTCGAGGGCGAACTCCTCGGATGAGCGACGGGTCGGCCGACGGGAGGGTCTTCACCCAGAACGTCCTCGCCCGCTCGGTCACGGTCAACACCGTCCACGGTGGCGACCAGTACAACTACATCTACCGCGACACCCCTCCCTACCGGGTGGAGCCGTACCCGCTGAACCCCGGGGGGACGCCGCCCGACGGCCTGGAGCGGCTCCCCAGCCGCCTGCTGACGGCGCGTCACCGGATCGTGCCCTTCTCCCCGCGCCCGGAGCTGGAGACCCTCGAACGCTGGCGGGACGCCGACGCACCCGGGCTGTCCGTACGGCTGCTGTACGCCGAGGGAGGGCAGGGCAAGACACGGCTGGCGGCGGAGTTCGCCGCCCGCTCGGCCCGGGACGGCTGGACCGTCGCCCAGGCCCGGCACCGCAGCGAGCTCGCCGCCGCGGGGGGCGGGGACGAGACGCTGGCGGTGCGGTCGCCCGGTCTGTCCATGGTCGTCGACTACGCGGAGCGCTGGCCGCTGGCGGACCTGATCACACTGATCCGCCAGCACCGCGACGCGGCCCGCGACCGGCTGCGCATCCTCCTGCTCTCCCGCTCGGCGGGGGCGTGGTGGCAGGCGCTGGACCACCAGCTGGGCAAGCTCGACGTGATGGCCACCGACGCGGTCCGCCTGGCCGCCCTCCCGGACGATCCCACTGCGCGCGCGGGGGCCTACACCTCGGCCCGGGACGCCTTCGGCGGCGTTCTCGGCCTGGCCGATCCGACGGCGGTGACCGTCCCGGACGGCCTGGACACACCCCAGTACGGCCTGGTGCTGGCCACGCACATGAAGGCCCTCGTCGACGTGGACGCGGCCGTACGGGGCGTCAGACCCCCGTCGGGCCGGGACCTCGCCGCGCTCTCCTCCTACCTCCTGGACCGGGAGCACGACCACTGGCGCTCGGTCCACGACGCGGGGCGCGGCCCGGTGCCCACCCATGAGGACGTGATGCGCCGCGCGGTGTACGTCGCCACCCTGACCCCGCCGCTGGCCGGGGCGGAGGCGTCGGCGGCGCTGGTGCGCACCGGGGCGGCCGGGCCGGCCGAAGCGGAGCAGGTGGTGCGCGACCACGCGCGCTGCTACCCGCCCGGGACGGCGGACCGGCTCCTCCAGAGCCTGGCCCCCGACCGGCTGGCGGAGGACTTCCTCGCGCTGACGCTGCCCGGCTACGAGGAGCGGCACCGCTACCACGCCACGGACGAGTGGGCGACCACGGCCCCGGCCATGCTGCTTCGGTACACCGAGGGTACCGAGCCTCCCGCGTCCGCCCGGCACTCGCTCACGGTGCTGATCGAGACGGCCCGCCGCTGGCCGCACGTCGTCGACCGCCATCTGATCCCGCTGCTGGCGAGGTGGCCCGGCCTGGCACCGGCTGCCGGAGGAGCGGCCCTGAGCCGGCTCTGCGAGCTGGGCGGACTGCCGGACAGCGTGCTGGAGATGATCGTGCCGCGGATGCCCCGGCACCGGCACGTCGACCTCGACCCCGGGGCGGCGGCGCTGACGCGACGCGTGGTCCGCTACCGGCTCGCCACGGGTGACCTCTCCCCGGCGGAGGAGGCGGACCTGCTGTCCGTGCTGGCCTCGCGGTACGCCGCCGCCGGCCTGCTCGACGCGGCGGAGGCACCGGCCCGGGAGGTCGTCGAGCTGCGCCGGCGGCTCGCCACCGGCGACCAGTCCGCGCCGCCGGCCCTGGCTGCCCCGGCCACACCGCCGGCCCTGGCTGCCCCGGCCACACCGCCCGCCCCGGCCGCCCTGGCCACACCGCCCGCTCTGGCCGCCCTGGCCGCCCTGGCTGCCCTGGCCGACGGGCTGAACAGCCTCGCCTCCCTCCTCGTCACCGCGGGCCTGTTCGAGGAGGCGACGGCTCCGACGCTGGAGGCGGTCGAGATCCGTCGCCGACTGGCGGAGCAGGACGCCGTCGGGCACTCCGCGGATCTGGCCCACGCGTTGAACAACCTGGGCGTCCACCTGCTGCGCACGGGCCGGGCCGCGGCGGCGGTACCGGTGTCGGCGGAGGCGGTCGGCCTGCTCCAGGACCCGCCGGACGGCGACCGCACGGCGCACCTGCCCGCACTCGCGACGGCGCTGACCAATCTGGGCAACGCCATGGCCGGGACCGGGCAGGTGTCACAAGGCGTCGAGCCGGCCCAGGAGGCTCTTCGGATCCACCGCGGGCTGACCGGCGCCGACCGGGAGCAGTACCTGCCCGATCTGGCGATGTCGCTCCTGAACGGCGGCCAGTGGCTGATGGCGAGTGGGGATCCGGTGCGGGCCCTGACGTTCACGGACGAGGCCGTCCGCCTCTACGAGGAGCTCACCGAGGCCGGTCCCGCCGCCTACCGCGCCCACCTGGGCAGCGCCTGGGACAACCGCGGCAACGTCCTCGCCCGGCTGGGCCGGCCCGAAGAGGCACTGGAGGCGACCCGCAAGGGGCTGGAGACCCGGCAGCGCCTGGCGGACGCCGACCCGCTCCGGGCGCCGGCCCTGGCGAAGTCGCTGACCAATCTGAGCATCCGGCTGTCGCAGGCTCCCGCGTCCGAGGACGGCCTCGCCCCCGCGCGTGAAGCCGTCCGGCTGTGGCGGCCCCTCGCGGCCGCCAACCCCGCCCACCTGCCGGACCTCGCGACCGCGCTCCACGCGCTCGACCACTGGCTCACCCGGACCGGCCGGCCCGCGGAGGCCCGGCGGGCGCTCGAGGACCGGATCGTGGTGCTGGCGGAGTCCGCGCGGGCGAGCGAGTCGCAACTGCCGGAGCTGGCCGCCGCGCTGCACACCGCCGGCGCCCGTCGCGCCCACGCCGACCGACCGGACCTCGCTGTCGACCACCTCGCTGAGGCGGTGGCCGTCCGGCTACGGCTGGTCGAGGGCGGGACGGCTGCCGAGGCGGCCGCGCTGCTGGAGTCGTCGGACCTGCTGGGAGCCTGCCTGGTGGACACCGGCAGGGCGTTGGAGGCCGCCCTGATGACCATGCGGTCCGTGGAGGCCGTGAAGAGGAACGCCGCCCCCGACCCGGAGTCCTTCCGACCGTACCTGCTGGACGGGCTGATGCTGGTCGGCCTGCGGCTCGCGGCGGCCGGCCGGACCGGCGAGGCGATCGCGGCTCTGCGGGCCGCGCTGCGGATGCTCGGGAGTCCGGTCGCCGCCGACTCCCGGGCCTGCGCGGAGCGGTCCGCGTTCGCGCTTCGGCACCTCGCCGTGATCCAGGCCGCGGCGGGTGTCAAGGTGGACGAGGCGGTACGGGCCGCCGACGAGGCCGTGGACATCTGTCGGCGACTCGCCGCGGACCTGCCCGCGGGAACACCCTTCCCGGCGCTCCCGGACGCCCTCGACGCCCGGACCACCGTGCTCAAAACGCTCGGACGCGCCTGACCGACCGCCGACCGCCGACCGCCGCCGACCACTGGAGAGCCGGCCGGCCCGGGGCAGCAATGGGCCCCGGGCCGGCCCGCCCGCTTGTCACGAAACCGTCGGCTGCGGGCTCATCGCACGCTCGTACAGCTTCTCCTGCGTCCGCTTGAGCAGTTCGACGGCCTTCTTCCGCGACGCCTCCTCCGCCCTGTCGAGCGCACCCGGGTAGTCCGCGGACATCCCCGAGCCCGCACCGTATTCGACGTCGATCGTCAGGCGCAGATTCCCGTCGCAGATACCCGACTTGAAGCCCAGTTGGTCCACCGGCCCGGGGATGGTGTCGGTGAGCGGGTGCCGGACCGACGACTGGTAGCCCTTCTGGCCGAGCCCCCCGCCGTCGGTCATCTCGAACTTCCGGGTCTCGGTCGCCTCGGGCCCGCCGAGCGGGGACTTGGCGATCTCCGCCTCGACCTCCAGCCAGTGGCAGCCGCGGGCCGCCTCGAAGACCGTCGCGTCGATACTCACCCGCCAGTCCTCCGTCGCCGGACCGGCGGCATAGCTGCAACTGAGCGTCCTGGAAGGGTCGTCCGCGATCCCCGCGCTCGTCACCGGTATGGAACTCCTCAACTGCCCCGGCAGGCCAGGGTCGCCCAGCACCGCGCAGAGGTCGCCGACCGTGCGGTACCAGCCGACTTGCTTCGCCTTGCTGTCACTACTGCTGCCACCGCCACCGCCACCGCAGGCGGTGAGGAGAACGAGGCCGGCGGCCACAAGGGCGACCGCGCCGGTACGGGAAGTTCGGTTTCGACTCGTCACCGCGCCAGGCTAGACCCGCGGCCCACCGTCGGCGTCCCGGATCGCGACTTGTAGCACCGCGAGTGCTGACCTCCCGGTTCCCGCAGCTCCGAACAGTTGGGCCACCCCGCCCCGGCCCGTGCGGCGCCGTGGTGACAGCAGGAGAGTTCATCGTCGCACTGGCGGAGCACGCGCCGAGCACCGGCCGTCGGCGTCAGCGGCCGGTGGAGGCCCGGGAGGCGCTCGCGGCCCGGCCCGGGACGTCACTGGGCGCCGGGTGGTCCGGCCGGCGCCCGGGCCGACGGTGCGGCCGGGTGGGTTCCACGGAACGCGGCGGGCCGGCTAGTCGAGGGTGTACGCCTCGTAGCGGACGGCGTCGGCCGTGCGGGCGGCCGAGGCGACGGCGAGGGTGCGGTTGAGCCACTGGTAGCGCTCGTCGCCGGTCTCGAAGCGGCAGAAGAGGCGGAAGTAGTACTCGGCCGGGTCGACCGCCTCGCCGGCGGCCAGTCTGCGCAGTACCTCGGGCGGGCCGTGGCGGACGCCGTTGGTGCTCAGGCAGAGGTGCGCCCCGTCGTGTGTGCGCAGGGTGGAGCGGGTGTCGATGGTGGCCGTGCCGTCGGGGTGCAGGACCTGCCAGTCCGCGCCGCCGGGCAGGATCCTCCCGCGGAGCCGCGGGCCGTTGAAGTTCCCGCCGATGATGTTGATCACCCGGCGGCGGCCCAGGTGGGAGTCACCGAGGTCGAGTACCGGGTCCAGACTCACCTCGAACGAGGCGAGGTGCGTGAGTTTCATCGCACGCTCCATGAGGCGCGCTCGTTCAGGAGGACGGGGTCGAAGCCGGCGGTGCGCTTGTAGGAGGCCGAGATCTCGGCGCGCTCGGTGAGCGGGACGACCGCCTCGATGTCGTCGAAGCCGCCGGGGGCCCGCTCGTGGGCGAGTTTCATGACGACCTCGGGCCCTTGGCGCCGGTTGGCGAGCTGAAGGGCGGTGGTGGCGGGCCTGCGGATCTCCTCGTAGGCGGCGGTGGAGCCGGTCGTGGCGAGCGAATGGGCCAGCACACGGGCGTCGATGATCGCCTGGGACGCCCCGTTGGAGCCGATGGGGTACATGGCGTGCGCGGCGTCGCCCAGCAGCACGACACCGTCCCCGCTCCAGTACGGCAGCGGTTCGCGGTCCACCATCGGGTACTCGAACGCGGCCTCGGCTCCCGTGATGACGGCCGGCACGTCCAGCCAGTCGAATCGCCAGTCGGCGAAGTGGGCCACGACCGCGGCCAGGTCGGCGGGGCGGTTCCAGTTGCCCCGCTCGGGCGGTTCGCCGTCCAGGGGCCGCTCGGCGATCCAGTTGACCAGGCGGCCGTCCCCGATCGGGTAGGCGACGAACTTCTGCGTGCCGTCTCCCGCCATGATCATGGACCGGCCGGTCAGGAAGGGCGCCGCGTGGGTCGTGCCCCGCCACAGGACCAGCCCGTTCCACGGCGGTGCCCCTTCGTCGGGGAAGAGCGCGGCGCGCACGGCCGAGTGGATCCCGTCGGCGCCGACCAGCAGGTCGGAGTCGTGGCGCAGGCCGGCGATCCGGCTCCCGGTCCGGACCGCGTGCGCGCCGAGGCGCTCGCGGACGGCGTCCAGCAGCAGCATCTGGAGCCGGCCCCGGTGCACCGAGTACTGCGGCCACCGGTATCCGGCGGCGAGCCCGCGCGGTTCGGACCAGACCGCCTGCCCGTAGCGGTTGAAGTAGGCCAGCTCGGCGGTGGGCACGGCGATCGCGGCCAGCCGGTCGGCCAGCCCGAGTTCGGTGAGCTCGCGCACCGCGTGCGGCAGGAGGTTGATGCCCACGCCGAGCGGACGGATCTCCTCGGCCGCCTCGTGGACGACGACCTGGTCGAATCCGGCCGCGTGCAGGCTGAGTGCGGTGGCGAGCCCGCCGATGCCGGCTCCCGCGATGGTGATCTTCAAGGGACCTCCTCACTGAGATTGTTATGGCCGTAACAATCACCCATCGGGCCGCCATGCGCAAGACTCTGTCCCGTGGACCGACCAGATCTCAGATACGCCGCCTACGCCCGCGACCGACTCGCCGACATGCCGTCACCGGCCGACCCGCAGGCCTTCGCGCTCGCCTACCACCTGCTGCACCTGTCCTACCTGGTCGTCGCCGACCTGGAGAGCCACATCCACCGCCCACGCGGCTGGACGCTCCCCGGCTTCCGGCTGATGTTCAAGCTCTGGCTGCTCGGCCCCACCCAGCCCGCCAGACTCGCCGAGATCTCGGCGATGTCCCGCTCCGCGGTCACCAACGCTGTCAACACCCTCGAACGGGACGGCCTGGTCGAACGCCGGCCCCTGCCCGACGACCGGCGCGCGATCGCGGTCGCCCTCACCGCCAAGGGCGAGAACGCCGTCCAGGAGACCTTCGCCGAACAGACCCGCCGCGAACAGCAGTGGTTCGCCACCCTCGACGCCGAGGAGCGGGCCACCCTCACCGACCTCCTCACCCGCGTCCTGGCCGCACGCCCCGAGGACGCCGACCAGGTGCTCTGACACGGAGGCCGGACCACTCGGCTCCGACCCGGCGCCGGCCGGGGCGGACGTGCGGGCGGCGCCCGGGTCTTACCGTTCCCTGACGCCGCCCCGTGTCAGCGGGCCACGGGTCCGATCGGCCGCTAGCGTCGGCGGCATGAGAATCCTCGTCACCGGCGGTGCCGGTTTCATCGGCGTGTCCGTGGTCCGTGCCCTGGTCGCCGCCGGGCACCGGGTGCGGGTCCTGGACGCGCTGCTGCCGGCGGTCCATCCGTCCGGGCGGGCGCCCGTGCTGCCGCCGGGCGTCGACTTCCGGCACGGGGACGTCCGGGACGCGGCGGCCGTCGAGGAGGCGCTCGCCGGGGTGGACGCGGTCTGCCACCAGGCGGCGATGGTGGGCCTGGGACTGGACCTGGACGACGCGCCGCAGTACGTCGGCTGCAACGACCTCGGCACCGCGGTGCTGCTGGCCGCGATGGCGCGGACCGGCGTCCGCCGGCTGGTCCTGGCCGGATCCATGGTGGTCTACGGGGAAGGGCGCTACCGCTGTGCGCAGCACGGCGAGGTGGCACCGGGGCCGAGGCGGCCCGCCGATCTGGACGCCGGGCGGTTCGAGCCGCCCTGCCCGGTCTGCGGCGCTCCGCTGCGGCCGGACCTGGTCGCGGAGAGCGCGCCCGCCGACCCGCGCAACGTCTACGCCGTGACCAAGCTCGCCCAGGAGCACCTGGCCGCGGCCTGGGCGCGTGCCTGCGGCGGAACCGTCCTGACGCTGCGCTACCACAACGTGTACGGCCCCGGGATGCCGCGTGACACCCCGTACGCCGGGGTGGCTTCGCTCTTCCGGTCGGCCCTCGCCCGGGGCGAGGCGCCCCGGGTCTTCGAGGACGGCGGCCAGCGCCGGGACTTCGTCCACGTCGAGGATGTCGCCGCCGCCAACCTCGCGGCGCTGGCGGCCGTGGGCGACCGGCCGCCGGGCAGCGCCCGGGCGTACAACGTGGGCAGCGGCGAGGTGCGCACCGTCGGCGGGATGGCGGCCGCGCTGGCCTCGGCCCACGGCGGCCCGCCACCGGTGGTGACGGGCGAGTACCGGCTCGGCGACGTACGCCACGTCACCGCCGACTCGGCCCGGCTGCGCGCCGAACTGGGCTGGCTGCCGCGGGTGTCCTTCGAACGGGGCATGGCGGAGTTCGCCGCCGCACCGCTGCGGGTCTGAGGTCAGCCGCGGGCGGACGGCAGGGCGATCTCGAAGCAGCAGCCGCCGGCGACGTTGTGGACGCGGGCGCGCCCGGCGTGGGCCTCGACGATGCCGCGGACGATGGCGAGGCCCAGGCCGGCACCGCTGCCGCCGGCCTCGGGCCGTTCGGACCGCTCGCCCGGGTCGGCCGGCCTGGGCGTGCGGGCCGCGGTGCCGCGCCAGCCGGTCTCGAAGACCCGGGTCAGGTCCTGGGCGGGGATGCCCCCGCAGCCGTCGGTGACCGAGAGCACCACCTCGTCCGCCTCCCGCCGGGCGGAGACCGCGACCACACCGTCCTGGGGGGTCGAGCGGATCGCGTTGACCAGCAGGTTGCCGAGCACCCGGGTGATCTCCCGGCTGTCGACCTCGACCGGTTCCGGCTCCACCTGCCGACCCTCGAGGCGCACGCCCCGCTGGCGGGCCAGCGCGTGGGCGCCGGCCAGGGCGTCGTCGACCAGGTCGTAGACGGAGACCCGGGAGAGCGAGAGGGAGAGGGTGCCGGCCTGGATCCGGGAGAGTTCGAACAGGTCGTCCACCATGCCGGTGAGCCGCTCGACCTCGGTCCGGATCCGCCGGAGGTAGCGCTCGGGCTCCTCGGCGACGCCGTCCTCCAGTGCTTCGGCCATGGCCCGCAGCCCGGCCAGCGGAGTGCGCAGGTCGTGCGAGATCCAGGCGACCAGCTCCCGCCGGGACTGTTCCAGGGCCTGTTCCCGCGCCCGGGACTCGGCCAGCCGCGCGCTGGTGGCGGCCAGCTCCCCGCTGAGCTGGGCCAGTTCGCGGCCCAGCGGGTGGGCGGGCGCGGTGAAGCCGGCGTCGCTGCCGACGGTCCTGGCGGCCTCGGTCAGCGCCCGGCTGCCCGCGACCACCTGCCGCCCCAGCAGCGCGGCCGTGCACAGGGACACGACGGCGGCCATGACGAGGACCGTTATGACGACACCGAGGTCGTGGGCGGAGAGGAACATGGCCTGCGCGACGGCGAACGTGCCCGAGGTGACGGCGAGCACGGTGACGACGGCGACGCAGAACAGCGAGAGCGCCATCGAGCGTCTGCGCAGGAGCCGCACGACGGGCCAGCCGAGCAGGCCCGCTCCGCCGGCGCCGAGGGCGGCGAACGCCGCGATCAGCAGCAGGTCCTTCACGAGCGGTCCTCCTCGACGGCGCCGCGCACCGGGTCGTCGCCCTGTGCCGGGTCGTGGCCGGGCGCCTGGTCGTGGCCATGTGTCTGGTCGTCGCCGGGTGCCGAGCCGTCGCCCTGCGCAGGGTCGTAGCGGTAACCGACGCCCCACACCGTGCTGATCATCCGCGGCGCGGCGGGGTCGTCCTCGATCTTCTCGCGCAGGCGCCGCACATGGACGGTGACGGTGGAGAGGTCGCCGAAGTCCCAGCCCCAGACGCGGGCCATCAGCTCCTGCCGGGAGAACACCGTCCCCGGATGCCGCAGGAAGAACGCCAGCAGGTCGAACTCCCGCGCCGTCAGCGACAGTTCCCGCTCGGCCCGGCGGGCGCGCCGGGCCGGCCCGTCGAGGGTGATGTCCCCGGAGCGGACGGGCCCCGCCGGGCTGCCGGGCACCGGTGCCCCCGCCCGCGAGCGCCGCAGCACCGACTGGACCCGCAGGACGAGCTCGCGCGGGCTGAACGGCTTGGTGACGTAGTCGTCGGCGCCCAGTTCCAGGCCGAGGATCCGGTCGGCCTCGTCGCCCCTGGCGGTGAGCATGACGACCGGCAACTGCGCACCGGCGTCCTGGCCGCGCAACCGCCGCAGCACCTCCAGACCGTCGATGCCCGGCAGCATCAGGTCGAGGACCACCAGGTCGGGGCGGTGGGCGCGGGCGAGGGCGAGCCCCTGCGGGCCGTCGGCGGCGTGGTCGACGTGGTGGCCGGCGCGGGCGAGGTAGCCGGCGACGACCTCGGCCACGGTCGGGTCGTCGTCGATCACCAGGACGCGGCCGGCGGCCGGCGGTCCGGCGGTGGAGGAGGGCTCGTTCACCCCGCCGAGGATAGGTGCCCCCGCACCGGTCCGGACGCCACCGCGGTCCGCCGTTCGACCTCCGTAAGATCCGGGGACCGGTCCGCGCGCCCGCGCGGACCGCCGACGGCGCCCGGTGGGCCGTCGGCGCGACGTTCGACTTCCGTAAGGCTGCGGCACCACCGCGCGGGGCCGAACGGCCCCTAGCGTGACCGGCGTGACCTCCGTTACCCCCCTCTCCCCCCGTGTCGATGTCGTCCTGCCCTGCCTCGACGAGGCGGCGGCCCTGCCGTGGGTCCTCGGGCGGATCCCGCCGGGCTGGCGGGCGATCGTCGTGGACAACGGCTCGCGCGACGGCTCGGCCGAACTGGCCCGATCGCTCGGGGCGACCGTGGTCGAGGAGTCCCGTCGCGGGTTCGGCGCCGCCTGCCACGCCGGGCTCCTCGCCGCCACCGCCGAGCTGGTCTGCTTCCTGGACTGCGACGGCTCCCTCGATCCCGCCCAACTGCCCCGGGTCACCGCCCCGGTGGCCGACGGCAGCGCGGACCTCGTCCTCGGCCGCCGCCGCCCTGCGACCGTGAACGCCTGGCCCCTGCACGCCCGGCTCGCCAACACCGTGCTGGCCCACCGCCTGCGGGCCCGCACCGGCGCCCCACTGCACGACCTGGGGCCGATGCGGGCCGCCCGGCGGGAGCGCCTGCTCGCGCTCGGGCTGGGCGACCGCCGCTCCGGGTACCCGCTCGAGATGGTGCTCGCCGCCTCGGCCGCCGGGATGCGCATCACCGAGACCTCGGTCGACTACCTGCCGCGCGCCGGCCGGTCGAAGGTGACCGGCACGCTGCGCGGCACCCGGCAGGCGATCCGCGACATGCGGGCCGTCCTGGCCGCCCCGCCGCCCACCCTGCTGGTCATCGCCAAAGCCCCGGTGCCCGGCCGGGTGAAGACCCGGCTCACCCCGGCCTGCACACCCGAGCAGGCGGCGGCGCTGGCCGAGGCCGCACTCGTGGACACCCTGCGCACCCTGGCGACCGTACCGGCCGGGCGGCGCCTGCTGGTCCTGGACGGCGAACCGGGCCGCTGGCTGCCGCCCGGGTGGCAGGTGATTCCGCAGAGCGGCGGCGGGCTGGACGCGCGACTGGCGGCAGCCTTCGGGCACGCGGCCCGGCTCGCCCCGCACGCGCCCGCGCTGCTGGTGGGCATGGACACCCCGCAGGTGAACGCGGCCACTCTGGCCGAGCCGCTCTCCCCGGTGGGCCGGGCCGGCACCGACGCCTGGTACGGGCCCGCGTCCGACGGCGGCTTCTGGGCCCTCGGCCTGGCCCGGCCGACCGGGGACCTCGCCCGCCGGCTCCTCCTGGGGGTGCCGATGTCGACCCCGGACACCGGGCAGGTGCTCCTCGACCGGCTCGGCGCGGCCGGCCTGGCGGTGCACCGGCTGCCCGAGGCCACCGACGTCGACACCGTCGAGGACGCCCGGCTGGTCGCCTCCCAGGCGCCGGACAGCCGGTTCGCGGCCCGCCTGCGCTCGTTCGAGGCCGCCCCCGAGGTGGCGGGTTGAGCGGCACCGCGACGGCGTGGATCGACGACCCGTTCGCCGACGCCGTCCGCACCGGACGCGGTCCGCTCTGGCTGCGGGGCGACGACGGCCGGCGGATCCCCCTCGACATCGAGCGCTGGTGCGCGCCCGCCGCCGGCGGGGACCACAGCCTGCTGCTGCGCTGCTTCGACCTGTCCGCGCCGGTCGTCGACCTCGGCTGCGGGCCCGGCCGGCTGGTCGCCGCGCTCCTCGCCCTCGGCGTCCCGGCACTCGGCGTCGACGTCACACCGGCGGCCGTCGCCCACACCCTGGGCCTCGGCGGCGCGGCGCTCTGCCGGTCGGTGTTCGACCGGCTCCCGGCCGAGGGCCGCTGGGGTGCGGCCCTGCTGGCGGACGGCAACCTCGGCATCGGCGGGAACCCGCAGGCCCTGCTGCGGCGCGCGGCCGAACTGATCGCCCCGGACGGGCTGCTGCTGGTGGAGGTCGAGCCGCGCGAGGTCGACGAGCGCGTCACCGTCCGCGTCGAGGGCCCGGACGGGCGGCTCGGGCCGCCGTTCGCCTGGGCGCGCCTGGGGACCGAGGCCGCCGTACGCCGCGCCCGCGACGCCGGGCTCGTCGAGGCGGAACGATGGGCCTCCCACGGCCGACGCTTCCTCGCCCTGCGCAGACGCGGGGCGCCGAGCCCGAGCAGTCCGGGCAGCCCGACCGGCCCGAGCAGTCCGAGCACAACGCGGCGGCCGACCGTCGCTCCCCGGCTCTCCTCACCCCGTTCGCCCACGCTGCCGGTCCGACCGGCCGACCGACCGACAGATCGATAGGTCGATAGGTCGATGGGTCGATGGGTCGATAGCCCGACGGCCGGCGTCCGCTCCGCCCGCCGGACTTCCGTCACCTCCGGCCGCCCACCGCCACCACCGCCCGCCCCGCGAGGTGCTGCCGCAGCAGCGGGACGAGGAGGACGACGCACAGCGCCGTCCCGTAGGAGAGTTGCTGCGCGCTCTGCCCTCCGGTCAGGTACAGCGCCTGGCCGGCGGCCGGGACGGCCAGCCACTCCCAGCGGCCGTCGAGGGCGACCAGCGCGACCACCAGCAGCCCGTACCACGGGTAGCCGGGCGCGACCAGCAGCAGCGCCGTGCCCGTCACCAGGAGCGCGCCGCCCCACGGCCGGTCCCGGTCGCCCCGGCGGAGCACCCGGAACACCACGATCGCCAGGACCAGCCCCGCCGCCCACGGCGCGAGGCGGTCCGGCAGCACCAGGCGCAGCAGCCCGAACCGGTCGATGTGCCCCTGCTCGTAGCCCTCCTCCCGCAGGTAGCCCGGCAGGTAGCCCAGGACCGAGGGGCCGGAGACGACGACGTACGGGAGGTAGGAGAGGGCGAACGCGCCCAGCGCGGACCCGAGGAGCAGGACGTCGCCGCGGGTCGGTCGGCGGGCCAGCAGACCGGACAGCGCCCCGGGAAGGGCGAGGGCCGGCAGCAGTTTGGTGGCGACCGCGCCGCCCAGGAGGAGTCCCCCGCGCACCGCCCGGCCCCGGGCCGCGCAACCGAGCCCGGCGACCGTCAGCAGCGCGCCGAGCGTGTCCACGTGCGCGTCGTTGACGGCCCAGACGGTCACGCCGGGGAACCACCCCCACAGCGCGGCCCGTCGGCTCCCGTGTCCCGTCAGCAGCAGGAGCCCGGTGGTCGCCACCGCCAGCAGTGCCCCGGCGGCCTGTACCCCGCGCACCCCGCCCCCGAAGGGGTGCAGCGCGAGGAACCATGCCTGCGCCACCGGCGGGTAGATGGTGTGCACGGCGGGCCGGTTGATGCGGGTGCAGTCCCCGGCCGCTGTCGGCCGCTCGTCCCAGCCGGTGCAGCCGTCGCCCGCCGGGAAGAGCCCGGGATCGCGGAGCCGGGCCAGCGCCGGGTCGTCCGGGGTGTGCGCGTAGGGCGAGATCCCGGCGGCCTGGACGCGCCCGTCCCAGACGTAGCGGTAGGCGTCGTCGCTGGTCCGCGGCGGGGCCAGGAGCCCGACGGCGGCCACCGCGACACTGCCCGCCAGGACCAGTGGCACGGCCTGCCGCCCGGGCACCCGGCGCAGCAGCAGTACCGCGACGGCGAAGAGCGCGACGTCGAGGAGGTACCAGTCGTGGAGCGGGAGGGCGCCGCCCTGGGTGACGGTCAGCGCCAGGGCGGTGGCCAGGGCGGCGAGAGCGAGGAGGCAGGGCAGCGCGGTACGGGAGATCACGTCGGCCACCCTCCCACCGGCGGGGGCCGGCGGGCCGGGCGGCGAGCCCGCCGTTCGGATTCCGTAAGCACGTCGGAGCACCGGAGGAACGCCCCGGGGCGCTTCGATGGACACGTGGAATCCGAACCCGCCGACCCCGGCGCCCCGGCCGCCCGCCGCCGCTACGACCCGCTGCTGCCCGCTCCCCCGTCGTTCCTGCGGCGCGGGCCGTTCCGCGAGGGCGCCTTCACCTCGCCGCTGCACGAGCCGCGCACCGTCGTCGTCGTCGGACGGTGGCTGGGCGCGGCCCTGCTCCTCTGCTTCCTGACCGGCCTCATCAGCCATCTGCTCCAGGACCCGCCCGCCTGGGTCGCCCCCCACCTGCCCGCCCGCCCGGTGAACGGCTACCGCGTCACCCAGGGCCTGCACGTGATCGGCGGGCTGGCCGCGATCCCGCTGGCCGGCGCGAAGCTGTGGGCGGTCTACCCCCGGCTGTTCGAATGGCCGCCGGCGCGCAGTGTGCTGCACGCCCTGGAGCGGCTCGGCATCGCGGTCCTCGTCGTGGCCGTCCTGCTGGAGCTGTTCACCGGCCTGTTGAACACCCTGCAGTGGTACCCGTGGCCGTTCCCGTTCCGGCAGACCCACTTCTGGCTGGGCTGGCTGGCCACCGGCGGGCTGCTGGTCCACCTCGCGGTCAAGGCGCCGCTGATCGCGGCGAACTGGTGGCGCCGGGCGGCGCCGGTCCTGGCCGAGCGCCGCGCGTTCCTCACCTCGGCCTTCGCCGCTGCCGGAGCGGTCACCCTGGTCACGGCCGGGCAGACCGTGCCCTGGCTGCGCACCCTGGACCTGCTGGCGCCGCGCCGCCCGGACATCGGCGCCCAGGGCCTGCCGGTGAACCGCACCGCCGCCCAGGCCGGCACACTCACGGTGCCGGCCGGCTGGCGCCTCGTGGTCGACGGGCCCCGGCCGTACGGACTCACCCTCACCGAACTCGGCGAACTCCCCCAGTACGAGGTGGAGCTGCCCATCGCGTGCGTGGAGGGCTGGAGCGCCACCGCCCGGTGGAGCGGGGTCCGGGTCTCCGACCTGCTGGTGCGTGCCGGAGCCCCGGCCGGCTCCTCCGCACGGGTCACCTCCTTGGAGGCCGAGGGGCCCTACCGGGTGATGGAGATGCCCGCGCAGTACGCCGACGATCCGCTCAGTCTGCTGGCCCTGCGCGTCAACGGTGAGGTGCTGACGGCGGACCACGGGTTCCCGGCGCGGATCATCGCGCCGAACCGGCCCGGTGTCCTGCAGACCAAGTGGGTCACCCGGATCGAGGTGGTCGCATGACCGCCGCGGTCCGCGCTCTGCTGCTGGCGGCCGGCCTCGCCCTGACCGGCTACGGCCTGTACGGGCTGCTCGGCGACCCGTACATCACCGACCCGGTGGACGTCCTGGTCTGGGGGTTCTGGGGGCTGGTGGTCCACGACGGCCTGTGGGTGCCGGTGTTGTGCCTGCTGGGCGCGTTCCTGGTGCGCGGGCCGGTGCCGCGCGGCTGGCTGGTCGTCGCGGCGGCCGTCACCGCCGTCGGCCTGCCGGCCGTCCTGCGGGCCGGCGACGACGGCGGCAACCCGTCCGTGCTGCCGCTGCCCTATCTGCGCAACTGGCTGCTGGTGCTGGCCGCCACCGCCGGACTCGCGCTGCTGGTCGCGCTCGTCGGACGGTGGCGGCGCCGCGACCGGGCCGTCGGGTACCGGAATCGGGCCGTCAGGCGCCGGGACCGTGCCGTCAGGCGCCGGGCACCCCGGGAAGACCGGTCGTGAGGCCGTCCAGGGCGTGCGGGCACGAGCAGTCGCGCACCACCGGGAGGCCCTCCACCGCCTTGAACAGCACTGTGCGCAGCCGGTCGACGTTGCGGGCGAACTCCTTCAGCACCTCGCCGTGGGTGACGCCCGCACCGCTCTCCACGCCCGCGTCGAGGTCGGTCACCAGGGCCACCGAGGTGTAGCAGAGCCCGAGTTCACGGGCGAGGACGGCCTCCGGGTGCCCGGTCATGCCGACCACCGACCAGCCGTTGGCGGTGAACCAGCGGGACTCGGCGCGGGTGGAGAAGCGCGGGCCCTCGATCACCACCAGCGTGCCGCCGTCGACCGGTTCCCAGGCCGCCTCCCGGGCGGCCTCCATCGCCGCCCGCCGCCCGGCCGGGCAGTACGGGTCGGCCATCGACACGTGCACGACCTCCGGCACCGTGCCGTCCGGCAGCGGCAGACCGTCGTAGAAGGTCTGCGGGCGCCCGGAGGTCCGGTCCACGAACTGGTCGGGCACCAGCAGGGTGCCCGGCCCGTACTCCGGCCGCAGCCCGCCGACCGCACAGGGCGCCAGCACCTGGCGCACACCCAGGGTGTGCAGCGCCCACAGGTTCGCGCGGTAGTTGATCCGGTGCGGGGGGAGCCGGTGGCCCCGTCCGTGCCGCGGCAGGAACGCGACCCGGCGGCCGGCCGCCTCGCCCACGAACAGCGCGTCGCTCGGCTCACCGTACGGGGTGTCCACCCGCACCTCGGTCACGTCGTCCAGCAGCTCGTAGAGCCCGGATCCGCCGATCACGCCCACCTCGGCGCTGGGCGGGACGTCCTGGTCGACCGTCATCGCGGTCCACCTCTCTTCTCGGGAACAGCCTCCGGGCCACTGTAGGAACGGGCCGCGCCGGAACCGGGCCGCCGGTCCTTACGAATCGCGAACGTCGCCCACGCAGCGGCCCTCGGTGCCCGGCCCACGACCCGGCGCACTGGCGGTGCTTCGACCGGGAAGGCTCGGTCACGGCACCTGCACGCTCGGAGTCCCCCGGTGCAGCCGCCACTCCGACGCGAGGATCGCCATGTCGTGGTCGTCGACCCATGTCCCGCCGTATCGCAGCGCCTCGCGCCGGGTGCCCTCCAGCACGAAGCCGATCTTCGTGTAGGCGCGCCGGCCGCGCGGATTGTGGTCGAACACCGTGAGCGAGATCCGGTTCAGCCCGAGCCGCTCGAAGCCGTGTCCGACGGTCAGCCGCACTGCCTCGGTGCCCAGGCCGCGATCGCGGCCGGCCGCCGTCAGGGCGATCCGGAAGCTGCAGCTGCGGTTGTCCGGGCTCCACTGGTTGAGCACGACCTCGCCCACACAGCGGCTGCTCGCCCGGTCGACCACGGCCAGGTCCAAGCGGTCCGGCTGCCGCGCCCGGCTGCCGTACCACTCGCGCATCCGGCGCTCCGCCTCCTCGTCCCACGGCGGCGCCGGCGTCGTCCCGGGGTCGCCATCCGTGAAACGCGCGACCTCGGGGTCGGTGAGCCAGTCGCGGATCGCCGACGCGTCCTGCGCCAGGTCGAACGGGCGGAGCACCACCAGCTCGCCGGTCAGTGTGGGTTTGACGGAGAAGTCGGCGTCCTGGTGATCATCCATGCCGAGATTCTCGGCAGGCCCGGCTGTCCGGGCAACGGGTTTTCACCCCGGCCCGGCCGAGGTCGCCGGTCGGAGCGCTACGGGAAGGGGTACTCGTTCTTGATGACGAAGAACGACCCGCGGACGGTCCCGGCGAGCTTGGACTTCTGCCGGGCGAACTTGAACCGCTGGGCGAGTTCCTCCGGGACCTCCATTCCCTCCGAGAGCTTGAATCCGACCGCCCGCTTCTTGGCGTCCTCGACGGTGTACATCACATTGACCGACAGGCCGCTCTCGTAGAAGACGTAGGCCATCCTGATGCCCTCGACCTCGAAGGCCGTGGCTTCCAGGGGCCGGGACGCGATGACGATCTCGCGTTCCGCCAGCAGGATCCGGTGCACCCAGTCGACGGCCTCGGCGGCCTCCTCCGCCGGCTCCACCGTGAAGACGTGGCCGTACTTGTTACGGAAGTACCGGGCCTCGTTCGCCCGCAGCCCGGCGAGCGCTTCCGCGAAGGGGGAGGACTCCAGGCCGACGGTCGACACGGTCTCGAAGTCCACGGTGTAGGTCATGGCGGGTTCCTCCGCATGGGCAATGGCAGGGCACGGACGGGCGGGCACGGGCACGGACGGGCGGGGCACGGGCACGGACGGGCGGGGCACGGGCACGGACGGGCGGGGGCCTTCCGGGCGGTGATCCTATGCCGCGGTGCCGGTGACAGCGGGACCATCGGGCCCGCGAGGACGCGTGTTGCCGTCGCTCGACGTCGTGCCGCCGGCCGCCGCCGACCAGGTGAGAACGCGACCTCACCGGCCCGGACACCCCCGTCGAGGAGCGGGTCGGGAGCGTTCGACCATGATCACGCCAAGCACCTATGCTGGCGCGATGTCCAACAGCACGCCGCCCACCCTGCTCTTCGTCGTCGGACCGGCCGCGGTCGGCAAGATGACGGTGGGCGGATCGATCGCCGAGCGCACGGGTTTTCGGCTCTTCCACAACCATCTGACCATCGAGCCGCTGCTCCGGCTGTTCCCCTACGAGTCACCGCAGTTCCAGCGCCTGAACCACGCCTTCCGCGAGCAGATCCTGGCCGAGGCCGCCGCCTCGGACCTGCCCGGGCTGGTGTTCACCCTGGTCTGGGACTTCGAGGATCCGGAGGACGCCGCACTGGTCGAAAGGTACGCGGCCCCCTTCCGGGAGCGCGGCGCCCGGGTGCTGTTCCTGGAGCTGAGCGCCGACCAGGACGTGCGACTGGAGCGCAACGCGGGCGAGTCGCGGCTCGCGGAGAAGGCGTCCAAGCGCGACCTCGCGTGGTCCAACGCCAACCTCGTCGACATGGACGCCAGGTTCCGGCTCAACTCCGTCGACGACTTCGCGCACATACCCGAGGCGCACCTGCTGGTCGACAACACCGTTCTGGAGCCGGACGCGGTCGCCGAGCTCGCGGTGGCGCACTTCCGGCTCTGAGCGCCCCGGCGGAGCAGGCCGGCCAGGCCAACACAGCCAACGGGCCGTCAGTGGCCCGGGATGCCCCCCGGCACGCGAGGGCGCTCCCGGTCAGGACCCGGTGGCGGCCTCGAGGGAGCGGGAGCGGACGACCTGGCGACCGTCCGAGAGCGCAGTGAGCCCGAACACCACGGCGTCCTTCGTCTACCGGGTGCGGAGTTCCACGCCGTCGACCAGGAGGCGCAGCCCCAGCTCGAAGCCCCGGTCGTCGAGTTCCGTCGCGCCGCTCCCGTCGGCGTAGGCGCCGTCGAGGGCGTCCGCGAGTGCCGGGTACTCGGGCCGGTAGGCGGCCGGTTCGCGGGTGAAGCCGGCGCCGAAGGTCTCCAGGGCGGAGCCGAGGACGAGGAAGTCCAGGGCCGCGGCGACCTCGGCCGCGTCCGCCGGGCCGAGGCCGGCCCGGCCGAGGAGGGCGAGCAGCGCGTCGTATCCGCGCAGGGCGTTGTCCGCCACGACGCGGCGGCGGGCGAGCAGGGAGACCGCGTTCGGGTGCCGGACGAAGACGGCGCGGTAGCCGCGTGCGTACGCGGCGAGGCCGGAGCGCCAGTCGGCGTCGCTCAGCGGTGTGTGGTCGATCTCGCTGTTGACCAGTTCGGAGACGGTGTCGACCAGGGCCTCCTTGCTCGCGATGTGGTTGTAGAGCGAGGCGGCCCTGACCCCGAGCCGTTCCGCCAGTGCCCGCATGGTGAGGCCGTCGGCGCCCTCCTCGTCCACCACCTGGAGCGCCGCGCGCGCGATCCGCTCGCGGGTCAGCAGTGCCTTGCCCGGTCGGCCCACCGAAAGGTCCCCTCTTCCGCGCTTCGTGTTCGGGGGCTATCGTGCCAGATCGACAGCCGGCACTAACAAAGTTAGTTTTATCCAGGGAGCGCGGCCCCGGCCGGGTAGCTCCAGGCCCGTTCCACCGACCCGTCCCCTGCTTGTCCCCCACCCCGTCCCCCGAACCACCTTGGAGACGAACCCCATGACCCACCCGTTCGACGTCGTCGAGACCGGTATCGCCGACCTGCGGGCCGCGCTGGAGACGGGCCGGACCACCGCGGTCGGCCTGCTCGACGCCTACCTCGCGCGGATCGCGGCCTACGACCGGCCCGGCACGGCCACCGCGCTCAACTCGCTCGTCGTGATGAACCCGGACGCCCGCGCCGACGCCGAGGCCGCGGACGCCCGCCGCGCCCGCGGCGAGAGCCTCGGCCCGCTCGACGGCATCCCCTACACCGCCAAGGACAGCTACCTCGCCAAGGGCCTGACCGCCGCCGCCGGCTCCCCGGCGTTCGAGCACCTCGTCGCCCAGCGCGACGCCTTCGCGATCGAGCGGCTGCGCGCCGCCGGCGCCGTGCTCATCGGTCTCACCAACATGCCGCCGATGGCGAACGGCGGCATGCAGCGCGGCGTCTACGGCCGCGCCGAGAGCCCCTACAACGCCGACTGGCTGACCAGCGCCTACGGCTCCGGCTCCTCCAACGGCTCGGGCACCGCCACCGCCGCCTCGTTCGGCGCGTTCGGGCTCGGCGAGGAGACCTGGTCCTCGGGCCGCGCGCCCGCCTCGTACAACGCCCTGTGCGCCTACACCCCCAGCCGGGGCGTGATCTCGGTGCGCGGCAACTGGCCGCTCGTCCCGACCATGGACGTCGTCGTCCCGCACACCCGCACCATGGCCGACCTCCTCGAACTGCTCGACGTCGTCGTCGCGGACGACCCCGACACCCGCGGCGACCTGTGGCGGACCCAGCCCTGGGTGCCGATCCCCGCCCCGTCCCAGGTCCGGCCGGATTCCTACCCGCAGCTCGCCCCCGCCGACCCGGCGGCGGCCCGGGCGGCGCTCGCCGGCAAGCGCGTCGGCGTGCCCAGGATGTACATCAACGCCGACCCGGACGCCGGGACCAATCCCGAGGGCGGCATCGGCGGCCAGACCGGCCGGCGGATCGACACCCGCGCCTCGGTGATCGCCCTGTGGCAGGACGCCCGCCGCGACCTGGAGGGCGCCGGTGCCGAGGTCGTCGAGGTCGACTTCCCCGTGGTGACCAACTACGAGTCCGACCGCCCCGGCGCGCCGTCCCTGAAGACCCGGGGGCTGATCGGCCCCGACTTCCTCGACCGCGAGATCCTCGACCTGTCGGCCTGGGCCTGGGACGACTTCCTGCGCGCCAACGCGGACCCCGCCCTCCCGAGCCTCGCCGAGGTCGACGCCGACCGCATCTGGCCCAAGCACCAGGGCGAACTGCCGGACCGCTACGCCGGCTTCGACGACAGCATCACGGACTACCCGCGCCAGGTGCGCGAGCACCCCTACGCGTCGGTCACCGAGATCCCGCTCCTGGAGCAGGGACTGCGCGGGCTGGAGGAGACCCGCCGGATCGACCTGGAGCAGTGGATGGACGGACTCGGCCTGGACGCCGTGGTCTTCCCCGCCGTCGCCGACGTGGGGCCGGCCGACATGGACGTGAACGAGGCCTCCGCGGACCTCGGCTGGCGCAACGGCGTCTGGGTCGCCAACGGCAACCTCGTACCGCGCCACCTCGGCATCCCGACCGTGACCGTGCCGATGGGCACCATGGCCGACATCGGCATGCCGGTGGGCCTGACCTTCGCAGGCCGCGCCTACGACGACACCGCACTGCTCCGGCTCGCCGCCGCCTTCGAGGCCACCGGCGAGCGCCGCACCACCCCGCCGCGCACCCCGCGCCTCCCGGCGGCCTGACGGGCCGGGGGCGCCGGTCCCGCCGGGCCGTTCGCGGCCGGGCGGGACCGCCTCGCGGCGCGTTCGCGCCCCGGTGGCAGCCGAGTTCGCGAAAACGCTGACCGGCGGGCGCGGTCCGACGATGATGTCCTGGCGGGAGTGCACTCGGCTGGGGGCGGGCGGGATGTCGGACCAGGAGGACGGCGGGCTCGACGACGGGCTCGACGGCGGGCGCCCGGACGGGCACCGGGACGAACGCCGGGACGAACGCCGGGACCAGCACCACGTCACCCACAGCACGGTGCGGGACAGCGAGGTGCACGGCCACGTCTTCCAGGCCGACCGGATCACCGTCCACATGTCCGCGGCGCCGGCGAGTGAGCCCGGGAGCGGGCCCGGGGGTGAGCCCGGGGGTGAGCCCGGGGGTGGGCCCGGGGGTGAGCCCGGGAGCGGACACCCGACGGGGGAGGCCCATTTCCACGTCCACGGCGCCGACACCACCGCTCGGCGCGGACCCTCGTGGCCGCTGGTCGGCTGCCTGCTCGCCCTGGCCCTGGCCGCCGTCCTCGCGCTGGTCCTGACCCGGGGCGGCCTGTCGTGGGCGCCCGCTGCCCGGGTCGGGGTCGCGGGCTTCGCCGTCGCCGCCTCGGTCGCCGCCTGGCTGGAGCTCCGCGCGGCACGGGCGCGGCGACGGCGGGCCGCAGTGCCCCCGGAACGCCTGCGCGCCGCCGCCGAGACGCTGGCCCGGACACTCGGCGAGCAGTACGAACGCGAGGAACACGCCCTCCGGCTCGACGATCCGCTGCCCATCCAGGTCGGCTGGTCCGAGGGCGATCCACGGGTCGTCGACCAGTGGGTGCACGTCCGCGACGACGCGAAGCGGCCGCTCGACCTGACCGGCCGCTTCGACGACGTGGCCGAGCTGTTCGGGAGGCTGCCCACCGGACGGCTGGTGGTCCTGGGCGGGCCGGGCGCGGGCAAATCGGCGCTCGTCCTGCGGCTGGCCGGGCGCCTCCTCGCCGACCGGGCACCCGACGCGGCCGTGCCGGTGCTGTTCCCGCTCGCCTCCTGGGACCCGCGGCGCCAGCAGGGCCTGTGGCACTGGGCCGCCGCCCGGATCGCCGCCGAGCACACCGACCTCGGCCCCTCCACCGCCGAACGGCAGACGATCGCCCTGGAGTTGATCCGCACCGGCCGGATCCTGCCGGTGCTCGACGGCTTCGACGAACTGCCCCGCCCGGCCCAGCCCGAGGCGCTGGCCCGGCTGCGGGCGAGCCTCGGCGGGCCGGCCAGGTTCGTGCTGACCAGCCGGATCACCCAGTACGTGGCCGCCGTCGAACTCGGCGGCGCCGTCCTGGACGGCGCCGCGGTCGTGCGCATCCGGCCGCTGTCCGTCGCGGAGGTCAGCGCCTACCTGCCCCGCACCACCCGCCTGGTGCGCGGCGACGACGGCTACGCCACCAAGTGGGACCCGGTCCTGGAGCGGCTGCGGGACACCTCCGGGGACCCGCCGGCGCGCCGGTTGCGCTCCGTCCTCAGCACCCCGCTGATGGTGGCGATGGCCCGCGCCGCGTACAGCGGCACCCGGGCCGACCCGGCCGAACTGCTCGACCCCGGCCGCTTCCCCGACCGCGCCTCCGTCGAGGAGCACCTCTTCGACCGGTTCGTCCCCTCCGTCTACGCCGTCCCCCTCGAAGGTCCCGGCCACGCCGGCGCGGCGCCCGGACCTGACGAGGCGCAGGTCCGTCGCTGGGCCGGCTGGCTCGCCGCCCACCTGCGCGACTCGCAGTCCCAGGAGCTGTCCTGGTGGCGGCTGGACGAGGCGGTGCCGCGACCGGTCCGGGCTCTCGGTACCGCCGCCGCGGCGGCGGTCGCCGCCGTCACCGTGACGGCCCTGGGCGTCGGGGAGCTGCCGTACGTCCACCTGCGGGTGGGCCTCGCGTTCGCCCTGTTCGCCGCCCTCGCCGTGGTGTCGGATTGGGTCCTCGTCGCCCCGGAGGGCCTTCCCGAGCCGCACCGGCTCCCGACCGGGCGGGAGTACCGGCAGCTGCTGCGCGAGCGTGTGGCGCGGAGCGTCTCGCCGTACCGCTACGGGTGGCTGCTGCTGGCGGCGGCCGGCACCGCGGCCGCCCTCCGCTGGCACTGGCTCACCCCCTGGATCCTGTCGGCCGTCGGGGCCGTCGTCACCGGGGCGACCGTCATGGGCGCCCTGCACTCCGCCCGCCGACCCGCCGACCCGGCCGCGGCGGCCGACCCGCCGGCCCTGGTGCGCGCCGACCGGGGCGCCGCGTTCGTCACCGGCGTGCTCACCGCGCTCAGCGGCCACGACCGCCAGGCCGCGGTGCGTACCGTGCTCAAGGTGCCGCCCCTCCTGCTCGTCTGCTGGGCGATGTCGGGCGGTGGAGGGTCCGTGGACCTCCGGGACCTGGTGCGCACGCTGGCCGGGACGGTGCTGGCGGCGGCGGTGTACGGCGTCGCGGTCTCCGCCTGGGGCCGGTACACCGTCGCCCGGTGCTGGCTGGCCGTCACCGGGAAGCTGCCGTTCCGGCTGATGCCGTTCCTCCAGGAGGCCCACCGGCACGGTCTGCTCCGCCGGAGCGGAGGCAGCTACCGCTTCCGGCACATCGAACTGCGCAACCGGCTGGCGGGTCCGCGGCCCACCCCGGCGGCCCGGCCGGCCGGGCGACGCCGCGGCCTTCTCGGCCGGGTGTGGGCCGCCTCCCGCTCGGCGCCCGCCGCGGCGGCCACGGCGGGCCTGCTGTTCGTCGTGCAGATCGGCACCATGAACGCCCTCGGCGCGCCGGGGCCCTACCTCGCCCTCCCGGACGCCTGCGCCCTGCTCTCCGCGGAGGTGCTCAAGCCGGTCATGACCGCGCCCGTGGTCTGGCAGACCGCGCCCGACACCTGCCACGCGATCGACGACGCGCCCTTCGCGCCCGCGACCCGGGTGTCCCTGACGACCCACGTCGAGGGGCCCGGACGCGGTGACAGCGCCCTCGGGAAGGCCCGCACCGGCTACGGCGGCTGGCTGCGAACGACGCGCGCCCTCGCTCAGCCCATCGACCGGCAGCCGTACCGGAGACGCGGCCCCGACACCGAGGTGTCCTGGGCCGGCGCCGTGGTCGGCAACGTCTACCTGCGTCTGTACTACGAGGAGGAGTTCGGCGGCGACGACCGGACGCCGGCCGCGGCCGAGGCCCTGCTGGGCGAAGTCCGGCGCCGGGCCTCGCTCGGTCCCGCCCCCGCATCGGGAAGGCCCTCTCTCGACGCCCTGCCCGCCCGGAAGCCGCCGGCCGGCAGCCGCTTCACCGCCTACCACGACGTCGCCCCGCAGGCCGTCGCCGGGGCGACCTGGTCCCCGGCGGACCCGTCCTACCTCTGGGCCTTCGAGGCCCTGCCGTTCGTGATGCGCGCACCGTCCGCCATGGACTGCTTCTACGAGTGGCGCACCGGGCCCGAAGTTGTCCGGTTCCGGTGCGGGTACGACCGGCGAGGGGGATCCGGTTCGCACTTCGCCCTGGTCGTCGAACTGCGGTGGTGCGCGACGAAGTGCACCCGCCGGGATCTGGCGGCCCTGGCCGCCACCCCGGCCTGGTCCGGGCTCGGCCCGTGGGCCTGGCACGACGCCTGGGCGCTGCGCTCGGAGGCGGCCACCGGGCCGGTCTACCGGCTGAACCTGCTGCGTGCCTTCACCAACGGCGGCACGGACTACTTCCTGGGTGTGCGCGGCACGGTCTCACCCGGGCGCGCCGCTACGCTCCAGAAGGTCGTCAACGACATCTACACCCAGACCGGCGGCCGTCCGCCGAGCTGAGACCCGCCCTACGGCCAGTCACCGCGGGCCGCGACGGCCAGGACCAGGGCGGCGATGTTCCAGGCGTCGTCGTCACCCCGGTGGTGGCGGCCCTCCAGGGGGAGGCCGGCCACGGTGAGGGCCTCGGCCATGCCCGGTCGTCGGCGCAGGCCGTAGGAGGAGGTGAAGGCCACCTTCGCGTTGGTGTGGCGGTGGCCGAAGGGGTACTCCGCGCCGGTGCGGCGGCACTGCCGGGTGAACTGGTTCCGGTCGTAGTCGCCCCAGCTGGCCCAGGGCGTCCCACCGGTCCGGTGCAGGGCCGCCAGCGTCCGGCACGCCTCGGCGAAGGAGAGGCCGCCGGCCACCTCGGCCGGGGTCAGCCCCGTCAGCGCGGTGCAGAACGGGCTCACCTCCGACCGGGCCGGGCGCACCAGCAGGCGGTGCTTGGCGAGGCGCTCGCCCGCCCGCAGGTCGACCACGGTGAGGCCGATCTCGATGATCTCGCTCACCTGGCCGGGCGGTGGCTGCCCCTCCCAGCAGGTCGCCTCGACATCGACCACGTTCAACAGGCGCACGTTGACATCCATGGGACCGACCGTAGGGACTGCCGCGGCCTGCGGTCATCCGGTTTTCCGGGCCCGGCAGGCGGGCTCGTGCCAGACGGTGCGGACGACCCTCGCGTCCCGGGTGAGGTGTTCGCTGGACCACGTCCCGCAGCAACCGCCTGTCCGGCGCGGCCGGGCCGGGACCGGGGGTCGCGCGGCGCGGGCCGGCAGCACGGGGGTGGGCACGGCGGCGGGGGCGGCCGGCCGACGGCGTCGTCGTCGACGGTTGTCCTGAGGTGTCGTCATGCCCGGGGCTCTGCCCACGCCCGACGGGTACCGAACCCGACCTTCACCCGAACGGCGCAGCGGCGCCGACGGCGGCAACCGGGTCCGGCGGCTCGCCGTCCGACCCGCGGGGCCCTCGGTACCCCGTGCTCCGCGGGGTACCGAGGGCCTTCACCGTGGCTCGCCGGAGCTTGCCCGGGGCGCTCAGCCGGTGGCGGCGGCTGCCGGTGGCGCCTTGGTGCCGGTGGCCGAGATCTCGGCCGCGCTGGTCCAGGGCCCCCGGCCGCCGGCCTCGCCGAGCGCCCGCAGCCTGAGGTAGCGGCCGGACGCGGCGGTGAAGGACACCTGTTGGGCGGCGGCCGTGTCGGCGAAGGAGCCGGTGGCCACCGGGCTGCCCCAGGCGGTGGTGCTGTCGGAGACGTACACCTCGTACCGGCCGATCCGGCCGTTGACGCCGCCGTCCTGCCGGGGCAGGTAGCCGAGGCCGTCGACGGCGTAGCGGGCGCCGAGGTCGATCCGGATCTCGTGCGGCAGCGGGGCTGCGCCTCCCGACCACTGGGTGTGCCAGATCGTCGCGGGGTCGCCGTCGACGGCGTTGGCGGCGGCGCCGTTCTCGCCGGCGGTCTCCTGGCTGTCGGCGGCGAGGACCTTCCACCCGGTCCGCGGGATCGGCGCGGACCTCGTGCCGACCGGGGTGCCGGGCGGCGCGGTGATCCCGGCGGCGGTCACGGTGAACGCCTCGGACCGGCTGCCGGCCTTGATCCACAGGACTCCGGCGCGGTCGGCCGGGTCGTAGTACCAGCCGCTGCTCGCGCTGTCGTAGGCGGCCTTGCCGCCGAGGGCCGGGAGCGGCGCCCCGCCGACCGACACCGAGGCGGGCGCGCTCGCGCTGTGCACGGTGAACTCGTAGCCGCGCGTGGCGGCCTTCCCGGTGTAGCTGCCGTCGGCCGCGCCGACACTGATCACGGCGTCACCCCGGCCGGCGGCCGGCGCGTGGACGTCGACCCGCTGCCGGGCGTAGGCGCCGTCCTGGTACGCGCGGGTCAGCCCGTCGTCCTCGTAGAGGCTGAAGGTGGAGTCGCCGCGCGGGTAGACGTCGTAGGTCAGGGTGGAGACGGCCTTCTCGCCGGTGTAGTTCATCTGCGGCCACATCGGGACGATCGCGCCCTGGCGGACGAACAGCGGCAGGGTGTCGAGCGGGGCGGCGTAGCCGTCGAGCCAGCCGGGGCCCTGGTAGACCTCGCCGCTCCAGTAGTCGGTCCAACTGCCGGCCGGCAGGTAGATCCCGTTGCGGACGGCGGTGTCGCTGACGACCGGTGCGACCAGGAAGGAGTCACCGGCCATGAACTCGCCGGAGGTGGCGTTGCCCCGGGCGACCGGGTCGTCCGGGTACTCCAGCACCAGGGCCCGGGTGGAGGGCACGCCGGTCTCGTTGGCGGTCCGGCCCATGGTGTAGAGGTACGGCATCAGCCGCATCTTGAGCTGCAGGTACTTGCGGTTGATCGACGCGTAGGGCTCGGCGAACCGCCAGGGCTGCTTGTCCTGGTACCCGGCCGAGGGATTGGTGGCGCCCCAGCCGGACATGGTCATGAAGGCCGGGGTGAAGGCCTTCCACTGGAGGTCGCGGACGTAGGTCTGCGGGCTCCCGCCGAAGATCCCGTCGATGTCGCCGGAGGCGTAGTTGAGGCCGGACAGGCCCGCGCCGGCGATCGAGGGGACGTGCCAGCGCATGGCGTCCCAGGTGCCGCTGGTGTCGCCGGTCCAGACGACGGCGTTGCGCTGGGTGCCGGCCCAGCCGTCGACGGTCCAGACGAACCGGCGGGCGTCGGAGTTGTCCTCGATGCCCGCGACGGCCTGCTTCACCCCGTCGAAGGCGTACTTGTAGCCGCTGCCGATCCAGGCGACGTCGGTCTTGACGGCCCGGGAGCCGGCCGTGCCGACCTCGTGCTCGATGCCGGAGAGGCCGGTGGAGGTCCACAGGCCGGTCCGGAAGCCCTTCTCGTTCAGGGCGGCGACGGTGGACGGCAGGTCGGTGTAGCCGCAGCCGTAGCCGTCGTTGGGCAGGATCCAGCCCGAGGGCATGTCGGCGGCGCGGGCGTCGGCGGCGTAGCCGACCACGTCGGGTGTGGTCCGGTGGCGGGCGCGGTCGTGGTCGCCCTGGTAGTCGGGGTTGGAGGCGTTGAAGCAGTCGGCGTTGCCGAGTTCCAGGCCCCAGGCCGGTGCGAGGAAGGGCTTGCCGGTGACGTCGGTGTAGCCGTCGAGCACGTCCTTGAGCGAGCTTCCGGCGAAGTACCAGGCGTCGAAGCGCTTCTCGTCGTGGCTGAGCGCGGTCGGGGCGCGGAAGTCGTACGAGCCGGGCGCCCAGGTGTTGCGCATGACGCCGTAGCCGTTGGTGGACATGTAGAACGGCGCCGGGCTGGCGTTGGTGCCCTCGGTCCACTTATTGGAGACCGCGACCGGGACGGTCCGGTCGCGCAGGGCCCACTCGCCGAGGTGCAGGCCGGTGCCGTAGAACTGCTCGTCCGCGGCGCGGCCGAGGTACTGGGTGGTCCGGCCGGCGCTCCAACTGGTCGGCCGGTCCTCGGCCCACACCAGGGTGGTGTCGTCGGCCCGGTAGAGCGCGAAGGTCAGCGGCTTCTTGTTGATCCGCAGGCTGATGGCGGGGGTGCCGATCCGCCAGTACGCGCCGGCGTCGGTGAGGGTGGCGCCGACCGTGCCGAAGGAGGTGGTGGTGGCGAGGTCGGAGCCGGCCGGGTCGTCGGTGAAGGAGCCGTCCGGGGAGAGCCAGATCCGGAACACGTCGGCGCGGGCGACGACGATCCGGACGGCGGCGGCGCTGGACGTCCGGACCGTGAAGGTGTCACCGGCGCGGGTGACGGAGGCGGCGTTCCCGGCGGTCGCGGCCCGGGCGGGAAGGGCCGGGCCGAGCGCGGTCAGCAGGGCCCCGAGCAGGGTCAGGATCAGGGCGGCGGCCGTCCGGCGGTGGCGGACGGCCCGTGTTCGGCGGGTGGGTGGAGCGGCGGCAGCGCTCACGCTGTCCTCCTGGGGAGGGAGTGAGGGAGGCCCGCGCGGCGGTGGGCCGCAGGCCGGGGAGGGCGGTGCCCCGCCATGACAGCAAGGGTCATGACATGTCGTCAAGTGCTTGAACTGAGGCTTGTTTGAGCATTATTGAGCAGTGATTTGCAAGTCGCGAGCAGGAGCGGCGGCGGCGGAACGACCGGCGGCCCCCGGCGGACCGCGACGGTCCGACGGGGGCTGGGGGTCCGGTCGGTGGGCCGGCGGCCGCTACCGTGTCACTCGGTCGCCTTCCGGTCCCGAAACCGGGCGAGCCGTCAGTATTCCGAGCAGTCGGGTGACTTCGGCCGCCACGGCGGCCCGGCCCGCGCCGAGGTAGACCCGCGTGTCGACGAGCGCCGCGTCGGCCCCGAGGGCCGCGCGCACCGCGCCGGTGAACGCCTTGTTGAGGTGGGTGGCGATATTGATCTTCGTCATGCCCCGCGCGACCGAGGCGGCGAGGTGCTCGTCGTCCACCCCGGAGGAGCCGTGCAGGACGAGCGGCACGGGGACGGCCGCGCGCAGTTCGGCGATCAGCGCCAGGTCCGGGCGGGCGTCGCGGGTCAGCATCGCGTGCGAGGTGCCGACGGCCACCGCGAGGGCGTCGACCGAGGTCGCCCGGACGAAGGCCGCCGCCTCCCCCGGATCGGTGCGGGCGCCGGGGGCGTGGACGCCGTCCTTGCCGCCGACCTCGCCCAGCTCGGCCTCCACCGCGACTCCCGCCGCGTGGCACCGGGCGGCGACCTCGGCGGTGGCGCGCACGTTCTCCGCGTACGGCAGCGCCGAGGCGTCGAACATCACCGAGCCGAAGCCGAGCCGGACCGCCTCCTCCACCAGGTCCACCCGGGTGGCGTGGTCGAGGTGGACGGCGACCGGCACGGCCGCCGCCCGGGCCACGGCCACGGTGGCCGCGCCGACCGGGCCGAGGCCGCCGTGGTAGCGCACGGCGTTCTCGCTGATCTGGAGCACGACGGCGGTGCCGGCGGCCTCGGCGCCGGCCACGATCGCCTCCGCGTGCTCCAGTTGGATGACGTTGAACGCGCCGACGCCGTGGCCGTGTCGGACCGCGTGGGCGAGGATCTCGCCGGTTCCGGTGAGGGGCATGGTGGTGGCGGTGGCCTTTCTCACGAATCCCACGAATCTCATGGGACTGAGGAATCTCATGGATCTGACGGAGCGAAGCGGGGTTCAGGGGTGAGTCCGGCGGCGCCTCAGCCCGCCAGTGCTTCAGCGCAACAGTGCTTCAGGGCGCCAGGGCCTCGACCTCCACCAGCCCGAGGAGGCGCGCGCGGGCCGCCGGGTCGAACCGGCCGGCCAGCGCCGCCGCCACGGTGGCGGCGGACAACGCCGCCGCCTGGCGCAGCCGTTCGGGCCACGGCGTGCCGTCGACCAGCCCGGCGGCGAGGGCGGCGACGGCGGAGTCCCCCGCACCGGTCGGATTGCCGGACAGCCGCTCGGGCAGCCGGGCCCGCCAGCGCCCCTCGGGCGCGCAGGCGAGCAGTCCGTCGGGGCCGAGCGAGGCCACCACCGCCCGGGCGCCGGCCGCCCGCAGCGCCTGCGCGCCGGCGAGCGGGTCGTCGGTGCCGGTGGCGGCCGCGAGTTCGGCCGCGTTCGGCTTCACCAGCGCGGGACCGGCGCCGAGCGCGGCGAGCAGTGCGGGCCCGGCCGTGTCGAGCACGGCGGGGACGCCGTGCCGGTGCGCCGTCAGGACCAGTCGGCGGTAGGTGTCCTCCGGCAGCGTGGGCGGCAGGCTCCCGGAGAGCACGACCGCCTCGGCCCCGGCCAGCAGGCGTTCGTAGCGGACGGCGAACTCCTGCCACTCCCCCGCGGTGACGGCGGGTCCCGGTTCGAGGTAGACGGTGGTGTCGCCGTGGCGGCTCTCGACCACCGCCACCGTGCGTCGGCCCTCCCCGGCCAGCGGGACGAGGTCCTCGGCGATCCCGGCGGCCGCCAGCTCCGCGCGCACCGCCCGGCCGGTGCTCCCGCCGGCCAGTCCGGTCACCAGCGCGGGGCGGCCCAGCGCGGTGAGCACCCGGGCGACGTTGACGCCCTTGCCGCCGGCCTGCTGGGTGACGGTGACCCGGTTGCTGCCGTGGCGGACGACCTCGGGCAGCCCGTAGGTGATGTCCAGGGCGGTGTTGAGCGTGACGGTGAGGATCATCGGGGCCCGCTCTCCGTGCGGCCCGCCCCCGGGCCGGGCACGTATCGGGCCCCGGATCCGGGCCCGAAGCCCGGCACGGCTCCGTACACGGCTCCGGCCGCGGCTCCGGACACGAGGTCCTCGGCGAGCAGCCCCGCGCCCAGGCAGCCCGCGTACGGGCCCAGTTCGGCGGCGACCAGTTCGGGGGCGGGACGGAAGGTCAGCCGGTCGGCGAGGCCCTCGCGCAGCGGCTCCAGGAGGGAGTCCCCCGCCTCGGCCAGCCCGCCGCCGATCACCAGCCGTTCCAGGTCCAGGAGGGTGGTGAGGGCGGCGAGGGCGTCGGCGAGGGCTTCGGTCGCCTCGGTCCAGATCCGCAGGGCGGCCGGATCCCCGGCCACCGCCATGGCCCGGACCCTCGCGGCCGTGACGCCCCGGGCCCCGGTGGCCTCGGCGTACCGGCGGCTGACGGCGGCGGCCGAGGCGAGGGTCTCCAGACAGCCCCGGTTGCCGCAGCCGCAGGGGTCGCCGCCGGGCCGGACGACCTGGTGGCCGAGCTCCCCGGCGAAGCCGCGGGCCCCGGCGTGCGGCCGGCCGCCGATGACCAGGGCGGCGGCGATCCCGGTCCCGACCGCGACGAAGGCGAGGTCGCGGCAGCCCCGCCCGGCGCCGAGCCGGCTCTCGGCCAGGCCGCCGGCCCGCACGTCGTGGCCGAACGCGACCGGAAGGCCGAGGAGTTCGGACATCCGGCGGCGGACCGGCAGGTCGCGCCAGCCCAGGTTGACGGCGAGGGCGCAGACGCCGGCCTCCTCGTCGACCAGCCCGGGGACGACCAGGCCGGCCGAGGCGACCGGCAGCCCCCGCCCGGCCGCGTCGGCGCGCAGTTCCTCCGCGCAGGCCAGGACGGTGTCCACGACGGCGTCCGGGCCCAGTTCGGCGCCGGTGGGCCACCGCCGGGTCGTCAGCAGCCGGCCGTCCTCGACCAGTCCGCCCTTGACGTGGGTGCCGCCGACGTCGAGCGCGATGACGGTCATGGGCCGGCCGCCCCGCCGCGTCGCCCGCCGGGGAGCGGGGCGGTCACGGCCGGTCCAGGATGATCGAGCGGGTCAGGTTGCGCGGCCGGTCCGGGTCGAGGCCGCGGGAGACGGCCACCTCGACGGCCAGCCGCTGGGCCCGCACCAGGTCGGCGAGCGGGTCCAGCGGGGAGACCGAGACGGTGGCGCCCAGGGCCCGGACCTCGTCCTCCAGTCCGGCGGGCGGGGCGCCGAAGAACCAGACGGCGCTGGTGGGGGCGGTGACGCTGACCGGCCCGTGGCGGTACTCCATCGCCGGGTAGGACTCGGTCCAGGAGGAGGATGCCTCGCGCACCTTGAGCGCCGCCTCGTGGGCGAGGCCGCAGGTCCACCCGGTTCCGAGGAAGGTGAACTGCTGTGCGGTGGAAGCCCCTTCGGGCAGCGGCTCGGCCAGCGCCAGTTCGGCCTGGCCCGGCAGGTCCGCGGGGGCGAGCCCGAGGCCGGCGCGCAGCAGGACCAGCGCGGTGGTGGCGAACCGGGTCTGCACGACGGACCGCTCGTCGGCGAAGTCCAGTACCACCAGGGAGCGGGCGGCCCCTGCGACCGGGGTCGCGCCGTCGGCGGTGACGGCGACGGTCTCGCCCGAGGTCACCCGGCCGAGCGCCTCGACCACCTCGGTGGTGGTGCCGGAGCGGGTGATCGCCAACACCCGGTCGTAGCGCCGCCGGTGGGGGAACTCCGAGGCCGCGAAGGCGTCGGTCTCGCCCTGTCCGGCGCCCTCCCGCAGGGCGGCGTAGGCCTGCGCCATGTACAGCGAGGTGCCGCAGCCGATCACCGCCACCCGCTCGCCCGGTTCCGGCAGTCCCCGGGGTGTCAGATCGAGTGCGCGCCGCCAGCAGTCGGGCTGGCTGGCGATCTCCACGTCCACATGGCTCATGACTGTCCTCCAAGCGGTGCTGCTCAAATATGCTTGATTTATAGACCTTCGAGCCAGCTTTGCGCAATATCGATCACCAGTGTGCAGCCCTGGGCGCCGTCGGGACCGCTCGTTCCGCGCGGTGGGGGTCAGAGCGTCAGGCGGTCGTGATCAGGGGGTGGTGATCGGGGTGAAGCGGTCGCCGCCGGTGATCCACTCGCCGCGGCGCATGACGGCGACCAGGTCGTGGCCGGTGGAGTCGACGACGACGAGGTCGGCGAGCTTGCCGGTCTCCAGGGTGCCGATCCGGTCGGCGAGGCCGAGCAGCCGGGCCGGGACGGTGGAGAGCGACTCCACGGCCTGGTTCAGGCTGAGGCCGTTGACCGTCACGGAGCGCTTGAAGGCGACGTCCAGGGTGAGGGTCGACCCGGCGATGGAGCTGCCGTCGGTGAGCATCGCGACACCGTTCCTGACCTCGACCTGGAGTGGGCCGAGGGGGTAGAGGCCGTCGCCCATGCCGGCCGCGCCCATGGCGTCGGTGATCAGGGCGACCCGGGAGGCGCCGGCGGTGCCGTAGGCGAGGTCGAGCACGGAGGGGTGGAGGTGGACGCCGTCGTTGATCAGTTCGACGGTGACCCGCTCGTCCTCCAGCAGGGCCACGATCGGGCCGGGCGCGCGGTGGGCGATGCCGGGCATGGCGTTGAACAGGTGGGTGGCGACGGTGGCGCCGGCGCCGATCGCCTCCAGGGTCCTGGCGTAGTCGGAGTCGGTGTGGCCGACGGCGGCGATGACGCCCAGGTCGGCGAGCATCCGGACCGAGTCGAGGCCGCCGGGCAGTTCGGGGGCGAGGGTGACCATCCTGGCGTGGCCGCGGGCGGCGTCGACGAGTTTGCGGACCAGGGCCGGGTCGGGGTCGCGCAGCAGGTCGGGGCGGTGGGCGCCGCAGCGGTTGCGGGAGATGAACGGGCCCTCGAAGTGGACGCCGGCCACGATGCCGTCCTCGGCCAGTTCGGACAGGACGGCGGCCTGGCGGGCCAGGTCGTCGATCTCGCCGGTGACGGTGGAGGCGACCGTGGTGGTGGTGCCGTGCTCGAGGTGGGTGCGGGCGGCCCGCAGGGCCTCCTCGGCGATACCGGAGGCGTAGGAGGCGCCACCGCCGCCGTGGACGTGCAGATCGACGAAGCCGGGCACCACGGTGTACCCGGTCAGGTCGAGATCGCCCGGCGTGGCGGTACCACCGAGGCCGGCGATGATCGTCCCCCCGATCGAGAGCCGGCCGTTCTCCACGACGCCGCCGGGCAGGACCAGCCGGGCGCCGGACAGTGCGAGTCGGTCCGCGGTCACGCGGTCACCTCCGGAAGAGGACGCGGGCCGCCACCCTCCCGCCCCGCCGGTCGGATCATGGGCAGCGGGCGGTGGTCGGCAGCGCGTCGATCGAAACTGTTCGCTGTTCGGGGTACTTTAATCAGTTCCGAGCAACTTGGCCCCAGGGTCGACTTGTCGCATACCTGCCGCCCCGCCAGCGCCGAAGCGCCGTTCCCCGGTTTCCGAAGCCGCCGCTGCGGTACGGACCAAGCCTCGTCTAGACTCCCCGACATGCTCAAAGCTGACCGGACCGCCAAGATCCTCGCTCATGTCACCGAAGCGGGGAGCGCCGACGTGCACGCGCTGGCGGAGCTGCTGGGCGTCTCCACCGCGACGGTCCGCCGCGACCTCCAGGAGCTCCACGACCAGGGTCTGCTGCACCGCACCCGCGGCGGCGCGGTGACCGGCACCGTCAATCTGGAGCTGCCGCTGCGCCACCGGCACGGCAAGCGGCAGGCCGAGAAGCGCCGGATCGCCCTGGCCGCCGAACGCCTGGTGCCGGAGGGCGCCGTGGTCGGCCTGACCGGGGGCACCACGACCAGCGAGCTCGCCCGGGTGCTCGCCGAGCGCGGCGGGGTCACCATCGTGACCAACGCGGTCAACATCGCCGCCGACCTGATCGTGCGGCCGGAGATCCGCCTGGTGGTGGTCGGCGGCATCGCGCGCTCGGCCAGCTACGAGCTGGTGGGCCCGGCGGCCGAGCGGATGCTCTCGCAGTACCACCTGGACGTCGCGTTCATCGGCGTCGACGGCCTCACCGCCAGCGAGGGCTGCACCACGCACGACGAGATGGAGGCCCACACCGACCGGGCCTTCCTGCGCAGCGCCGCGCGCTCCGTCGTCCTGGCGGACAGCAGCAAGGTCGGGCTGGTGACCTTCGCCGCGATCTGCCCGCTGACGGACATCCACGACCTCGTCACGGACGACGGACTGACCGGCGCACAGGAGAAGGCCGTCACCGGCTGCGGCGTGCGCGTGCTGCGCGCCTGAGCCGCCCGCCCGATCCCGCCGCCCGACCCCGCCCGACCCGCCCGCCTCCGTTCCGTTGACCCCGGCCCGTTGGCCCCCGGCCCGGACCCGCGACCGCCCGCGGCCCGCCGCCGGGGGCTTCGGCGTGCGCGCACCCGAGGCGGGAGTGCCCAGGTGCACACTCCGTGCTTTTGCACCCCTTGCAAACAAATTTGAGCAGAGCGCCGCGGCCTGCCTCGCCACCCGTTCCGGCTCCGCCGCCTGCCGGCCGACGCGGGTTCCCGTCGGCCGCCGCCGCGGCAGTTCGGACCAGTCCGACGCCTCAGACCTGGGCCGACACCCGATCTGACGGTCCGTCGGAGCTTCCCGCCGGGAGCGATCGAGCCGTCCGGCAGGCGGCGCGTCCGCAACGGTCCGGTAACAGCAACTAGACCGCCCGGCGCCCCTCGTGAATACTTCCGTGCACAACGGGCACTTCGCATTTGCGCGAAACTGGCCATCTTCAAGCACAATCAAGCAGCCATGGCCGGTTGCCCGCCCGTTGGACAGCCGACAGGTGCACGGAGCGGCGGCCTCCCCCAGCCCCCGCGACGCACCGGTGCGGTGCTCGGCTTCTGCACTCCCAGGAACGAACCCGCTCCCTCGCACGGGTTCGCAGGACGAAGGCGGTACACGGCCATGAACAAGCGACTCCTCGGCATCCCCCTGCTGTGCGCCACCGCGGCACTGACGCTCACCGCGTGCGGCAGCGGCGGATCCAGCGGCTCCGGCGGCGGGAGCGTCACCCTCAAGCTGGTCGCGGCCGACTACGGCGACAAGGCGTCCAACAGCTCCAAGGGCTACTGGGACAGCGTCGCTGCCGCCTTCACCTCGGCCCACCCCGACATCAAGGTCGACGTCCAGGTCATCAACTGGAACGACATCGACAAGCAGGTCAAGACCATGATCCAGAGCGGGAACGTCCCCGATGTGCTGCAGACCGGCGGCTACGCCGACAAGGTCGCGGACGACCTCCTCTACAAGGCCGAGGACGTGCTCTCCACCGCGACCCGGGCCAATCTGATCGCCACCTTCGCCGACGCCGGCAAGGTCAAGGACACCCAGTACGGAATCCCGTTCGTCTCCTCGGCCCGTGCCTTCTTCTACAACAAGGCCGTCTTCCAGCAGGCCGGCATCGCCCAGCCCCCCACCACCTGGGACGAACTCAAGGCCGACGCCGAGAAGATCAAGGCGAAGGTGCCGGGCGTCGTCCCCTACGCCCTGCCGCTGGGCCCGGAGGAGGCCCAGGGCGAGAGCATGATCTGGGAGCTCGGCAACGGCGGCGGCCACACCGACCGCAGCGGCGCCTACACCGTCGACAGCCAGGCCAACGTCGACACCTTCAGCTGGCTGAAGGCCAACCTGGTGCAGCCGGGCCTCACTTACGCCAATCCCGCCTCCACCGACCGCAAGACCGCCTTCGCCGACTTCGCCGCCGGCAAGACCGCCATGCTCAACGGCCACCCCTCGCTCATCTCCATGTCCACCGAGGGCAAGGTCGACTACGGCGTGGCCCCCGTCCCCGGCAAGGCCGGGCCCCTCAAGTCCACCCTGGGCGTGGCGGACTGGACGATGGCGTTCAAGAAGAACGGCCACGCGGCGCAGATCAGGACCTTCCTCGACTTCGCGTACGCCAAGGAGAACACCCTCAAGTTCGTCGAGACCTACAACCTGATGCCCGTCACCCAGGACACCCTGAAGGAGATGAGCACCGGCGGCAAGCACAAGGACCTCGAACCCTTCTTCGCCCTGCTGCCCGGCGCCGCCTTCTACCCCCTGGGCGACACCGCCTGGGACGCGGTCTCCGCCGAACTCAAGAAGGGCATCGGCTCCGCGGTCGCCGACGACCCCGCCAAGGTCCTGGGCGATCTGCAGAAGAAGGCCCAGGCCGCGGTCGCCGGGAAGTAGCCCGCCCGCGCCCCCGGTTCCACGGCACCGCACCCGCTGTTCCCGCCGCCCGGCCGGCGGAGCCCCAGACGCCCGGAAGGCACCCTCGTGTCCCTCAAGTCACCTTCCCCACAAGCCCGGAGGGCCGGCCGACGCCCGCCCGCCCGCTCCCGCACCGCCCGGCTCGGCCCGCTGCCGTGGATCGGCCCGGCCGTCCTGCTGATCGTCCTGGTGGTCCTGTGGCCGGTCTACGAGATGATCCGCACCTCCTTCCTGCGGATCAGCACCAGCGGCTTCGTCCGCGGCTCGGCCGGCCTCGACAAGTACCGCAAGCTCTTCGACGAGCCCGACCTCGGCCGGGTGCTCGTGCACACCGTGGTCTGGACGCTGGCCGTGGTCGGGCTGACGATGCTGCTCTCCCTGGCCCTGGCCCAGCTCTTCGACCAGCGCTTCCCCGGGCGCCGCTTCACCCGCTGGGCGCTGATCGCGCCCTGGGCGGCGTCGGTGCTGATGACCTCCATCGGCTTCAAGTGGATGCTCAACCAGACCTCCGGGGTGCTCAACACGCTGCTCGCCGACCTGGGGCTGACCGACGGGCCCCGGGACTGGCTCGGCGACCCGGGCACCGCCTGGCCCTGGATGATGCTGGTGGCGGTCTTCGTCTCGCTGCCCTTCACCACCTACACCCTGCTCGCCGGCCTCCAGACCGTTCCCGCCGAACTGCACGAGGCGGCGCGGGTGGACGGCGCCGGCGCGTTCCAGAGCTATCTGCGGATCACCCTGCCGCTGCTGCGGCCGGCCTTCCTGGTCGGCCTGGTGATCAACCTGATCAACGTCTTCAACTCCTTCCCCGTGATCTGGGGCATGACCCAGGGCGGGCCCAACAGCGACACCGCCACCACGACGGTGTTCATGTACCAGTTGAAGAACACCGACATCGCCGAGTCGGCCGCCATGTCCGTCGTCAACTTCGCCCTGGTCGTCCTGATGGTCCTCCTCTTCCTCAGGGTCAGCCGGTGGAACCAGGAGGAGAACTGATGTCGCATCAGGTCCTGCTCAGGGCGCGGCGCGAGCCGATCCGCCCCCGCACCCTCGTCGTCACCGCCGTCGCCTGGGGACTGGCCGCGCTGTTCCTGCTGCCGTACCTGGAGATGGTCGTCACCGCCGTCCGGCCGGCCGACGAACTACGGGACGCCACCTATCTGCCCAGCCACTTCGCCTGGTCCAACCTCATCGACGTCTGGCGGGACTCCACCCTCGGCGCCAACCTCCGGGTCACCCTGCTGGTCGCCGGCGGCTCCACCCTGCTGGCCCTCGCGGTGGCCCTGCCGGCCGCCTACTGCACCGCCCGCACCCGCTTCCGCGGCCGCAAGCTCTTCCTGCTGCTCGTCCTGGTCACCCAGATGTTCCAGCCGACGGCGCTGCTGGTCGGGCTCTACCGCGAGTTCCACCAGCTCGACATGCTCAACTCGGTGTGGACGCTGATCCTCTGCAACGCCGCGTTCAACCTCGCCTTCACCATCTGGATCCTCACCGCCTACATCGGCTCCATCCCGGTGGCGCTGGAGGAGGCCGCGATGCTCGACGGGCTCGGCCGGTTCGGCACCCTGCGGAAGGTGGTGCTCCCGCTGGCGATGCCCGGCATCGTCACCGCGGTCATCTTCACCTTCATCTCCGCCTGGAACGAGTTCGTGATGGGCCTCACGCTCTCCACCCAGCCCGGCAGCCAGCCCCTGACCGTCGGCATCAACGGCTTCGTCGGCAACTACACCGTCCAGTGGAACTTCCTCTTCGCCGGCTCCGTGATCGCCATCCTGCCGGTGGTGGTGCTGTTCGCCGTCATCGAGCGCCACGTCGTGTCCGGCCTCACCGCCGGTTCGGTCAAGTAACCGGGTGCGCTGCTCGCGCCGAGGTGCCGAGGACCGCGGCCCGAGTCGGCGCTACGCTGCGACCTGCGGCCGCAGTACGATCCTCAGTCGGCGCACACCGATGATCAACGGTGGTTCGCACCCGTCTCCACGGCGCGTCGGGGCCGCGCGGCGTCCGCCGGCCGCCCCCTGTCAGGAGGACATGTGCAACGTGGCGAAGTCTGGTGGGTCGAGTTCGACGAGCGGCGGCCGGTCGTGCTGCTGTCGGGAGGCGACGCGTCCGGGATCCGGGTGATGCAGGTCGTCGCTCCGGCGGGCGTCGACATCAGCGGTCTGGGCCTCGAAGTGGCGATAGGCGCCGTCGAAGGGCTGCCCTTCGACGGCGTGCTGCGGTTCGCGTTCCCCCGTCCAGGCTTCACCCCTTGCACGTGGCTGACCACCGTGTCCCGGGACGATCTGATCGAGCGGGCGGGTGCCCTGTCCTCCGCGAAGCTCAGCGAGATCGAGGATGCCCTCCGCCTCGGTGGACTCGGGTAGGCCGAGAAGGAACGGACGCCCCCGATGACGTGGTCGATCCCGTCCAGATGATCACCCCGGCATCGCCCGAGGAGCCCGGGGCTCGGCGGCTCGCGCCCCAGCCGGTCCCAGCCGTTCGCCCCGCGCCGTTACCGCGCCGTTCCTGCGGGCGACCTCCCCCGGTCGCCCGCCTCGGCCGTCCAGTGGAGCGGGCCGACCGGCGGCGTTGCCCGAAAGGGCCACGACCGGTCGGCCCGGCTGGTCCCACGGGTCGTCAGGTGGTCGAATCTCTTCGCACGTCCGGGCCGACCGCCCGGACGGCGTCCGATTCCGATGACTCGTCCGTCCAGGAGAGACATGCCTTCTTCGGCCCACCACCACCGGACCACCGCCGGCATCGTGGCGCTCAGCGCGCTCGCGATCACCTGCGGCACCGCCGTCGCGGGCAGCTCCGCCACCGCGGCGGCCACCGTCCTGTGGACCCCGAGCACCAGCAAGGGCCCTTCCTCCTTCGCCGGTGTGCAGTGCGCGGAGGGGAAGTTCGGCGTCGTGAAGGACCCGGCCAAGGGCAGTGTCTGGCGGGCCTTCCAGGCCGCGGGCGAGGAGCGCTGCGAGACGCTCGGCCCGGACCTGAAGGAAGGTGCGACCTTCTACCTCGGCTGGTCCTCCAAGCTGAACATCAAGGACTCCAACAGCCGCTACGTCTTCCAGCTCAAGTGCTCGCCGAGCACCAACACGGCGAACCACCCGATCGAGATCGACGCGACGACCGGGCGCATCCGCCTCCAGGAGTGGGACACCGACCACGTGGCGCACACCCTGTGGACGGCGCCGACCAGCAACAACCAGTGGCACTCCTATGCCCTCAAGATCCGGCTCGGCCGCACCAACGGCACCATCGACTTCTGGTTCGACGGTGTGAAGCAGACCTTCAACAACGGCTCCGGCACCTTCAAGGGCACCACCTGGGACGGTGACCGCAACTACCTCAAGTGGGGCTCCTACCACCCGTCCCCGGGGAACGCGACGAACACCTTCACCAGCCCGATCATGGCGACCACCCTCCAGGCGGCCACCGCCGGCTCCTGACGGGAGACGCGCCCCCGGGGCGTCCTCCTCTCCCCCGCCCGCCCGTCCGGCCCCCGGAACGCAGTTGGACCTGCGCTCTTCCGGGGGCCGTTCGCGTACAGCGGGTGACGGCGTGGGGCGCGGCGGGTGAGGGCTGTGGCCCGGACCACCCGGCGCCGCCGCCGGACCCCGCCCGGCACCCCGATTCCGGCACCCCCCGCACCCGGGCCGCCACGCCCCGTCGACCGTGTGCCCGGCCTCACAGGCCCCCCGACGTGGCCCGGGCCACTTCCACCCTCCGTTCGATCTTGAAAATCGGGACATT
>NZ_JAXCLC010000028.1:0-97212 GCF_034043715.1 Kitasatospora purpeofusca | reverse complement strand
TGACCGGGTCGCCCGTGCCCACACCGGATGCGCTCGTGTCCACGTAGCCGCTGCCGACCGTCCGGGCTCGGAGGCAGGGACGCCCCCGGCCGGGCCCGTGCCGGCTAGCGGTCGGGGGCGGCGCCCTCGATGGCGGCGAGCAGGAGCGCGTGGACGGCTGCGGCTGCCTCCTGGGTGGCCGGGTCCGGGTCCGTGAGCTGGGGTGTGATCAGCTCGGCGGCCGCGGCGAGGAGCGGGACCGGCACGGTGGCCTCGCGCAGGTGGAGGAGCTGTGAGGCGGCGCGCGCACCGGGGGTGGCCCGGGTACGGGCGTCGGGGATCAACGAGGTGAGGCCCCGGGGGAGGGGCTGGGTGCTGGTCACCCGGTCCATTCTTCCGCGTCCGGGGTGGTGTGATCACCACGCCCGGTCGGCGGGTGCCCCACCTCGCCTTCGCTCCGGCGGCTCCTCCGGTAGGGGGTTCGGCGGGGTGGCCGGGGTCGGCCGTCCGAGGCCGAGCATCGCTTCGGCGACCGCGTCCGTCGCCGGGTCGGGGATCCCGATGGCGGCGTGGTCGAGCACCAGGAGTCGTGCACCGGGGATCTCGCGGGCCAGGGCTTCGCCGTTGCCGAGGGGGAACAGGGGGTCGTGGCGGCCGTGGACGACGAGTGCGGGGAGGCCGATCGTGGGCAGGCGTTCGCGCCAGCGGGGTCCGCAGTCGAGCCGGGTGAACACGGTGCCCAACTGGTTGGCCATCTGGACCGGGGCCGCGGTGCCGGGAGTGCGGTCCCAGATGCGCGCGGCCCGTTCGCGCGCGGCGGCGGGGGCGTCGCCGCGGATGCTCGCGCCGGTGGCGGCGAACTCGGCGACCGCCGCACGGTCGGTCCAGTCGGGCATCGGGCGGGCGAACAGTCGGCCCATGGTCGCTTGGTCGTGGTCGGGGAGGTCCTCGTCGGGCGGGCCGGGAGCGACGGCGCGGGTGCCGACCAGGGTGAGGGTGGAGAACGCCTCGGCGTGGTCGAGGGCGGCGACCTGGGCGACCATCCCGCCGACGCCGGTCCCCGCGAGGTGCGCGGGCGCCCCGCCCAGTAGCCGGGCGAGAGCGGCGGCGTCGGCGGCGAGGTCGCGCAGGGTGTAGGCGGGCGCCTGCGGGTCCGCCGTCGCCGACTCCCCGCTGTCGCGCAGGTCGTAGCGCACCACCCGGCGCCCGTCGGCGGCGAGGCGTTCGCAGAGCGCGTCGGGCCAGGAGAGCATGGTGGGCCCGCCCGCGAGCAGGACGAGCGGTGCGTCGTGGTCACCGAAGGACTCGATGCCCAGGACGGTTCCACGGACGGCGACGGCGGCCATCAGATCACCGGCCGTCGCTGGGGCGGTCGCTGTTGCTGTAGTCGTCGCCGTCGCCGTCGCCGTCGCCGTCGCCGTCGCCGTCGCGGCCGAGGCCGCGGTCCGGCGCGCTCATGTCGCCCGTGGCGGGGGTGCCGTCGGTACGGGCGTAGCGCAGGTACACGGTGCCCTCCGGACCGGCGGCCGGCGGTTCGAGGAGGGCGAGGTTCATGGGCACCGCGCCGCCGTCGAACACCTTCTTCCCGACGCCGAGCACGATCGGGTGCACCCACAGGTCGAGGCGGTCGAAGAGCCGATCCCGCAGCAGGGTCTGCACCAGGTCCAGGCTCCCGACGACCTTCACGTTCTCGTGCCGGTCGCGGATCTCGCGCACGGCGCCGGCCAGGTCCCGGCCGAGCTGGGTGGACCCGGCCCACGGGAGGTCCGGCGTGCCGCGGGAGGCAACGTACTTCGGGACGCGGTTGAACAGCTCGGCGATCTCGCCGTCCTTCTGGTGCGGCCAGTACGAGGCGAAGATGTCGTACGTCCGCCGGCCGAGCAGCAGGGCGTCCGTGCCCTCGTACGCGGCGAGGATCTGCGCCCCGGTGACCTCGCTCAGCAGGGGCGCCTGCCAGCCGCCGAACGGGAACCCCGACGGGTCCTCGTCCGGCCCGCCGGGTGCCTGCGCGACGAGGTCGAGGGTCGCGAACAGCTCGATCTGGATGAGTCCCATGTCTGTACTCCCGGAGTGTGTGGTCGTCCCTTCGAGATGTAGACCGGCCGGGACCGGAAAACTCATCGCCACGCCGGTACCCGATTTTCCGTACCCGCCGGACCTGCGGCGCCCTCGTCGAGAAGCGCGCCTGCCAAGATCGTTTATTGTCCGGGCCTTGCCCCTTCCTCCACCGACGGACGGGTGCCGGACGGGCACGTCCCGAGCGCGGGAGGGGCAGAACGGCGGGACGGACGGGGCAGGACGGCGCGACGGACGGGGTCGGGAGATCCTCTCCGGCCGTGTCTCGGGGAAGCATTCCCGCAGGTCAGGTGGGGTGGCATCGGCTCCGGCGGGCCGGAGCGGGAGTGCAGGGTCGTCGGGTGGGGCGGGGAACGGGCCGCAGTACTGTCCGGCGGGGCCCCGACGGCGCTGCCGGGCGGCCCTGCTCATCCGTACTTCGTCCCCGGGGGATCTGCCATGTCGGCTCGCCGCACCCTGCTCGTTCCGGCCGCGCTGGTCGGCGTCCTCCTCGCCGTGAGCGGCTGCGGACCCGACGACCCCAGCGGCCCGGGACCGGCGCAGGCCGCGACCGGAACACCGGCGGCCGTCCCGACGGGCGCCCCGGCCAGTGCGCCGATCAGTACCCCGGCCGGTGCCCCGACCACTGCCGCGAGCACTGCCGCGACCGGTGACGCGACCGCCGCGCCCGTTACGGCCGCGCCGAAGGCCACAGTGCCCGCGACGCCCTCCGCCGCCGCGCCCGGTGGCGGCGGTGCCGATGATTCCTACGCCTACACCCACCCCTGTGACGCCAAGGACCTCACGATCCGGGTGACCGCCCGCACCGAGGCGCCGAGCCAGCGGGTGATCGAGGTGCACAACCAGGGCGCGCGCTCCTGCGGCCTGAGCTACTTCCCGCTGGTCAGCCTGGGCGACTCGCACGCCGCCGACCGCGCCAAGGACATCAGGCCGCTGGTCCCGGGCGGGCTGGGCGGCCCGCCCGCGTACCCGGTCGGCGCCGGGCGGACAGCGTTCGCCGTGATCGACCTCAACCCCGGTGGCGGAACCGCCGCGACCACGGCCGGGGTCGACCAGCTGAACGTGCTGGCCGACGGAGACCACATGCCGACCGCCGAGACCCGGAACTTCCCGCTCGGCCCCGGCGCGAAGGTCCGGGCGCCCAAACTGGGCCTCTACCGGGCAACCGCCGCCGACGCTGTCGCGAGCGCCGCCACTGCGGACCAGCAGCAGTCGTAGGCCCGCCGCCCGGCGTCGGACCCGGCCCGTTCCGGCCCGTTCCGGCCCGGCCCGGCATCGACCTCGGGCAGGGTTCCCGGCGCGTCCCGGGCCGATCGTTCGTCCACGGGCCTAGGGTGCTGGGTGCTCCCGCCCAGGCTCTCCCGGAGGACACCATGGCCGTTCCCGCGCTGGACCATTCGACGACCCGCTACTCCCTGCGCCACGCCTACTGGATGGCCCGCGCGGCGGGCCTGGCGCCGCTGGAGCGCGAGGCCATCGAGGAACAGGCGCGGGCGTGGGGTTTCCAGGAGGTCAGGCACTTCGAGTCCAAGCACGCCATGCCGTTCCCGATCGAGGACACCCAGGCCTACGTCATGGCCGGTGACCGCATGATCGTCGTCGGGTTCCGCGGCACCGAGGTGCTCAAGATCTACGACTGGCTCACCGACGTGGACACCCCGCCGGTCCCCGGACCGGCGAACAAGGGCTTCGTGCACTACGGCTTCCACCAGGCACTGCAGTCCGTCTATCCCGGGATCCGCGACACCCTGAAGGAACTGCGCACCGGGAACCAGAGCGTCTGGTTCACCGGCCACAGCCTCGGCGGCGCGCTCGCCATGCTGGCCGGCAGCAGGTTCTACTTCGAGGAGCCCCAGCTCCTGCCGGACGGCATCTACACCTTCGGCCAGCCCCGCACCTGCGAGCGCCTGCTCGCCGACGCCCACAACACGGCCTTCCAGCAGCGCTGCTACCGCTTCGTCAACAACAACGACATCGTCCCCCACCTGCCGCCCGGCCCGTTCTTCACCCACGTCGAGACACTGCGCTACTTCGACGCGGACGGCCGCCTCCACGAGTCGATGCCGCTCCTGGCCGGGTTGAAGGACCGTGCCAAAGGCTTCGCCACCGACCTGCCGGCCCCCGAGACGGACGCGATCAGGGACCACCACCTCCCCAACTACCTGACCGCCTTCGAGAAGAGCCTCGCCGCATCCGGCTGAACGCCGAACGCCGAAACGACGACTCCGCGGGGTGGACCTACGCGGCGTACGTGGACTACGGCAGGGTCAGAAATCCCATTCCCCCTGCGGCTAATGGCTTTCACCGTTCCTGAGCCGCCACGGATTCCGGCCGGGACTGGCACAGCATGTCTACGACATGCCAATAGCTGGCTGTCGGTGCGATCCCGGAGATCGTCAACGTCCTGCTGCTGCGGGGCACCCCGTCCGGCCGCGCCGAGTTCTCCGCGGCCCCGCTGCCCGACGTCCTGCCCGCGCCCGGCACGCTGGTGCTCGGCACCATGCGCTCGCATGACCAGTGGAACACCACCATCCACTCTGAACCCGGACGACATGCGGGCACGCCACCTCGCCGAGTTCGACCCGGTCGACATCACCGCCACCGCGCGCGACGGCTCCACCCGCTCCCTCCACGGCTACCTCGCGGTTCCCCACGACCTGCCCCGCGGCTGCGCGGCCGGCTACATGCCGGAGATGAACGTGCTGTGCGCGATCGGCGACTACTCCACGCAGAGCGACCAGCCGATCATGAAGCACCTCAACGTCACGGTGGCCCCCGCCACCCAGGGAGCCACCCGCCCGGAGTGACGCGAAGCCGGGGCGCGTGGCCCCAGGTGCCGGCGAGGCGACCCTGCGTCAGTAGCCCGCACCCGCCCGACCGTGCCTCGGCCGGGTGCTGGTGGCCGCGATCGAGGTCACGCTGTGTCACGAGCGCCCTGTCGGGCGCTCTTGGTCGATGTATGGCGGCCCGCACTCGGCCGCGTCGCAGGTCGGTGCCGCCCGCGTGGGCGGGCATGCCCTGTCCGCCCGGCTGATGGGGGGCCGGCGTCGGTGCCGGGCAGCGCGGGACGAGTGCGCGCGTTCGACTTGCCTCGGATGTCTCAAAGCGGACATTAAGTGCGTATGTCTCGAATCACTTAATGCACCCCCATTTCTGACCGCTCATTATCTGATGAAGCTTCGTGTACCGTTATATGATTGTCATTGACTATGGCGGCTGAGCTTCAATTTGAGTGAGAGATTTGATCGTGCCTTTACCTGGCACTTACTGTTCGATTTTCATTGAAAGAACCTGATGTCACGACACACTCAGGCCTCGCCCGCGTTCGCGGGTGGGGCCTTCTCTTCGCGCTGGATGCGCCGAATATCGGGCGTGGTGACGCTCGGTCTGCTGGTGCAGTCCGGTGTCGCGCTCGATGTGCTGACGGCGCCCGCGGCTTCGGCCGCGCCGGCTCCGCAGACTCCTCCCGCCGTCCCCTCGGCGGAGGCGCCCGACGAGGCGTCCGCCCTGCTGGCGGCGCGCCTGCAGGGCCGGCGGATCGAGGTCACCAAGGCCCGTACCGAGTTCACGACGCTATGGGCGAACCCGAACGGGACGCTGACCGCGGACCGGTCCACCGGGCAGGTCCGGATAAAGGTCGGCGAGGCGTGGGTCCCGGTGGACACCACGCTGGTGCGGACGCCGGACGGCAAGGTCGCGCCGAAGGCGCACCCGGAGGGGCTGGTCTTCGAGGGCGGCGATGCCGGGGTGACGGTGGGCGACAGCCTTCCCGTGGCCCCGCCGACCGTGCCTCCCGTGACGCCGTCGGCTCCCGCGCCAACCTCGTCCCCGAGTGCCGCCACTGCCGCGCCGACGCCCGGGTCTTCCACGGCTACGGCAGTCACGCCGTCCACCGTGCCGACCGTCCCGGCCGCGACCGCGGCGCCGGTCACCCCGACCGCGGCCGCCCCGGTGGCCGAGGCCCCAGCGCCGACCGCGAGCGGGACTCCGGAGGCGAGTCCTTCGCCGTCCGCCGCCGAGCGGGCGTCCCGTACCGCGGCCCGCGCGGCTGCCCCTGCTACCGACCCCGCCCCTGCCGAACGCCCGCTGGCAAGGATCGGTTCCGGTGAGCAGCAGGTCTCCTTCGGCTGGCTGGGCAGGCTGCCCGCGCCGAAGCTGGAGGGCAGCAAGGCCACCTACGTCGATGCCCGCCCGGGTGTCGACCTGGTGCTCCAGGCGACTCGGACCGGGTTCGAGCAGTTCCTGATCGTGAAGGACCGTTCCGCCGTCGCGCAGAGCGGCAGGGTCACGATCCCGCTCGACACCACGGGCCTGACCGTCGCGCCGCAGCGGGACGGTTCGGTCCAGCTGCTGGACCGGGCGAGCGGCAAGCCGACTGTCCGGATCCCGGCGCCGGTGATGTGGGACGCCGTCGTCGACCCGGCCTCGCTGGAGCACCTCAACCGTGCCCCGGTGACCATGGAGGTGCGCGGTCAGGGCGCGGACACCGAGCTGGTGTTCACCCCCGACGCGGTGTTCCTCGCCGACCCGAAGACCCAGTACCCGGTGACCATCGACCCGGTGGTCGATGTCTCCGCGGTCTACGACACCTATGTGCAGACGGACGAGAACTTCGATGCCTCGTCGTCGATGGACCTCAAGCTCGGCAGCTACGACGGCAAGACCGTGGCGCGCTCGTTCCTGACGGTCCCGGGCGGCGACTTCAACGGCAAGCAGATCCTCGAAGCCAAGCTCAACCTGTACAACTACCACTCCTCCTCGTGCATCCCGAAGCAGTGGGAGGTCTGGGACGCGCGGGGCGCCGGCTGGTGGACGCGCTGGACCGACCAGCCGCAGTGGGGCCAGAAGTGGGCGACCTCGGACGACACCTTCGACGAGGACGGCGACGACAACCACCAGTGCACCCGCCCGGACGGTTCGGTATGGGCCACCGCCGACGTCACCGAGATGGTCCAGTACTTCGCCGGCCACGGCTTCGGTGAGTACGGCATCGGCCTGAAGGCCGCCGACGAGTCCAGCAGCCTCTCCTGGAAGCGCTTCAGCTCCGCCGAGGGCGGCGCCACCCCTTACCTCTCCATCACCTACAACACCGTCCCGGCCACCCCGGCCGCCGTCGAGGTCCAGCCCTCGCAGCCCGGCACCCCGCGCTACACCCCGGACGCCAACCCGCGCTTCCAGGTGCAGGCCGCCGACGTGGACGGCGACCCGCTCAAGGTCTACTTCGACCTGTGGCGCGAGGGCACGTTCATCGGCTCCATCGCCAAGGACACCCCCAACGGCGCCGTCGCGACCGTCCGCCCCTCCGACTACGGCCTCGCCCGACTCGACGAGGGCGTCCAGTACACGATCTCGGCGATGCTGGACGACGGCAAGTCCCGCTCCGGCTGGACCAACACCCACGTGATCGCCGACACCGTCAAGCCCGGTGCGCCGTTCGTCTCCTCGCCCGACTACCCGTCGGACGGGCTGTGGCACGGCACGGCGAACCAGCCCGGTTCGTTCACCTTCTCGGCCCCGCCCGGGACGAACGACGTCGGCGCCTACGTCTACACGCTGGACGGCGGCACGCCGGTCACCCTGGAGACCACGGGCGCCATCACCACGAGCATCACCCCGACCACCGAGGGCCGGCGCGTCCTCAGCGTGCAGGCCAAGGACCGCGCGGGGAATCTCTCCCCGCCCGCGACCCACGTGTTCCAGGTCGGCAAGGCCGGCCTGAGCTCACCCGTCAACGGCAGCCAGTCCGCCAAGCGCGTCAAGCTCGCGGTCGACGCGCAGACGCAGTTCGAGCGCGTGGTCTACGAGTACCGCCGCGGCCCCGGCGCCACCGAGTACACCGTGCCCAGGACCAACCTCACCAAAGCCGACAACACCCCGGTCACCGAGGACAAGCCGCGCCTGGCGGACCTCGGCGGCCACGCCAACTGGACGGCCGTCGACACCCTCGGCGACGTGGGCGGAGTCGTCCAGATCCGGGCCAAGCTGTTCCCCGGTGACGGATCCGGCGACGGCTACCCCACCGTGTGGAACACCATCACCGTCGACCGCAACGCCGACGGCGCCGCCGCGACGGCGGTTGGCCCCGGCTCGGTCAACCTGCTGACCGGCGACTACTCCACCGACGTCACCGACGCCAACGAGCTCGGCATGTCGGTCACCCGCACCACCTCCTCACGCGACCTCGGCCGCGGCTGGCAGCCCCAGGGCGAGCGCCTGACGCTCAACCAGCGCCAGGCCGGCACCGACACGGCCGGCTTCACCCCCGGCCCGGCCGAGGTCACGCGCTCCACCGTGCGCGGTCACGACAGCTCCACCGACTCGCTGCTGATCAAGCCCGCCGACAGCTGGGCCTCCTACGCGGCGATCGGCCCGGAGTACACCTTCGCCCAGGGCATGCAGCCCGGGAAGACCTACCGGCTGACCGGCTGGATCTACGTCCCCGGCGCCACCGGCCTCGACCCCGACCGCGCCGACATCGGCCTGCGCCTCGCCGGCGTTCACCGCACCCCGGCCGGCTACAGCGACGTACTGTCCCCGAAGGCCTCCTTCACCGACGGCTGGCAGCAGCTGACCGTCGACATGGCCGTCCCCAAGGACGCCACCGAGGCCTGGTTCCGCCTCATCAACGGATTCGGCGCCGGCACCGGCAAGGAGGTCTTCTTCGACGACCTGTCGCTGAAGGAGATCGTCGCCCCCTTCGGCCCGCAGTGGGCCGGCGGCCCCGACGCGGGCGCCGGATCCGACTACCGCTCGCTGTCCTTCCCCCAGTCCGACCTGGTCGAGATCAAGGGCAACGACGACAGCACGCTCACCTTCGCCAAGGGCACCGACGGCACCCTCTTCCCCGAACCGGGCGCAGAATCCCTCACCCTCAAGGCCGTCCCCGCAGCCTCCGGCGCCCTGGTCCTCAACAGCACCGGCCAGTGCCTCGAAGCCCCCAACGGATCGGCCGGCAACGGCGCCGCACTCCAGCCGGCACCCTGCACCGGAGCCACCAACCAGCAGTGGACCCGCGGCGACGACCTGACACTGCGCCTGCTCGGACACTGCCTGGACAGTCCGTGGGGCCAGGTCGACAACGGCACCCCGCTGATGCTCTGGAGCTGCAACGCCGGCGACAACCAGCAGTGGGAGGTGCGCACCGACGGCACGGTGATGAACCGCCACTCCGGCAAGTGCCTGGACGCCGACCGGGGCGCCTCCGTGTGGGTGTGCTGGGCGGGCCCGAACCAGGTCTGGGACGTGCAGACCGCCGGGACCACCTACGAGCTGTCCGAGCTGGACGGTTCGAAGACGGTGTTCGCCCGCCAGGCCGGCTCCTCCATCTACCAGGTGGTCTCGGACATCGGTCCCGAGGCCGCCTCCACCACCCGCTACCAGTACGACACCGCCGACGGCCGCTCCCTGGTCAAGCGCGTCATCCCGGCGGTCGAGCCGGGCGTGGACGACGCCAACCACTGCTCCGTCGACCCGCTGCCGCGCGGCTGCGAGGTCATGGAGTACGACTACGCCAAGTCCACCACCGCGACCGCCGGCACCCCCGGCGACTACCTTGACCGCCTGAAGGCGGCCAAGGTGTGGTCGTGGAACCCGGCCACCTCCAAGCAGGAGGCCGTCGAGGTCGCGCACTACACGTACGACGACAAGGGCCGCATCGCCCAGGTCTGGGACCCGCGTGCGACCCAGCCACTGAAGATCTCCTACAGCTACGACACCGACGGCCGGGTCACCCAGGTCGCCACGGCCGGCCAGCTGCCCTGGAACTTCGACTACGGCAGGGCCGCAGCCGACCAGGACCCGGGACGCCTGCTGAAGGTCCGCCGCGCCACCCTGGCCCCCGGTTCCAAGGACCAGGTCAACGGCGAGATCGCGACCAGCGTGGTCTACGACGTTCCGCTCACCCAGGGCACGGGCGGTCCCTACGACCTGTCCGGCGCGGCCGCCGCCACCTGGGCGCAGACCGACGCACCCACCGACGCCACCGCCGTCTTCGGCCCCGAGGACGACCCCGGCACCCACACGGCCACCGCTGTGAAGCCCGGTCAGGACGGCTACAAGCCGGCCACCGTCCACTACCTCAACGCCTCCGGCAACGAGGTCAACACCGCCAGCCCGTCCGTCACCCCCGGCGGTGACATCGACACCACCGAGTACGACCGCTACGGCCACGCCGTGCGCACCCTGGAGGCCACCAACCGCGCCATCGCGCTCGCGACCCACCCGGACGCCGAGCGCTTCACGGCCGAACTCGGCCTGCCCCCGATCCCCGCCGAGCTGCTGGCCGCCGTCCTGACCGACGAGCAGAAGGCACGCAAGGCCGAGATCACCAAGTCCCGGGCCCGGTTGCTCGACTCACGCACCACCTACAGCCCGGACGGGCTGGACGTGGTCGAGACCCTCGGCCCGGTCTACCGCGCCTCGCTCGCCGAGGAGGTCAAGGGCCAGAGCGACCCGGTCACGGTCACCTGGGAGGCCGAGAAGCTCCCGCAGCTGGGCACCAACACCACGGTCCAGATCGACAACGACTGCTGCGGTCTGACCTGGTCCGGCGGCGCCCACCTGGGCATCCGCGGCTCCCAGGCCGGAGCCTTCACCAGCCTGCGGGTCAACGTCCCGGAAGAGGGCAAGTACCTCCTCACCGGCCAGCTGACCAAGAACAGCGACCACGGCGTCGTCCAGTTCTCGATCGACGGCCAGGCCCTGATCGGCGAGCCGATCGACACCTACTCGGCCGATCCCGTGATCGCCCCGTACACCGCCGGGCTGCCCGTCCACCTCACCCGGGGCGACCACGAACTCCGGGTCACGGTGACCGGAACCAACGGCGCCTCCTCGGGCGAGCGCTTCCACACCGGCCTCGACACGGTCACCCTGACCAAGGCCACCCTCAACCCCACCATGCGCGCCGGGGAATCGGTGGTCGCCCGCGACCACAACACCAACACCTACGACGAAGGCAAGCCCGACGGCCAGGCCTACCACCTGGTCACCACCAGCACCGACGGCGCCCGCATCGACGGCTACGCCGACGACGCGGAGCTGCGCGTCACCAAGCAGGGCTACGACGCGCCGATCGGCGGCACCTCGGGCTGGACGCTGAAGGCGGCCACCTCGGTGACCACCGACGCGCTCGGCGCCAAGCTGACGGCCACGGTCAAGCTCGATGCCTCCGGACGAGCTCTGGAGTCCCGCAAGCCGGGCTCCAACGGCAGTGACGCCGGGACGGTCAAGGCGGTCTACTACACCGCCGGCGCCAACCCGGACGACGCCGCCTGCGGTAACCGCCCCGAGTGGGCGGGCCTGGGATGCGTCACCATGCCGGGCGGCGCCATCTCGGATGCCGACGGCACCCGGATGCCGACCACCCTGCCGGTCAAGCGGGTCACCCGTTACTCGCCCTTCAACGAACCCGAGGAGACCACCGAGACCAACGCGGGCAAGTCTCGCAAGACGGTCACCAGCTACGACGGCGCCGACCGGATCCTGTCGACCGAGATCACCTCGGACGACGGCAAGCCGCTGCCGAAGGTCACCACCGAGTACGACGCCGCCACTGGCGGCATCGTCAAGACGAACGCCGGCGGCAAGTCGCTGGTGCGCGTCCTGGACGCCTTGGGCCGGCTGATCTCCTACACGGATGCCGACGGTGGCACCACCACCTCGGAGTTCGACAAGTTCGGCAAGCCGGTGAAGGTCACCGACCCGACCGGGTCCACCACCTACACCTACGACCGCGCCAAGGAGCCGCGCGGGCTGGTCACCTCGGTCAACGACAGCGTCGCCGGTGAGTTCACCGCCAAGTACGGCCCGGACGGCCAGCTGGTCGAGCAGACCTACCCCGGTGGCATCGTCCGCCGGGACACCACCAACGCGGTCGGTGAGGCCACCGGCCGCACCTACACCCGCACCAGCGACAACAAGGTGATCTGGGCTCAGACCACCGACATCTCCACCCAGGGCCAGGTGGCCAAGGACACTAGCTCCACCGCCACCCGCACCTACCGGTACGACCGGCTCGGCCGGCTGGTGAAGGCCGAGCAGTCCACGGTCGCCACCGGCTGCGTCACCCGGCAGTACGCCTTCGACGATCGTTCCAACCGGCTGTCCAAGCAGACCTCCCCGAAGGGGACGTCCGGCGAGTGCAGCACGACCGGCGCGGTTGCCGAGAACCACACCTACGACAGCGCCGACCGCCTCACGGACGCGGGCTTCACCTATGACGCCTTCGGGCGCACGGTGAAGACCGCCACCGGGGCGACCAATACCTACTGGGCGAACGACCGCGTCGCCGCCCAGGAGAAGGGGGACACCAAGCAGGAGTGGGCCGTCGACGCCGCCCACCGTCTCACTGGTTTCACCACCGCCAAGAAGCAGGCCGACGGCTCCTGGGCCAACGCCACCTCCAAGCTGAACCACTACGGCGACGACTCCGACGAGGTCCGCTGGACCGTCGAGGACACCACCCAGGGCACCCTGACCCGCAACGTCTCAGGCCCGGACGCCGACCTGGTCGCCACCACCAGCAAGAACGGTGACGTCCAGCTCCAGCTGACCAACCTGTTCGGCTCGGTAGTCATCACCACCGACACCGCGCTCACCAAGCCGGTAGTGCTGGACTTCGACGAGTTCGGCATCCCGCAGGACGGCCAGGCGGGCGTACGCTACGGCTGGCTCGGCGGCAAGCAGCGCTCCGCCGAGGCCCAGGACGGCGACATCCTCATGGGTGCCCGCCTCTACAGCCCGGCCCTCGGCCGCTTCCTGCAGATCGACCCCGTCCCCGGCGGCAACGCGAGCGCCTACGACTACTGCACCGGCGACCCGGTCAACTGCACCGACCTCGACGGCAACTGGGGCATGCCCAAGTGGCTGAAGAAGACGGTAGAGGTCGTCGCCAAGGTCGCCGAAGTCGTTGCCACCGTGGTCCCTGGCCCAATTGGTGCGGTCGCCGGTGCGGTCTCGGCAGTCTCCTACGCCGCGACCGGCAACTGGGAGAAGGCCGCCGAGATGACGTTGACGGCGGCAGCACAGGTGGTTGGAGCCGGTGCCGCAGTAGGTGCCGCATTTGCGGCGGTCAAGACCGTGAAGGTAGCGCGGAAGGTGGCCTGGGCTGCAACCAAAGCAAAGGTCAAATATACCGAGAAAATGTTTCTCAGTAGGACCTTCGGAGGCAGGTCGGAAAGGTTTGGAAATGCGAGTATGACGGCTTTCAAGAAGGGAGAGCAGAGGCTCGGCCTCAGGGAGCCGGGGAAGCCTGGTCGGTATAATAGTGGAAACAAGGAAACCAGGTGGTCGGCGGGATGGTCGGTTCATAAGCGCGACGGCGACAAGGTGTATCGAGCCGTCTTCAGAATTAAGACGCCGATCAAAAAGCTTCGGAAGATCGATGTCCTATGGGGGCCTCGAATCGGCAAGCATGCATTCAAGCATCACTGGTAGCTGCAACGGCTGACAGATTCGAATGTATCAACGAGGAGTCGAAGTGGACATTGATTGTGTGGCTGAGAGGATCTCGGTAGCCGCGTCAGCGGCAGACGTAATGTCCGATTTTTTGCCGGTCTCGATTGATGTTGACCAGGATGACCCAATGGTCACCGTGCATCTAGGGGGTATTCTGGATATCGACCTCCGACCTGCGGGGGACTGGTCAAATTACAGCTTCTTCTGTGGAAGATTCTCGTTTGAGGAGATGCCGGTCGAATCGGCGATCTCCGCAGTGGTGTTGATTGCAACAGGAAAGGCGAGTATTCGGACTACTGGGAAATGGATCTTCCGGGAGCGGGTGCTGAATTTTATTATCGACGGAGAAGATTGGAAGGCTTTTCGGTCATTTGCCGATGAGGTGCCCCTGTGGGAGCAGCTCCTCCGTCCGTAGAAGGGGAGGATTGCACTCGGGGGGTGCGTGGCCCGCCGTGCTGATTGGCGGATTTCTGGGAAGGTAATGCTCGAAGCTGGCAGGCCGGGTCGCTAAAGCGGTCCCGGCCTGCTGGTACATCGCCTTCACTGCTGTTTGCGACCTACTCCGAGCGAGGCTTTCGTTAAATGCCTTCGGCGGTCCCATTGGCCGAGTAAGTTGGATGTGTAAACGATGATCTGAAACGGATGCTGATGTCATGGCCGCCGTGCATTTTGGAGTTTCCTGGATGTCGACCTAAGGCCTGTGGGGACTGGTCCAGTTGCAGTTTCTTCTGTGTAGGGCGCTCTTCGAGGAGATGCCGGACGAGTTTGGCGATTTCTGCAGTGCTCGTGATTGCAACGGGTGAGGCCGACGTTCGGACCGCTGGGAAATGGATCTTCCGGGAGCGGGTGCTGGAATTTACTGTCAACGGAGAAGACTGGAAGGCCGTTCGGTCGCTGTCCCATGAGATGCCGTTGTGGGAACGGATCCTCAGTAGCTCTATGGCGGCCGGGGCCCGCAGGGTGAGAAGTGGGGACGATTCGGTTGAGGCCTGAGGGTGTTGGCGGGCAGGGCGGGGGCGGAATTCGACAGGAGCGGCGCAGTGGCGCATCATCGCGGCATGATCTCTTGGATTCGCCGTCGGCGCCGTGACAAGCGGCGGGCCCGGGAAGCTTCGTGGGTGGAGGAGCGGGTGGTCCTGACGGCGGACTCCGAATGGCTGGCCGTGGTCTTCGAGCCGATGGGGGCGGTCTACGAGATCCAGCAGGGAGAGAACCTGACCATCGTGTTCGAGGGGCCGACGACCGATCCCGGTGCTGTGGAGTACCGAGCGGACTATGTGTCGGTCGCACCGGGTCTCGTGGGGCGCATGAGCGCGTTCGACGTGGCGGGGAATGAGATCGACCTCGAAACCGGGGTGCCGTTCTGACTCGGGGGTCGGTCAGCTGCGGCGGGTGACGGCGACGCCCGTCAGGCAGAGGGCGCCGCCGGCGAGGGTGAGGAGGGCGGGGGTTTCGCCGAGGAGGAGCCAGGCCATGGCGACGACCAGGGCCGGGACGGAGTAGGTGGTGGCGCCCATGCGGGCGGCGGTGGTGCGGGAGAGGGCGTAGGCCCAGGTGGTGAAGGCCAGGGCGGTCGGGAACAGGCCGAGGTAGAGCACGTTGAGGGTCGCGGAGGCGGGTGCGGCGGCCAGGTCGGACACCAGTTGGGGGGCGAAGGGCAGGCAGGCTATCGCGCCGATCAGGCAGCCGAACGTGGTCACCTGGAGTGCCGTGGCGTGTCGCAGGGCGGGCTTCTGACTCACCACGCCCGCCGCGTAGGCCACGGCCGCGAGCAGGCACAGGCCGATGCCGGTCACCGAACTGCCGTCGCCGCCCGACATGGAGAGGCCCACGACGATCACGCCGGTCAGGGAGACGGCCATCCCGGCGAGCAGCTTGGACGGGAGGCCCTCGCGCAGCAGCCAGCCGCCCAGCAGGGCGATCAGGACCGGTCCGATGCCGATCAGCATCGCCGCCGTGCCTGCTTCGACCTCCTTCTCGCCCCAGTTCAGGGCGACCATGTAGAGGCCGAACCAGAGCACGCCCGAGACGGCGATGCCCGGCCAGGCCGCTCGCGGGGGCAGGCCCTCCCGGCGGTGGGCCAGCAGCCCGAGCAGGGCGACCGTCCCCACCAGCAGGCGGCCGAGCGCCAGGGATCCGGGCCCGAAGTGCTCGTTCGCGCTCCGGATCGCCACGAACGCGGATGCCCACAGCACCACCGTCGTCGAGGCCGCCGCCAGTGCCTTGCCGTCCCTCGGGGTCACGCCCGCCGCTGAGATGCTCATGCGGGAGAACCTATGGTGTCGAGGTTTCGGTCCGCACCGAAATAACGGCCTCAGCCGCCGTCGAGGACGACCTCGGCGATCAGGCGGGCCACCGCCTCGGGCTGCTCCAGCATCACCATGTGCCCGCTGTCGGGGATCTCCACGAGGGTGGCGGAGGGGCAGGCTTGGAGGGCGGCGCGCTCGGCGTCGGTGAGCCCCACTTCGTCCCGGTCGCCGCGCACCACCCAGGCGGGGGCGCCGGACCCGCACAGCCGGGGCACCAGTTGGCCGTGCCGGTCGAGGTAGCCGAAGTACTCGGCGATGGCGCGGTTGCAGAACGACGGGGAGTTCTTGCGCAGGTCGGCGACGAGTTCCGCCCGGCGCCGTTCCGGGAAGCCCTCGGCCAGGATCTTCGGCGTCAGCCACAGCATGACCGGCCAGACCAGGGCGCCGAGCCCCGGGACCCGCCCGAGCGCCGAGGCGACCGCGAGTGCCTTGGACTCGTCCGGTCGCGAGAACGTGGGGGAGAGCAGCACCACCGGACCGGAGAAGTGCCCGCCGGCCACCATCTCCAGGGCGATGTTGGCGCCGATGCTGTGGCCGACCACGGCCGTGCAGCCGTGTTCGGCCGCGAAGGTGCCGGTGATCGCCGCATAGTTCTCGATCGACGCGTCCACGGGCGCGATCGTGCCGGCGTGGCCGGGGACGGTCGCCGCGATCAGGCGGATCGGTGCGTCGGCGAGTGCGGGGGCCGCTGTCATGTCGGCGAAGAAGGTCGTGCCGCACATCCCACCGGGCAGGAGCAGTACCCGGTGCGGGGCATCGGGCGGACCGGACTCCCGGACGTCCCAGGCGTGGAACTGCGCGGCACCGACCATGGTTCGACCCTCCGGGCTCGTACGCCGACCCGCATTGTCGCGTGCCGCCCCGCAATAGTCGGTGACCTTGGGCCGGGCGTGGCATGTCGACCAGGTGTGGCATGTCGGGCAGTGCGAGGGTGGGCGGGAAATTCGGTTGCGTCGATCTTGGAAGTCGCTAAGCTCTGACTCGTTCTCGCCACGGGGCTGCCGTGGCGTGGGGACTGACGTGGAGAAGCAGAGGAGGTGCGTTTCGATGGTCGCCGCCGTGTCGCGGCGCGCCTTGGTGTGCGCGCCATACGCCTCTTCCTCTCGTCTTTCGCCCACCGGCTGACGACGCCTCGCAACTGGCGCATCGGTGGGCTGTTCCCCAGGAGCCACCACAGTGCGTGAGCGCTTTTCCGAAACCGATTCCTTCTCCCGTATTCGCGCCAAGGGCGCACCCCGCCGTGGCCGCCGGTCCGAGCGGTTCGACGATCACGAGCCCGAGGTCGTGTTCGGGTTCGACGACCACGGGGCCTACGCCGTCGACGGTGACGAGTACGCCGACTTCGACGGCGACCACGAGAGCCACGACGGCGACCACGAGAACCACGACGACAGTTACGACGACGGCTACGACGACAACCCCGACGGCCCGGCCGGGGGCGACCGCTGGTCGACGTGGGACCAGTCCACCCCCACCGAGAAGGGGCCCGAGCCGCGCCCTGCCTGGGTGGTGACCGAGCTCGCGGCTGTGGACACCGAACTCGGCCTGGTCAAGACCGGCAAGGAGGCGGACGTGTTCCTCCTGGAGCGCGGGGTGCCGGGCACGGACCGCCGCACGCTGATGGCGGCCAAGCGCTACCGCGACTCCCAGCACCGGATGTTCCACCGGGACTCCGGGTACCTGGAGGGGCGCCGGCACAAGGAGTCCCGGATCGCCCGGGCGATGGCGAAGCGGACCGCGTTCGGCAAGGAGGCCATCGCCGCCCAGTGGGCCGGTGCCGAGTTCACCGCGCTGTGCCGGCTGTGGTCGGCCGGGGTGGCCGTTCCCTACCCGGTGCAGATCACGGGCACGGAGATCCTGATGGAGTTCGTCGGCGACGAGAGCGGCGCCGCCGCGCCCAGGCTCGCGCAGCTGCGGGCGGAGGAGGTGGACGTCGAGGACCTCTGGGAGCAGCTCGGCCGGAGCCTGTCGCTGCTGGCCGGTGACGGGTACGCGCACGGAGACCTGTCGGCGTACAACATCCTGGTCCACGAGGGGCGGCTGGTCATCATCGATGTGCCGCAGATCGTGGACGTCGTCGCCAATCCGCGCGGGCGTTCGTTCCTGAAGCGGGACGTGCGCAATGTCGGCGCCTGGTTCGTCTCCCGGGGCCTGCCGGAGCAGCGGGTCGGCGAACTCGTCGGGGCGCTGGAGTTCGACGCGCGCCTGGGGTGAGCAGGGCCGACGCCCGGAGGGAAGCGCGCGGTCGGGCGTCGGCCCTGCCGCGTGGCCGGGCGGCGAGGGCCGCCCGGCGTCGCGGCGGGCGCCCGGCCGCCCCCGCTCCTCACCGGTCGGCGGGCCGGTCCGCCCAGACCCGGGCCAGACAGCGCCGCTCTCCCGGACCGGCGGGATCGCTGAACCCGGTCCGCCCGTGCAGGACGGCCGTGTTGTCCAGGAGCAGGAGATCGCCCCGGCGCAATCCGACGCGCAGGACCATCGCGGGGTCGGTGAGCACCCCGTGGAGAGTGTCCAGCGCCGCCTGCCGACCCGGTGGGAAGGGGCGGCCGGCCTCCTGCCTGCCCCGCTCGATCCAGTAGCGGTTGTACTGGACGTGCAGCCCGTGGCGCCGCTGCTGGAACACGGGGGAGACCCGGTCGAAGTCCGTGCCGCGCCCGAAGTGGAAGTCCTGGTACAGGTGGTGCAGTGCGGACGGATCCCGCTCCGCGAGACGGTCGTGGACGGCGCGGGCGCTGACGAGCAGGGACTCACCGCCGGCCCGGGCGGGGCGGATGCACAGCAGGCCGAGCAGCCAGGGCGACTCGCGGCGGTGCGACCGGTCGGTGTGCGGGTCGAGCGTCCTGGCATCCCCTTCCCGCTCCGTGGCACGGTCGGTGGCGGAGAGCTCGACCGCCGGTGCGGTCTCGGCGGTGAGCAGGTCGTCCGCCGACGGGCCCTCCGGGAGCGGCAGCACCGTGCCCAGCCGCGCGGCGAAACCGCGGCACAGCTCGGCGCACTCCGGATCACCGAGGCCGTCCAGTTCCAGGCCGCGCACCAGGGCCAACCCGGGCCCGTGGCGCAGGCCGTGGGCGACGCGGGCGACGACATCGGCCGTGGCGTGCGGTCCGCCGGGCGGGCTCGGCGACCACGGAACGAGCCAGTCCTGCTCGTCCAAGGTGGCGGGGGTCCAGGCCCGGGGCCCCGGGCCCTCGGCACGTCCCGTCATCACTGCTCCCCTTCCCTGCCGGGTGGCGCACGTGGTCCGGAGCGGAGTGCCGTCCGAGCAGCCACGTCCACCAGGCGCACGAGCGGGGTCCCGCCACGTTCTTCCCCGCCCCCCGGGGCGAAAACCCAGGCCATGGCCAGGCGCCGGCCCTGCCAGTCGTCGCGGACCGTGTACGGGATTTTGAGAGCACGAGCACTCCATGGCAGGCTCATGCCGCATGATCGACGAATTCGCGAAGGACAACCTGCACGGAAGACTGCGGCGGGACCGCAAGGCGCTGCTGTGGAAACTCGACGGCTTGTCCGAGTACGACGCCCGCCGACCGCTGACAGCGACCGGGACCAACCTCCTCGGCCTGGTCAAACACATGGCCACCGTCGAGGCCAGGTACTTCGGCGAGGTCTTCGGCCGCCCTTCCCCGGAAGGGCTGTCCCGGTGGCAGGACTCCGACGGCGGCGACCAGTGGGCGACCGAGGACGAGTCGCGCGACCAGATCACCGGGTTCTACCGGCGCACGTGGGAACACTCGGACGCGACGATCGACGAGCTTCCCCTCGACGCCCCCGGCCATGTGCCGTGGTGGCCGGAGCCTGCTCCGAACACGAACCTGTTCGCCGTCATGGTCCATGTCCTCGGCGAGTCCAACCGGCATGCCGGGCACGCCGACATCCTGCGCGAGGGCCTCGACGGCCGGACCGGGATGCGCCCCGAACACGAGAATCAGATCGACGAGGAAGCCCGTGCGGCCTACCGCGCGAAGATCGAGCGGGCCGCCAGGTCGGCCGGCCCCGTAGGGGGCGCCCGGTGATCTGACCGCGCGGCCGGCCGCGGGTCCACGGAACGGGGGCGGGGAAGGTCAGCCCGTGTCGCCGCGGCGTGCGTACGTGCGGATCCGGTAACGCACGCCGGACGCCGAGGTCCGCGGTCCGCCGTCCTCGGTGACGGTCCAGGCGGGGCCGACGGCGGGGGCGTAGGTGTCGCCCCGCACCGACAGGTCGACCTCCGTGACCGACAGGGTCACGGCCCGGTCGATGACCTGGCGGTACAGCTGCCCGCCGCCGATCACCCAGGTCTCGGCACCGGTGCCCAGGCCGGGTTCCGCGGCCGCCAGGTCCAGCGCCTCCTCGAGGGACCCGGCGCGGTCCGCGCCGTCCGTGGACCACTGCGGGTCGCGGGTCACCACGATGTTGCGACGCCCGGGCAGCGGGCGGAAGCGCGGCGGAAGCGACTCCCAGGTGCGGCGGCCCATCACCACGGGGCGCCCGAGGGTGGTCGCCTTGAAGTGGGCGAGGTCCTCGGGCAGGTGCCACGGCATCGTGTTGTCCGCGCCGATCACGCCGTCCGGCGTCTGGGCCCAGATCAGTCCGATCCTCATACCGCGACCGGTGCCTTGATGGCGGGGTGGTGCTTGTAGTCGACCATCTCCACGTCGCCGTACGCGTAGTCGAAGAGCGACTCGGCCTGCCGCAGCCGCAGCTCCGGGAAGTCGAACGGCGTCCGCGAGAGCTGCTCGGTCACCTGCTCCAGGTGGTTGTCGTAGATGTGGCAGTCACCGCCGGTCCAGATGAAGTCCCCGGGCTCCAGGCCCACCTGCTGCGCGACCATGTGGGTGAGCAGGGCGTAACTGGCGATGTTGAACGGGACCCCGAGGAACAGGTCGGCACTGCGCTGGTAGAGCTGGCAGGAGAGCCGGCCGTCGGCCACGTAGAACTGGAACAGGGCGTGGCACGGGGCGAGCGCCATGGCGTCCAGCTCGCCGACGTTCCAGGCCGAGACGATCATCCGGCGCGAGTCGGGATCGTTGCGCAGCGTGTCGAGGACCTGGCTGATCTGGTCGACGTGCCGGCCGTCGGGGGTCGGCCAGCTGCGCCACTGGACGCCGTAGACGGGGCCCAGGTCGCCGTGGGGGTCGGCCCACTCGTCCCAGATGGTGACACCGTGCTCACGGAGCCACTTCACGTTGGACTCGCCCCGCAGGAACCACAGCAGCTCGTACACCACGGACTTCAGGTGCACCTTCTTGGTGGTGACCAGCGGGAACCCCTGCGAGAGGTCGTAGCGCAACTGGTGGCCGAACACGCTCCGGGTACCGGTGCCCGTCCGGTCGGCCTTGGCCGTGCCGGCGGTGAGCGTGTGCCTCAACAGGTCTTCGTACTGGGTGTCCACCACGAGGGGCAAGTGTAGTGCCCGTTCTGTCCACCCCCGCCCTCCGGCCGGACCGGGCAGTACCGGCGGCCCGCGCCGTCCACCGCCGTCCGACGTTCACAGCCGTTCACAGCCGTCCGACGTTCACCGCCCGCCGCCCTTCGCGCCCGGCGGGCCGAGCAGCCAGGTCACCGGTCGGGCGGGGTCCGGGTCGTAGCGGCAGGAGGCGCCGGTGTGGACCGTGTCACGCAGCAGTCCGGCGAGCGAGCTGTCCTGTGCGGCTATGCGGTCGAGAGCCGACACGACGGCCTTGCGCACGGCGACCCTGGCGCGTTCGTTCGTGGAGCTGAAGCGGCGCGGCCGGCCGCCGAGACCGGTGGCGGCACGGAGCTCGTGGAGCAGGGACTCGCGTTCCAGCCGCAGCCGGTCGATCCTGCCCCGGTCGGCCCAGCAAGCGGCAGCCCGGCCGCCGGGCCGCCTCGCGATTTCCGAGGCGCCGCAGCGCCCCATGGTGTTACCCTGCCTACAGGCGACGCTGGAAGCCCACCCCTCGGGGTGCGGGAACCAGGCGCCACCGCACAGCCGAGCCCCTCGTCGTGGCCGGCCCTGACACCGGCGGACCGAAGCAGCCCCAGCGCTCCGTTCCCGGCACATCCGCAGCAGTTGAGAGCGCTCGCCCCGGCACCGTCGGGCGAACCCGCGACAGCGACAGCCGACGCCCCCCCGTACGGACCCCTCCATGGTCGTGCCGGGGCCGCTTCGCCGGCCGTCCCGCGCATCTCGACCGGCTGCCGGCCGAACCGCGATCCCGCCCGGCCGTTCACCGCCGCCGTGCCGCCACACCCATACCCACACCCACACCCACACCACAGGAGTACCTGCTCGTGACGACCACCACCGAACCCACCACCACCACCACGCAGCTGAACGGCCTGCTGAAGGCCGACCTGCACCAACTCGCCTCCGCCCTGGGCATCCAGGGCACCGCCCGCCTGCGCAAGGGCGAGCTCGTCGAGGCGATCACCTCCACGCGCTCCACCATCCGCCCGCCGGCGCCGGCCGAAGTGCCCCGCCCCGCCGGTACCGAGGGCGGTGGCGGCCGCCCCGCCCAGCGAGCGCGCGCCCGCTCCGACGGACCGGCGCAGCCGGACACCACCGCCGCGAGCGATCTTCTCCCCGTCGCCGGAGTGCTGGACATCCGCGAGGGCAACGCCGTGCTGCGCACCTCCGGCTACCTCCCCGGGCCCACCGACGTGAACCTGCCCGCCGGCCAGGTGCGCGCGCTCGGCCTGCGGACCGGCGACGTCCTGACCGGCGCGACCCGCCCCCGAGCGGGTGGCGCCCGCCCGTCGATGGCCGACGTCGACACGGTCAACGGCAACCCCGCCGAGGAGTCCCGGCCCCGCCCGGCGTTCCACGAACTGACGCCGCTGTACCCGCACCGGCAGCTGCGCCTGGAGACCGAGAGCGACCCGAGGCAGCTGACGGGCCGTGTCATCGACCTGGTGGCGCCGATCGGGAAGGGCCAGCGCGGCCTGATCGTGGCGCCGCCGAAGGCGGGAAAGACGCTCGTCCTGCAGTCGATCGCCGAGGCGATCGCCCGCAACCACCCCGAGGCGCACCTGATGGTCGTCCTGGTCGACGAGCGCCCGGAGGAGGTCACCGACATGCGCCGCTCGGTGAAGGGCGAGGTCATCGCCTCCACGTTCGACCGGCCCGCCCGCGAGCACATCGCGCTGGCCGAACTCGCCGTCGAGCGGGCCAAGCGCCTGGTCGAACTCGGCCACGACGTGGTCGTCCTGCTCGACTCCCTCACCCGCCTCGCCCGCGCCCACAACGCCACCGCCCCCGCGAACGGACGGACCCTCAGCGGCGGCCTCGACGCGAGCGTCCTCCAGCACCCGAAGCGGCTCTTCGGCGCGGCGCGCAGCATCGAGAACGGCGGATCGCTGACCATCCTGGCCACCGCCCTCGTCGACACCGGCTCCCGGATGGACGACCTGATCTTCGAGGAGTTCAAGAGCACCGGCAACATGGAGCTCCGCCTCGACCGCCGCCTCGCCGACCGGCGCGTCTTCCCGGCCGTCGACGTCAAGGCCTCCGGCACCCGCCGCGAGGAACTCCTCCTCGGCCCCGCCCGCACCCCCGCGACCTGGGCGCTGCGCCGGGCCCTGGGCGGCCTCGACACCCAGCAGGCCACCGAACTGCTCCTGGACCGGGTGAAGCGCACCCGCGGCAACGCCGAGCTGCTGCGCCAGGTGGTCACCAACTCCCCGTCCCGCCAGGCCTGAACGGAAGCACCAGGTCCGCGACCGCCGTGCGCCGTCCGGACGGCCGGTGAAACTCGCGTGACGTCACCAAGGGCACCGGCGACACTGACGCCATGACTGGTTCCGTACCGCCTCGACTGCTCAGGCCGCGCGCGCTGAGGCCCGGAGATCTCGTGGTCATCGCCTCGCTGTCCGGTCCGCTGTCCGCCGCCCACGAGCCCAACGTCGAGCGGACAATGGCCGTGTTCGAGCGGATGGGCTTCCGGGTACGTCGGGCTCCGCTGCTCGAAGCGGGACGCCGCCATTGGTGGAGCGCGGCCACGCCGGCGGAGATCGCCGGGGAGTTCAACGGTCTGCTGCGTGATCCGGAAGTGCGCGCGATCGTCGCGAGCGACGGCGGCCAGACGGCGCTCGGCTACCTCGACCTGATCGACGTCGAGGCGATCAGGGCCGACCCCAAGCCGATCCTCGGCTACAGCGACATCTCGCTGCTGCACCTGGCACTCCACGCACGCACGGGTCTGGTCGGGTTCCACGCCGACATGGCCGTCCCCGGCTTCGGCGGCCACTGGCAGTCCGCGCCGATGGCGCGTCAGGCCGAACTCGAGAAGCTCTACTCCATGTTGCTGACCGGCACCGGGGCGATCGGTGCGCTGCCGGCGAGCCCGTCGTGGGAGTGCTGGCGTTCCGGCCGCGTCGAAGGCCCGCTGATAGGCGGGGTGATCAATCGCATCGTGCTGGCGCAGGCGACGCCTTTCGCGCTGCCGCTCGAACGGTTCGACGGCGCGGTGCTGTTCTGGGAGGAGACGGGCGGCCTGGCATCGCACGTGTGGAGCTATCTGCAGGTGATGCGGCACTGCGGCATCCTCGACCGGATCTCCGGCATGGTCGTGGGCGTTCCACGCGAGATCGGCGGACTCGAGCCCGGCGTGTCCCCCACCCTGCCCGAGATCGTCCTCGACGCCCTCGGTGACCGTGACATCCCGGTGCTGGGCAACGTCGAGTTCGGGCATGCCGGCCCGAACCTGCCGTTGCCGGTCGGCATCCGCGCCGGCCTCGACGCGCGGCGGCGGACGTTGTCTCTGCTCGAACCGGCGGTGGCGCCACACGTGTTGACGGGGCCGGTCGGCTGACCGCTGCCGCCCGGTGGCAGCAGAGCGGTGACGGGGTGCCCGGACGCGGCGCCGGCCCGGCACGTGGAGTGCCGGGCCGGGCCGGGGACGGAATCGGGGGCGGAGGTCAGCCGGCGGGGATGGCCTTGGTCCACCAGCCGCTCCAGTTGCCGCCGGCGTCCCGGTCGCGGAAGAAGTCCGCGCCGAGGGTGAAGGAGCGCGAGCCGATGCTGAAGGCGTTGCCCTTCCGGTTCACGATCTTGACCTTGTTGGCGAAGTCGTGGTCGCCGCCCATGGACATCCACGCGGCCTGGGCACCCTTCGGCGGGAACCAGGTCGTCCACACGTTGAAGTCGGTGCCGATCACGAACAGCTGCTTGGTGCCGTCGGAGAGGGTGACGTAGGTCTTGCCGTCACCGTAGTCGCCGCCGCAGAAGAAGGTGCCGCCGCTCGCGTTGCAGGTCTTGGGCCGGGGCGCCGGCTGGGCCTGGCCCCGGTCGTCGCCCTGGCTCTGGGCGAGGGCCGGGGACGAGGCCAGTCCGAGGGTGGCCACGGCGGCGAGGGCCACGACGGCGGTCCTGATCCTGTTCATCACTGCTCCTGAGGAGTGCTGGTGCTGCACGGGAGGTGTGGGCCGGTCCGGCCCGCGGCCAGCCTCGGCCAGTCCGTGACGGAGCGTCAACGAATTCCGGGGCCGGTGCCCCCGGTGCGGGTCGTCGGTGCCTCTGCGGGCAGGAAACGCCGGAACGGTGAACCGTGCGGCGGTCGCGGGGAGGCGGGGCGCGCTCCGGGGCGGCGCGCGCCCACGCGTGCTCCGGGAGCCGCGTCCCGCGCTCTCGTACGTACAAGAACCACTGCCGCACCCTGAAAGCGGATGCCGCCGGATCCCGGCACCGGAACGAAGGGGAAGACCGTGAGCACTCCCGCCCCGTCCCGCATCACCCTGGTGAACGGCAGTTTCGAGCAGCCCGCCGTCGCCGCGGGCAGCAACGCGCTGCTGCCCGACGCCTCCCAGACCCAGAGCCCGAACCACGTCCAGGGCTGGCTGACCACCGCCACCGACCACCTGATCGAGCTCTGGCACGACGGCTTCAACGGCGTCCCTTCCGCCGACGGCGCCCAGTTCGCCGAGCTCAACGCCAACCAGGTCTCCACCCTCTACCAGGACCTGCCCACCACCCCCGGCGCCACGCTGTACTGGCGGCTCTACCACCGCGGGCGGCTCGGCCAGGACACCATGGCCCTGGACATCGGCCGGCCCGGCGCGGCCGTCCAGCAGCGCCAGTTCACCGACGGCACCACCGCCTGGGGCTTCTACTCCGGCACCTACACCGTCCCGGCCGGGCAGACCGTCACCCGCTTCGCCTTCCGCTCGGTCGCCTCCGCTGGCGGCAACCAGTCGGTCGGGAACTTCCTCGACGGCATCTTCTTCGGCACCGCCCCCGCCGTCACCCTCACCAAGTCCGCGATCCCCGACGGGCCCCTCCAGGTGGGCGACGTCATCACCTACCGGATCGTCGTCAGGAACGAGGGCGGTGGCAACGCCGAAGCCCTCGTCCTGACCGACACCGTCCCGGACGGCACCACCTACCTGCCCGGGACCCTGCACATCGTCAGCGGCCCCAACACCGGCGCCAAGACCGACCGGCCGGGTGACGACCAGGCCTCCTTCGACCCGGTGGGCAACCGGGTGACGTTCAACCTGGGCAACGGCGCCGCCGCGGGCCACGGCGGCAGCCTGCCCAACACCGACACCCTGCCGAACGGCACCACCGTGGAGTACCGGGTCACCATCGACGAGGACAGCGCAGGCGGACACATCACCAACACCGCCACCGCCACCTACGAGAACCGGCTGGGCCCCACCCCCGAACCCCTCACCGCCACCTCCGACCCGGCCGACACCGAGGTCCTCCCGGCGGCCGACCTGAGCGTCACCAAGTCCGCCGACGAGACCACCGTCACCGTCGGCCAGACCGTCACCTACCGCGTCACCGTCCGCAACGCCGGGCCCGACACGGCCACCGGCGTCACCGTCACCGGCACCCTCCCGGCCGGCCTGGCGTTCCTCTCGGCCGAGACGGGAAGCGGCACCTACGACCCCGGCAGCGGCGAGTGGAGCGTCGGGACGCTGGCCGCCGGCGCCTCCGCCACCCTCACCCTCCGGGCCAAGGCCACCGCCCCGGGCGCCGTCACCAACACCGCGACCGCGCACGCCGCCGAGACCGACCTCCACCTCGCCGACAACACCGACTCCGTCACCGTCTGCGTCAAGGCCGCCCCCGCCTGCCCGCCCGCCGGCTGCTGCTGAGCCTGCCGACCCCGCTGTTCGGCCCCGACCCGGCCCCGACCCACCCGGGTCGGGGCCGGTCCCGACGACGGTGACCCCGAAGGCCGGGCCCTGACCGCCGGGCCCGACTCTGTCGCGCGGTGGACGCGGTCCGCGACCGGGCCCGGTATCCGCTGGCCGGCGACCTGGGCGCCAACATCCAGCCGTGCGCGTTCTGGAAGCGGACGGCCGCCGAGCCGCCCACCGCGGTGAACAGCGACGTCAACGCGCTGATCGTGCAGAACCAGTGGGACCCGCAGGCGACAGTCGCCATGGCGCAGGGCATGCGGCGGGCACTGCGCGGCGCGCGGATGGTCACGGTGGCCGAGGGCGAGGGCCACGGCGTGGTGGTGGCCGGACCCCCCTGCGCGAGCGCCGACGTCGACCGCTACCTGACCACCGGCCGGCTGCCCGCCGAGGACCGGACCTGCGGCGGCCGACCCGCCTCCGGCGGATAGGACATGGCCCGGGCGGCCCCGCCCGCCCCCGCCCGCCCCCGCGCGGTCCCGCCTCACTGCAGGATGTTGATCGCGCGGGCGATCACCAGCGTCGCCACGATCAGGGAGGTCGCGGCCTCGACCATCATCAGCAGCTTGGCCCACCGCTTGACCGCGGAGACGTCGGTCGGGCTGAACGCGGTCGCGGTCCAGAAGGACAGCGACAGGTAGTCGGCGAACCGCGGCACCCAGCCGGCCGGTGCGTACGCCGTGTGCTGCATCTCGGGAAAGACGAACGCCGGTCCCGTGGCGGGCCGGTGGGCGCGGGCCGCGGCGCCACCGCGGTCCAGGTCCCAGTACCAGAGCGCGAAGGCGATCACGTTCGTCACCCAGGTCACGCCACCGGTCGCCAGCAGGCCGGTGGCGTTGTCGGCGAACAGCTTGTTGTTGGTCAGGATGTCCGACACCAGGTGGATTCCGGCATACAGGTTCGAGGCGGTGATGAAGGCGATCACGGTCTCGGTGACCACCCGCAGCCAGGTCCTCTGACGGTCGATCCGCCCCGGATCGCCGACGACCAGCGCCACCAGCAGGGCGAACAGGACCACCGGAACCACCCACACCGGGTCCACCCGGTACGACACGGGCAGCGCCACATGGAGCAGCGCGGCACTCACCACCGCCACCGCCACCGGCCACCAGTGCTCCCCGCGCACGGCGCCCCCACCGGGTGCCACCGACGACGACGGACCGGCCGGGCCGGGGCTTGCTCGCATGCCTCATTCTGACCCCGCCGACGGACACCCGCCGCGCGATCCGCCGCGCGACACGCGGCGGGCCCGCGCCGTCGGCAGAACCGAAGGCGGAAGCGGCCGGCTGGTGCGGACTCGGCCCTCCTCGGCCGACTCGGGTCAACCGGTGGCGCGCAGGGCCGAGAGCGGGTACCGCAGGGGTTCCGGGACGGCGGCGTCGATGGCGGCGAGGGCGGGGCCGAGGCCGGTGAAGAGGTCAGGGGTGACGGGGACGAAGCAGTTTCCGCGGCCGTGGAGGACGCGGCCGCCGTCGTGGACCTCGACACCCACCACCTCGGTGTACGGGAAGCCGTGGACCTGGCCCTCCTCGTCCTGCCACCACGTGCCGTCGGCGTTCACCACGAGGCGGACCTTGCGGGCCGCGCCGAACCGTGCCCGGGCGAGCAGCGGCGGCCGGTACTGCGGCCCGGCGGGCAGTGCGGTGCGCTCGGAGCAGTCGGCGGCGGGCAACGCCGACCGGTCGGGCCGGCCGAGGGTCAGCTGCTCCACCTGGCAGGGCACGAGCAGCAGCGCCGTCTCCATCGCCGCCGCGAAAGCCTCCCGCACCTGCGCCGGGGTCACCGCGGCCTGCTGCGCGAGCTTGGTCTCGGCGTCCAGATGGGTCTCGTCGAGCAGCAGGTCCGCCGCGCGCTCGCCCAGCTCCAGGTCGAGGGTGCGGGGGTCGGTCAGGAACTCCCGGGCGGCCTCCCGCTCCTCGGCCAGTTCGGTCTCGGTGGGCTCCTCCTCGGCGAGGCGCAGTGCCTCCTTCCAGAGCAGTTCGGTGACGCGCTTCTCCTGGCCCTCGCGGACGTCCAGTTGGACGCTGCGCTCGCCGCGGCCGGGGCCGACGTAGACGGCGGTGCCGCCGACGTCGTAGCTCAGGCCGTGCTCGTGGCGGACGGTGTCGGTCAGGCGCTGGCAGAGGACGTGGGTGGCGAGCAGCATCGCCTGGTCGTTGAGGTCGCAGGAGAGCAGCAGGCCGGGACCGGGGACGTCGGCCCGGTGCCAGGACGGGCCGGTGTGGCGCGGGGCCGGGTGCGGCGCGCGGGCGGTGCGGGAGCCGGAGGGCAGCGGGAGGCGCAGGCCCTGCGGCGGAGGGCCGGTCAGGGCGAGGACGGCGTTGCCGGCGTGGAAGTGGCGGGCGACGGTCTCCCGGACAGCCTCGAGCGGGATCCGGTCCGCGCCGGGTCCGCTGAAGGAGGCCAGTCCGAGGCCCTGGGTGCCGTACCGGATCGACAGCAGTTCGCCGGTGACCGGGTCGGCCGCGCCGCTGCCCTCGGCGGCGAGCACTCCGGCCTCCTTCTCGATCCGCTCCAGGGGCAGTTCGGTGAGGGCGGTGCAGACGCGGGCGAGGAAGTCGACGACCTGTTCCGGGCGGCCGGTGCAGGTGAAGTCGGTGATCGAGAGGCTGACGGAGGCATTGTGGTCGAAGTGCAGCCGGGGGAGCGTGCTCATCGCCAGGTGCTCGACCAGGTGCGTCACCCCGAGGGTGCGGAAGGTCTCGTCCTGGACCCCGCAGCCGAACATCAGGGTGGCTTCGAGCGGGCCGGGCGTCTCGGTCCAGATGACGGGGACGCCGTCGATGAGGTCGTGGTGCATCGGATGATCATACATTCATCGCTTTGTCGACCTTGAGCACCGGCGACGCGCACGGTGGTCGCGGTGGTCCCGGCGGCTGTGGACGGATGCCGGGCCGATCGTATGCTGGGGCATATGTTCTTCCTCGTTACGGGGGGCTTCGTGGCAGCCGGCTTCGCGGTTTCCAGGCTCGCTGTACATGCCGCACGCGACCTGCTCGCCGTCACCGCCGCGTTGTTCGGGTTGACCGCAGGAGCCCTGACCGGCCTCGGTGTGGGCATCGCGTGCCTGCCGAACTACGGCGGGCCGATCTTCACTGTGCTCCTGTGGATCGGCGGCCTGTTCGGCACGGTCCTGGGGCTCGCCCGACGCCTGGACCGCCGGGCGTAATTTCTCCGCCGGGCCGGCCTGCCGTTCGTCCTGATCCGCCCGAGTGCGGAATGCCCGATGATCCCCGGTGCCCTCGATGCCACGCCGCCGGTCCGGCATGCCCGCGGAGTGGCGGGTCGGACCGGAGCCGGCGCCCTCCCTGCCCGGTGCCGGTGGGCCGGTGGGGCCGTGCGAGGATGCGGCGGAAGGTGTTTCGGCAACGGGGGAGCCGTCATGGGAACCGAGCAATTTCACGACCTCGACCGCGCGTTGGTCCTGGGCCCCGGCGGCCGTCTGGGTGTCGCGTGGACGGCCGGACTGGCCGCCGGTCTGCGCGCCGCCGGGGTGGACCTGGGTGAGGCCGATCTGATCGTCGGCACCTCCGCCGGTGCGATCGTCGGGGCAGTCCTCGCGGCCGGGGGCGACCCGGCCCGGCTGGGTGTGCTCCCCGGCCGGCGTCCCGCCGACGGGTCGTCGGCCGCGCCGCGCCGCCCCGACCCGGCGGTGACGGGCGCGGTGTTCGCGGCCCTCGGCGAGTCCGGCGCGGACCCGGCCGGGACGCGGCGCCGGGTCGGCCGCATCGCCCTGGGGACGGTCGACGCGGCGGCGGAGGACCGGGTGGTCGCCCAGCGCGCCGCGCTGATCGGCGCCGACACCTGGCCCTCACGCCGCTTGCTGATCCCGGCCGTCGACGCCGAGAGCGGTGAGCCCGTCGTGTGGGAGGCCGCCTCGGGCGTTCCGCTGGTCCGCGCGGTCGCCGCCTCCAGCGCGTTCCCCGGCTTCGAGCCACCCGTCGCCGTCGACGGCCGGCACTACCTGGACGGCGCCCTGCGGGCCGGTACGAACGCCGACCTGGCGGCCGGCGCCCGCGTGACGGTGGTGGTCGAGCCGCTGGCGCACCGTCACCCCGGCGCCGTCCCCGGGGGCGCCCGCGTCCTCGCGCCCGAGCCGGCCGCCGTGCGCCTCCTGGACGCCGACCCCGGCGACCGCGAGTCGTGGGAGGAGATCCACCGGCTCGGCCGGGAGCAGGGCGAGACCGCGGCCGACGGCCTGCGCGCGTTCTGGCGCCCGGTGGCCGCGCGCGGCTGAGCCCGGGCGGGCGGACCTTCCCGGTTTCTCTCCATGCCTCCGCCTGCCGTCGCACGCCCCCGTGGCCAGGGAAGCAAGGCGCCCCCGCAGCTCTGTCAGAGGCGATCGTTAGGCTGCGGAAGCCGCCGGGCGATCGTTGCCCGGCCGCTGAACAGCACGGGGGAGTGGCGGGTCATGGTCGGGGAGATCGGTGCGCAGGGCTACGTCGCGCGGCTGGAGGACGCGAAGGTCGTCTTCCGCAACGAGCGCGGGCGGGTCCTGAAGAAGGTGCCGCCGGCACTGGCGGGGCATCCCGCTCTGCCACGGCTGTTCGCGCTCGCGGCCGGTGTCGAGGCACACCGCCGGGAGTGCGGGCAGGAGGCCGAACGGCTGGTGCGCGAGGGTGTCCCGGTGCCGGCCCGGGTGGTGGAACTCCTCTCGGTGGACGCCGCCTGGGCGGAGGCGCTGGCGCAGGCCGCTCCGCTGCCCGCCGCCGGCGAGCCGGAGGACGAAGGCGGGTTGCTCGCCCGCCGCTACCGGCACCTTGCCCTGCCCGAGGCCGAGCGCGTACTGCTCACCACCGCCGACGCGGTGCGCCACCGCGACCGGCTGATGGCGCACCAGGGCTGGGAACCGGTCGGTTCCCTGGCGACGACCGGGCTGCCGGCCGACGGCGCGATGCCGTTCCCCGAGTCCGCGCTCGCCGGGCATCCCACCCGCGAGCAGGAGGTGCTGCAATACGTCGAGCGCCTGGAGGAGGCCACCTCGGCGTGGCGGGTGTGGGTGAAGCGCGACGTCGACGCGGTACTGAAGGCGATCGCCGCCGCCGACCCGGCGCTCTCGCGCTGCTTCCTGGACGGCGTCGCGGACCTGTGCCTGCGCCACGGCGGGGAGCGGACCGACGCGGCGGCGTGGTTCGCCCGCGCCAGGACGGCGGAACGCACCGCCGGGGAGCAGGTCGACCAGGAGTGGCTGGACGCCCGCTACGCCGCGGTGGACGCGGCCGGCGCGCTCACCGACACCGCCCTGCGCGAGCGCGTGCGGCAGGTCACCGCGCGCGGCGCCGACCGCGAGGCGGCCCGCCGCACGCTCACCCTGCTCGGCGACCGCACGCTCCGCGAGGGCCCGCGGCCCGGACTCGCCACCGACCTCGTCCGCACCGCCCGTGCCGCCGGACTCGACCCGGCCCGCGAGCTCGCCCGACTGGCCGGCCGACTGCTTCCGGCCCGGAATCTGCGGCACGCGGCCGCCCACGAGTTCTGGTCCGCGCTGCTCGCCGACCCCGCCTGGGAGCTGCTGCCGGCCGAACGCCCGCACCTCGCCCGGGAGGTGGTCGCGGCGGGGCCGCAGCCCGGGATGCCGGAGGCGGACCTGACCCTCGACTACCTGGAGCGGACCGGCGCGCTGGCACACCTCACCGCCGCCGCCGACGCGGGCGGCGCCGCACCCGGCACCGCCGCCGACTGGCTGCGCGCCCTGGTCGTCCTCGCCGACCGGCCGCCCCGCCCGGACGCCCGGCCGGTCGTGCACCGGCTCGCCGCGCTGCTGGCGCCGAGGATCGCCGCCGACGGCGTGCCCGTCGACCTGCCCTACCCGAGCCGCTGGGACCGGCGGGTGTCGGGGAGCCCGGTCCTGCGACTGGGTGTCCTGGATTTGCTGCTGGCCGCGGGCGCGCCGGTGGCCGACCCGCCGCCGCGGCTCGCCGACCCGCACCTGCACCGCGTCGACACGGCACCGCGCCCCGGACTGTCCTCGCTGAGCGCCGATCCCAGGTTCGCCCGCGAGCTGCGGGCCCTGCTGCGCGCCGAGTTCGAGCTGACCAACGGTGGTGACGCGGACAACCTCTGGTACCAGCCGCACGACCCGAAGGGGTGGGCGAAGGTCCCCACCCTGGTGGACACCGAACCGGGGCGCGCCGTGCTGGCGCAGTGGTGCGACGAGGAACTCGCCGAGCTGCCGGTGCTCGACCTGGACGGCGTGGCGCTGATGCTCGCCCGCTTCCAGCACATCGGCGCCGCCGCCGGACTGCTCGCCGACCCGGGCCGGGCCCGGCGGCTGGCCGCCGTCGACGTCCCCGCCCTGCTGCTCGACGCCGTGCGGGCACAGGCCCCGGAGCCCGCGCTGGACCGGGCGGGCGCCGAGTTGCTGCTCGGCGCGGTCGAGGCGCGTTCCGTCTTCCGCGACGCCGCCGCCGGCTTGGTGCGACGGCGGATCGGCCGGCTCCTGGAGATCGAGGAGGAGCGGGTCGGCCGCGAGTTCGCCCGCCTGGTGCAGATCGCCGCGAACTGCCGGGACGGGCTGGCACACCTGGTGCCGCTGCTGTCCCCCGGCGCCGAGGCGCCCGCGCCCACCGCCCCTCCCGCGCCCACCGCCTCTTCCGCTCCCGCCCCCGCCCCCGCTCCCGCCGTCCCGGCGCGGGTGCGCGTCGGCCGCCTGCTGCACGAGGCGGCCACCCACAGTCCCCTCTGGGACGGTGACCCCGACCGCCCCAGCACGATCGTCCCGGGCGCGTCCGCCGCCTTCCCCTATCCGATCGTCGACTGGCGGACCGAGCTGCTCCGCGGCGACGCCACGAGCGCCGTGCGGCTGCGCGAGTACGCCGACCTGCCGTTCGTCGCGGAGCGCGGACCGGGCCGCTGGCGCACCGTCACCCTCTCGCGCCCGGACCACCGGCCCACCCCGCCGGCCGGCCACCTCTTCCGGACCGCGCTGTCGACCGCGCTCGTCCTCCACAGCAGCTCCAACCGCGCCGTGCTGCTGGAGTACGCCCCCGGCGGCGCCTTCCCCGCGGACGGCCCGCCGGCCGCCGCCGGCTGCGAGGTTCGCGCCGGCGCCGACCTCACCCAGCAGATCGACCCCGACCTGCTGCGCGCCTACCTGGAGCAGTTCGCCGAGCGCGGCCCGCTGCCCGCCCGCCCCGCGACGGCCGAGTATCTGGCCGAGCGGCTCGCCCTGACCCCGGCCGAGGCGGGCGCCCTGCTCGCGGTCCGCACCCACTATCGGGACCACGGGAGCGCCGCCGAGAAGGTGGTCACCCGACGGATCGGCGCCGACGCCGTCCGGGAGTTCCGCACCCGGCTGGTGCCCGCCGAGCCGGAGCAGCTGTGGACGCACGGGCCGGACGTGGAGCGCGCGGTGGCCTGGTGGCACGAGCGGTACGGCGCGCCGCCGGTCGACGCCGACCTTCTCGCCCTGGCCCGGCGCGAAATCCGTTTCCCCACCGGCGAATGGGCACCGACCGGCCCCGGACCGGCCGCCGACCCGGTCCCGCCGGGCCTGCGCAGGCGCTGCCGCCGCCCGGAGGCCCTGCTCGCCGCCGCCCTCGCGGCGGCCGGCGGTCCCGACTTCGCGCCCGCGCCGTACGCCTCGCCGTACGCGATGGCCTGGCTCGCCTACCGCACACCCGCCGGCCACCCGCTGCGCCCCGCGCTCGGAGCGGCCGCACTGCGCGTCACCTCCGACCTCGGGTCCGAGCCGCAGGACGCCCGAGCGGCGTGGCGGCTCTTCTCCGTCGACCGCCGGACCGCCACCGGCAGGCCGGCACCCCCACCGGCCGGCCTGCCCGGCGTGGAGGTGGTGGACGAACCGGCCGCCGGCCGGTGGCACGTCCTGGTCCGCCCCGGCCTGCTCACGGGCGCCGACGACCCGGCGCTGGAGGCGCTCGACGACTACTACGACCGGTTGAAGCCCTCGCAGGCCCGACCGGCGGGCTCCGGCCTGCCCGCCCTCACCGACCTGCGCATCCTGCTGTCCGGCGACCTGGAGGCGCTCGGCCACCACCTCGCCGCCGATGCCGCCCGCACCCCCGGCTGGGAACAGGACCCGCGGCGCAGCGCCCCGGACGTCGTCGCCGCCTGCGCGGCTGCGCTCGGTCTGCCCGTGGACGCCGCCGCGCTGTACCTGATGCTGCTCGCCCTGCCCGACCCCACCGACCGCCAGGTCCGGCAGTGGACGGGCTGGACCCCGGCCGTGTTGAAGGCCGCCCAGCAGCAGCTGTGTGCCACCGGCCGGGTGGTCACCGGCCGCCGCCCCCGCGCCGGCCGCACCCTCTTCCTCCCCGGCCCCTGGCTGGACCTGAAAGCCCCCCGACTCCCCGTCGAGGCCGCCAAACTCGCCCACCTCGCCCTCGCCACCGAACGCGCCAGCACCGCCCACACCGTCCTCGTCCCCGCCCGCCCCCTCCCCGCCCTCTTCACCACCGCCTGGCACACCGCTCACCCCTGACCCCGTCCCCGCGCACCCCGACACCGTCAGGCCGGAGCGCGGGCCTGTCGGAAAGCCGTCGAATGATGGGTGTATTTCGTGAAAGTGTTCTCCTCGTTGATCCACCTGACCGGAGACCTTTGTGACGATTCGCCGTACCACCCTGACCGCCGCCGCCACGCTGCTGGCCCTCTCCACGATGGCCGCCTGCAATGACGGCGACGCGCAGTCCGCGCCGACTGCCGCCGGCGCCCCGGCCACCGCGAGCCCCACCGCGAGCGCGACGCCGACCGTGACCGCGACGGAGCCCACGCCCACCGCGAGCGCCACGCCGACACCTACGCCGACGCCGACGCCGACCGCGTCCGCGACTGCCACCGGCGCCCCGGTCGACGCCACGGGGGCCTTCGATCCCGCGGTCGCCCTGGCCAACGCCGACCGGACGCCGTACGCCGCCACCGAGACCATGAAGACCACCGCGACGGCGGGTGGCCAGGTCGGGTCGGTTCTCACCGGCACCGGCCGGGTCAACTACAACACGCCGACCCGTGAGGGCCGGACCGAGACGAAGATGACGCTCGGCGACAGCGACAGCGACGAGCCGACGCTCTGGATGGAGACGATCAACACCGGCACGACGATCTTCATGCGTGACAGGACCAAGCCAGGCAGCGCCTGGCGCGCCGAGGACCCCAGCGACAAGGCCCGGGCCGATGACACCACCGCCTACGTCAAGGCCCTCGTCGAGGCCGGTCCCGCCGCCCGCAAGGGTATGGAGCAGAAGAACGGAGTCCCGGCCTTCCACCTCGGCGCCCGCCTGACGGCCGCCCAGATCAAGGCCGTCGACCCCAAGGAGTACCAGAAGATGGTCGACAAGGGCGCCGAGGGCGGCAAGCAGATCGACGTCTGGATCGACCGGGCCGGCCGCATCCTGGCCCAGACGCAGTCCATGAAGATGACCACCGGTGGCACGGCCGTCACCAGCACCATCACGTTGACCTACACCGACTTCGGCCCCCGCGAGACCTTCACCGCGCCGACCGCCGTCGCCGGCTGACCCCTCCCGCAGCCCGTCCACCCCCGCCGCGGGGGCGGACGGGCCCGGCAGCCTCAGACGGGCGGCAGCAGATCGCCGTCGCTGATCGTGTACGTCAGCAGAGGCTGGACGAAGTCCGTCTCACGGTTCTCACGTCGCCGCAGCCGGAAGAACTCCTGCCGCTGCTCCTCGTCGGCCGGCACCAGGCGCTCACCCTGCGGCAGGTACGGATGTCCGTCACGGAACCGGAGCAGGGTCTTCGACGTCCGGAAGGTCACGCCCAGCCACTGGTTGTCCGCGGTCCGGGCCGGCGCGTCCAGGACGATCCGGTGCCTGAGCCGCCGATTCGACTCGACGGAGAACACGACCGCACCGTGGTGGAGCAGCGGGACCTCGAACGTCTCGTCACCGGGACCTTTCGATTCGACGATCAGTTTCCTCGGCGGGTCCGCTTCGGGGTGCCGGTAGCAGGAGAAGACGGCGATGAACGTCCCGTCGGCCAGGTCGAGGGCCTGGTCGCAATGGCTGCCCATGGTGGTGTAGGCGTTCGTGTAGTTCTCGACGAGCGCGTTGTTGAAGCCGACCGCGAGCCCCGCACGTTCCTGGATCCGCTGCGCCAGCCGCTCGTGCACGGCCTGGAAGCGCTGCGCCGGGCCGCTGTAGCGGGTGGTGGTGCGGACGAGCGGCACTCCGCCCGTCCCGTCGATCCGGGTGAGCGTGGCGCCCCGCCGGCCCTTGCCCGTGTCCTCCAGGCGGGCCGACGCGGAGAGCTCCGCGAAGAGGTTCTCGTCGCCCGGCAGAGCGTAGGAGCGGACCTGGTCCGGGATGTTAGGGGTGGGGGGCAAGATAGTCTCCCGTGTTCATGCTGAAGCGGAATCCGTCGCCGTAGTCGATGAAGGACGAGGTCCTGTTCTCCTCGGCGTACAGCCGGCGCAGTTCGTCCATGCCGGCCGCTGTGGGCGGCTCCAGCTTCACCGGATCCCCGGCGGTCTTGAGGAACGTGTGGCCGTCCCGGTGCACGGCTTCGGCACTCGAACAGCGCACCACGTACCCCAGCCGGGTCGGGAGCAGTTCGGCGTCCAACGACGAGGGCCGGATCTCGTGCGTGTAGAGGCGGTTGGTGGACAGCGGCATGAGGAACACGGAGCCGGGATGGAGGGTCAGCGTGAACTGCGGCGGTGGCGCGAGCCCGTCGGGCACGGCTGCCGGGTCCTTGAGGTGGAAGCGGAGCCTGGTCAGCCCGCTGACACCCTTCACCCCGAGGTCGAAGGGATCCTGGGCCAGGGGCCGCAGCCCGTCGAGCCGGTCGAGCCCGTCGTAGAAGGTGCAGAAGGCCATGATGCCGTTGACGGGCATGTCCTTGGTCTTGTCGGCGTGGGCCGAGATCCTCGCCTTGGCCTGCCTGCGCCCGTCCGTGGCACGGGTGTTGTGGTAGATCTGGGCGAGGACGTGGTTCAGCGGTGCCTGGCCGCGGAACACGGCGGCGGCTTCGCGGTTCAGCGCCTCGACGACATCCGTGTCGGTCGGGCCGAAGCCCTCGGTCGGTCCCGAGAGATTCGTGGAGCACCGCAGCAGACGGAAATGCAGGTCGTCGCCGTCCTGCGTGACCGGTGTCAGGTAGATCCCGCTGCGGTGGGCCGTGCCCGACTTGGTGGACTCGGTCAGGGACTGGAACGCGTGCTCCGCACGGATCCGTCCGAAGTGGTCGGCGTCGGGTGCGAAGAAGCGCGGGTAGTACACGCCGACGCCGTGCACCCGGAGGGGAACCCGGCCGAGCCCGACGACACTCCACGGCGCGTCGACGTCCCCATACCAGTCCCCACCCCCGTCCCCGCCGTAGCCGTGCGACAGCTCCTGGACGACGAACACCCGCGCGGCCGCCCGCAGCCGGCGGCCACTGACCGCGGCGATGTCGCCGCACAGGTAGACGGTCTTCCGGGCGAGGTCGGCCGCACCGCGGGCAACGTCCTCCGGTGTGACGACCGACCCGAGGAATCGCGCGACCACGTCGTGGCCGTGCACCGCCGACGGCGCGACCAGGACGCTGCCCGCGTCCTCGATGAGGGCCTGCGCCGACTCCGTCGCGTCCATCAGGAACTACCGCCATTCGCAGACTTCGGTGAATCACCCACAACCGTCGACCGCCGATGCTCTCACGGGGCCGGACAGCGGATGACGCCTGCCCTGCGGTCACGGCCGGGACGGTGCACCTGTGCCCGGGAATCGGCCCGGGTGCTGAACGCCATCCACGTCCTGATGCAGGAACGTTCCCACGTGCAGCCGTGCCGGCCGACCCCGTGCGCCCGCGCGGGCGTCGCTTCCGTCGCCCTGCCCGGCGTGCCGGTATGCGTCGCCGGGCCGGCCGCCGAGGAGACTGGGCGCTGTGACCGATGTGCGCGAGATCCTGACCTATCAGACGTTCGGCCTGGCGGTGCGTGAACTCGCACGCACGATCGCCGACGACGGGTACGAGCCCGACCTCATCCTGAGCATCGCTCGCGGCGGTGTGTTCGTGGCGGGCGGTCTGGCGTACGCGCTGGACTGCAAGAACCTCCACCTGGTGAACGTGGAGTTCTACACGGGTGTGGGCACCACGCTCGAGATGCCCGTCATACTGGCGCCCGTCCCCGCGGCGATCGACTTCACCGACAAGAAGGTCCTGATCGCCGACGACGTCGCCGACACCGGCAAGACCCTCAAGCTGGTGCACGACTTCTGCCTCGACCACGTCGCCGAGGTGCGGTCCGCCGTCATCTACGAGAAGTCGCACTCCCTCGTGAAGTGCGAGTACGTGTGGAAGCGCACGGACGACTGGATCAACTTCCCCTGGTCGACAGAGCCGCCGCTCGTGCGGCGCGAGGGCAGGGCACTCGACGCCTGACCGGAGCACCGCCACCGGGCCCCCGGACGAGGAAAGCCCGGACGAGGAAAGCCTGGACGAGGAAAGCCCGGACGAGGACGGCCCGGGCGGCGCCCGGGCCTGACGCCGCCGCGGAGAAGGACCGGGGACTTCGCTTCGCACATGCCGGACAGCAGGATGTCCTCCCCGTGACCGCCGGCAGGGGGTTTTCCCGTCATCGGGCGGCGGTGGGGGTGGGGCGCCCGGGCGTGCGGGTGGCGGTGGGGCTTCCGTGGCCGGTCCCTGGGGTGCGGACGGACGGGTGGGGCCGGGGGTGACGGCCGGGGAATGGCCGGAGGGAGGCTGGTCGGCGTTTCTGACATGTCTATACCATCAGCCGGATGGCGGTCGCCCCGGCCGCCTGGGACGGGGGGTGGGGACATGTCCGCACGCATGCTCCGAGCACGGCGGGTGAAACGCGGGAAACGGCGCGCGCTGACGGCTGCCGTGGTGGCGGGGGCGCTCGGTGCGAGTCTGCTGACGGGGGTGGAGGGCGCCGCCGCAGGGCCGCCGAAGCCGGGCCCGCAGGCGCCGCCGCCCGCCGCCGCGGTGTCCGACACCGCTTCGGCCCTGCTCACCGCGAAGCTGCGCGGCAGCCGGGTCGAAGTGCTGGGGGCGCGCAGCGAGACCGCGACCACCTGGGCGAACCCCGACGGCACGCTGACCACCGACACGGCCGCCGGACCGGTCCGGTTCCGGCGCGGCACCGACTGGGTGGACGTCGACGTGTCGTTCGGACGGCAGCCCGACGGCTCCGTGGCATCCAAGGCGCATCCGCGCGGGCTCACCCTGGCCGCCGCGAAGGGCGGGCGGGCCGCGTCGTTCGCCGGGGCGGTGAACGCCCCGGCGCAGGACCTGATCACGCTCTCCGCCGGCGACCGCAGCGTGTCGATGCGCTGGAAGGGCGGCCTGCCCCAGCCGCAGACCGACGGTTCCCGGGCCACCTACCCGGACGTGCTGCCCGGCGCGGACCTCGTCATCGACGCCACCCGGACGGGGTACGAGCAGTCGCTGCTGCTCAAGCGCCGTCCCGCCGAGGACGCCACCTTCGTCCTGCCGATCCGGGCCCCGGGGGTCACCGCGGTCCAACAGCCGGACGGTTCGGTGGAGTTCAGCGAGCGCGCCTCCGGCCGCCGGCTCAGCACCATGCCGGCCCCCGTCATGTGGGACGCCACCGTCGACGAGCGCTCGCTGGAGCACACCCGCAGGGCGCCGGTCGGGCTCACGGTCACGCAGTCCGGCGACGACATCGAACTGCGGCTGAGCCCCGACGCGGCGTTCCTGGCGGACCCGGCGACGCGCTACCCGGTCACCGTCGACCCGTCCGACACGGTGCTCTCCGACGTGTTCGACACCTTCGTCCAGCAGGGCGACACGGTCGACGAGTCCGCCTCGACCGAGCTGAAGATCGGCTGGCCGGGGGACTACGCGGACCCGGGGCCCAACACCAAGCCGCGGGTCGCGCGCTCGTTCATCAGCTGGGACATGGCGCCGATCAAGGACGCGCTGGTCTCCAGCGCGACCCTGTCGCTGTTCAACTACCACTCCTGGAACTGCCAGGCGCCCGCCGCCTGGGAGGTGTGGGACACCGGCACCGGGAAGACCACCAGCCGGTGGACCGCGCAGCCGAACTGGTACCAGCGGTACGCCACCTCCACCGAGACCAAGGGCCAGAACTGTCCAACGGCGGCTACGTCAGCGCCGACGTGACCTCCCTGCTGCAGTACTGGGCGGGGCAGCCCTCGACCGCCGTCCAGGGGCTGGGCATCCGGGCCGCCAACGAGGCCGGCACCGCCGGGTGGAAGCGCTTCTACTCCGGCAACGCCGCCGCCGCGCAGATCCCCAGGCTCTCGGTCACCTACAACTACCGGCCCAGGACCGGCACCGACCTCCAGGCCGGACCGCCGTTCTTCCCGGCCGACGGCGGCTACGCCGTGAACACCCTCACGCCGACGCTGCGGGACACCTTCGCCGACCTGAACAACGACCGGGTCGACGGCACGTTCCAGATCTTCGAGGACACCACCGACACCCAGGTCGGGAACCTCCTGGTCTCCCCCTACGGGGCCAGCGGCCAGCCGGTCTCGGTCACGGTGCCGGCCGGCCTGCTCGTCAACGGCCGGAGCTACCGCTTCCGTTCGAACCCGTACGACGGGACCCACTACAACCTCGGCTGGTCGCCCTGGAAGCGGTTCACCGTCGACACGAGCGCGCCGTCGGCCCCGGTGTCGGTCACCTCGGCCGACTACCCCCAGACCGGCTGGGTCAAGGGCGCGGGCCAGCCAGGCGTCTTCGTGGTCACCCCGCCCGCCGCCGACCACCGGTGGATCGAGTGGTCGCTCGACGGGGCCGGGTGGACCAGAGTGGCGACGAACGGCGCCGCCACGCCGGTCCCGCTGCAGATCACGCCCGCCAGGGGCGGCACCAACACCCTCCAGGTGCGGGCGGTCGACCAGGCGGACAACCGGTCCGAGCCGTTCACGTACACCTTCCACGCCGGTGCCGGCGGGCTCGTCGGGGTCGACGAGGGACGGCGCGTCCCGGCCCGGCTCCCGCTGTCCGCGGAGGCCGACTCCAGCCGGTTCGACGCCGTGACCTTCTCCTGGCGCCGCTCCGACGCCGACGCCTGGGCGCCGATCCCGCCCGGCGCCGTCACCGACGCCGGGCAGCCGGTCCCGGCCTGGCCGCAGCCGCTGGCCGCCGGGGTCAGCCGCCCGCTGGTGTGGACCGCGACGGACACCGTCACCCCGGACGGGGCGGTCCAGGTCCGCGCCGACTTCACCGGGCCGAACGCGGCCGCGGCCGCCTCGGACACCGTCAAGGTGGTGGTCGACCGGACCGCCGAGGTCGCCACATCCACCGCGGTCGGGCCCGGCTCGGTGAACCTGCTCACCGGCAGCTTCGGCCTGAGCGCCACCGACGCCTCCGCCTTCGACATGGCGGTCACCCGCACCGCCGGATCCAGGGTCCCGGACGCCGGGGCCCGACAGGACGGCCAGGCCGCCATCTTCGGCAAGGAGTGGGTGTCCGGCACTGTCGCCGCCCGCACCAACCCGACCTACACCGCCCTCCGCCGCACCTCCGACACCTCGCTCGACGTGGCCACCAAGTCCGGCACCGGGATCCGCTTCACGGCGGACGCGGCGGGCACCGGCTGGGTGCCCGAGCCCGGCTCCGAGGACCTCACACTGACCGGCGGCTTCGCGGGCACCTTCACCCTGACGGGTACCGACGGCGCCGTCACCACCTTCGCCAAGGTCACGCCCGCCGCGACGGCCTGGACGGTGACCACCTCGCTCTCCGACGGGCTGGCGAACTCCACCACCGAGGTCGTCTCCGAGGCCGTCCCCGGCCCCGACGGCGCCACCCTCGCCCGCCCGCGGCGCGTCATCGCGGCGAGCAGCGCGGTGACGCTCGGCGCGTGCGAGGCCGCCCCCGCCACCCGGGGCTGCCGCGTCCTGGAGTTCGTCTACGCGCCGGCCACCACCGCGACCGCCACCGTGTCCGGGGACTTCGCCGGCCAGGTCTCGGCCGTCCGGCTCTGGGCGACCGCGCCCGGGGCGGGCAGCGGCACCGCCACCGACGTCGCCCGCTACGCCTACGACGACCTGGGCCGGCTGAGGGAGACCTGGGACCCGCGGACCAGCCCCGCCCTGAAAACCGCCTACGCCTACGACGACGCGGGGCGCGTGGTCGGGCTCACCCCGCCCGGCGAACTCCCCTGGACCTTCGCCTACGGCCGGGCCGGCGGTTCGGCGGCGGCCGGCGACGGCATGCTGCTGTCCGCCTCCCGCCCGACCCTCGCCCCCGGCAGCGCGGACCGCACCGACGGGACGGCGACGACCACCCTGGTCTACGGCGTCCCGCTGACCGGCGCCGGCGCTCCGTACGACCTCGGCGCGGGCGCCACCGCCGGCTGGGGCCAGCGCGACAACCCGACCGACGCCACCGCGGTGTTCCCGGCCGACCAGGTGCCGGCGTCGAGCGACGGCCGGGCCCTGCCCGCCGGCGCCTACACCCGGGCGAGCGTGAGCTACCTCGACGCCTCCGGCCGGCCGGTCGACACGGCCCAGCCCGGCGGGAACATCGCGGTCACCGAGTACGACCGGTACGGCAACACCGTCCGGCAGCTGACGCCCGCCAACCGACTGCTCGCCCTCGGCTCGAGTCCCGCCGACCGGGCGGCGCTGACCGACCTCGGCATCAGCGGCGCCGGGGCCGCCGAACGGGCCCGGCTGCTGTCCACCGAGCACCTCTACAGCCCGGACGGCACCCGCGAGACCGAGACCCTCGACCCGCTGCGCCGCACCGCCCTGGCCGCCCCGCTGACGGACGGTGCCACGACCGTGGCCCTGGCGGGCAACCAGATCGCGGCCCGCACCCGTACGGTCCGCGAGTACGACGCGGGCCGGCCCACCGACGGCACGGCGGTCACCCGCGACCAGGTCACCGCCATGACGGTGGGCGCCCAACCGCGCTCCCACCCCGCCCTGTTCGCCGACGCCCGCACCGCCCGGACCGGGTACGACTGGACCCAGGGCCGGTCGGTGAGCACCACCCAGGACGCCGGCGGGCTCGACCTGACGAAGACCACCGCCTACGACGCCCAGGGCCAGGTCACCCGGACCACCCTGCCGGCGTCCTCCGGCACCGACGCCGGGGCCACCCTCACCACCTACTACACCGGCGACGGCACCGGCCCCTGCGGCGGCAGGCCGGAGTGGGCCGACGCGGTCTGCACGACCGGCCCCGCCGCCGACATCACCGGCGGCGGCCAGAACCCGTCCCAACTCCCCATCAGGACCAGTGAGTACGGCCTGTACGGACAGCTCACCAAGCTGACCGAGACGGCCAACGGCGTCACCCGGGCCACGGTCCGCGACCACGACGCGGCGGGCCGTCCCACCACGGTCACCGTGACCGGCGGCACCGGCGCCGCCGTGCCCGCCGTCACCACCGGGTACGACCCCGCCACCGGCCGGGCGGTGACCACCGCCACCTCCGGCGCGGGCACCGTCACCCGCCAGTTCGACCGGCTGGGCCGTCAGATCGCGTACACCGACGCCGACGGCGGCGTCACCCGCACCACCTTCGACGCCCTGAACCGGCCGGCCGCCGTCACCGACAGCGTGCCGTCCACCACCACCTACACCTACGACACCGCCGCCGAGCCGCGCGGCCTGGTCACCGCGGTGGCCGACTCGGTCGCCGGGACCTTCACGGCCCACTACAACGCCGACGGCGCCGCCGACGCGCAGGGCCTGCCCGGCGGCTACACCGCCCGCCAGATCACCGACCCCACCGGGGCGGCGACCACGCTGACGTACACCCGCGACAGCGACGGCGCGGCCGTGCTGACCGACACGGTGGCGATCACCGCCCAGGGCCAGTGGACCGGCCACACCGGCAACGCCGGCCGCACCTCCGCACAGACCTTCGGCTACGACGGCGCCGGCCGGCTGGTCACGGCCACCGACACGGTCGACGGCGTCTGCACCACCCGCACCTACGGCTACGACCGCAACAGCAACCGGACCGCCCGCGGCAGCACCGCGGCCCCGCCCGGCGCCGACTGCACCAGCACCGGCACCACCCCGGCCGCCTCCGCCTACGACAGCGCCGACCGGCTGACCGACCCCGGCTACGCCTACGACGCCTTCGGCCGGACCACGGCCCAACCCGGCGGCGTCACCAACGGCTACTACGCCAACGACCTGGTGCGGTCGCAGGCCACCCCCGCCGCGCGCCAGACCTGGACCCTGGACCCGCAGTCGCGCCGACGCGGCTGGACCATCGAGGCCCTGAACGGCGGGACGTGGGTACAGACCGGCGTCAGGACCGACCACTACGGCGACGACACCGACAACCCGCGCTGGACGGCGGAGAACACGGCCGGCGCCGTCACCCGCTCCGTCCTCGCCCCGGGCGGCGGGCTCGGCGCCCTGACCTCGGCCACCGGGGACACCGTGCTGACCCTGACCAACCTGCACGGTGACGTCGCGGTCCTGCTGCCCACGGCGGCCGGGGCAGTTCCGGCGGTGCTGGGCTTCGACGAGTTCGGAGTGCCCAGGGCGGGCCAGCAGCCGGTGCGCTACGGCTGGCTGGGCGGCCCGCGGCGCTCGGCGGAGACGCCGACCGGAGACCTCCTCATGGGCGCGCGGCTCTACCACCCGGCGAGCGGACGCTTCCTGCAGACCGACCCGGTGCCGTACGGCAGCGCCAACGCCTACGACTACGCGGACCAGAACCCGGTCACCAACGCGGACCCGTCGGGCCTGTGGCGGGTGAAACTGGAGTGGCACTGGAACGGTGTCGGGATCCGCTTCGACCGCCAGATCACCAACGCGGTGGCGAGCTTCTGGTGGATGGTGGCGGGTGCGATCGGCGCCCTCGTGGGAGGCGTTCCGGGCATCGTCGTCGGGTTCACGCTGAGCCTCGCGAGCGGATACGCCAGCTACGCCCTCAACACGAACCGCTGCCTCTACGGCCGGGTGTACTGGCGGACCATCAGGTACGGCTTCACCCGTTGCTTCTGACACCGGCCCCCCGGGGCGGGGGCGGGGCCGGCAGCGGCCGGTCCTCCCGCCGTCGCGCGTTCCGGTTCCCGGCAGGAAGGCGGCATCCCACCCCGGGGACCGGGGCGGCGACGGGGCGGCGACGGGGCCGGGACGGGGCGGGGACGGCGCGGGAAGAGGGAGGGTGAGGACGAGCGCGGGCCGGGGCGGTCGCCCCGGTCGGTCCAGGATGTCCCAGGGACGGGAAGGCCCTGGTGGGACGGGTGGCGCGGCGCCGAGCATGGGCCGTGTCCGAGTCACGGGCCGCAGACCTGGGGGGAGTGCCCTGCCGGGGCGGCCCGTGACCGCTTCCGAGATGGGGGAACCTTCCATGATCAAGCACGTGTTCCGGCGCGGAGCCGTCACCCTCGGCGCCGCGGCCATGGCCGTCACCGCGCTCGCCGGCGTCGCCCACGCCGACCGGGGCGTCCCGTACGTCAAGCCCGGCCAGCACGGCGACGGGGTCGCCTGCGTGCAGCAGGGGCTGCGCAACGCGGGGTACTCCATCGCGGTCGACGGCCAGTACGGCAACGCGACCTACGCGGCACTGACCGACTTCCAGTACCACCGCGGCCTCTCGGCGGACGGCATCGTCGGCCCGAAGACCGGCGACGCCCTCTACTACGGCTACCTCAAGCCCTCGGGCAACCTGGTCCAGATCGAGTTCTGCCCCACGGTCATCCCCACCAGCTGACCCACCGCCCGGACGCACCGCCCGGACGCACCGCCCGGACGCGCCCGCCCGGACGCACCCGCCCGGACGCACCTGTCCGTACGACGCGTCCGGACGACCCGCCCGCCGGATCCGCACGGCCCACCGCTGCCCTCGCGCCGTCAGCAGGCGCGGGGGCAGCGGTGCTCCGCCGTGCCCCCGGACCTCCCGCTTCCCCTCCGAAGGACACAGGTAGCCCTCGACATGACCACCGACCCCACCCTCTCCCAGCCCGGGCGCCGCTCGGTGCTCGCCGGCGCCTTCGCGCTCGGCACCGGCGCGCTGTTCTCCGCCGCGCTCCCCTCCGGGACGGCACAGGCCGCCACCGGCCCGGTGATCGCCTCCACGGCCGCCTGGGGCGCCCGGCCCGCGTCCGGCCCGCTCGGCATCCTGCCCGGCGCGCCGGACAAGGTGATCGTGCACCACACCGCGACCGCCAACGTCACCAACTACTCGCAGGCCGCCGCGTTCTCGCTGGCCAGGTCGATGCAGACCTACCAGATGGACAGCGAGGGCTGGATCGACACGGGCCAGCACTTCACCGTCAGCCGCGGCGCCTACATCACGGAAGGCCGGCACAACAGCCTGTCCACGCTGGACGGCGGCACCCAGCACGTGGAGTCCGCCCACTGCACGGGGCAGAACACGGTGGCGATCGGCATCGAGAACGAGGGCACCTACAGCACCGTCGACCCGCGCAGCGAGCAGTACGCGGCGCTGGTCGCCCTCATCGCCCACATCTGCCGCCAGTACGGGCTGCGGGCCTACCAGATCTACGGGCACCGCGACTTCAACAGCACCGAGTGCCCCGGCGACCGCCTGTACGCGCTGATACCGCAGCTGCGCCGCGACGTGGCCGCCCAGATCGGCGGGGACCCGACCGGCCCGGTGTGGCCGGTCCTGAGCAGCGGCGCCTCGGGCGAGCGGGTGAGGACCCTGCAGTACCTGCTGGTGCAGCGGGGCGCCTCCCTGACCGTGGACGGCTCGTTCGGTCCCGCCACCCGCAGCGCCGTCACGGCCTTCCAGAACACGGTGCACGCCTCGGCGGACGGCGTCGCGGGCAACCAGACGTGGAGCCAGGCGGTCGCGCCGCTCGCACGCGGGGCCTCGGGCAGCGCGGTGACCGCGGTGCAGAGCCAACTGGTCGCGCACGGTGTCACGGTGGCGGTCGACGGCGCCTTCGGCCCCGGGACGCAGTCCGGGGTGGCGTCCTTCCAGAGCGCGGCCTCGCTGCCCGCCGACGGCGTGGTCGACGCCCGGACCTGGAGCCGGCTGCTCGCCTGACGCCCGATGCCGTACGGCTCCGGCGCCGCCCGCGGACGAGGTCACCGCGGGCGGCGCCGCGTCCGTTGCACCGGGGGCCGGTCCGGGCCGGTCCGGGCCGTCGCGGGATGTCCCTGGAACACCGCGGACCGTGGTGGGACGCCGGTACCCGGGCCGAGAGTGGGCGGCACCGCCTGATCGTCCGACAGGCGCACCGGAAAGGGATGACCGTGAAACACATCGCAGCCCTGCGCGGCCTCGCCGTGGCCGTGCTCGCACTCGTCGCCTTCGCCCTGCTGCCCGCCCAGGCGCAGGCCGTCGACTCGACCACCTGGATCCAGCGCAACCTGGTCGGGATCGGCTATCTGGCGAGCGGCGGCGTCGACGGCGCCTACGGCCCGGCCACCACCGCCGCCGTCCGCGGCTTCCAGCGCGACAACGGGCTCGACGAGGACGGCGTGTACGGCCCCAGGACCGAACTCGCCCTCCACAACAAGGTCGCCGAGGTCCAGCGCGCGGCCGGCTCCGGCGCCGACGGGGCCTACGGCGCGGGGACGACCTCCTCCGTCGCCACCTGGCAGCGGGCGCACGGGCTCGGCGTCGACGGCGTCGCCGGGCCCGCGACCATGAACGCGCTGGGGATCGCCCGGACGGTGCGGATCACCGCGCAGTGGAAGTTCCCGGCCCTCGGCTGGAGCGTGAGCGGGCAGTTCGGCTGCCTGGAGGAGATCTACACCCACGAGAGCGGCTGGAAGGTCTACGCGACCAACCCCTCGTCCGGCGCGTACGGGATACCGCAGGCACTGCCGGCCACCAAGATGGCGTCCGCCGGCGCCGACTGGCAGACCAACCCGGCCACCCAGCTCAGCTGGGGCCTGAGCTACATCAAGTCGCGCTACGGCGACCCGTGCTCGGCGTGGAGCTTCTGGCAGTCCCACAACTGGTACTGATTCTGGACCGGTACTGATTCCGGCAGTCCCGAAACCGGTACTGAGCGGCACGCGGGCAGGGCCCCACCCCGGGCGGGGTGGGGCCCTGCCCGCTTCGTGCCTACACGCCGCCGCCGGGAATGCCGCCGGGAAGGGCTCCGCCGGGAATACCGCCGGGAAGGGCTCCGCCGGGAATGCCGCCGGGAAGGGTGCCGCGCCGCAGCTCCCGTCCCTGGACCACGGACCGCGCCAGACCCGCCGTCAGGGCCAGTGCCAGCACGGTCAGTGACCACAGGGCCATCTGCCGGCGGTCCGGCGAGGCGGCGCCCCCCTCGCCGGGCGCACCGGAGCAGCCGACGGCGCCCGGTGCGGCGGCCGTTGTGCGGCAGGACTCCGCCAGGGTCCACAGCTCCAGCAGACGCCGTTCGTCGGCCTGGCAGACGGCGGCGATCCGCTCGACGGCGTCACGCGGCGGGAACTGCTTGCCGTTCACCCACCGCTCCCACGAGGACTTCGCGTAGTGGGTGCGCTCACTGATCCGGGCGTAGGTCAGGCCGGACGACGACTTCAGTAACCGAAGCTCCTCGGAGAGCCGGTCGGCAGGGCCCTGCGCCGCGCCGCCGGACAGAAGAACATGCTCCATCGTTTGTACCCCCAGGTCGTTCTGGTGCGATCGAGGACGCGTGACGGAGCCGGGTGCCGTGCCGCACTCCCGCCGGCCGGTCCCCACGGGCCGTACCGGTCTCCCGGCGGCCGAGCCCCCCGCCCCCGCGGTGCGCCCTCCCGCAGCACGGCCCACCCCGGGTCGCGTGCTACGGCTTGATCCACTGTGTGCCATTCCCCGGACGAAGATCCACGATCTTCCTGCTTTTGGGACGGTACGACGTACACCACCGCCCTGAGCTGCGGTTTGAGACACCGGGACCGCTCAGGTTGAGACACCGCGAGCCCCGGACGGGCGCCGTGGGACGCCGTCGCCGCCCCGGTACGGAGCCGGCGCGAAGCGCGCCCGACCAGCCGCGACGACTCCGCCTCCGTCCCCGGCCGGCGCGCCGGTGAGGGAGGGCGTCCCAGGGACGCGAAACGTTCGCGGGACGTCGTCGGGGCTTCCTAGTGTCGGCTGCCGACGGTCGTTCCGGCCGCCCTCACCCACATCTCCAGGAGCCCCGCCATGCCCATGTTCCCGGTCATCAAGCGCGCCGCCGTCGTGACGGCCACCGCCGCCCTCGCGGTCACCGCCCTGGCGGGCACGGCCAGCGCCCGGTCCTCGGTCGGCGAGATCGCCTACGGCGACCGGGGGACCGGCGTCAAGTGCGTGCAGCTCGCGCTGAACGCCTCCCTGCACGCCGGCCTCCAGACCGACGGCATCTGGGGCGCCCGTACCGAGACCGCCGTGCGCCAGTTCCAGTACGCGAGCCACCTCGAGGTGGACGGGATCGTCGGCGTCCAGACCGGCTCCCAGCTGCTCGAGGTGATCGTCCACAACGAGCACGACTGGGGCACCACCTGCTGGGAGAACCTGCCGACCTGGTAGCCCGGCCCGTTCCCGGGGCCGTCCGGCGACGGCGCCCCCCTCTTCTCCTCGTCCCCTCATCCCCCTCAGCAGAAGTGAGGAACTTCCGTGAAGCGCTTCCCGGCCGTAGTGGCCGCGGTCTTCGCCGCCCTCCTGGCGGCGGTGCTGTCCGTCCCCGCCGCCCACGCCGCGAGCTGGCCCGTCGTCCGCAACGGCGACCAGGGCGCCAAGGTGTCCACCGTCCAGTACCTGCTGAACGCCCGCGGCTACGCGACCGGCGCCGACGGCGCGTTCGGCCCCGCGACCGAGGCCAAGGTCAAGAGCTTCCAGAGCGCCAGCGGCCTGAGCCCGGTGGACGGCGTCGTCGGCGGCGCCACCTGGCCGAAGCTGATCGTCACCGTCCGCCAGGGCGACAACGGCGACGCCGTCAAGGCGCTCCAGGTCCAGCTGAACGCCCGCGGCGCCAACCTCTCCGTGGACGGCGCCTTCGGAGCCGGCACCGACTCCTCGGTGCGCGGCTTCCAGCAGTCCGCGGGCCTGAGCCCGGTGGACGGCATCGTCGGCCCCGCTACCTGGTCCGCCCTGCTCTCCGGCGGGGGCGGCGGCACCGGCGGCGGCAGCGGCGACCTGCTCAGCCAGTCCCAGGCCGCCGCGCTGCTCTCCTCCGCGGGCATCACCTGGTCCTCCTCGGGCAACTGCTCCGACCGCAACAGCAGCAGCTGCACCTCCTTCGACGGCCTGCGCCGCGCCTCGGCGGACGGCGCCGTCGCGCTCAAGCACGCCGTGGGCGGCTGCGGCCTGACCATCACCGGAGGCACCGAGACCGGCCACGCCGCCGGTACCTACAGCCACGCCAACGGCTACAAGCTGGACTTCGCGATGGTGGGCTGCCTCACCAGCCACATCACCGGCAACTTCGCCTACAGCGGTGTCCGCGGCGACGGCGCCACCCTCTACACCGCCCCCTCGGGCAACGTCTACGCCAACGAGGGCAACCACTGGGACGTGACCTTCACGGGCTGACGGCCACCCGGCCCGACCACACCCCGAGGGGCACCGGACGCATCCGGTGCCCCTCGGGCTTCAAGCAGTCCCGGGGCCGACCTCCCGCAGAGGCGGCTCGGCCGGACTCGCGGCCGAGCCGCCGGGAGCAGGAGTCGTGCCCTGAGGCGGGCGGAGGCGAGAGGCCGGGTCTATCGGAATGCCCCCGTCCGGGCAGCCGGCCCAGTTAGCCTCTCGGTCATGCACGCGTTCGAATCATGCGTCTGGCATGTGGTCACGCCCCATCGGGCGGGCGCCACATTCTGGTTCGGCCGGCGAGCATTCCTGGCCGAACCCTGGTGCATGCTCCGGCGCGACTGACATCTCTGGGCCAGGGGGAAGAATGAGACCAGTTCGAATACGCCGGCGGAGCAGCATGCTGGCACTCGCGGTGTTGACCGTCGCGGGGTCCGCCGTACTGGCACCGCCGGGAGAGGCGGTGGCCGCGTCCGGGCCGACCGATCATGTCATCTTCTGGAACAAGGTCCTGCTCGACGCGTACCGGCAGACCCGCAACACCGGTCCCGGGCCTCTGGCGCACGCGGGAGCCGTGATGCACACGGCGATCTGGGACGCGGTGGACTCGGTCGTGCCCGCCGCCGATCGCCGGTTCCGTCCGTATCTGACCGTGGTGCCGGCTCCCGCCACCGCCTCGGTCGAGGCGGCGATCGACCAGGCCGCGCACGACACCCTGACCGGGCTCTTCCCCGGCTTCAACCCCGGTCACGACTTCGCGGCCGACTTCGGCCAGGCCCTCGCCACGGCACGGGCCACCATCCCGGCCTCCGTCACCGAGACGGCCCGCGACCAGGGAGCCGCTGTCGGAAGCGAGGTGGCCCGGGTCGCGGTCGAGAGCCGGCCCAGCACCACACCCGCCTGGGACCCGTCCTACGCCGTGGACAACGTGCCCGGCGCCTGGCGGCCCACAGACCCGGGGCAGTCTGCTCCGACCAACCCCAACTGGGGCCGGCTCGCTCCGTTCGCCATGACCTCGGGCGCACAGTTCCGTCCCCAGCCTCCCGCGCAGGCCACCTCCTACGCGGCGTTGCTGACCGACCCCGCCTACGCCGCGCAGGTCAACGAGGTCAAGTCGCTGGGATCGGCCACTTCCACCACCCGCACCGCCGATCAGACCGGACAGGCGTTCTTCTGGGCCAACGACGTCGACGGTACCTACAAGCCGCCCGGCCAACTGTTCGACATCACCCAGACGGTCGCCCAGCAGAAGGGGCTGACCCAGCCGGAGAACGCCAGGTTGTTCGCTCTGGTCGCGGTGGCCCTGGCCGACGCCTCGATCGTCGCCTGGGACGCCAAGTACGCGAGCAGCATCGACCTGTGGCGCCCGCAGAGCGCGATCCGCCTCGCGGACCCGGGCACCAGCCCGGCCGTCACCCCGGACCCGGCCTGGCAGCCGCTGTCCGTCAACCGGGCGGGCCAGCACTTCAGCCCGCCCTTCCCCGCCTACGTCTCCGGGCACGCCACCTTCGGCGCGGCCTGGGCCGGGGTGATGCGCGGCATCTTCGGTGACCAGGTCACCTTCACCGCCACCACCGACGACCCGCAGGCAGTAGGGGCCACCCGCACCTTCACCACCTTCACCGCCGCAGCCGGAGAGAACGCCCTGAGCCGTATCTACCTCGGTGTGCACTACCGCTGGGACGCCGACGCCGGAGTAGCGGCAGGAAACTCCCTGGGCGCCTACGTCCGCGGCAACGTTCTCACCGCGGCACCCGCCTATGTTCCCGGCACTGGATGGACCTTCGCGGGAACCGCCGACTACGACGGTGACGGATACTCCGACACCATCGCCCGGGACGATGCGAGCGGCAGCCTCTACCTCTTCCCCGGGGCCGGAGACGGATACAGCAGCCGGGCGCGCGTCGAGATCGGCACCGGCTGGAACAACGCCACGTTCGCCGGTGTCGCGGACTACACCGGGGACGGCAAACCCGACGTCATCTCCCGCAACAACGGCAACGGCAATCTGTACGTCTACCCAGGGACGGGTGGGACGGGCTACCTGGCCGGAGGCGTCGAGATCGGTATCGGCTGGCAGAATTTCACGTTTGTGGGTGTCGCGGACTACACGGGTGATGGGAAGCCTGATGTCGTGACGCGTAACAACGGCAACGGCAATCTGTATGTCTACCCGGGTGCCGGTGGTACCGGTCAGGTCACCGCTGCCACGGAGATCGGCAGTGGCTGGCAGAGTTTCACGTTTGCGGGTGTCGCGGACTACACGGGTGACGGGAAGCCTGATGTCGTGACGCGTAACAACGGCAACGGCAATCTGTACGTCTACCCCGGTGCCGGTGGTACCGGTCAGCTCACCGCCGCGCGCGAGATAGGCAACGGCTGGTGACCCACCGAGCAGGCGCGAGAGCACAGCGCCGGGCAAGGAGGCACCGCAGGGCGGTTCCGCCTTCTCGATGACGTGCTCGTAACCGGCTCGGGCTGCACTCCCGATCGGGGATCCCGCTCGCGCCGCCGCTCCCGACCTCCCCGACGTGCCTGACGGGCCTGACGGGCCTGACGATCTGATCGCCCCGGAACCGGACGGCAGGAGCAGACCTGCCGTCCGGACCGGGTGTGTCAGTGTCGGCCCGGGCGGGTGCGCCGACGCATGACGAGGACACTGCCCGCGCCGACGAGTGCGACGGCGGCCAGCACGGTGAGGCCGACGTCGGCACCGGTCGAGGCCAGGCTGTCCGAGCCCGCTGCCGCCGTGGCGGTGCCGGCACCGGCACCGGTGGACGGGCCGGTGGAGGCCGACTCGCCGGGGTGGGCCTCGGCGCTCCTGCCGGCCGGGGCACTGGTGGACGGGGCCGCCGAGTTGGACGCACCGGCGACGGCCTCGGTGCTCGGACCGGCCGAGGCGCCGGCGGACGGGCTGGAGGTCTCGGTCGGCTTGGGCGACACCGTGGCGGAGGGCGGTACGGAGGCGCTCGGCGACACGGTGCTGGTGGGGGTGGTGCTGGTGGGCGTGGTGCTGGGAACCGGGATCGACGGCGTGCCGCTGGGGGTGACGGCGGTGGCCGGGCAGGTGTGCGAGAGGTTGAACCACCGCACCTCACCGCCCTTGACCTCGGCGCTCGCCGAGGTGAGCTTGGCGCCGGGCGCGGAGCCGACGTAGGCGTGCTTGGTGGTGGGCGGCCCGAACGTCGTCACGACCTGCGGCGCGCCGTTGTCGAAGGCGACGGTGAGGGTGACGAAGTCAGTCGAGTTGCCGGGCAGGACGAAATGCCAGCCGTCCTGGTTGGCGCCGATCGACCCGCATGTCGCCTCGCGCTCGCCGAACCCGGCGGCGGTGATCGGGAGGTCCTGGTGGACGGGGACGGTGTAGGTGCCGCCGGTGACCGCGAAGGCCACCGGGCCGGCGGAAACGGCCGTGAGACAGGCTGCCGCTGCCGTGAGGGCGACGCGGGCGGTGAGAGATATGCGCATGGTTACCGTTCGCTGTGATGAAGGACCGAGGGCCCGCAGCCCACCCGTCGGGGGTGGACCGGGACCGCCTCATCTCCGTCAGCGTCGGCACGGTCGTCAGTGTCACACCCGGGACCCGATTCGCAGACAACGATTCGGCACGGTCAAGTGGTGGCTGACACTCCGGCTCACGCGCACAGGCGGCCCGGCCGCTCCGCTGTGAATGATCACGGGCCCGGCCCGCGTGGGTGCGGCCCGGGCCCGAGCGGTGGTGCGCCGAAGCGTCGGAGATCGACGAGCCGCGCAGTACGGATCTAGGAAGTGCTCTCCCCGGGGCGGACCCTGCTCATCTTCGCCGCCCTGGCCTGCGCCCAGCGCAGCAGCAGGACCGCGACCACCACCGCCATCAGGACGGCCTTGCCGACCGGCACGGCCGCCCCGCCGCGCAGCGCCGACGAGAACATCGGCGTCAGCGCCGCCACACCCACGGCAGGCCCGGCCGCGTACCAGACCGCGAACAGCAACGGGCCCGTCCCACCGCCGGCGCCCTGGGACGGGGAGAACATCAGGTCCTTGCGCAGCACCCCGCGGCAGGCGTTCACCAGCCCAGCCGCGACCAGCGCCGGCGCGGCGGCCGGTGCGAGCCACGCCGCCGGGCCCGTGCCCGCCGCCAGCAGCGCCCCGGTGCAGGCCAGCCCCAGCAGGACCCCGGCCAGCGTCGGAACGACGGCATGGCGCAGCATCAGGGCGGCGAACGGATAAGGCGACCAGGAGGCCCGCCGGACATCGTCCGTCTCGATCCGCGCGGGCTCCAGCAACTGCGCGACGGCCAGGTAGCCGAACGTCAGCGCGACGGCGGTGGCCAGCCAGGACAGCACGCCCGCGGCGCCGTGCGCGAGCACGGCGCAGAGCAGCGCGGGCACCACCAGCACCATCGCGCGGCCCAGCCGGGCGGGGGAGCGGAGCAGGGCGAGGGTGTCCCGCCACGGCACCACCAGCCAGGCCCGCCGGGGCGCGGGCAGCCGGAGCCGGCGTTGCCGGGCGCTGCCGTTGGCGCTGCTCACGGCCAGCCGCGCGCTGCGCAGCTCGACGGTCCGCAGCGCGGCCAGCACCCCGGCGGCGGTCCTGGCCCGCTCCCGCAGCCGGGCCAGCGGAACTGTCGCGGCGGCCCGGTCGCCGAGCACCAGGGCGGCCCCGGTCGACACCAGCAGCAGTGCGGCGGCCACCCAGCCGCCCGCCACGGCGGCGGAGGTCGGCGCCAGCGCGGCGATCGCGGCCCAGCCCCACGGCCCCGACCACATCTCGACCAGCTCCAGCCAGCGCACCGGGTGACCGGCGACGGCCAGCGCGCCCTGCCCCGCCAGCGCCATGATCAACAGTGTCAGATACGGAGTGAGCCGGCGCACCCAGCGGGCGGCGCGGTCGCTGCGCTCCACCACCAGCGCGGCGCAGGTGGCCAGGAGCGGCACGCCGAGGCCGCCGAGCAGGCACCAGCCGAGCGCGGCCGGCAGGCCGGCCCGGACGGTGAGCCCGAGCGCGACCATGCCGCCGACCGCCGCCACCAGACCGGGGAACGCGGCCACCGCGCAGGACAGCCAGAACCACGGCCGGAGCACCGGACGGGGCCGGACGGGGTGGATCAGCAGCCAGTCGGCCGCCGCCCGGGGCGGCACCACCGGGCCGCGCCACAGGCCGTCCCGGACCAGCAGGAGGAAGGTGGTCAGCCCGATCGCGGTGATACCGGCGGGCATCGCGGCGAGCAGGTCGCCGCCGTGGCCGGTGTAGTCGGCGCCCATGGAGGCCTGGAGGAACAGGCCGAGGCTGGGCACGCCGCCCCAGATGATCAGGATGAGGACCACACAGTAGAGGGCGTAGCCGACCGACTTGGCGCGGTTGCGCCGGTGCGGGGCGCGCAGGGTGCGGAGCAGGGCGAGCGTCTCGTCGGTCCAGTCCTCGGACCAGTCGGTGTCCGTCCAGCCGTCTTCGGTCGAGCCGTCGTCCGCCCAGCCGCCGTCGCCGTTCGAGTCGTCGGCCGTCCGGTCGTCCGACCAGTCGTCGTCCGTCCGTGCCTCGGCGGCGGCCTCGGCGGCGGTCTCGGTGGCGGCTTCGGCTTTCGGGGAGGGAGCGGCGGTCACCGGGCACCCGCCGAGCCTGCCGCGGCGCGGGCCGCGAAGTCCGCCGCCAGCACCTTGCGGGTGGCGCCCTGCTTGAGGATCTTGCCGTCCTCCAGCACCACCACCCGGTCGGCCACGTCCAGGGCCAGGTCGGTGTGGTGGGTGACCAGCAGCACCGCGACGCCGTCGGCCAGCTCGGCCTTCAGCAGGTCGGCGAGGTGCCGGCGGGCGTCCGGGTCGAGCCGCTGCTCGGGTTCGTCCAGCAGCAGGAGATCGCGCGGGCGCACCAGCGCGCAGGCCAGCAGCAAGGCCTGCATCTGTCCGGAGGAGAGGGCCGAGGGCAGCGCGTCGGCCCGTTCCGTGAGCATCCGGCCGTCCAGTACCTGGGCGACCCAGTCGGCCGCGTCGGCGACCCCGTGCGCGACCGCGACCAGCAGCAGGTGCTCACGGACGGTGAGGTCGGGGTAGCAGGCGACGGTGTCGCCGACCACGGCGACCCGGGCCCGGACCCGGGGGTCGTTCTCGTCCATCGGGATGCCGTCGAAGACCACGGTGCCCTTGCTGGGGGCGTCGCGTCCGGCCGCGACCCTGAGCAGGGTCGACTTGCCCGATCCGTTGTGTCCGAGCAGCGCCACGCACTCTCCGGCGGCCAGCGACAGGCTCACGGGGTGCAGCACCTCCCGCTCGCCGTACGAGCGGCTGACGCCGGTCAGCTGCAGCAGGGGCCTGCGGGCTGCGGTACGTGGTTCGGCGGCGTTCTTGGCCATGGGGGAGGGAGCCTCTCAACGGGTTGTGCGGCCACAGTACCGATCCGCCGGCGGCCGTCCGGGTGAGGGTGACCGCCGCCGACCCGCGGGCCGTGCGACACCGGGGCCCCGCCCCGCAGGCTGACGGCGTCGCCGCTGCCCTCGGACGCTGTTCCGGTCCCTTCCGTCGGCCCTATTTGTACATCGTGGCCACGGCCCGGACCGCCCTTGGCCAGGCCGTAGCCGCCGACCCACGACAGCGCCCGCCGAGGACGGTCGCCGACGCGCAAGCGAGGCGGCACCGCCGCGGCCGTCGCCATGGGCCAATCCGATTCGGGCGCGGTTGCGAAGAACGGGTGCGACGACATCGCGGGCCGCGCCGCGGCCCGGTCGGGAGGGGAACCCGTGACCGTGTTCGACACCGTCTCCGCCGCGCCGGACCCGCCGGACCCGCAGGCGGGCGCGGCCCCGCAGGCCGGCACGGCGCCCGCCGCGCCGCACCTCGGCACGGCCGCCGCCGCCCCACGCCCCGGCGCGCGTCCGCGCACGGTGGCGGTGGTGGGATCCGGCGTCGCCGGGCTCACCGCGGCGTACCGGCTCTCCCGGGCCGGGGTGGAGGTCGCGCTGTTCGAGGCGGACGACCGTCTCGGCGGCCACGCCCACACCCAGGAGGCCGTCGGCCGGGACGGGCGGGCGGTGCCGCTGGACACCGGATTCCTGGTGCACAACGAGCGCACCTACCCGCACCTGGTGAACCTGTTCGCGGAACTCGGCGTCCGCACCCGGGACAGCGAGATGAGCATGTCCGTACGCTGCGACGGCTGCGGCCTCGAGTACGCGGGCGCGCGGGGACCGGTGGGGCTGTTCGCCCGCCCCGACGTCCTGGTCCGCCGCCGGTACCTGCGCCTGCTCGCCGAGGTACCCCGGTTCCACCGGCTCGCCCGCCGACTGCTGGCCGACCCGGGGGCCGGGGAGCCGAGCCTGCGGGAGTTCCTCGCCTCGGGGCGGTTCGGGACCGCCACCCGTCACACCCGGCTGCGCCTCACCCGCGACGACGCGTTCGGACCGCACTACGCCGAGACCCTGCGCCTGTGGCGCGAACGCTTCACCGAACGCTCGCCGCAGGTCGCGGCCCTCGGCTTCGACGAAGTCTTCCGGCGCATGTGGGAGCTCTACCTCGCCCACTCCGAAGCCGGTTTCCGCACCGGCTACCTCGACCTCCACCAACTCCTCCTCACTCGCGACGAGGACCGACCGTGAACGCCGCCGCCCTCGGGCTCAACCTCGCCGTCACGGCCGCCGTCGCCCTCGCCGTCCTCCTCCTCGCTTTCGCCGCCGGAGTGCGCTCCGGGCGCCACCGGGGCGTCGACACGGCTTGGGGACTCGCGTTCACCGCCGTGGCGCTGACCGGCTTCGCGCTCTCGGACCACTACGGGGACCCGGGGCGCCGCCTGCTGGCCACCCTGCTCGTCACCGTCTGGGGCCTGCGGCTGTCCGCCCACCTGTGGTGGCGCTCCCGCGGCGCTCCCGCGGCGCCCCCGAGGACCCGCGCTACGCCCGGATGCTCTCCCGCGTCCCCGAGGGCCCGGCCCGCACCCGGTACGCCCTGCGGATCGTCTACCTGCTCCAGGCCGCCCTCGTCTGGTTCGTCTCCCTGCCCGTGCAGGCGGCCCAGTACCTTCCCCACCCGCCCGGCGCGCTCGCCTGGGCGGGCACCGCACTGTGGGTGGTCGGCCTGTTCTTCGAGGCGGTGGGGGACCGACAGCTCGCCCGCTTCAAGGCCGACCCCGCCAACCGCGGCCGGATCATGGACCGCGGCTGTGGCGCTGGACCCGCCACCCCAACTACTTCGGCGGCGCCTGCGTCTGGTGGGGCCTGTTCCTGCTCGTCGCGGACAGCCCCATCGGCTGGGCGTTCGTCCTCAGCCCGCTCCTGATGACCTACCTGCTCGCCTTCGGCAGCGGCAAACCGATGCTCGAACGCCACCTCACCCCCGAACGACCCGACTGGGCCGCCTACGCCGCCCGCACCAGCGGCTTCTTCCCCCTCCCACCCCGCCGTCCCCCGGCGACCCCACCCACCCCGCACTCCGGTACCCGCCCCTGATGCCGGCCGGCCCGTCAGCGGCTCCTGACCGCGCCCTCGCCCACCCTGACCGACCGCAAGGCCCCGGCCGGAACACCCACGCTCGACGCGTGCCCGGAGAAGGGCCGGGCCCGGCTCTCCTACCGCCGCGCCGAGGAAGTCTTCGAGGAGAACACCCGGCTGCCGGCCACCCCCCTCGCCTCACCCGAGGACATCGAGGAGCTGAACGGGTGGCCGCTCCACCGCCTACGTCACAGCGCCCTGACGCACGACGCCGAGGACGGCACCTCCACCCCGATGCTGCCGGCCCGCTCCCGCCCCGCCTCCGGCCGCTCAGTCGCCCGACACGTCGCCGAACGCGACCCCGCCGCACGTCGCCGGACGTGACACCCCTCGTTCGCGGCTGGTGACAGCATTCTTACCGGCAACCGGGTCGGTGGCCAGGAACCGGTGCAGCGAGCCGGCCATCGCGTGCACGAAGGCGTCCTGCTCCGTCCTGTCCAGCAGTTCCAGCGAGAGGTACGGGTTGAGGTCCTCCAGCTCGACCAGCAGCAGTTGGCCCGCGCGGGTGCGGCAGGCGTCGACGCGCTGGATGCCGTGGTCCAGGGTGTTCCACCGCACGAACCGGTCCGCGAACGCGAGGTCGTCGGCGCTCGCGCGGTACGGTTCCAGCTCCCAGCGGCGCTCGGGATCCGGCGCGTACAGGGCGTACTGGAAGGCGTCGTCCACGTAGTAGAACGACACCTCGTGGCGGAAGTCGATCCGAGGCTGGACCAGCATCCCGCCGAGGTCCACGCCGTCGAGCCCGGCCCGGTCCAGAAAGACCAGGCCGATGGAGTCCGCGCCCGCCTTCGGCTTCACCGCGTACTGCGCGGTCGCGGGAAGCCGCGCCAGGTCCTCGGCGCGGTCGATCGTCGGGATCACCGGGTACCCGGCGGCGGTCAGCTCGGTCAGGTACTGCTTGCCGCCCATGTCGCCGCGCCCGGTGAGCGGGTTGTAGACCCGGGTGCCGCGGGCGAGGGCCTGCGCCCGGAACGCCTCGTACGCCCGCTGGTAGTGCAGGACCGGGCCGCTGTTGCGCACCACGACGGCGTCGAAGCCGTCCATCAGCGCGGCCGCGTCCAGGGGGTGGCACACCGCGAGGTCGAACTCCGCCCGCAGCCGCGAGGTCAGCAGGATGTCCTCGTCGCAGTACCGCCGTCCGCGGGCGGGGTAGGCGAGGTCGGAGACGAAGAGGATGCGGGGGCGGGCGGTGGCCATGGTGCGGCTCCTTGTTCGAGTCCGCCCACGATAGTTCCTGCTCCCCGGTGCTCCCGGGGCGGTCCCACGCCACGGGGCGGCCTCGGGTGTTCGAGCCGTCCGGTGTTGTCCGCGGCCCTCCCGTCCCCCGGCGGGCGTGCGAGGAGATCCGAGTCGACTTGGCGGGACGGGGTCTGCGGTGCGGCCGGGTGCGGCTGGCGACGGCGGGTCTCACGGCGCTCGCCGCCGGGGTCGTGGCCCTGGTCGCGCCGCGCAGGAGGCCGCACCGACAGGAGTGGCGGTGGCCGTGCTCGCGCTGGGCGTGCTGCTCGCACCGGTGCGCACCCTCGCCGGGCGGCGCCTGCTGTGGGACCTGCGCCGCCGTCACCCCGCGCCGGGGGCGACCGGCGCCGGGGCGGTGGGACCCGAGGAGGCCGGCCTGCTGACCGCGTCGTACGGTCGCCGGGCCCTGCGTCGTCTGCGGCCGGACTTCGTGGCGGCGGCCGGGCTGCTCGGAGGTCGTGCGGCCCGGGAGACCGTCGCCCGCAGTGGCGGCGGCCCGTACGAGGGCTCGAGCGCCCTCAGCTGACATGTCGGCATCCGAGTGCCGACCGGACGGCGGCACTCGTCGCGGTCGCCGTCGTCGCCGCCGCCGTCCACCGCCCGCCCGCACCGCCGCTCCCGCCCGCGCCGTGCCGCTGCTCCACCCGGCCCCACCGGTGGGCCGGGGCCCGGTGGGGCCGGGGCTCCTGCCGGGTGTGCCGCCCCCGTTCGGCCGGGGGAGGGACAGGGGCGGCACGGCGGCGGCGGGTCAGGCCTTCGCGTCGGCGGAGGATTCGGCCCGCTGCTTGGCGACCAGCCGGTGGCGCAGCGCCGCGGCGGCGGGGTCGGCGTCGACCTCGCGCCAGCGGCGGCGGTCGAAGCCGGGCGTGTCGGCCCACTCCTCGGCGGCTTCCACCAGGGACTGCCAGCTCTGGCGGAGGTTGTTCAGATTGTCCGTCCGGTGCCGGTCGTCGGGGGTATCGATCAGACGCTGGAGCGTCGCCTCGGCGCGCGCGGTCGCGGTGCGTACGAGGCTGGACAGCGCCCGAGCGGCGCGCTGTTCCGCGCTGCCGAACGCGCCGTCCCCTTCCATCGGAAGGATCTGCTCGCGGAGGAAGGCATGGATGGCCCGGACATCGGCCGGGGTGAGGTCCACCGCGTAGTGCAGCGGCTCGGTGGGCGGGGTACTGGTGTCGGCCACGGGAGTTCCCTCGGACTCGGGAAGGCGGTCGGACGTGTCGTCACGCCGACTCGATCGCCTCGGACAGGCCATGTCTATCGGATACGACGGGATGTGACGAATGTTTCGGCGAGACCCGTCCGCCGGTGCGGCGGGCTGTACGAGCCGCCGATGAAGTTCATCGACCCGCCGCGCTCGTTGGGTACGAAGATGCCGGACCGGAACTCGACCTTGCAGTCACGGAACCAGTAGTTGAGGAACTGGTCCTGCTGTCCCTCGGTGGGCTTGCCGCCCATCACCAGGAAAGCGTTGGCGTAGGAGCCGCTGATCTGACAGTGGTCCCAGCCCGTCTCGCTGTTGAGGTTGGAGGTGCCGGCCGGCCCGTCCAGGTCGATGCCGGCCTTCCAGGTGCCCTGCCACTCGACGTCGGTGTACCAGGTGTCCTGGACGCCCTTGCCCACGGCGGAGAGCGCGAGCGTGCGCCCGCTCGGGTCGGCGCCCTGGGCGACGACGTCGACCACGTAGTCCGCCGGGGCGGCGGTGGGCGCGGCGGTCGCCGCCGGGGCGCCGCGGGTGCCCAGGGCGATGCTGCCCGCGAGCGCCCCCGCGCCGGTCGTGCCGGCGAGCAGCGCCCGTCGGCCGGGCCGACCTCAACTCCGAGTGCGCCCCTCCTCGCCCGCCTTGCCCCGACTCCCTCCGGGGGGTGTCAAACAGGTGTTCGCCGGCCTTGACGGTTTCGGTCCGGGTGGGGCGACGGATCTCCATCCGAGGATGCTGACAGGGTCCGGTGTCGAAGGCCGGTGATTTCGCCACCCGGGCGCCCCGGCCCGAAATGCGGTTCCGTTTCCGGTGCCCCGACCGTCGAAGCCGCCCCGCTGCTGCCCCGGGCCCCGCACTCCACGGGCGCCCGCCACCGTCTTCCGGGCCCGACTCCCCGTCGCGGGCGTCCTCGTCCGGTCCGCTCTCGGGTCAAGGGGAACGGAGGGGCTGGTCCTGAGGGGCGGCGGTCTCGGGGAATGCACGGCCCAGCAGGGTGTGCAGGGTGGCGCGCTCGTCGGGTGTGAGGTGTTCGAGCGCGGTGAGGCCGGACATCAGCTCGGCCCGGATGCCGTGGACGGTGTGCTCGCCCTGTTCGGTCAGCACGATGTTCTTGATCCGGCGGTCGGCCGGGTCGGTTTCCCGGCGGACGAGGTGTTGGGCCGCGAGCCGGTCGACGATGCCGGTGATGTTGGAGGCGTCGCAGGCCAGCAGGTCGGCGAGGGCGCGCATGGACCGGGGGCGGACCAGCAGGCTGAGCGTCTTGCCCTGCATCAGGGTGAGCCCGTGCTCGGCGGCCACTGTCGCGAAGTGGCGGTAGTAGGACGCTGCCGCCCGCGCGAGCCGGTCCATCAGCTCTTCGGGGGAGGGCGCTGGTGCGGGCCGGGGCGTCTGGGGCATGGGTCCAGCATAGGGAGATCGGTTGACATCATCAACCATCGAGGTTTACCGTCGAAAGTACTTGAGGACATCAACAATCCAGGTCTTCAAGCCCCTGGAAGGACCGCGTGACCCTCATGACGCACACCCCGCCCCCCGCTGCGGCAGACGTTCCCGCCCTGGTCGCCCGCCTGCGTGGCACCTTCGACAGCGGCCGGACCAAGCCCCTCGCCCAGCGCCTGGACCGGCTCGCCGCCCTGCGTTCGATGCTCACCGAGCAGGCCGAGGAGTTCCAGCAGGCGCTGGCCGCCGACCTCGGCAAGAGCGCGGCGCAGGCGTACCGCACCGAGATCGGGTTCACGCTGAACGAGCTCGACCACACCGTCGCGAACCTGGAGGAATGGCTCCGGCCGAAGCCCGCCGATGTCCCCGGGTTCTTCCGGCCCGCCTCGGCCCGCGTGGTCCGCGATCCGCTCGGCGTGGTCCTGGTCGTCGCACCCTGGAACTACCCGCTGCAGCTCGCGCTGGTCCCGCTGGTGGGAGCCCTGGCGGCCGGCAACACGGTGGTCGTCAAGCCCAGCGAGCTCGCCCCCGCCACGTCCGCCGCGATGGCCCGGCTGCTGCCGCGCTACCTCGGCCCGGACACGGTGGCCGTGGTCGAGGGCGCCGTCCCCGAAACCACCGCCCTGCTGGAGCAGCGGTTCGACCACATCTTCTACACCGGCAACGGCGCGGTCGGCCGGATCGTGATGGCCGCAGCGGCCCGCCACCTCACCCCGGTCACCCTGGAGCTCGGCGGCAAGAGCCCGGTCGTGGTCGAGCCCGGCGCCGACCTGGCGGTCACCGCGAACCGGATCGCCCAGGGCAAGTTCCTCAACGCCGGCCAGACCTGTGTGGCCCCCGACTACGTCCTCGCCATCGGCGAGAGCGCCACCGCACTGGAGCGGCACCTCGCCGCCGCCGTGCGCGAGCTGCTCGGCGACGACCCGGCCGCCGCGCCCGAGTACGGGCGGATCGTCAACGACCGCCACTTCGACCGGCTGACCGCGCTGCTGGACGACGGGAGGGTCGTCACCGGCGGCAGTCACGACCGCGGTGAGCGCTACGTCGCCCCGACCGTCCTCGCGGACGTCTCCCCGGACGCGTCGGTGATGCGCGCGGAGATCTTCGGCCCGATCCTGCCGATCGTCGCCGTGCCCGACCTCGACGCGGCGATCGCCTTCATCAACGAACGTGACAAGCCGCTCGCCCTCTACGCCTTCACCGAGTCCGAGCGGACCAAGCGGCGGCTCACCGAGGAGACCTCCTCCGGCGCGCTCTCCTTCGGCCTGCCGGTCTCCCACCTCGCCATGCCCGACCTGCCCTTCGGCGGCGTGGGGGAGAGCGGCATGGGCCGCTACCACGGCGAGTACTCCATCGACACGTTCAGCCACGCCAAGGCCGTTGTCGACAAGCCACTCACCTGAGCCGAGCGGCGCCGCCGTCCGAGCCGACCGACCATCCCGGAGAACGAACCCGTGACCACCCCCATCGACCACGCCGCCGCCGTCGCCGCCGAGACCTCGCGCTTCGTCGCCACCGTCCGCACCGCCGACCCGGCCACCCCGGTGCCCACCTGCCCCGGTTGGACGCTGTCCGACCTGGTGCGCCACACCGGCAGCGTGCAGCGCTGGTTCACCGTCCTGCTGCGGCAGAAACTCCAGGAGCCGCCGCGCAGCAGGGACGTCGAGCTGCACCTGCCGCCGACTCCGGACGGCTACCCCGCCTGGCTGGCCGAGGCCGCGGCGCAGGCCGGCGCGGAATTCGCCTCGGCCGATCTCGACGCGCCGATGTGGGCCTGGGGCGCCGATCAGCACGCCCGCTTCTGGGTGCGCCGGATGCTGTTCGAGACCTTGGTGCACCGCGTCGACGCCGACCTTGCCCTGGGCCTGGACCCCGACATCGACCCGGTGCTGGCCGCCGACGGCGTCTCGGAGTTCCTGACCAACCTGCCTTTCGCCGCCGGGTTCGCCCCCGGAACGGCCGCCCTCCGGGGCGCGGACCGGACCATCCGGTTCACCCGCACCGACGGCGACGGGGACTGGCTGGTCCGGCTGCGTCCCGACGGCTTCGGGCTCGACCGGCAGGCCCGGGAGGCCGCAGCGAGCGCCGACGCGTCGGTCCGGGGCACCGTCGCGGACCTGCTGCTCCTCCTCTACGGCCGACTGGACCGGTCCGCCGACCGGTTCGAGGTGCGGGGGGACGACGGGCTGCTCGAGCACTGGACCGCCAACTCCGCGTTCTGAGCCGTCGGCCGGCTTCGGAGGTCCTGAACAGCACGGTGGGCGGCATCGGGGCATGGTGAAGGCTTCCGGCGCACCGAGAAGCAGAGCGTCGAGGCCCTGCGCACGCTCACCGCGGCCGCCGCCGACCTGCCGGCCGGCGGCGACGACGCGCACCGGCCCCGCACCGACGGTCGCTGACCCGCTGTCGGCGGCCCGCCGCACGGCCGGTGCCCCCTTGTGACCGAGGAAGGGTGAACGCAGGAGCGTCGAGATGCCCCCGGCCCTCGACTGGGTCGCCAGACGGACGGCGACTTCGGCCCGCGCCGGCTCCTGCGGGACTTCGCGGTCCTGCTCGATCTCGCCCCGGACGTGCTCGCCCCGCTTTCGACCGGGGCGACCGGAGAGGAGCGGGCCTGAGCCCAGGGGCGGCCGTTCGACCGCCCCCGCCGCACGGTTGCCCGCCGCCGCTCGTCCGAGGCATCCGCCCAGGTGGGCGGCGGTGCGGGCAGCCGGCCGGCTCGCCCTATGCTGGCGCCATGACAGAGCTTCCCGGCTTCGCCGTCCTGCTGACCCGCCTGCTGCACCACCAGGGTCAGGAGCCCGCCGAGTTCGCCCACCGGGCGGGGGCCGGCGAGGCCGACGTGGTCGCGCTGCTGGACGGTGCGGCGCCGGACCAGGCGCTGCTGCGGCGCCTCGCCCCCGCGCTCGGACTGGACACCGCCGACTTGTTCGAGATCGCGGCCGTTCCGCTGCCGGAGGACCTCGCACCGGCCGGCGGGATGGCCACCACCTCCATCGTCAGTGTGGTGCGGTTCGGCAAGGCGTTGCCGGCCGACCGGCGGGCCGAACTCCGCGCGTTCGTCGCCGGTCTGCCGCCCGCCCGGGCGACCGGACGGATCGAGGGCCTGCCCGCCTCGGCCCCCGCCCCCGACCCGCGGTCCGCCGGGAACCTGCTGATGCGGATGGTCGCCACCCGCAACCTCGGCTGGACCGGGACGGCGAAGGTGTTCCACCTGCTCACCGGGCGCTACTGGATGTCCACCGCCTACGGGCGGATCGCCTCCGGGGAGGACCGGCTGACCCCGGATCTGCTCGTCGACTTCGCCACCGTGCTCGGCCTGCCCGCGGCCGTGCCGGCGGCGCTCCTCGGCATGCCTCTGCCGCCGGACGGACCCCGGCCGGACGCGTCCGCGACGGACGCCGCCCTGCTGCTGCGCGGCCTTCGCCGGCTGGGCGTCGAGCAGCTGCGCGAGGCCGAGGACCTGGCGCGGGCCCTGCAACCGGGCTGATCCGCTGGGCCCCGCCGGTTCCGCACGCGGGGCTGCGGTCGGCGCGAGTGACGGTGCGCGGGTCGGGCCCCTTGGGTGAGGGCCCCGTGGTTGCGGGCGCGGTGGGTGCGGGCGCGGTGGGCGGCGGACGTGACGCGGTTCTGGCAGGCGGTGGAGCAGTACCTGCGGGTGCCGTTGCGGGAGAGGTGGGCGCGGTCGCAGGCGGGGCCGGGCAGACGCCGAGGCGGGAGGCGAACCGGCTGCCGCAGGCCGCGGCGAGGGTCCGGGGCGAGGCGGGCGGCCCGGTCCGAGACCGCGTCGCCGGCGCTGCGGTGGTGCAGGTGCCGGGGCTGCTCCCGACGGTCGCGAGCACGTCTCGGCGGACCGGGACATCCCAGTCCGCCGTGTGCACCGCGCGGGTGGCCGCGGCGGACCGGGTCGGGCGGGGTCAGGGCCGGCCGGCGGCTTTGAGGAGGCGGGGCGGGAGGTAGGGCGAGCGGACGCGGGTGACCCAGCCGCGGGTACGGCGGGCGTGGCAGGCGAGGGCGAGCACGTCGAGGCTGAGCGGGGCACCTGGGTCGGTGTCGCGGTCGGCGACGCTGTGGTGATCGCGGTGGGCTTCCAGGGCGTCGAGGAGGGCGAGGTCGAAGCCGGTCGCGTCGCCCCCGATCAGCTGCGAGAGGAGGACGGCCGGAGCCGGGAGCCAGCCCTCCCGGATGCGCTCCGCCTCTTTCAGCGCCCGCTCGGTGGCCGGGCGCGGGTCGGCGCCGCGGAGGTGGTCGTGCAGGGCGGCGCGGTAGGAGGCGGACGGGGAGCGGTCCTCGGCGGCGACCGTGGGGCCGGCCAGGACAAGCGGTTCGAGGTCCTCGGGGGAGCCGGTGATCAGGGCGAAGGAGAGCGCGGTCTGCCAGAAGGCCGGGCCGAAGTCCCGGTCCCGGCGGGCGGGGAAGCGCAGGGAGCGGCCGTCGATGGTCGCCTCGGCCTCGGTGCCCGGCTCGGCGAGGGCGGCCCGGAACACGGCGGCCCCCAGCTGGGAGCCGCGCCGCAGGGTGGCGATCACGGCGTCGGTGGCGTCGTCGCACTCCGAGACGCGCGCCGCGAGGAGGTAGGTCTGGTAGCGCAGGGCGCCGGTGAGCTCCCATGCGTCCAGCGGCTCGCCCTCCCCGGCCGTGACTGCCTCCAGGGTGCGCCGCTCGAACCGCGCCTCGCTCTCCGGGCTGTACGGGCGGGCCGGGCTGGTCCGGTCGACGTGGACGGGCCCGGCGGCGAGCGCGGCCACGGCGTCGGGGCGCGGGTCGCGGCCGAAGGCGCGGACGCGCGGGCCGGCCGTCTCGAAACCGGTGACCAGGGCGTGCGGGAGGTAGTCGGTGTCGACCGCCGGAGCCCAGCCGTGGGTGCGGTACGCGAGGGCGGCGAGGGCGATCGGGACCAGCGGCAGGAGGCTCGCCGGGCCGGTGCCCTTCGGCCCGTCCTGGAGCAGGGCGAGCAGGGCGGCGTCGAAGACCTCGCGGTCCCCGGCGGCGAGGGCGCGCAGGGCGCGCAGGCCGGGCTGCAGTTCGGCGACGGGGGCGGTGCTGCCGGCCGGGACGCCGTCGTCCTCGAAGAAGTGGGCCAGGAGTCCGTCGACGAGTTCGAGGGTGGGCGTGGCCGGCCCGGCGGGCATCAGCTGCCGGGCCCAGCCGAAGGCCTCACCGTGGACGGAGACCTGGTCGGAGACGATGGCGAGACAGAAGGCGTCGAGCCACTCCCCGGCGGTGACCCGATGGTGGGGGTCGCGCTCCTGCCCGCGCTCGCGGTCGTAGCTCATTCCGAAGTTCGGGTAGTCGAGGAAGACGTGGAAGCTGTCGACCGGGTAGTAGGCGGCGAAGGAAACGGCGCCGGCGGCCGCCGCGGCGGCGTCCTTGAGGACGGCCCTGGCCTCGGCGGAGTGCAGGTCGGGCCGGGTGGTGGAGAGGGCGCCGAGGTAGTCGAGGAAGGAGTCGGAGATCAGCTGCCACTCGGTGGTGGTCATCAGACCGGCGCGGGAGTAGGAGTGGACCTGCCTCCCGATCCGGTTCACGAAGTCCTCGCGGGCTTCCGCCACCCGCGCCCCGTCCACCTGGTGACGTTCGATCCGCACAGTCCTGCTCCCTTGATCATCGGCTGCCCCCAGCCTAGGCAGCGGGTCCGACACCGGGGCCCGCGGGGCGGTCGGAGGGGTGTCAGGGCGTCAGCCGGGTGCCGTTCACCGTCGCGCTCCTTCCCGGGCCGTTCGGCGCGACGGCCCCGGTGCGGCGCACCACCGCCCTGCGGGCAAAGTGTGTCGACGCACCCCACCCCACCGCGGGCCCGAGCGACTGCCGACACCCTGTCGCGGTGGCCGGACTCACTCCGGCCGGCGGGGTCCGGGGTCCGCACTCGGTGTGTGCGAGGGCCGTCGGGCGGGCGCACCGGGGTTCCGGGTTGACACGTTTCTTCGTATCGAGAATATTAGATACGTCCCGGGAGGTCCGGCTCGCGAAAGGGGTGTGCGGTGGATCCGCTGGCCGTCCACAAGGCGCTCGCCAATCCCGCGCGGGCGGAGTTCCTGCGCTGGTTGAAGACGCCGGAGCTCTACTGGGACGAGGAGTACTACCGCGAGCGCGGTGTCGGTTTCCACATCGGCGTGTGCGTGACGGAGATCCGCGAGCGTTCCGGGTTGGCCCAGTCGGTGGTCTCCGGCTACCTGCAGATCCTGCGGGACGCCGGGCTGCTGGTGTCGGAGCGGGTCGGCAAGTGGACGTTCTACCGGCGCAACGAGGAGACGATCGCCGCCTTCGCGGCGTACGTGCGCGACGAGCTCTGACGTTCGTTCCCGGGTCGGTGCGGGGGAGGGGTGTGCCCTTTCCACGCGATAATCCATCTAACTATCTAGATTTGTAGCTCGGTCTGGCGGGGCGGCGCAGCCGTGCCCGCGCACGGCCGGACGGCGGAAGGCAGTCATGGGAAAGACCGGTCCTGTTGTCCTGACCCTCTCCCTGGGGGTGTTCGGCATCATCACCACGGAGATGGGCGTCGTCGGCGTCCTGCCCCGGATCTCCGAGGAACTCGGCGTGCCGGCGGCGACGGCGGGGTGGCTGGTGGGGGTGTTCGCGCTGGTCGTCGCCGTGGCCGGCCCGTTCGCGACGCTGCTGGCCTCCGGGGTGCGGCGCAAGGCCGTCCTGGCGGCGGCGCTCGCGGTGTTCGCGGCCTCCAACGCCGTCTACGCGCTCACCGACAGTTTCCCGGTGATGCTCGTCTTCCGGATCGTGCCGGCGCTCTTCCATCCGGTGTTCTTCGCGGTGGCGCTCACCGCCGCCACCCGGCTCGTGCCGCCGGAGAAGGCCACCAGGGCCGCCACCACCGTCTTCGCCGGGGTGACGCTGGGCTTCGCGTTCGGTGTGCCGGCCACCTCCTATCTCGCCGAACACTTCTCCCTCGCGGCCGCGTTCTGGTTCGGCGCCGGCGCCAACCTGCTCGCCCTGGTCGGGATCCTGGCCCTCTTCCCGTCCATGCCCGCCGGGCAACGGCTGTCCTACGGAGACCAGTTGGGCATTCTGAACCGTCCCCGGCTGTGGCTGTCCCTGTCGGCCGTGGTGTTCGTCTTCGCGGCGATGTTCTCGGTCTACGGCTACTTCGCCGAGTACCTGGAACGCGTCACGCACCTGGGCGGATCGACGATCGGTGCGCTGCTGATGGCCTTCGGGGTCGTGATGGTCCTCGGCAACCTCCTCTTCGGTCGGCTACTGGAACGCGACCCGGTCCGGACGGTGACCGCCTTCCCCGTCCTCTATGCGCTGCTCTACGCCCTCCTCCACACCGTCGGCCCGTGGGCCGTCCCTACCGTCCTCGCCGTGCTCCTGTGGGGCGCGGTCCACTCGGGAGGACTCGTCGCCAGCCAGACCTGGCTGGCCCGGGACGCCCAGGACGCCCCGGAGTTCGGCAACAGCCTCTTCATCTCCTTCTCCAATCTCGGCATCACGATCGGCAGCGCCACCGGCGGCCTGGTGGTCGCAACCGCCGGCACACGCCAACTCCCTTGGGCGGGAGCGGCATTCGCACTGGCCGCACTGGCCGCCGTGCTGCTGCGCCGCCGGCTGGGGCCCGAGGCGCCGGGCGAGGGGACGGCGGACCGGGCAGAGAGGCGCACCCGCGTGCGGTCCTGACACCGGGGCGCAGGACGGGTGCGGGCGGCGGAGGAGCCACGAAACGGCCGGCGCCGGCCCGCGCCCCGGGCGGCGTCCCGTTCTGTCCCTCTTCGACCGTCGAGACATGGGCCCACGAACCCGGTCGACCAGGACGAGGTGCTTGCCCCGTGCGCCCCGCAAGGCGGGAGTTTCGCGGGGGCGGCAGCGCGTACGGCTCCTCGTCGGGCAGGTGGGCGTCCGGGCCGGCCGCTGCCAGGGCGCGGTAGCGGGGCGGTGGCCCGGGAGGCATGATCTCGAACATGGGCGAACCGGAATCGGACCTGCTTTCACGGCTGTGGGAAGAGCATGTGCGCGCGCCGTTCCCGCCACACGCTTGTGCTGGGACTCCCGGGTTGACAGCGCGGCTCCAGGGCCTGACGCCGACGCCCCAGCCGCAGCGGAAGACGACGGCGAGCCTGGGAAGCCGCGCCGTGGCGCCGGCCTCAGCGGCGCCACCCTTGGCTCCGAACCGGCGCGGGCTCGTCGGCCGCAGGTGCTGTTGAGGGGTGTCTCGTGTCCTCGTCCTTACCGGTTCGCCGAACAAGCCATTGAGGATTGTGTGAAGCACGTCGATCTCCACGCCAGGATTCCGTCGCTCGTGAAGGCCATGGCCGCCGCCGACCACAGCCCGGATGCGCAGCTGGTACAGACACGCCACCGTGCTTCACTCGTGGCGAGCTGGGACATCGAGCCCGGATCCACGGTCCTCGAACTGGGTTGCGGGCAGGGCGACATGACCGCCGTCCTCGCGGAGGCCGTCGGCCCCCGGGGACGCGTGGTGGCCGTCGACGTCGCCGGTCCGACCTACGGGGCGCCGGTCACGCTCGGGGAGTCGGCGGCCCGGCTCGCGGCGGGCCCGCTCGGGCCCCGCATCGACTTCCGCTTCAGCACCGATGTCCGCGACCCGTCGGTCGACTTCCCCCGCGACGCCTTCGACCACGTCGTGCTCGCCCACTGCTCCTGGTACTTCGCCTCGCTCGGACAGCTGCGCGACACGCTGGCCCGGGTGCGGCCCTGGGCCCGGCGGCTGTGGTTCACCGAGTGGGACCTGACGCCCTCCTGCGGCGACCAGCTGGCGCACCTGCTCGCAGTACTGATCCAGGGCCAGATCGAGGCCGCCGGCTCACACGGCGAGGGCAACATCCGCACGTCCTTCTCCCGCGAGGCGCTGCTGCGGCTCCTGCCCGAGGCGGGCTGGACGGCGGACGGCGACGGGCCGGTCGACACCGACGCACTCCAGGACGCGGACTGGGAGATCACCGCCTGTCTCGACCTGATCACCGCAGGAGAACGGTTGGCCGCGTTGCCCGAACCGGTACGGCAACTCGTCCTCAGTCAGAGCGACGTCCTGCGGGCCGTCGCCGCACCGCACGGCAACCGCCCGCTCGCAGCCTATTGGGTCACCGCACGCTGACGTGCCACCCCGCCAGGAGCGTCGAACGTCGACGAGACCGGCCAACCTCCACGACCCAACTGGATGCGAAACTGGAGCGACTGCTCGGGCCTCGCAACCGGTGACCGGCTGCGTCGATGACACGGACGGCCCGAGGCCACTCGACCCTTGGGCTGCTACGAGACGGCCGGTCGGCGCGGTGCCTGCGGGAACCGCGAAGGCATCAACGTGTGATGAACCATGAATGGGTCACCGGCGTGGGCGCCCACGCCACCTGGACGGTGGAGCCGGCCCGCAGGTCTTCGAGCAGAAGCGGAAGAACTGTTTCTTCATGGACGGCGTAGAGCAGGGACGGTGTGTCGGGCACGACGGCGTGTACGTCGCCGGTGGTGGGGCCATCGGCGCCGTGTGCGCCCCTGCCGCACTGGTGGGATGCCTGCTGGCAGGGGGCGCCGTCGCGGCCACCGCCGGAGTGGCCGACTGTGCCGTCAGTCGAAACGGATGTACCCGGGATGCAGTACCAGCGGCCTTTCCGCCTCGTACTTCAAGGGATATGCCTCAGGAGCCGCATACGGGGCCTGCGCACCCGCGCCGGCCCGCGCCGTCCAGTCATCACCCTGCCGAGAGAAAGCTGCGCGGAATGCCTGCAGACTCACCACCCTCCGCAGAGGAGAACGGCGACGGAGGCCGAAGGGCGTGGCCCGCAACGTGGGGCTACCGGTTCACCATCGAGCTGGTCGCTCTACTGGCCGTCTTCGCTGTGCTGACGTTCTGGCTGGTACCGGAGCCGTTCAGATTCCTCTCGCTTCCGGTGGCCGGTCTCGCCATCGGCTGGCGTTGGAGGGACCGATCACGACGGTAGTGCCACGGGAACCGTGCCGCGCAACGCATGGCCTCTCCCTCTTCGCACCCCCGCTGCGCGGCACGGACCTGCGCGATCAGAAGTGATGGCCTCCACCATGGGGGGTCAGCACTTCCGGAACGTTTGCTCCACCATGCCCCAACCCTGCCGATCCGATGCCGTTCCTCCGGCGGCTGCGGCCCGCACGACGACGTCACCCGTTGTCGGCGGCGGCTGGACCGTGATCCTGCATCAGTTTCCGGGCCATGCCGCTGATCGAGGACCGCACGCCCGGCATCCCGGGCCCGACGACACCGCAGGCGACACCCTGCGAGTCCTTGGTCCTGCTCCAGGAGTGCCTGAGCGCGGACACGTACTGCCGGGAGGGCGCGGTCCGTGCCGGGCCGCGCCGGCCGCCGAGCCCGTCTGCCGGGCGGGTACCCGTCGCGCGGACGGTGGACGCCCCGAGGTCGGCGAGGGAGTCGTGTCCGGCGGCCCGGGCGCGGGCATGGGCTTGTTCGGCGGCGGTCCGGAGACTGTGCGCCGGGGCGGCTGCCGTGGTGGTGTCGAAGGTGGGTTCGGCGAGGAGTCGTCGCTGTTCGGGGTGCGGCCCGAGGCGGCGGGGTACACGGCAGACGGAGCCATGCGCCGAGGCCGGTGCCGAGGAACCCGGCCAGTGGGTCCGGCGGCCCGTGGGCCGGGGCGAGCGGACGCACCGGCCCATCCTCGGTGTCGTCATCACCAGGGACCGCTTCCACTACGCCAGCACTCCGGACCACGGCCGTCTCATCGCAGAGGCCGAGGCCAAGCCGGACGCCCAGCCCGGGACCCGGGTGCCCACCACGGTCGTCGCGGCAGCGGAGCTGGAGCACGCCGTCACGGTCACCGGCACGGGCCTGTCCGCTCTCCTGCGAGCGGGAGTGCCGACCGCCCCGGACGCCGGCTAATCTGCAGGGGGTCGATGGGCAGGTCGAGGCCTCCGAGAGAGCGCCCGAGACCCGGGGCCGGCCCGTCCGCAGCCGGTGCTGCGAAGTGTGGGGCCGGGGCCAGTGGTTCACGTTCGGCCTGGTCCAGGACGACGGTCGCCAGCGGACCTGCGAGCGTCGCCCAGGGGATCTCGGCCCCGATGTGCCGGGCAATGACCCGGAGCGCCGCCTCCGTCGTCGACGGTGTCGTTGAGTTCCGCAGTTCGGCGCGGACATCCTCGTGGAGCGTGTGGGGTCCGCTGCCCTGGGCCGGTGACCGCTGGCCGGGCTCGAAACGCTCGACGAGTCGGCCCTCCTCGAGGCGCTCGAGCACGGTCATGCCGTCCGCGTAGAACAGGCTCACGACCGCGGAGCGTTCGCTCAGCCGGGCCAGTACCCCGGGTTTGAATCCCTCCGCTTCCCGCGCTTCGAAGCAGAACGTCCAGTCCCCCAACCGTCCCACCCGGAGCAGGGTGCCGCCCTGCGCCATCGGGTACCGGGAGTCGGCCTCGGCAAGAGAGAGCTGTCGCAGTCTGCCCGGGCCCGCACCGTACGCGGCCACCACCTCGTCGGCGGTAAGCCTCCGCACCACGTTCAGGCAGAACGTGGGCACCGTCCCGCTCTCCGCCCACTGCCCCCAGAACGGTCCAGCATCAACCACAGAATCCTCCTTCGAAAGGGGTGGCGCCCCGAGCCCGGCCGGCCCGGGGCGCCACCGTGCAGCTCAACTGGTAACGCTGACGACGAACTTCTCGGAGTCCAGGACATGGTCGGCCGGTACGAAGCTGCCGTACTTGCCGCCTGCTGCCTTGTTCGCAGCGAGGGGAACATGACCGCGCACATAGGCCCGTGCTTGGCGACATCGGGGCGGCCCTGTACGGCGTAGAACCTCCACTGGCCGTTCTGGAGCTTCGGGACGATGTCCGCACAGAGGCTGGCTGAGCGGCAGCACGAGATTGTCCCGCACATCCGGGTAGACGCAGCCGGGGTACTGCCCGACCGCGTTGTCGCAGCGGATCTTGCGGAGGTTGGACCAGTTGATGTTCGGTTGGATGGGCGGCGCGCCGACCGCTACCGTCAACCTGCGACCCACCTCCTGGACGGGGTGGAGATGAGCTCTCAGTCGGAACCGGCCCTGGAGTCGCCGGCGCAGCCGTCGATCACCGCGAGCGAGTTCGCCGACTGGGCCCTGTTCGACGCCCGTCGGACCTGGTCGTCCACGCGGACCAGTACCTGGCCGAAGGCTTCGGCCGAGACCGCCACCATCGCGCCGCCGCTGTTCGCGGTCGCCGACACCGGTGTGCTGCTCCGTGCCTTCAACGGCCGCGACGTTCTCCACCCTGCCGGACCGGAGGCGCTGAACCTGCCACGAACCCTGGTCATCTCCGCCGCTGGTGCTGGCCGAGCTCGACCACCTCCTGCACACCCGCGCCGGCGAGCGAGCTGTGGTCGACGATGTCACCCGACTCGGGGCGCTCGCCGGCCAGGGCCGCGTCCAGATCACCACCATCGACCGGCCCCTGCTCGCCAAGGTCGAGGAGCTGATGCGCTGCCACCTCGGCCGGGAACTCGGCCCGCCCGGGCCGTGCTGCTCACGTTCGACAAGCACTGCAGCACGGTGATCGCTCCGCGTCGCCGCGGTGAGAGGCCGCTCGAGGTCTGCCCGGGCCGGGGAGCGGGGGGCGCTTCCGATCGCGTGACTGCTTTCCGAGTCGTGGCCCTGTCGGTGATCATGTACGGATGCTGCTTCCCGACACCGCACCGGAGACCGACCTGGTCGAGGTGGTCCGCATCACCGCACGGCCCGACTCCGGCGCCGTGGTGGGTGATGTTCTGGAGATCCGGGTGGAGGAGCAGGCGCGGCAGGTACTGGACCTGGTCTCCGAACTGCCGGGCGGCGAGCTGCATCGCTGCTTCGCGCCCGCCTATGGCGTTCGGGCCCACAGTTCCACCGATCTTCTCTTCGAGATCGCGTTCTGCTTCCGCTGCCACGGCGCCCTGGTCCTGGGGCCCGGGGTGCCGTCCGGGCTGCGAGGTCTCCAGGGTTTCGATCCGGACAGCGGGCCCGGGCGTGAACTGCTCGATCTCTTCCGTGCCTGCGCCGCGACGCCCGGCGAGTAGTCGGACGAACCCGACGGGCATCAGCACCTCGGACGGCCGCAGCAGTACGCGGGATCCGGCGGCGGGGCATCCGGTGCCCCGCCGCCGGATCCCGTCGCACCGGGACGGCACAATCGGCGCACGGCTGAGGCCTTCGTCGACCTGGGATCGCTCGGTGCGCCGTCCGGCGTGCTGGTGCTGGGCGCGGCCCGCTTCCGCGACGGCAGGCACCTGGTGGCGGTGGGATTCGTGGGCACCGTGGAGGTGACCGGCCAGTTGTGCTGGGTCGGGGTCGTCAACGCCCTACCGGTTGCGGCCCGGGCTACGGGTTATCGGTCCGAGGCCGCCCTGCTCGGGGTTTCCAAGTCCACCGTCCACCGCCGCTTCCTCATCTGGTCGAGGGCCGGCGTGCGGGGTCGGCTGCACGAGATAGGACACGGTCTAAGCTGCATGCGAAGGTCTTCGGTGGCGGGGGAAGTGAAGCGTGCACCGGTCCTGCTCGCCACGAGGGCGTGGCTCCAGGTATTGGAAGCCTGGAGCCACGCCCTCGTGGGGGTGGTGTCGCTGTTGGTGTCGTGCGGAGGGTCGGGAGGGGGGCGTCAGGTCTGGGCGCCGCCGGGGACCTCGGTCCAGCCCTGGGTCCATTGGCCGGTGTTGTAGTCGGCGTCCTTGGTGTAGACCTTGCCGGTGGCGCCGATGGCGTAGACGTGGAGGACGTTTCCGGTGACGGTGCTGGTGAGGGCCTTGAGTCCGGAGCCGTCGAGCTTGGTCCAGGCTCCGCTCCAGCCGGTGCCGCTGTAGTCGGCGTCGGTGGTGTAGAGGGCGCCGTCGCTGCCGATGGTCTGCAGGTGGACGGTGTTGCCGGTGGCGGACGCGGTCAGGGCCGTGGCGCCGGTGGCGCCGCCGGGGACCTCGGTCCAACCGGTGCTCCACTGGCCGGTGTTGTAGTCGGCGTCCTTGGTGTAGACCTTGCCGGTGGCGCCCAGGGCGTAGACGTGGACCACGTTGCCGACCGTCACGCTGCTCAGGGACTTCAGCGCGCTGCCGTCGAGCTTGGTCCAGGCCCCGCCCCAGCCGGTGCCGCCGTAGTCGGCGTCGGTGGTGTAGAGGACGCCGTCACTGCCGACGAGGTTGAGGCGGGCCGTCCCACCGGTGACGGAGGCCGTGATCGCCGCGCTGTTCGTGGTGGACGGCGCGGGCGCCGGGTAGGGGTTGGCGTGGTCGGTGGCGAGGCCGGTGCCCTGCCAGCAATTGGGCCAGGCCCCGACGCCCTGGCCGGCGAGTATCTTCTCGGCCGTCAGGATCTGCTGCTGCTTGGTGGCCAGGTGGGGGTAGGCGGCGTACTGACGCCCACCGAAGGCGTCCCAGGTCGACTTCGAGATCTGGAGCCCACCGTAGAAGGTGTTCCCGGTGTTGATGCTCCAGTTGCCGGTGCTCTCGCACTGCGCGACCTTGTCCCAGGTCGAGACCGAGGCGGCGGAGGCCTGCGGGGCGGTGGCGAGGAGGGAGGCGGCGAGCGCGGCGGTGACGGTCGCGGTCGGCAGGAGACCGAGCGGACGGAGGCGGGTCTTCGACGGGCGTGCGGACATGACGGTACCCCGGAATCGGTGAGCAGAGGGAAGGAGACTGAACCGCGGGGTGCGTCAGGCCTGGGCACCGCCGGGGACCTCGGCCCAACCGGTGCTCCACTGGCCGGTGTTGTAGTCGGCGTCCTTGGTGTAGACCTTGCCGGTGGCGCCGATGGCGTAGACGTGGACGACGTTGCCGACCGTCACGCTGGTCAGCGCCTTCAGCGCGCTGCCGTCGAGCTTGGTCCAGGCTCCGCTCCAGCCGGTGCCGCTGTAGTCGGCGTCGGTGGTGTAGAGGGCGCCGTCGCTGCCGATGGTCTGCAGGTGGACGGTGTTGCCGGTGGCGGACGCGGTCAGGGCCGTGGCGCCGGTCGCGCCGCCGGGGACCTCGGCCCAACCGGTGCTCCAGTAGCCGGTGTTGTAGTCGGCGTCCTTGGTGTACACCTTGCCGGTGGCGCCCAGGGCGTAGACGTGGACCACGTTGCCGACCGTCACGCTGGTCAGCGCCTTCAGCGCGCTGCCGTCGAGCTTGCCCCAGTTGCCGCTCCAGCCGGTGCCGCCGTACGCCGCGTCGGTCGACCACAGGCTGCCGTCGGAGCCGACGATGCCGACGTGGGCGGTGTTGTCGCTGGTGGCGGCGGCGGTGATCGCGCCCGGGGTGGAGACGGGCGCGGGGTTCTGGGTGTCTGCGACCAGCTTGTTGTAGCGCAGGCCGAAGTACTCGTTGGCGGGGTGCCCGGCGATGTTCCCGTTGCGGTCGCCGCTGAGGTAGGTGACGCCGGCCCGCACGTTGAGCGTCGGGTTGACCTCGTCGATGTAGGCGAACTGGCCCGCGGCCTTGTTGACCCAGTGGTCGAACAGAATGATGTGGCCACTGGACTTGACCGAACCATCACCGGGGTCGTTGTCCAGGGCGTCACCGGGCTTGAGGTCGGACAGGGCCACCCGGGTCGTCAGCGCCCGGTTGTCGAGGCTGTCGGTGTTCTCGCTGCTGCTCAGGTGCCAGGCCATGGAGACGAAGCCCGAGCAGTCCTGCCGGTAGGACTTGGTGCCGGTGACGTCGGTGGCGTACGCGCCCTGGTTGTACGGGATGTCCCGGGCGAGCCAGTCGTTGGCCCGCGCCATCACCTCGGATGTGGCGATTGAGCCGCCGACGGACGAGGCCGCATGGGCGGAGGAGGTGACGAGCACCATCGCGCCGGACGCGGTGGACACGGCCAGGGCCGCGGCGAGAGCGGTGCGGGTGAACGAGGACTTGACGACGGACATGGCGAGGTTCTCCTTGGCGGGGTTGGTTTGGGTGTGGCGAAGCTGAGGGGTGTGCAAGGTCGGTCGACGGCGGGTGCGGCGGGGCCGAGGACGGCGGCGCAGGCCGGTCGGGCAGAGGGCCCGCGAATCGAGCGCGGCCCCGATCCGTGTCGCATGCTCAAGTGCCGGACGGTGCCTGGGCCTGGTAGGGGCGCTGCGCGCCGATCAGGCGGTGGTGTTCTTGTGTGCCGAAGGGCCGGGGCGGCAGGTAGTGCCGGTTGAGCAGCGGCACGGCCCGGTGGCTCCGTGCGATCAGGGCGTGGGCACTGGACGGCGCTGGGCGCGCCGGGGGAGTCCAGGGGTCAGGAGGGAGAGCAGGAGGTCGACCGGTCCGGGCTCGGACCGTGCTCTGATGCGCTGGAGGCCGCTGCCGGGCGGGCAGTGGGCCCACAGGGCGTCCACGATCTCGGCCTCGTCGTCCGGTCGGATGTCTTCGCCGGTGCCGGGGGCGGGCCACCGCGGTGGCGGGGGAGGCGCGGGGCATGGTGGTGTTCCTCCGGGAGCAGGGGGCGTCGGTGCGGTGGACCCGGCTCGCGTCGCGGGGTGACGCTTCGTCGGGTCCGCCGCCCCGGAAGCGGTGCTCCCTGGCGGCGATCACCAGTTTCGTCGCGGCTCACGGCGGGCGGAAGGGCGCCCGGGTGGACGGAAAGGTCCCTGGCCCGTTCCGGCCGGAGGGGCCGGAAGCGGCCGGCGCCCGCCCATGGGCGGGCGGTTCCCGGCAGGACTCGCCCGCGATCCGGCGCGATGTGGTGCCGTGCGCGGACAGCACGCAGGAGCGCACCTACGGCTCGGCCGCCGCTTCGACCGGCAGCGCAGATTCGACCGGCAGCGCAGAAATGGCCTGGCCTCTCCAGCTCCAGGTGGAGAACCAGCCCCGCAGGTTCAGGAGCCGCAGGACTCCGGTGATGGGACTGCTCGTGTTGTCCGCGGACAACATCCGGCTGGACGGCTCACTACGGGCGCGTATGCATTCTCGAGGAGGACGACAGTCGTCGGTGATGTCACATGTTTCATGCACTCGGCCCGGTCATTCGTGTCTGTCGGGACGAGGAGCGCTCGTGCTGTCCGTCCGGTGTCTGTCCGGTCGGACAGACACCGGACGCTGCCGGTTGTTCAAGCGGGCGCGGTGGGAGAGTGATCACGCTCCCCCGCCCTCTCGGCAACCAGCTGGAACGCCTGCTGGGCGTCTGCGGGGGTGCCATCGGGATGCAGCCCGAATGCGGCCGCAAGAACGGCGGGGAGATCGGCCTCGGGGACAGTGACGCGCAGTTCCCTGGCGACAGCGTTGTCCTTGGGGATCGAAGCACACCGTCGGCTCGCGCGCTGGGTCCTCGTCGGGGATGACCGCGGTCACCATGGCCCGTTGCTCCCGGACGAGGTCCAGTTCGAGGTGCCAGGCGTCGTCATCCACGGAGTACATCGCGGTGATCGCGTAGTCGCGGCTGGGGCGCGTGATCATCGTTTCAGGCCTTCGGGTTGATCGGCGGCGTGGTGCGGACCTCGGCGTCCGGGGCGAGCCGCAGGCCGGCCAAGGCATCGATGTAACTGACCCCGCACTTCGCTTCGGCAACTGCGTCGGCGATACGGCATGTCGCCCAGCCGCTACCGCTGAGTTGCCGATCGAACTCGATCCGACCTGTCATTCTGCCCCTTTGACTGATCTTGCCCAGACGGTATCGCGGTGGTGCGAGGCGAGGCTGCCCGACGGCACTTCGTCAAGAGGACACCAGTGGTCACCGACACCACATCGAGGGGCGAGGGCTGGCGCCCGGTGCGGGACACCGGCCGGGCCGCCGCCTACCCGCGCACCCGCGGCGAGGCGCCTCGCTCCGCGCTGGTTCTGGTGCCCGACCACCTTGCCGTACGGCGGCGGTGCACGGACGCTCCCCGCGGGCCGTCAATCCCACGGCGAACCCTTGAACTTGTGTTCACCCGGCCGTTCCCGGAGCCGTGCACGCTGCTTCCCGCACAGCCTTCGCACGGCGCACCCTCCGGGAGACAGCACATGAACAGACGTATGTACGCGGCCGCGAGCCTCGCCCTCGCGCTGAGCGTGGTGCCGGCCACCACCGCGACGGCGAGCCAGGGCAGCCCCACCCGCGGCGCCCGCGCGTCGTTCACACTCGCCGTGTACGGCGACGCCCCGTACGGCACCTCACCGAGCGACACCAGTGAGTTCCTGGCCACGCCGGCCTTCATCGCGAACGTCAACGCCGACCAGGACGTCAGCACCGTCATCCACGTGGGTGACATCCACTCCGGCAAGCAGTACTGCACCGCCGCGTACGACGAGTCCGTCGCCGCGCTCTGGAAGACCTTCGCCGACCCGCTGGTCTACACCCCCGGCGACAACGAATGGGCCGACTGCCACAAGGCCGCCGAGGGCGGCGGCAAGTACAACGCCGCCACCGGAAAGATCGACCCCGTGCTCGACCCGGCCACCGGGCAGCCCGTCGGCCACGCCGCCGGCAACCCGGTCGCCAACCTCGACCTGATCCGCAAGAACTTCTTCCCGCGGGCCGGCCACACCCTCGGCAGCGGCACGCTGCGTGTCCTGTCCCAGGCCGAACTCCCCAACCGGGCACACCCCGAGGACGCCCGGTACGTCGAGAACGTGCTGTGGATCAAGAACGGCACGCTGTTCGTCACCATCAACGTCCCCGGGGGATCGAACAACGACGCCGACCCCTGGTACGGCGCGCCCACCGCCTCCCAGGAGCAGCTCGACGAGGCCGCCCGGCGCACCGCCGCCGACCTGCGGTGGCTCGACACCGCCTTCGCCGTCGCCCACGTCGGCGGCATCTCCTCCATCGTGGTCACCACCCAGGCCGACATGTGGGACCTGGACGGCAAGCCCGCCGCGCACGTCGCCGACTACAAGCCGATCGTCGCGAGCCTCGCCTCGCACACCACCGCGTTCGGCAAGCCGGTGCTCCTGCTGATGGGCGACTCGCACGTGTACCGCTCGGACAACCCGCTGGGCCAGGGCGCGCCGTGCGCCGGCGACCAGGACGTCTGCTCCTCCGACGCCTGGAACAGCCACCCCGGCTACAACGTCCCGAACTTCCACCGCATCGTCGTCCACGGCAGCACCGTGCCGCTGGAGTGGCTGAAGCTAGCCGTCACCCCGGGCGCCCACCACCCGACGACCGACACCTCGTTCGGGCCCTTCACCTGGAGCCGGATCACCCAGCCCTGACCCCCTGCCCAGGACCACCCGCGAGCGCGGGTAGTCCGTCGGCGGTAGTGCGTCGGCGGTAGAGCGCGCCAGGGCCCGCGCCGCCGCGACGAGGCGCTCCCGCAGCTCGGGCGGGCCCAGCACCCCGACCTCCGGGCCCGGCCTGAGCAGCAGTTGGCTCTCCGCGTGCGCCGCGCTCTCGATCGGGACAGGGCGCGGCGCCAGCCGCCCGGCTGCTCTGCTGCCCCCGCGTCGACTTTCCGCCGCCGGCACCCCGCTGCCGGCGAACAGCGATGACACCGGAGCCCGGACCCGCGCCTTCCGGCCCGGAGCCGAACGGCTCCCAGCGCCGTCCCGGCCAGGCGCACCTCCCGCACGCTGCCGGCGGAGAATCACAGCTCCACCGGCCAATGATGTGAGACGCGGAAGGCAGGTCGGCCGTCCGCGGACAACAGACCTCAGGACAGGCAGTCCCGTGGGATCAGGGAAACCGATGGCTCTTCAGCGCGAACCGACGGGACCAACCCGTCGGTTCGCTGGAACACGGGGACTGAGTGATCCGATCGAATCCGGCGGCGACATCAGCCGGACGTCGGCGGCGGGTCATGACGGCCGCCCGCCGAACTGCCAGTTGTGCACCTCGATGTCGGCGTACTGGTCCGCAGTCAGGACGGCGCGTGCCTTGTCCAGGTCCGGTGCCCGGAGCAACACCGCCGTGCCGAGCCAGGTAGCACCGTCGTCGGACAGCAGCGGCCCGTAAGTCATGACGAACTCCAGCCCATGGCCGTCCTTCTCCATTACGCCCCAGCCCTGACTCGCCAATCTGCCGCAGGAATGCCAGCAGGCCGACACCCCACAGGTGACGGCCTCCGAGTGCCTTCTCGGAGCCCCGGCAGCCTACCGCTGGGCCCGAGCCACCAGCCGGCCCGGCGCCCCTACGCCGGGAATCCCGCCCGACCACTTGGGCCGCCGCCGTCCGTCTATTGGCCGCCGAGTAGGGCCAGTACCCGCTGGACCGCCTCCACGACAGGAGTGCCGACCGCCCCGACGGTAGCGGCGATCCCTGCTACCGCCATCAGCGCCCGATGCCGATCCTGCGGTGCGGCCGCAGGTCCCATGCCGATGGCCGGCAAAGCCTCGTCGATGGACTGCGCCGCCAGAGGGGCGACGCCGCTCCGCAGTTCGTGCAGCAGGCGGACCAGCTCGGTCACAGCGGCGGTGAGCTCCACCGATCCGCCCTGGCCACCGGCCGCCTGCGCCTGGTTGTAGACGACGCCGCTGTTGCCGGTGCCGCCATACATGTGGACGTTATTGCGATCGCCGCTCAATTGGTCACCTTCCCCGTGTTGCCGAAGCCGCCGTACATGTTGACGTTGTCCCCGACGTGGTAGTTCTGCGGGCTGAACGTGAGCGTCTGCATCGTCACCTGGAACTCGGTCTCGGGGTGCTCCAGCGCGTAGGCAAGGGTGTGGAGCAGTTCACCGACCCTGCCACGGTCCGAATCGGTGACGATGGCGGTGGGGGAGCCCGCGGTGTCCACCGCCAGGACGGGCACCGACCGTGCGAACAGGACGGCCAACAGTTCGAGTACGGCGAAGATCGCGAAGCCGGCCCCGAAGACGACCAGGCCCTCCTCCCCGGTCGGCGCGACATATTCCGAGCGGCCGTCGTCGAGGACGGCGAGGACGACAACGACCGCCAGGAGCACCAGCAGCCGCCGCATGAACCGTGCCAGCGCAGCTCCGCGGTTCGGCCGCAGCAGGAACGTGTAGACCCGGGTGATGTTGCGCAGCGGGTACGCGGCGTTCCCCACCCAGAGCAGCCGCTTGTCGACACGAACGTTGACGGCGTTGTGCGCTCCGCCGTACAGATCCGTCACCGGTGGGGACACGATCGCGGCCCCCACCGTGGGCGGCCCCGCCGGGCGTGGCGGATCCGCTGGTCGCCGCGGCGGATTGGGCCAGGGCTGACTCGATGGTTCGTAAGTCGACACGCTTCCCCCCGCGTCGCCGCCATTCTGTGACTGACAGAACATCAGAAATCTATCAGCAGAACTAACTTGGCGGTCCTTGCACGACAAGAATCGGCTGTCCTGATGCCCGGGGCGCCGCTGGGCCTATGCCCACTCCACGCCGTGCTCGGCGAGCTGCGCGAGCTGCCCCGGGCTGAGTTTCGCCCGGCGGGCCTTCTGGTTGTTGAGCCAGGCGCCCAGGGCGAAGTGCGACACCACCACCTGCTCCTCACCGCCCGGGCCGGCCTCCACGCTCTCCACCTGCTCCTTGTGGGGGCGGGGGACTCGGGGGTGCTGCTCCCGCTCGACGAGCGCGGCGAGCGCGGCCAGGCGCTGCTGGAACCGATCTCCGCGGGACACGGTCGGCTTCGCCTCGGCGGCGGCTTTGGCGGCCACCAGCTCGGGGTCGGCCTCGAGCCGATCGCGGCGAGCAGGTCCTGCTGGTCGGCCTCCAGGCCGGGCCGGCCGGCCCGCTGCGCCTTCGCCCAGCGTCCGAGCTGCTCGCCCTCGTACACCGTCCTCGGGCAGCCGCGCCCAGTCGACCAGGCCGTCGGTGTCCAGCCACCACAGCCGGGCGGTCGCGTAGGCGCGCTGCCAGGCGGCCGGCCAGGCCGGGCACCACCACGGGTCGACCTCCTGCGGTCGCACCGGGCGGCGCAGGCGGATCCTGCGGGGGAGTGCCGGTGGGGGCGCTGACGAAAAGGAAGGTCAGCGTACTGTCAGTCCGGTCCCTGGGCAGGGCTCGGACTGGGCGAACCGGCCCTTCCGGGGCGCCGAGTGGTGCCGGTCATCGCGGTGTGGATGCACGAGCGTCCGGGACCGGGGCTCCGTCGGCCGATCGCTCCCCGTGGTGTCGGGGAGGGGATGTAAGGGGCTCCGGGGCGAGGGGTCTCGGACAATCGGTCCCGTTCGGGATCTTCCCGGTGCCGTGTGACGTGTGCAATGGTATGCCATCCCCGCTGTTCGGCGGTGTGCCGCAACCCGGTGCGCCGTCGAGTGGTCCTCCTCCACCTGACCGCACCCCACACGCGGTCGACGCAGGCCCGGAGACCCCCACATGAGTTCCGTCCGCATATCGCAATTGTCGCGCTACGCGCGGCTGCTGCCCCTGGCGCTGGCATCCTGTCTGGCGCTCGGCCTGTCGGCTCCGGCCAGCCAGGCTGCCCCCGCCCCCGTCCCCGTCCCCGCCGCTGCCGCCGGCGCTCCGTCGGCGTCCCCGCCCACGGAGCTCGCCCCGCAGCCCGCTCCCGAGGTGAACCCCGATGCCCGCGAGGCCGAGCGCAGCTCCGGCGCAGAGGTCTCCACCCGTGAGCGTGCTCCGTTCACCCCGGCAGCGGACCCGGCGCCGGGTGCGTCCGTGTCCGCCAAGTCGTTCGGCGCGTCGGCGCAGGCCGCCGCTGCGGACTGCTCCGTCAGCGCCTTCACCGGCCGCACCGGCAGCGCACTGGTGCAGCAGATCAAGGCCGTCGACGGCAACTGCATGAACACTCTGTTCAGCCTGACCGGTACCGACGCCTTCTACGCCTTCCAAGAGTCGCAGATGGTGACGGTCGCCAATGCGCTGCGCGACAACGTCGCCTCCTATCCGGGCGACAACTCGACCTCGACCTACCAGCTGGTCATGTACTTGAGGGCCGGCTATTTCGTCCAGTGGTACCACCCCACCGACGTCGGCACCTACGGCACCAGCCTGCAGTCCGCGATCCGCAGAGCGCTGGACACCTACTTCGCCCACACCCGCTCCCGCGACGTCACCACCGCCAACGCGGACATCCTCGGCCAGTCGGTCACCCTGATCGACAGCGCCCAGGAGAACACCCGCTACCTCCCGGTGATCAAGCGTCTCCTCACCGACTACGACGCCGCGACCTACAACACCGTCACGGGCATGCCCGGCGCGATCAACAGCATCTTCACCGCGCTGTGGCGCGGCCACGAGACCGCCGGCTTCGTCGCCGCGATCCAGGCCGACCCCAGCGTGCTCGACACCCTGAACGGCTTCATCTCCCGCAACACCGCGCTGCTCGGCACCGACTACGGCTACCTCGTCTACAACGGCGCCCGCGAGCTCGGCCGGTTCCTCCAGCACGCGGTCCTTCAGCCCAAGCTGCAGCCGCTGCTGAGCGGCCTCGCCGCGCAGAGCGCCCCCAGCGGCCGCACGGCTCACCTGTGGGCGGCGATCTCCGAAATGGTCAGCTCCTACGACGCGGCCGACGCTGCGCTGTACGGCACCGCGGACGGCGCCGCCCGCCTGCGCGCCGGCATCCTGGTCACCAACCACACCTGCAGCCCGAGCATCCGTATCCTCGCCCAGGACGTGACCGCCGAGAACCTGGCCGAAGCCTGCGCGAGCCTGCTCGCCCAGGACGCGTACTTCCACGCCGTCGCCCGCGACAAGGGGCCGGTCGCCAAGGACCTGAACAGCAGCATCGAGGTCGTCGCCTTCGACACCCGCTTCGACTACCAGGCGTTCGCCGCCGCCATCTACCGCATCGACACCAACAACGGCGGCATGTACCTGGAGGGCAACCCCGCCGTCGCGGGCAACCAGCCCCGCTTCCTGGCGTACGAGAACGACGCGGTGAAGCCCGACTTCCAGGTGTGGAACCTCAACCACGAGTACACCCACTACCTCGACGGCCGCTTCAACATGCACGGCGACTTCAACGCCGGCGTCTCCACCCCCACCATCTGGTGGATCGAGGGCTTCGCCGAGTACGTCTCCTACTCCTACCTCGACAAGCCCTACACCGCCGCCACCGCTGCGGCCGGCCTGCGCACCTACGCGCTCTCCACGCTCTTCGACACCACCTACCAGAACACCAACACCGAGCGCACCTACCGCTGGGGCTACCTGGCCGTGCGCTACATGATGGAGAAGCACCGCCCCGACGTGGACGCCGTCCTCGCCAAGTACCGCGTGGGCGACTGGGCCGGTGCCCGCACCCTGCTCAAGACCACCATCGGCACCCGCTACGACGCCGACTTCAGGACCTGGCTGACCGCCTGCGCCGCCGGCGCCTGCAACACCACTCCTGCGCTGCCCGGCAACCAGGCCCCGGTGGCCGCCTTCACCTCGACCGTCAGCGGTCTCACCGCCACGCTCACCGACGGTTCCACCGACGACGACGGCACGGTGGCGAGCCGCAGCTGGAGCTTCGGTGACGGCACCACGTCCACCGAGGCCGCCCCGGTCAAGACCTACAGCACCGCCGGCTCCTACACCGTCACCCTGACCGTCACCGACGACAAGGGCGCCACCGCCACTGTCAGCAAGCCGGTCGACGTCGGCCTGCTGCCGCTGTGCGCCGGGAGCGACGTTCGCGTGCTCGGCCAGAACTGCCGCCGGGCCGGCCTGAGCGCCACCACCGGCAACATCTCCCACCACTACCTGAACGTCCCCGCCGGCACCAAGCAACTGAAGATCACCACCACCGGCGGCACCGGCAACGCCGACCTGTACTACAACGCCCGCACCTGGACCGCCCCCAACGCCTACACCAGCAAGTCCACCCAGGCGGGCAACACCGAGACCCTGACCATCGACAACCCGCCCGCCGGATACGTCTACTTCGGCCTCCACGCCCAGCAGGCCTTCACCGGAGCCAGCATCTCCGTCCAGTACTGAACGACACCCGCCACACGAACACCCTGAACCAGTGGTGGGCCGCCCCGCACGGTGAATTCCAGCGGTCGTTGCAACACGTGGTCGATCACGCGACCGTAGCAGGAAGCCCCCGCCGCCGTACTGGCGGTTTCTAGGGGTCGTTGCAACACGTGGTCGGATTGATCAGGCCGCGAGCAGTTTATGCAGGCGCTCGGCTGGGGTTTCCCAGCCGAGCGTTTTGCGTGGGCGGCCGTTGAGTTCGGCGGCGACGGCGGCGAGTTGCTCTGGGGTATGGACGGACAAATCGGTGCCCTTGGGGAAGTACTGCCGCAGCAGGCCGTTGGTGTTCTCGTTGGAGCCGCGCTGCCAGGGGCTGGCCGGGTCGCAGAAGTAGACCGGGACGTCGGTGGCGACAGTGAAGGCGCCGTGGGCTGCCATCTCGGCGCCTTGGTCCCAGGTCAGCGATCGCACCAGGTTGGCGCGCAGGCGGGAGGGGGCTTGTCCGGTGGCGATGACGTCGAACCATACGTCGCCGGTGAACCAGTCGGCGGGGGCCTTGACGCTGGGCTGGGGTTGGACGAATTCCACGGGGTCGGGCTCTCTTCTCGGGTTCCAGGTTCAGCGGGCGGTGTAGCCGCCGTCGACGGGCAGGGCGATGCCGGTGACGTAGCTGGAGCCGGGGCTGCACAGCCACAGGACGGCCTGGGCGATCTCGTCGGCGGTGCCGAGGCGTTCGATGGCCTGGCCGGTCTCGGCCTGGTCGCGGTCGAGTTCGCCGCCCTCGACCATGGCGTCGACCATGGGGGTGGCGATGGTGCCGGGGCAGACGGCGTTGATCCGCACGCCGCGGGGGCCGTATTCGAGGGCGGCGCTCTTGGTCAGGCCGATGACGCCGTGCTTGGTGGCGTGGTAGGCGGCGCGGCCGGGGTTGCCGACGAGGCCGCCGAGGGAGGAGCAGTTGACGATGGTGCCGCTGCCCTGGGCGCGCATGTGGCGCAGTTCGTGCTTCATGCTCGCCCAGATGCCGCGCAGGTTGACCGCGGTGACGCGGTCGAACTGGTCGGCGCTCTCGTCGGCGGCGTCGGTGGGCGGGGGCATGATCCCGGCGTTGTTGTAGGCCGCGTCGAGGCGGCCGAACGCCTCGACGGTGCGGTCGACGGCTGCGGCGACCTGCTGCTCGTCGGTGACGTCGCAGACCACGGCGAGGGCCCGGTGGCCGGCATCGGTGAGCTCCTTCGCCGCCGCCTTGACGGCGTTCTCGTCGATGTCGGCAAGGGCGACGGCCGCGCCCGCCTCGGCGAAGGCGCGGGCGGTGGCCAGGCCCATGCCGGAGGACGCGCCGGTGACGAAGGCGACCTGGCCGGTGAAGTCGTAGACGGGGTTCATCTGGGTGTTCTCCCGGTAGGTCGGGGTGCGGTCTGGACGGTGATCTTCTCGGCGCGGGCGATCGTGCCGGGGTCGGTGTCGAGGTGGCCGAGGATCAGCAGGTCCGGGGAGGGCGCGGGGCCGTCCTGGTGGAAGAGGGCGAGGTTGCCCCAGGGCGCGTAGTAGGCGATGTCGCCGGCCTTCGCCGCGGCGGGCGCGGGAGCGCCGGCGGTGGTGAGCTTGCGCGGCGGGTAGCCGATGCGCTCGGTTCCGTGGAAGTCCTCCAGGTCCACGGTCACCGGGAGCAGGGCAGCGAGGTCGCGTGCGGCGGGGCTGTCGTTCAGCACCGCCGGGACGGGGGTGCCGTCGAGGGTGACGCGGATGCTCACCGGAGTGCTCCTGTCGGTGGGGACCGGCGTCTTCTGCCGCAGCGCGGTGGTCGTCGCCGTGGTGGAGGGGCCTGTGGCCGGCGGGGTGCCGGCGCAGTCGGTGGCCGCCAAGAGCACGGCGGCCAGGGCGAGGCACCGCAGCAGGGTGCGCGCGGTCGAGGCGGTCATGGGCTGCCATCGCTGTCAGGGGGTGAGGAGGGCCTTGATGGCGCGGCGCTCGTCCATCGCCCGGTAGCCCTCGGCGACCTGCGCCAGGGGGAGGGTGAGGTCGAAGACCTTGCCCGGGTCGATCCGGCCGGCCAGGACGCGCTCGTTCAGGTCGGGGAGGTAGCGGCGGACAGGGGCGGGGCCGCCGCGCAGGCCGACGTGGGAGAAGAACAGTTCCTGCCCGTCGAGGGCGACGTCGTGGGGGACGCCGACGAAGCCGACGCTGCCGCCGGGGCGGGCGGAGTGCAGGGCCTGCTGCATGGACTGGGTGGTGCCGACGCACTCCAGGACGTTGTCGGCGCCGATGCCACCGGTCATTTCCTTGATCCGGGCCACGCCCTCGTCGCCGCGCTCCGTGACGATGTCGGTCGCGCCGAAGGCCAGGGCGAGGTTCTGACGGCTCTCGTGGCGGGACATGGCGATGATCCGCACCGCGCCCAGCTCCTTGGCGGCGATCACCGCGCACAAGCCGACCGCGCCGTCGCCCACGACCACGGCGGTGGAGCCGGGGCGGACCTGAGCGGCATCGGCTGCCCACCAGCCGGTGCCCATCACGTCCGAGTTCGCCAGCAGACCGGGCCAGAGGTGCTCGTCCGGGGTCTCGTCGAAGGCGACCAGGGTGCCGGCGGCGTTGGGGATGCGCACGTACTCGGCCTGGCAGGTGGACATGAACTCGCGGTGCAGGCAGTTCGAGGGGAAGCCGCCCAGGCAGTTCGGGCAGGTGTTGTCGGAGGTCGCGAACGAGCCGACCACGAACTGGCCGGGCCGCAGGCCGGTGACCTCGGAGCCGACCTCCTCGACGAAGCCGACGTACTCGTGGCCCATCGGGTGCGGGTCGCCGATCGGCTCCGCACCGCGGTAGGGCCACAGGTCCGAGCCGCACACGCACGTCACCGCGGTGCGGATGACCGCGTCGGTGGGTTCGAGGATCTTCGGGTCGTCCAGGGTCTCGAAGCGGACGTCGCCGGGGGCGTGGATCACTGCGCCGCGCATCAGGGTCTTCCTTCGCGTTCCGGGCGGCGGACCGGGAGGGCCGGCCGCCGCCGTGTACGGGTCGGGCACCGGCCCCGGCCCGGCAGGGGGCCGGGACCGGAGAGCGCCACGTGATCCAGGAAACCCGCACTCCGCCCGCGCAGCGAGTCACCAGCGAAGGGTGCACCCGCAGTACACCCCTCCCGCACCCGGTGCGCCGTAGTGTCGAAGGCGTGGACAACAGTCAGGAGGTCCGCGAGTTCCTCACCTCGCGGCGAGCGAAGATCACCCCCGAGCGGGCGGGCATGCCCGCCGGCCCCCGGCGCCGCGTGCCCGGCCTACGCCGCAGCGAGGTCGCCGCGATCGCCGACCTCAGCGTCGAGTACTACGCCAAACTGGAGCGCGGCAACCTGGCGGGCGCCTCACCCGCCGTCCTGGAAGCCCTCGCCCGCGCCCTGCGGCTCGACGACGCCGAACGCGCCCACCTGCTGCACCTCGCCCAGGCCGCCGACGGCTCCGACACCCTCGCCCGGCCCCGCCGCCGCACCAGTCGCCAGTGGACCGCGCACCCCTCCCTGCAGTGGATGCTCGACGCCGTCACCGGCGGACCCGCCTTCGTCCGTAACGGCCGCATGGACCTGCTCGCCGCCAACCAGCTCGCCCGCGCCTTCTACAGCGAGGTCTACGACCACCCCGGCAATCAGGGCAACCTCGCCCGCTACCAGTTCCTCGACCCCGCCGCCCGCCGCTTCTACCCCGACTGGAACCAGGCCGCCGACATCACCGTCGCCATCCTGCGCACCGAGGCCGGCCGCGACCCCCACGACAAGGACCTCCACGACCTCGTCGGCGAACTCTCCACCCGCAGCGACGACTTCCGCACCCGCTGGGGCGCCCACAACGTCCGCCACCACGGCACCGGCACCAAACGCTTCCACCACCCGGCCGTCGGCGACCTCACCCTCGCCTACGAAGGCATGGACTTGGCCGCCGCCCCGGGCCTGACTCTCACCGTCTACACCGCCCAGCCCGGCAGCCCCGACGAGCAGGGCCTGCGCCTACTCGCCACCTGGGCCGCCACCCGCGAAGCCGCCGACCAGCGGCACACACCTACGACGAGCTGACCTGCCCGATGCATCGGCCTCTCTCCAACAGGTCACCCGGGTGGCCGGGGGTTCTCCGGCCGAGCGCCCTGCGCGGGCGGCGATTGAGCTGGTCCGCGACAGCAACGAGGTCTTCAGGGGTGTGGACGGACAGGTCGGTGCCCTTGGGGAAGTACTGCCGCAGCAAGCCGTTGACGCTTCTATCTCAAGCAGCGAGCCGGTGTTCCGTGACGCGGTGCAGGCGGTGGCGTTCCTTGTCGGACGAGTAGACGGGGATCGGTGCGCATCCGGTGTAGCGGGCGAGTTCGGCAGAGCTGGTGAACCGCGTGATGTCGCCGATCTCCGCGAGCAGGACCGCCGCCGAGACGTGGCTGGTCCCTGTGATCTCCAGCAGCGCGGGCGCAAGCGGGGTGACGAGTTCGCGGATCGCGGTCTGCTGGTCGCGGCTGCGCTGGTTGAGATCGGCTGTCTCGCCCATCATCTCGGCCAGGACCCGGTGGACGTGTCGGCCGAGGTCCGAGGCGTCCAGGATTGCCGTCAACGCGGCCAGCCCGGAGGCGCGGGCGAGGTCGCCCGGGGTGTGGTCGAGCCAGAGGTGTGCGTAGGCCTTTACCTGGTTGATCACCATGGTGCGGCGCCTGACGAGGTCTGCCCGCAGGTCCACCAGGACGCGCGGTTCGCGTACGCGTTCGTCGATGCGGTGGCGGTCCAGGTCGGGAGCGGCGAGGGCGGCATGAGCGACCGCGGCGGCGTCGACGGGGTCGGACTTGGAGCCGGTGGCGGCGTGCAGCTTGCGACGGGCGGCCATCAGCCGGGTGGGGACCCAGGCCACCTCGTGGCCGGCCAGCAGCAGGCCGTCCTCGATGGCTCAGGTGACGGGCGAGCCGTCGGCGATCGAGCGGATCCACTTGAGAAGCATTGCCTCGGTAGCTCGATCCCGCCACCAGCGGCCCCGGCGGTGCGGTTCAGGGCCCGGGTGGCGCGGTGTTCGGCCGGGCTGGCGGACTCCGAGGAGGGTGAGATCGGCGAGCAGGCGGTCGGCCCGCTCATGAACGCCGGCACGGGCGGGGACGGTGACGAGCTGGTCGACCGCCGGCTCGGGCAGCACCGCGCGGTCGAGCCAGGCGTCCACCCGGGAATCGGGACCTGCGGCAAATCAGGATTTGCTCACCCTCGGGTGCTACGAGGCCAGTTGCCGCGGCCCGGCCGGCTTCGGTGGCGGCTTCCATGGTGGCCGTCAGGGCGGGCAGCTCGCGCGCCAGGTCGCCGAGCACCGGGCCCGGCAGCGCCGCGGCCAGCGCGCAGACCGCCGCCAACGCGCCCCGCCCGCCGGTTGACAGGTCGGGCAGTTCCTCGGTCAGGGGGCTTCCGGTGACGACGCCGGCCGCCAGGCCGTAGGCGAACTCCTCGCCCAGCTGCCCGTCCCCGTCGGGCACGATCTCCCGCCCGGCGGCCTGCTCAACGGCTTCGGCGGCCTGCTCCAGCACGCTGCGGTGCCGCTCCTCCGACTGCCGTCCGGCCGGCTCGCGCACCCACCTGGCCGCCCGCCGTCCTGCCTCGCCCGCCTCGGCGAGCAGGCCGTTCACCTCGTGCTGCAGCTTCTGCTGCTCCCGGTCCTCTTCGTCGGTGGGAGGTGCCGGCGGAAAAGTCATGTTCGTCAGGCCCGGTGAACCCGGCCCGGGCCGCGGAGGCCGCGCACCGCGCGCCACGCTCCTCTGTCGCGGTCCCGTTCCGCTGCTCCCGGGCCCTCTCCGAAGGAGGCTCGGCCGACGGGATGCCACCGTCCCGGGCGTTCTGTCGCAGGGGGTGCTGGGACAGGTCTGGGCCGGTCGGCCGGGTCGGCGCCTGTGGTTGGCGGTGGCCGCGCTTCCGATTGGAGGGTCATCTGTCACTTGTCATGGAATCCTCAACTACTCCTCAAGTTTCGCCTGCGTTCTATCGTTTGTCACCTAGGGTCCTCTGTGTCCGATCCGCTTGGGGTCGGTTCCGGGAGGGGATTTCCGATGATGAAGAAGGCCGTTGCGGGCATGTTCGCAGGCGCTGTGGTGGCTGGGGGCGTGGGGGCTGTGCCGGCGAGTGCCGCCGATGTGGATCCGGGTCGGAGCAGTGACTACTGCGAGCCGGTGACCAGCCGCTACTACGAGCAGATCGGCTGGGACTGGAAGACGAGCGACAGCGGCACCATCTCGAACAGCTCCGGGGCCTCGATCAGCCGGGCGATCGCCCGCACCAACAGCGGGACGCTGACCGCGACCGCCGGCGCCGAGATCTCGGCCACCGTAGACACCTTCATCGGCGAGATCCAGGCCAAGCTCGGCCTGTCCGTCTCGGTGTCGGCGACCGTCACGAACACGGAGACCTTCACCGTGAACGTTCCGGCGTGGACGACTGTCAGCTACCGCGACGGCCTCATCGAACGCCGCTTCAGCGTCCGTGTCGTCCGTACCTACAGCAACTGCCGGACCAGCACGACGTGGGCCACCGCGAGCGCGCCGGAGCGCTACTCCGAGGTCCGCAACGCCTAGCAGTGCCGGAGCGGGGTACGGCCTCGTCGCGGCCGTACCCCGCACCACCACCGCACCCACCCGCCACGGGAGACCGATGAACCACCGCACCGTACCGGCCCTGCTCACAGCCCTCGCGGCCCTGACCGTCCTGACCGCCTGCACGAACGACGAACCCGCCGACAAAGCCCGACCCTCCGCGCAGGCCGTCGCGTGCACGACCGAGCACCACGCCCCGGAAGGCACGCTCCTGCGCCCGGAGAGCGTCTGGCCCCAGGCCCCCTACAGCCGCTCCGAGGCCTCGCTCACCCTGTCCACGGGCTGCCCGAAGGCGCCCGCCGCCCCTTCCACCTCCTGTGACCCGGCGGAATTCCCCTGGAGCGCTCCCGACGAACTGCGGGCCGCCCGCCTGCGCGCGGCCGGCGTGGAGACCTGGGTCAAGTCGACGATCACCGGCGGCGGCGCCGGCCAGGGCCTCACCCAGCAGGTACTCGAACTCGCCCCCGCCCAGGCGTCCGCGGCGCTGAACCGCTTCCGTGACCACCTTGTGCAGTGCGGCGCGACCACCGTCACCGCGACCGACGGACATCCGCAGGTCCTCCTGCTCGAAGGCCAGGGCGAGCCGAAACTCCTCGTCGACCTCGCGAACGACCGGATCACCGCACTCACCCCGGCCGGAGAAGGGTGGACCAGGCAGCAACTGCTGCAGATCCAGCACTGACCCGCACCCACAGAGCGGGCCACGTCGGCGCTAACGTCCCGGCGTGGCGCCGTCGATGGCGGCGAGCAGATGGGCGTGGACGGCGGTGGCGGCTTCCCGGGTCGCGGGGTCCGGGTCCTTGAGGTGAGGGGCGATCAGTTCGGCGTCCGCGGCGAGGACCGGCACGGTGGCCTCGTGCAGGTGGAGGAGCTGGGAGGCGGCGCGTTCGCCGGGGGTGGCCCGGGTGCGGGCGTCGGGGATCAGGGAGGTGAGGCCCCGGGGCAGGGGCTGGGTGCTGGTCACCCGGCCATTGTTCCGCGTCCCGGGGTGCTGGTGATCACCACGGCCGGTCGTCGGGTTCCTCGTCGGGCGCCGGGCCGTGGTGGTGGCGGGCGGTGGCTTCCAGCAGGGCCTGGCGGGCCCGGCGTCGGCGGACGTCCTCGGTCCGGCCGGCGTCGGCGGCCCACTCGGGCAGCGGCCGTTCCTGCGCGGCCGCGGTGAGCTCGCGGCCGAGAGCGCCGATCGCGTCCTGTCAGTAGGCGAGCCGCTGCCCGAGCCCGTCCACCAGCTCGTCGACGGCCGCCGCCGGATCGGAGCCGAACGTGCGGGCCTCGACCACGGCCTCGGCGAGGACGTCCTCGTCCAGGCCGTCGAAGGCGTCCCGCCACCCCTCGGCCGTCGCCTCGAACCGCTCCAGCACGGCGCGCAGCGCGATGTCGACGGCGGTCGGCGACCAGGGCGGTGGGGTGCGGGGCGTTCGGACGGTGTCGGTGAGGCCCCGGGCGGCGCCGGGCCCGAGTGCCCGCCGGGTTCGGCGGGTGGGCGGAGGCGTTGTCACGCCGGTCGCGGCTGCGTAAGAGCGGTGGTGCCGTCGCCGTTCGAGCCGCCCAGGTCCTCGACCACGCGCAGGTTCAGTTCGGCGGCGATGCGGTGCAGGTGCTCCCACTGGTCGGGGTCGAGGCCGAGCGCGGGATCGTCGGCCACTCGCAGCAGGGCGGCGGCCGCGATGCCGGGGCCGGCGGCGGCGAGCGCGGTGTGCAGGGCCTCCGCGCAGGCCTCCTCGCCGCGGCCGCCCTGGTAATTCAGGGCGATCTCGAAGGACTCGGCCGCGCTTTCGGCGACGCGCCGGTAGGCGAGGCGGTTGAGCGGATCGCCGTGCTCGTGGCCGAGAGGCCGGGGCTTGCGGACGGGCAGGACGCGGGCGTCTCCGGCGGCGGTGACGGTCCGACCGGCGTCGGTGGCGGCGGCCGGCTCGCCGGCGAGCAGGTTGAGCTCGCGCGCCAGGTCGCCGAGCGCGCACGACGGCAGAGCCGCGGCGAGCGCGCACACGGCCACCAGGGCGAGCCTCTCGCCGTCGTGGAGTTCGGGCAGTGTGCCGGTGGTGTGCGAGGCGCCGAGCACCACGTTCGCCGCCAGGGTGTAGCGCAGCTCCTCGGTCAGCAGGCCGTCGCTGCCGGGGATGATCTCGCGGCCGCTCGCCTCCGCCACCCGCTCCAGCGCCCGGCCGTGGTCCTCCTCGCACTGGCGGCCAGCCAGCTCGCGCACCCACGCGGCCGCCGCTTCCCCCGCGTCGGCGACCCGCTGCAGCGCCGCCACCTCGGCCGCGCGCTGCGCCTGGTCCTCCCCGTCGGGGACCTCGGCCTCGTGGGGGGCGGCGCGGACAGCGGAGTCGTCATACCGGTGCAACCGGCGCGGGCCCCGTCATGGGTAGCGGCGGGTAGAGCGAGGCAACTTCCTGCACTTCGGGAGCCGCGGGCCCCTCGTGGGG
>NZ_JAXCLC010000027.1:0-100475 GCF_034043715.1 Kitasatospora purpeofusca | reverse complement strand
GGGCGCGCCGCCGCGGCGGAGAGCCCCGGCCTTCTCGTCGGCGCCCCGGCCGCCGTGCGCGGCCGGTCCCGGAGCTCCCGCGGATCCGTTGACGGGCGGTGTTCCCGCCCGCCCGGCAATGGATCCGCGGGGTTGTCGCGCCGGGTCGGCACCGGCGGCCGGTCAGGACCGGCGGCGCAGCGCGATCTCGGTGAGTTCCTGGATGTCGAACTCCGAGCGGCCCGGTGTGCCGTAGCGGGTGATCTTGCCGCGGCTGACCCACTTGCGGATGGTCGCCTCCGAGACGCCCGCGGCGAGCGCGGCGACGTTCGTCGGCACGAGCCGGTGCCGGGGCGGCCGGGTCAGACGGCCGCCGTTCGCGGTTGGTCCAAGAGGTGCCGTAGCGTGAGCCATTCGCGTATCCCCCATGAATGTCCGGACGAGCAGCCGACGCTGGTCCGTCCCCCGTTGTGGTGCTGCGGTGAGGCGTCGATCGTCCCGGGGCAGCCGTCCACCACGCAGGCCCGGGTGGGCACCGCGCGGTCGCCGGCCTCGGGGTCGATCGCGTTGAGCAGTTCGAGCCGCAGGTCCTCGATCTCGTCGGCGAAGTCGGCGGCCGGCGGCTGCGCGGTGAGCCAGTCCAGGTGGCGTCCGAGGAACCGGGCCAGGTGCGGCACCGAGCGGATCACCGCGGTGGTGCCGAGCCGCTCGGCGGCGAAGCGCGACCAGGACTCCAGGATCGCCACGATGTTGTTGCGGGCGTCGATCGCGGACAGGTTCAGCCGGTCCCGGCGACGACTCCCGGAGACCCGGGTCGGGTTGCGCCGCCGGGGCTCGGTCTGGATGTGGTGCAGGCACTCCTGGTGCAGCTCCGGGAGGGCCCGCAGGGTGTGTTCCAACTGCCTGATGCACGGGCCGCAGAGGACGGACCCCGCGGCCGCGGGGACCTCCCGTCCGTGGTTCCTGGGACACGAGTGGAACTCCATCGAATCTCCTTCGTGCGCGCGTCCGGCACCCGGACTCCCTGCCCGACGGGTCAGTCGGTGGGAATCCAGTCCCGCCTGATGCGCGGGGTCTCGATACCGAGCGACTTCATGTGCTCGATCGGGTTGGTGTACTCGCGGCTGGCGGCGATGAGGCCGTCCCGGAGCGTGAATCCGTGGATGAAGTGGTTGCGGTAGTGGCCCTCCGGGTAGCCGGGGAAGCGGATGGTGCCCTCGCCTTCGCACTCGACCATGACCAGGCCCGGGTCCTGGGTCTCGTACAGGTGGACGTCGAACCACCGCCAGTCGGGCAGGACTTCGAGCGAGAGCTCGTTGTGCCGCTTGAGCTTCTCCCGGCCGGTGACGACGATCGGCCGGCCGATGTCGGTGTAGAAGAGCGCGGCGGTGCCGTCCTCGGTGTAGAGGGTGTAGCGGCGCAGCCGGGCCTCCGGGCCGGTCTCCAGGTACTGCTCGACGGCCCGGCGGTTGCGGGCGCGCAGGTCGTGCTGGTCGTGCTGGTCGGCGAAGATCTGTGGCGAGGTCATGACATCTCCTCGGGAGGTAGGGCCGGTCGGGGTGCGCGGCGGGCCGCGCGGGGGGTCAGGGCTGGAGCCGGCTGATCCCCCAGCCGTCGGCGGTGCGGTCGTAGCGCAGCCGCTCGTGCAGCCGGTCGGTGCCGTCGGCCCAGAACTCCAGCGCGTCGGGGACGAGTTCGAAGGCCACGTAGGACGCGGGCCGGGGCAGCGGCTGCCCCGGCCGGCCCAGCTCCAGCGCCTGCGCCCGCAGCTCCTCGAAGTGCTCGAGGTCCGCCACCGGGCGGCTCTGCCGGGACACCGTGGTCATCGGGTGGGTGAACACCGCCCTGGCCGCCCACAGCTCCTCCGCCGTGGCGTCGGGCAGCTGCCGCACCGGGCCGGCCAGCACGATCTGCTGGCTGGTCTCGCGCCAGTACAGGACCCCGGACGCCCACGGGTTCTCCGCCAGCTCCCGGCCCTTCTGGCTGTCGGCGTGGGTGGCGAAGACGATCCCGGTCTCGGTGATCCGGTTGATCACCAGGATCCGGGACGAACTGCGGCCCCGGGCGTCGGCGGTGGCCAGCGCGAGCGCGCGGGGCTCCCGCACCCCGTGCTCGACCGCGGCCGCCAGCCAGGAGTCCAGCAGGCCCATCGGCTCGGCCGGCGGGGTGCGGAACTCCGGGAACTCGAGCGCGACGGTCCCGCTCAGCGACTCGGACCGCTTCCGGTCGGCCGGTGCCGGCCGGACAGCCTGGACGGACTGGACGGACTGGTCAGACATGCAGCACTCCTTCGATGGTGACGACACCGTGGCCCGACACCTCGACGCTGTCGACGCGGTCGCCCTCTCCGTGCACCAGCGCGCCCATCGGCGAGGGGCGGCCGATCTCGACGCCCTGGGTGATCTCGATGCGACGCCCGTAGGCGCCCAGGCCGTGCCGGGCCAGGTGGATGGCGATGGGCCCGGCGGCGGAGCCGGTCGCGGCGTCCTCCACGACCCCGTACGCGGGCGAGAACATGCGGTTGCGCCAGGTGGTCCCGGAGCCGGCGATGCAGTTGGTGGCCATGTCCGGGAACCGGGCCAGCGCGCGGTGGTCCGGGTCAACCTTGGACAGCGCCTCGACGCTCTCGAAGCCGACCAGGACGTGCCGCGGGCCGTTGCGGTAGATCTCCACCGGCAGCGTCGACGCGCCCACCCCGAGCGCCCACAGCAGTTCCTCGGCCCGCTCGAACGGCTCCCAGACCGGCACCGGCTGGCGCATGCTGGTGGCGACGGTCCGGCCGTCCTCCCGCTCCAGGTCGAACGGGATGACGCCCATCGCGGTCTCGATCCGCAGGCTGTCGGCCTCGGTGTGCCCGCCCAGCGCGATCGCCGTGCCGAGCAACGGGTGCCCGGCGAAGGGGAGTTCGTTCACCGGGGTGAAGATCCGCACATGGTGGTCCCCGCCCTGCTTGGGGGTGAGGACGAAGGTGCTCTCGGAGAGGTTCATCTCCCGGGCGATGCGCTGCATCTGCTCGCCGGACAGGTCGTCGGCCCCGAAGAAGACCGCCACCGGGTTGCCGGTGAGGGGCCGGCGCGCGAACGCGTCGACGACGACGTACTTGTGCATGGGTCCTCCCGCTCTCGTCGTTTCTCGTCATTGGGACTGCGGGCCGCGGCTCGGCGGCGGGGATGTGCCGCACCTCGGCGCCGGGGCGCACGGGTGGGCCCCGGCCGGAGCACGCGGGTGCGCCTCGTTCGGACAGCGCGGGTGCGCCTCGTTCGGACAGCGCGGGTGCGCCTCGTTCGGACAGCGCGGTGCGCCGGGCCGCGCGCCGGATCGCGACGCGGCCACGGGCAGGGGGAGCCGGACCGGCACTCACGGGGGAGAGCGCCGGCCCGGCGGTCCTGGGGCGGCCCGGCCGCCCGGCGGTGCCGGGCGGCGGGCGGCTCAGGCGGGGTCGGGGACCCGCGCCGGACCGAGCAGTCCGGACAGGGCGGTGGCCACGATCCGCGGCCCCTCCCTGGTGAGGACGGACTCGGGGTGGAACTGGAGCGAGGCGAAGCCGGGACCGCGCAGCGCGTGGACCTCTCCGCTCTCCGGGTCCCGGCTCACCAGGACCCGGCCCACGCCCTCGGCGGTGAACTCCGCCGCCTCGGCGACCAGGGCGAAGGTGTTGTAGAACCCGACCCGCTCGGCCCCGCCGAACAGGTCGATCTCCTTCTGCACGCCCTGGTTGGGCACCGCACGGCGGCGGATCGGCAGCCCGAGCCGCAGTCCGAGCAGCTGGTGGCTGAGGCACACCGCGAGGAACGGCCGGCGCTCGGCCAGCAGGGTGTCGAGCGCCGCCCGCAGATGGCGCATCTTGGGATGCGCGGCCTCCTGCGGATCGCCCGGCCCCGGCCCCATCACGACCAGGTCGTGGCCCTCGAAGGCGTACTCCTCGTCGAACCGGCGGACCGTGACCCGCAGGCCCAGGGAGCGCAGCTCCTGGTCGATCATCGAGGTGAAGGTGTCCTCCGCGTCGATCACCAGCACGCTGCGCCCGGCCAGTTCGGGCCGGGAGGAGAGCCGGGACGCGGTGTCGGCGAGCCAGAAGTCGGCGATGGAGTCGTTGCGCGACTCCAGCGCCCTGAGCACGCTCGGGTGGCCGGCGAAACGCTGCTGCTGCCCGCCGTCGAGCGCGGCGACCAGCCCGGCCGCCTTGGCCCGGGTCTCCGCCGCCTCCGACGCCGGGTCGGAGTGCCGCACGATGGTGGAGCCCACGGCGATGCCGATCCGCCCCTGCTCGGAGATGTCCGCGGTGCGGATCAGGATCGCGGTGTCCATGACCCGCTCCCCCGCCGCGTCTCGGCCGATCAGCGCGGCCACCCCGCTGTAGTAGCCGCGGCCGCCCGGCTCGTACCGGTGGATGATCCGGCAGGCGCTCTCCACCGGGCTGCCCGTCACGGTGGGCGCGAACATCGTCTCGCGCAGGATGTCCCGCACGTCGCGATCGGTCCGGCCCTCGATCAGGTACTCGGTGTGCGCGAGCCGGGCCATCTCCTTGAGGTAGGGACCCACCGCCCGGCCGCCGTCCGGGCAGATCCGGGCCATCATCTTGAGTTCCTCGTCGAGCACCATGTAGAGCTCGTCGGTCTCCTTGCGGTCCGCCAGGAACTCCAGCACGCCGGCGAGGGTCGGCCCGGACGGCGGGTAGCGGTAGGTGCCGCTGATCGGGTTCATCACCGCGGTGCCGTCGCGGAGGCTGACGTGCCGCTCCGGCGAGGCGCCGACCAGGGTCCGTTCCCCGGTGTGCACCAGGAAGGTCCAGTAGGCGCCGCTCTCGCGCTCCAGCAGCCGGCGGAACAGCGCCGGCGCGCTCAGCGGCCCGAAGTCGGTGATGTCGGCGACGAAGGTGCGCTTGATGACGAAGTTCGCGCCCTCGCCGGTGCCGATCATCTCCTTGACGATGCGGCCCACGACCTCGCCGTACGCCTCGTCGTCGACGTCGAAGGCACCGCCGGCCAGCGGCGTCGGCACGTCCGGGATCCGGGCCAGCGCCCGTTCCAGCGGCAGCCGCTGCTGGCCGGTGACGGTCATCGCCACCAGCGGGGTCCCGTCGTCGGCGGCCTCGAAGCCGCGCTCGGCGAGCTGCCGGTAGGGGACCACCACGAGCACCTCGTGCCGGTCCCCGACGACGGGCGGTGCGGCGGCGGCCGCCTCCGCACCGGGCAGCGGGATGTCGGCCAGCGTGGCGGGCAGCGCGACCGAGCCGGTCAGCACCTCCACCACCGGACCGGTCCCGCCGGCCGCACCGGGCCGGTGCAGCAGCGCGAAGGCCTCCGGCCGGCCCGCCAGCACCTCGGCGAGCAGGTCGGGACCGCTGTCGGCACCACTGTCGGGCCCGGGTGTCCCGGGCAGGTCGCGGGTCATCCGAACAGCCCCTTGACGGTGGTGACCCGGGCACACCGCTCGGCGGCGTACTTCAGCGCGGACCGGTGGTACTCGGCGGAGAAGTCCGCCGTGGCGTCGGCGACGAGGAACACCTGGATGTCGTTGGTGAAGGCCTCGATCGCGGTGGCCAGCACGCCCACGTGGGCGTAGACGCCGCACAGCACGAGCTGGTCGCGGCGGGTGTCGCGCATCCGCTCCAGCAGGTCGGTCCGGAAGAAGGCGCTGTAGCGCCACTTGGTGAGCAGCCAGTCCTGCGGGGCCGGCGCCAGCGCGTCGACCACCTGGCGGTCCTCCGGGGCGGGGCGCATGCCGGGGCCCCAGAAGTCCTTGAGGAGGCCGCGCTGCTCGTCGGTCATGCCGCCCGGCTGGGCGGTGTAGGCGACCGGGATGCCCAGGCCGGCGCAGCGGTCGCGCAACCGCGCCGCGTTGCCGACGAGTTCGTTCCTGGTGCTCTCGGGGATGGACTCGAGGAAGTACCGCTGCATGTCGTGGACGAGGAGGACCGCGCGGTCCGCCTCGGCGGTCCAGGACACGGTGGCCGGCGGCAGCTCGCCCTCGGCCGGTAACGGGTACGACTGGATGGGGGGTATGCCGGTCATGGCTCCGGTTCTTTGCTTGATGCGCGGGCGTGAGTGGGGCGCGCAGAGCGGGGCGGAGGACGTGGCGCGGAGGAGTGGCGCGGGGACGGCCGACCGGTCAGACGGTCCAGGCCGACACCACGTCGACGGCCTGGGCCGGGTTGAGCCGGGGGTCGCAGCACGAGGTGTACCGCTCGCCGACGGAGCCGAGGTCGGCCTCGGTCGAGGCGCACTCGGTCACGTCGTCCGGAGTGGTCTCCAGGTGCAGCCCGCCGGCCACGCCGCCCGCGCCGCGCACGGCCTCGACGAACCGCGACACCTCCAGCGCCACCGTCTCCACCAGGCGCGTCTTGTACCCGCCGGGCGCCGTGACGGTGTTGCCGTGCACCGGGTCGCTGAGCCAGACCACGGGGTGGCCCGCGCCGCGGACCGCGTCGACGAGCTTCGGCAGCCGGTCCGCCACGTTCTCGGCGCCCATCCGCGCGATGAGCGTGAGCCGGCCCGGATCGCGCCACGGGTCGAGCTTCTCGCACAGTGCGAGCAGTTCGTCCGGCTCCATGCCGGGGCCGACCTTGCACGCCACCGGGTTGGCCACCTGCGACAGCAGTGCGACGTGGGCGCCCTCGACCTGCCGGGTGCGCTCGCCGATCCACGGCCAGTGTGTGGAGCCGAGGAACAGCCGGCCCTTGTCGTCGACGCGCAGCATCGGCATCTCGTAGTCGAGCAGCAGTGCCTCGTGGCTGGTCCACACGAGGGGCTCGACCACGTCGCGGCCGGCCGCGCGGTCGCGCCAGCCGAGGTGCTCGACGATGTCACCGGCCGCCATGTAGCCGGTGAGGATGCGCAGCGGATCGGGCCGGCGGACCTCCGGGTCGGGCTCCGGTCCATTCACCATGTGCCCGCGGAAAACCGGAAGTTCGACCCCGTCGATGACTTCGGTGGGCTTGGAACGGGGCTTGGCGAACTGCCCCGCGATACGGCCCGCGCGCAGGACCGGCTTTCCGGTCCGCAGACCGAGCGTTCCCGCGAGCAGGTCGAGCAGCGCGGACTTCCGCGCCACCTGTTGACGTGTGCATTCCTGCGGATCCTCGGCGCAGTCCCCGGACTGCAGCACGAGCGCTTCTCCGAGCGCGACTTTTCCCAGCAGGGTTCGCAAGGTCGCAAGGTCGTCCGGCTGGACCAGGGCGGGACGAGAGGCCAGTGCCTCGCCCACCCGATTGACCTGGGGTAGGTCGCTCCATTCGGGTTGTTGCAACGCCCCGCGGATACGAATCTCCCGTATAACGTCTTCCACGACGTACTCCGATCCGGCGGTCTAATTATTGATTTTTCAGGTGGGTATTCCGGTCCGCTTGATCTCCGGAACGGGAATACCCAGGGCGCGCAGCTGCTGGAACGGATTCATGAACTCCCGCTGCAGCGTGATCCGCCCGTTCTCCAGTTCGAACGAGTGGATGAAGTGGTTCTCGTACCAGCCCTCGGGATAATCGCCGAAGAGGATCTTCCCGCGGCCGTCGCACTCGACCCAGAAGCGGTTCGGATCCTGGGTCTCGAAGATCTCGACGTTGTACCACTCCCAGTCCGGGAAGCACTTGAGCGACCAGACGGCGTGCTCGCCGAGGCGGTCCCGGCCGTGCGTGGCCACCGGGGACCCGGTGTCGGTGGTCCACAGGCCGCCCACGCCGTCCTCGGTGAAGAGCTCGTGCCGGCTCAGCCGGTCCTGGCCGAGGGTCTTCATGTACCGCTCGACGACGGCCCGGTTGAGGCGGCGCAGCTCGGCCTCGTCGGTGAATCCCTGCGGGCTGACGGATTCAGGCACGGTGTATCCCCTGTTTGTTATTCGGGCGAGTGAATGAGCAAGCAAGCGATCTTGTTTGAATCCTGCCTCACCGGCAGATGTTTCCGCAACAGCGGCTTATGAACTAACTGTGAAGGTTCGGGCCCGGCGGGCCCGCCCCGGGCATGGCCGAAAACCGTCCGGGGATAAAAAAACGGTTGTTCTTCGGCCGCACTTTTGAAAGCAGTGGGGCCAATGTTTTCGGAATCCTTTGTTCCGTTGCCGGGCGCCCGCGCCGAGGTGCGGCGGCGCGGGCGCGGTCCGGGCGCGGTCCGGCGAGTATCGGCCAACCGGACGTCCGGTCAGCCCACGGGCACGGCGGGCTCCCCCCGGTGGCTCGCGAGGTGGCCCCGGAGCGTGAAGCCGGGCGTGGCGGCCTCGACCGGGTTCAGCGGCACCCCCCGGTCCAGCAGCTGCCGGGACGCGAGGTGGTCGCTGGGCCGGTTGACCGACTCCACCGCCTGCAGCTCGCCGCCCCGGAACAGCAGCACCGAGAAGGCGTCCGGGTCCTCGCCGACCACCACCTCCGTGTCGTGGCCCTCGTCCAGGCCGGCGATCTGCACGGTCGTCGCGAACTGGTCGCTCCAGAACCACGGCAGCTCGCGGTAGCCCCGGCTCTCGCCGGTCAGCCGCGCGGCCACCAGCTCGGCGTGCCCCACCGCGTTCTGCACGGACTCCAGCCGCAGCCGGTTGCCCGAGCGCACCTGCGGGAACGCCGCGCAGTCGCCGATCGCCGAGATGTGCGGATCACTGGTCAGCAGGTGGGCGTCGACCACGATGCCGCCGCTCACCCGCAGCCCGGCCGCGGCCGCGAGTCCGGTCCGCGGGATCACCCCGATCCCCGCCAGCACCAGGTCGGCCGGCAGCCGGGCGCCGTCGGCCAGCTCCACCGCCGCGACCGCGCCCCGCTCGTCGCCGTGCAGGGCGGCGACCCCCTGGCCGAAGACCAGCCGGGAGCCCTCCCGCCGGTGCAGCCGGGTGAAGTGCTCGGCCGTGCGGGCCGAGACCACCCTGGCCAGCGGGCGGTCGAGGGCCTCGACCACCGTCACCTCGCACCCCGCCCCGCGGGCCGCCGCGGCGAACTCCAGGCCGATGAACCCGGCCCCGACCACCACCGCGCGCCGGGCCTTCCCGAGCGAGGCGCGCAGGGCGGCGGCGTCCTGCGCGGTGCGCAGGGTGTGCACACCGCGCAGCCCGGCCCCCGGTACGCCGAGCGTCCGCGGGGTCGCCCCGGTGGCCAGTACCAGGTGGCCGTACTCGTACACCGAGCCGTCGGCCAGCCGGACCGTGCGGGCGGCCGGGTCGACCGCCGTCACCGAACCCGCGACCAGCTCGATCGACTGGCGCGCGTAGTAGCTCACCGGCCGCAGCCAGAGCTGTGCCTCGTCCGCCTCCCCCTTGAGGTAGGCCTTGGACAGTGGCGGTTTCTCGTAGGGGAGCTCGTCCTCGGCGTCGATGAGGACGAGCCGTCCGCGGTAGCCGTGCTCACGCAGCGAGGCCGCCGTCTGGTAGCCGCCCTGGCCGGCGCCGACGACGACGACCGGGTCGGGGTGGGATCCCTCGGCCATCACTTCTGCCGCTCGGGCAGGTGCACGATCAGGCCGTCCAGCGCCTCGGTCACCGTGAGCTGGCAGCTCAGGCGGCTGTTGGGGCGGCGCGGGCAGGCGGTGAAGTCCAGCATGTCGTTCTCGTCCGGGCGGATCGGCTCCGGCTTGTCGAGCGTCGACTCGTCGACGTAGACGTGGCAGGTGGCGCACTGCAGATTCCCGCCGCACTGGGCGACGATGCCGTCGATGTCGTTGAAGACGGCCCCGCGCATGACGCTGGTGCCGGCCGGGACGTCGATCGTGCGCTCGGCCGCGTCCACGGCGACATACGTGATCTTGGGCATGACGGAACTCCTCGATGGCGCCCGGGCGCGCGCACATGGGCACGTCGGCACAGGGCACCGGTCAAGTGGGTGAATGGAGGGAGGACGGCGCCGCCGGTGGTTGCCGCAGGAAACGTCGATCCTGCCAACCCGCCATCTCATACCGGCCATTCGGACACGCGAAGCCCTCGGCCAGGACACGGCAGCGCTTTTGAGCGTAGCAAAGGAGTCCGGGGCACGCCAGGATCGATCTTCGGGGCGCCGACGAGGCTCAGACCGACTCCCGGCCCACTTGCGGATCGGGCCGACGGTGCGTCATGAGCGGCCTGCTGATCGTGAATTCACGGAACCGGCGGGCCGCCTCGGACTGGTAGGCGTCCCGGTTCCAGACCAGGTTGAGCACCCGGTAGCAGTTCGGCGCGGCCACGTGCACCCAGGCCACCGGGACGTGCGAGTCGGTGCCCGCCAGCCGGGACATCGCCGGGATCAGGCCGATACCGAGCCCGGTGCTGATCATGTCCTGGCTGGCCCCCGGCTCGTCACCCTCGCAGGACAGCCTCGGAGTGAGCCCCTCGGTGGCGAACAGCCGCTCCAGCAGGGCGCGTTGCCAGTTGCCCCGGCGGGTGGTGACGAACGGCTCGTCGGCGATCTCGGCGATCGTCACGCTCTCCCGGCCGTCCAGCCAGTGCCCGCGCGGGACGGCCAGCAGCACCTCCTCCCGCAGCAGCTCGACCGAGTCCAGGTTGGCGGCGGTCAGCGGCTGCGAGGCGACGCAGAAGTCCACCTCGCCGGCCCGCAGCTGCCGGTCCATCTCCTCGACGTTCGACTGGAAGAGCCGCACCTCGGCCCCGGGGAAGGCGGCCCGGAAGCTGCCCATCAGATGGGCGACGGTCAGCAGCGTCTCGGAGGCGACACCGACCCGGCCGAGCCCGGTCTCCCTGGCCTCGCGCAGCGCCCGGCGCCCGTCGTCGAGTTCGCTCAGCGCCCGGTCGACGTGCCGCAGGAACACCGCGCCGTACTGGTTGAGCCGGATCCGCCGGCCCTGCCGGTCGAAGAGCGGCGAGCCCAGCTCGGCCTCCAGCCGGGCGATGGTGCGGCTGAGCGAGGGCTGGGCGACGTTCAGCTCCTCGGCGGCCCGGCTGATGTGCTCGAAACGGGCGACGGCCTGGAAGTGGCGCAGTTGCAGCAAATCCACGGTTCACCTCTGCTCATGTCCAACGAGTCATCCATACATAGCAAAACCGGTCTTGGAAGGCATAAGCAATCCTCGCCTAACGTCAGCGGCGGGGTTCGTCGCGCAGGTGGCGGGCAGCGATGCCCGCCACCTGCACACGCGAGCGAGGAACCCTCCCCTTCCCAGCGTCCGCTCCCCGCGTCCGCTTCCCCGACACCCTCATCCGTCCGCCGACCCGGAGGCCAACCGCCCCCCAGGAAGGTCGCATCATGAGCGCTGCGGATCTGGCCCGACTCCAGTTCGCGGCCACCACCAGCGTGCACTGGCTGTTCGTCATCCTCACCATGGGGCTGGTCCCCATCGTGGCGATCATGCACACCCGGGCCGCGTACACCCGCGACCTCGCCAAACGCGCGGTCCGGGAGCGCATGACTCGCTTCTGGGGCCAGCTCTACGTCATCAACTACGCGGTCGGCATCGTGACCGGCCTCGTCATGGAGTTCCAGTTCGGCCTCAGCTGGAGCGGACTGAGCAAGTTCGCGGGCAATGTCTTCGGCGCGCCACTGGCCCTGGAGACCCTGATCGCCTTCTTCGCCGAGTCCACCTTCCTCGGCATGTGGATCTTCGGCTGGGGCCGGATGCGGCGCAGTGTGCACGTCGCGCTGATCTGGCTGGTCGCGCTGACCGCCTACCTCTCGGCGTTCTGGATCCTGGTCGCCAACGGCTTCCTCCAGCACCCGGTGGGCTACGAGGTCCGCGACGGCGTCGCCTACCTGACCGACTTCTGGGCCCTGGTCACCAACGCCAACGCCCAGGTGGCCCTCGCCCACATCGCGCTGGCCGCGCTCACCACCGGCGGCATCTTCGTGGCCGGCATCAGCGCCTGGCACTTCGCCAAGGGCACCAAGGAGACCGAGCTCTTCCGGAGCTCGCTGCGCCTGGGCGTCTGGGTGAGCATGCTCTCCTCCTTCTTCGTCATCATCGTGGGCAACCTCCAGGTCCCGGTGATCGAGCGGACCCAGCCGGTCAAGGCCGCCATCCTGAGCGGCGGCGACCTCGCCGCGGCGCAGGCCCAGGAGGTCGCCCGACACGGTCCCGGGGACTACCTGCCCTGGACCTCCTGGGTGAAGAACTCGATGGACCTGATGACCATCCTCGGCAACACGGTCTCGACCATCACCTTCATCGCCGTCTTCCTGCTGCTGAAGGACCTGCTGGTACGCAAGCGCTGGCTCGCCTACCTGATGACCGCGATCATCCCGCTGCCGTTCATCGCCTCCGTCGGCGGCTGGGTGGTGCGCGAGATCGGCCGCCAGCCGTGGCTCGTCTACGGCCAGTTGACCGTCGACGACGCCGTCTCGAACGTCGGCAAGGGCTCCCTGATCGTGTCCTGCGCGGTGTTCGTCGCCATCTTCCTCGCCCTCGCGGTGACCAACTGGACGCTGATCACCCGCTTCGCCCGCCGCGGCCCGGACGGCGCCCAGCTCGGCGCCGGCGACCCGCTGCCCGACGACGTGCCCGGTGCGGGCGGTGCCGACGAGAAGCAGCCGGTCCCGGCCTTCTGAGCGGGCCGACCGCTCCCGCACCGAGACGAACTCCTCTGATGTGACGGAAGGTTGGGCTAAATGAGCCTGGAGACTTTCTGGCTGGCCCTCCTCGGCCTGCTGCTCGCCGGCTACTTCGTACTGGGCGGCTACGACTACGGCGCCCAGATGCTGTCCCCGTTCCTCCGCTCCGCCGACGCGGCGCCCCGACCGGACGCCGGCGCTGGCCCCGGCCCCGGACCGGATGCCGGACCGGATGCCGGACCGGATGCCGGACCGGGCGGGCGGAACGCCGCGCTCGACGCGATCGCGCCGTTCTTCCTCGGCAACGAGGTCTGGCTGGTCGCCTTCGCCGGGGTGATGTTCGGCGCCTTCCCGCACCTGGAGGGCAGCCTGCTGTCCGGCCTCTACCCGCTGATCGTGGCGATCCTGGCTGGCCTGGTGCTCGGCAACGCCGCCATCCAGCTGCGCGGCCGCTCCCGCGGCCCGCGGGCGGCCAAGGTGTGGAACGCCCTGGTGGTCCTCGGCGGCGTACTGCCCGCCGTGTGCTGGGGCATCGTGGTCGGACTGCTGCTGCACGGCGTGCCCCGCCGGGCGGACGGCTCCTTCCACATCGGCGCCGGCGAGGTGTTCGGGCCGTTCGCGCTGACCTGCGGGGTGGCCACCGCCCTGCTCTTCGCCGGGCACGGCGCGGCCTTCGTCGCGCTCCGCTCGGAGCCCGCGACCGCCGCCACCGCACGGCTGCTGGGCGCCAAGCTGCTCGCCGCGGCGGGTGCCGCCGGAGGCCTGGCGCTGCTGCTCTCGCTGTTCGGGGCCGGGGCCTCGATGACCAGGACGGGGACCTCGGTGGTCCTGTTCGCCCTGATCGTGGCGGCCCTCGCGGCCGGGTGGTGGTACCTCGGCCAGGGCCTCGACACGCTCGCCTTCACCGCCACCTGCCTGGCGACCGCGCTGCCGGTGCTGCTGATCGGGGCCGGCCAGTACCCCTACCTGCTGTCGGCCTCCGCCGGCGGCGGGATCACCGTCGACGACGCCGTCGCCGACGGGGCCACGCTGAAGGTGCTGATCGGGTTCGGCGTGGTGGTCGTCCCGCTGATCCTGCTCTACCAGGGCTGGAGCTGGTGGGCGTTCCGCGGCCGGACCGGCCGGCGCCACCCCAGCTACTTCTGACCGACCGCCGTCGGCCGGCAGCCCACCGCGGCTGCCGGCCGGCGGCGTCCGACCGCCTGGCGGACCACGGAAGGACCACGGGATGAAGCCGGCCGAACGCCGCCTGCGGCGCGAGATCCCGGCGCTCCGGCGCCACTTGACCAGCTCCACCGCACTCGCCCTGCTGGGCGCCGGGCTCGTCCTCGGCCAGGCCGAACTGCTGGCCGGCCTGCTCGCCGACGGCTTCGCCGGGCGCGGCCGGTGGACCGGCCCGCTCGTCGCGCTCGGCGCCGTCCTCGCCCTGCGCGCCCTGCTGGCCTGGGGCCGGGGCGCCCTCGCCCAGCGCGCCGCCGCCGCGACCAAGCGGGAACTGCGCGACCGCCTCACCGCCCACCTGCGGGACACCGGCCCCCGGCGGCTGGCCGCCGGCCGGCACGGCGAGACCGCCACCCTGCTCACCCGCGGCCTCGACGCCCTGGACCCCTATCTCACGGGCTACCTGCCCACCATGGCCGCCACCGCCGTCGTCCCGCTGGTGGTGGTCGTCCGGCTCGGCCTCGCCGACTGGACCTCCGCACTGATCGTGGTGGTCACCCTTCCGCTGATCCCGGTGTTCGGCGCGCTCGTCGGCCTGCACACCGCCCAGCGCACCGCCCGGCAGTGGCGGCTGCTGGCCCGGCTGGGCGGCCACTTCCTGGACGTCGTCGCCGGGCTGCCCACCCTGCGCGCGTTCGGCCGTGAGCGGCACCAGGCCGCGGTGGTGCGGGAGATGGCCGACGCGCACCGGCGGGCCACCATGCGCACCCTGCGGGTCGCCTTCCTCTCCTCCCTCGTCCTGGAGACGGTCGCCACCCTGTCGGTGGCGCTGGTCGCCGTCCCGGTCGGCCTGCGGCTGCTGGACGGCGCGCTCGACCTGCGCACCGCCCTGGTCGTGCTCTTCCTCGCGCCGGAGGCCTATCTGCCGCTGCGCGCGGCGGGCGCGGCCTTCCACGACAGCGCCGAGGGCATCGCGGTGGCCGAGCGGGTCTTCGCGCTCCTGGACGAGGACCGCGCGGACGGCGCGGGCCGCACGGACGGCGCGGGCGACGCGGACGGCGCGGGCGACGCGGACGGCGCGCGCGACCCGGACTCCGCCACCGCACCGAGCGCCCGGCTCCTGGTCAAGGCCCCGGCCCCGACCCCCGACCCGGCGCCCGGCCCGGCGCCCGTCCCCGAGGCCCGCGCCGCGCGGCTGCGCCTCGACGGCGTCACCGTCCACCACCCCGACCGCGCCGAACCCGCCCTCGCCGACGTCTCGCTCACCGTCCACCCCGGCGAGCACCTGGCCCTGATCGGCCCGAGCGGCGCGGGCAAGTCCACCCTGCTCGCCCTCCTCCTCGGCTTCGTCACCCCCGGCGCGGGCCGGGTCCTGGTCGACGGCACCGACCTCGCCGCGCTCGACCCCGACGCCTGGCTCGCCCAGGTGGCCTGGGTCCCGCAGCGCCCGCACCTGTTCGCCACCTCCGTCGCCGACAACATCCGCCTCGGCCGCCCGGACGCCACCGACGCCGAGGTCCGGGCCGCCGCCCGGGCCGCCTGCGCCGACGGCTTCATAGCGGCACTGCCGCAGGGCTACGACACCGTCCTCGGCGAGCACGGCGCCGGGCTCTCCGCCGGCCAGCGCCAGCGCACCGCCCTGGCCCGCGCCTTCCTCAAGGACGCGCCCGTCCTGCTGCTCGACGAGCCCACCGCCCACCTGGACCCGGAGAGCGAGGCCGCCGTCACCCGGGCCACCGCCGAGCTGATGCGCGGACGCACCGCGATCGTGGTCGCCCACCGGACCGGCCTGCTGCCGCACGCCGACCGGATCCTCACCGTCCGGGCCGGGACCGTCGGCCCCGCGCCGTCCCGCCCGGCCGCCGCGGACCTCACCGGGCTGGTCCGCTCATGACCCGCCCGGCCCCCACGGCTGCCCTCAGTACGGCTGCCCTCGGCACGGACGCCCACCCCCCGGCCGGCCTCCCCGCGCCCCGCCCGCTCGCCACCGGAGCTCCGATGCCCGACCCCGCCGCCCCCGGCTCCCACCCCACCCTCCGGCTGCTGCGCCAGTTGCTGCCGCACTGGCGCCGGCTGCTGCCCGCCGTGCTCGCCGCCACCGGCAGCGAACTCAGCGGCGCCGCGCTGATGGCCACCGCCGCCTGGCTGATCACCCGCGCCGCCGAACAGCCGCCGATCGCCGCCGTCGCCGTCGCGATCGTCGCCGTCCGCGCCCTCGCCCTCGGCCGGGGCACCCTGCGCTACGCCGACCGCCTGCTCGGGCACGACGGCGTGCTGCGCGCCGTGGCCGACTTCCGCGCCGGGGTGTACGAGGCGCTCGTCCCGCTCGCCCCGGCCGGCACCCCCGCCTTCCGCGGCGGCGACCTGCTGACCCGCCTGGTCGACGACGTCGACGCCGCACAGGACCTGCTGCTGCGGGTGCTGATCCCGGTCACCGCCGCCGTCCTGGTCGCGGCGGCCGCCGCCGGCACCGCGCTGGCACTGCTCCCGCCGGCCGGGCTGCTGCTCGGCCTGCTGCTCGTCCTCGCCGGGCTCGTGGTGCCCGCCCTGGTGCTCACGCTGTCCCGCCGGGACGGCCGCGCCGAGAAGGCCGCGCGGGCCGAACTCGCCGCACTCACCGTCGACCTGACCCGCGGTGCGGCCGACCTCGCCGCGTACGGCGCCCGGGGCCGCGCCCACGCGCGGACCTCGGCGGCCACCGCCCGGATCGCCGCCCTGGAGGAGCGCCGGGCGCTCACCACCTCGCTCGCCTCCGCCGTGGTCCTGCTGCTCCAGGCGGCGGCCACGGTCGGGGTCACCTGGCTCGGCCTGCGCGCGCACGCCGACGGCCGGCTGCCCGCCGTCCAGCTCACCGTCCTGGCGGTGCTCGCCCTGGTCTCCTTCGACGCCCTCGCCGGCCTGCCCACCGCCGCCCGCCGGCTGGCCGACGTCTGGGCCTCCGCCCGCCGCCTCGCCGACCTGATGGACACCCCGCTGCCGGTCACCGACCCGGCCGACCCGGCCCCGCTCCCCCTCGACGGACCGCTCGGCGTGGAGATCACCGGCCTGCGGGTGCGGCACCGCCCCGACGGCCCGGCCGTCCTCGACGGTGTGAGCCTGCGGCTGCCGCCCGGCCACCGGGTCGCCCTGGTCGGCGCCAGCGGCTCCGGCAAGTCCACCCTGATCGCGGCGCTGATGCGGTTCCTCCCCTACGAGGGCGGCAGCATCCGGGTCGGCGGGCGGGAGCTGCGGGACTGCGCGGGCGCCGACGTCCGCCGGGTGATCACCGGCATGACCCAGGACGCCCACGTCTTCCACACCACCGTCCGGGCCAATCTGCGGCTGGCCCGCCCCGACGCCACCGACGAGGAGCTCCGCGACGCGGCCCGCCGGGCCCGGCTGCTCGACTGGATCGACTCCCTCCCCGAGGGCTGGGAGACCATGCTCGGCGGGGACGGTGCCACCGTCTCCGGCGGTCAGCGCCGAAGGCTGCTGCTCGCCCGCGCACTGCTCGCGGACCCGCCGGTGCTGGTCCTGGACGAGCCGACCGAGGGCCTCGACCCGGACACCGCCGCCGCCGTCCTCGCCGACGTCCTCGACGCGACCCGCGGCCGCACCACGCTGCTGGTCACCCACGACCACGCCGCCCTGGACGCCGTCGACGAGGTGTTCACCCTCGCCGCCGGCCGGCTCGTGCCGGCCGCCGCTCCGGCCGCGGCCGCGTCCTGACCCGCCCCGCCCGCCGGGGGGCGGGTGGGGCGCCGCCGGCGGCACCCGGCTCCCGCGCACACCCGGGCACCGCGCACCCGGGCCGGTCACAGGCTCCGGGCGGCGATGTCGCCGTAGGAGGTGGTGGCGCGGATGTCGAGGACCGCGGCGCCGTCGTTGCGCAGGCTGTTGCTGATCCGGCCGTGGCCGGTACCGGCGTCCAGGGCCGCGGAGACCCCGGCCGCGGCGGCCACCTCGATGTCGCCGGACTCGGTGCGGAGCACCAGCGCGCCGCGCACCGCCTGGGCGATCCGGATGGCGCCCCGGGAGGTGCTGATCTCGGCCGGGCCGTTGAGCCGGCCGACCTCGACGTCGCCGTCGACCGCGGTGAGCCGCACGCTGTCGGCCTCGTCGATCTTGATCCGGCGGTAGGCGCCCTCGACGACGACGTCACCGAGGCGGCCGACGGCCCGCAGCTCGGTGCTCTCGGAGGTCACCTCGATCCGGGAGCCGACGGGCACCTGGAGGGTGACCTCCACGGCGCCGGCGCCGGCCAGCCGGCCGCCGGGCACGGTGTTGATCCGCAGGACGCCGTCCTGGAAACCGACGACGGTCTGCTCGGCGGTCCGGACGTCGCGGCCGCGGCCGGACTCGGCCGGCAGCACCTCGACGGTGGCGTCGGCGCGGTCGGCGGCGATCACCTGGACCCGGCCGGCCGGCAGGTCGACGACGGCGGTGATCGGGGCGGTGGTGGCGAACTTCTCCATGATGCTGCTCTCCTGTTGGTCGCTGTGGTCCCGCTGCTTTCTGACATCACGAACGCTACGTTGCGTTCGCCTATCCATCAATAGCCTTGTTGCGCAGAACTGCCATTCCCGCAGGTGGAAGCCCAGATATCGTTGCAACGAATCTACTTTCAACGCAACGTCAGCACGTCCGGTCGTTGCATTGACGGTGCATGAACGCTATGCTGCGAGCCGGAGACGACACGAAGGGAGACCGCGGTGCCGGGAGGCAGACTCACCCAGCAGGAACGCCAGCAGATCGCATTGGGGGTGGCCGACGGCCTCGCCTACGCGGAGATCGCCAGGCGCCTCGACCGCCCCACCTCGACGGTCACCCGCGAGGTGATGCGCAACGGCGGCCCCACCGCCTACCGCGCCGACGTGGCCCACCGCGCCACCGAGCGCCGCGCCCACCGGAGCCGGCAGGCCGCCCCCCGCGGACCGCAGCCGACCGAGCCGGCCGCCCACGGGCGCGATCCGGAGGCCGTGCGCGCGTACGAGGAGGTGTTCACCGCCCTGGTGATGCAGCAGGGCCTGCCCAGGATGATGGCCCGGGTCCTGACCTGCGTGTTCACCACCGACGAGGGCAGCGTCACCGCGGCCGAACTCGTCCAGCGCCTCCAGGTGAGCCCGGCGTCCGTCTCCAAGGCGATCGCGTTCCTGGAGGCCCACGGCCTCGTCCGCCGCGAACGCGACGAGCGCCGCCGCGAGCGCTATGTCGTCGACGGCGACGTCTGGTACCAGTCGATGATCGCCGCCGCCCAGGCCCACGCCCGGTTCGCCGAGACCGCCCGGGAGGGCGTCGACGTCCTCGGCACCGGCACCCCGGCGGCCGTTCGCCTGGAGAACATCGCGCGCTTCATGGACTTCGTCGGCGAGAGCATCAGCCGCGCCGCCGAGCAGGCCCGCGACGTCCTCCACACCGGCGCGAACCCGGCCTCGGCCCCGGCCTCGAACCCGGTGTCCGACCCGAGGTCCGGCCTGGCCACCGACCCGCCCTCCGACCCGATCGACTCGAACGGTGGGATCTGACGTTCGTCCTACAAGGTGAAACGCCGTCACCTGCCCTCGCGTCGCCCGGTCGTGTGATGAACGGTCGGATCAACTGTCCGGTATGCGTATTCCCTTCCGGACCGGGCGGATCGCCTCGGTTCTCGCCCTCCTAGGAGGAACCCTCCTGGGCAGTGGCCTGATCGCCCCACCGGCGCAGGCCGCGATCTCCTTCACCAAGAGCGTGGACAAGGCGACCGCCTCCCCGGGGGAGAACGTCACCTACACCCTCCGGTACACGTGCTCGATCAACGAGTGCACCGGCGGCCAGATCCTCGACACCCTGCCCTCGAACATGCAGTTCGTCGGCTGGACCCCCGACCCCTCCTCGGTCGACCAGGCCGCCTCCACCGTGCCCGCGACGGGCGCGATGGGCGGCACGATGGACATCAAGCTGCAGAACCTCAGCCCCGGCACCACCGCCACCATCACGGTGGTCATGAAGTACCCCAACTTCTCCACCCCCAACGGCGCCACCTCCACCAACTCGGCCACCATGAGCGCCACCGGTGAGACCTCGCAGAACGCGAGCGCCAACACCCAGGCCGAGGTCCAGCCGCAGTACACGGTGACCAAGGGCATCCAGACCAGCAGCCAGGACGGGCGCACCGTCACCTACCAGTTCAGCTCCTGCGCCACCGACAACGTGCCCAACGTCGACCTGGACACCAGCCGCCTGCTCGACACCCTGCCGCCCGGCGCGGTGGTCGACACCGGCCGCTCGCCCGGCTGGGCCCAGGTCGCCCCCGGCCCCAACACCTGGGGCTTCGACATCGGCCCGTTCGTCTCCGGCAACGGCCGCGGCGGCTGCCGCACCCCCGGCGCGCTGGTCGTGTACTACCCGGAGGCCGACTTCCCCAGCGGCACCACCTCCACCAACAACGTGGACCTGCTGGGTGACCCGCTCGGCGCCGACCCCGAGACCACGCTGGACTCCGCCAGTGCCACCACCGGCCAGTTCCAGCCCCCGGCCACCGGCGTCGTGGTGACCGCCAGCAAGGTGTGGCGCGACACCGTCGTCTCCGGTGACATCAACAGCTTCAGCCTGTCGGCCACCAACACCTCCGGCCCGGCCACCAGCCTCACCATCACCGACCCGGGCGCCGGCACCACCGAGGGCCTCTACAACTGGATCTTCCCCCAGTCCCTCCAGCTGGAGGCCTGGAACCCCACCAGCATCCAGCTGACCCTCCAGTACCGGCTCAACGGTGACCCGACCTGGCTGACCTTCACCCCGGGCACCGCGCTCAACGGCGCCACCGCCCGCCGGATCACCTTCGAGGAGGGCGCCGGTGACCCCGCCAACGACATCCTCGGCATCCCCGCCGGCCGCTGGCTCGACGGCCTCCAGTTCGTCTGGAACGGCCCCATCCCCACCGGCTGGAGCCCCGGCAACGCGGTCCAGCTGGTCACCCAGGTCGCCACTCCCGGCCACGACGGGCGCGCCGCCCCCGTCCCGCTGACCAACTGTGTCGACACCTCCGCGACCGACGGCACCAACAACGCCACCGCCAACGCCTGCGCCAGCACCACCATCACCGAGGCCACCAACCTCGGCGCGGCCAAGACCACCGTCGCCGGCGAGCTGTCCGCCCCCGGCGGCAGGGCCACCTTCCAGGTCATCCCCTACAACCGCAGCGCCCACGACCTGGACCGCCCGCTCGTCCTGTTCGACCTGCTGCCGCCCGGCGTCGTCTACATCGACGGCTCCGCCCGGCCGGACCCGAACTACCCCGACGCCAAGGCCCCCGAGTCGATCACCGTCACCCCCGGCCCCGACGGCCGCCAGCTGCTGAAGATGCAGTGGCCGGCCGGCGCGCCCGACTCGACCTACCTGCACGACCAGCTGGCCTACCGGATGCTCTTCGACGTCCAGGTCGCCAGCAGCATCCGCTCCGGTGAGCTGACCAACGACGTCTACGTCACCGTCGACCAGCCGACCAGCCCGGTCGCCTGCCTGTTCTCCGGCTCCGACAGCGGCAGCACCCCGGACGTGCTCGACCTCAACGGCAACGGCAACACCACCGAGCTGCTCTGCCACGCCTCCTCCAACATCCTGGTGGACGTGCCGAGCGTGCTGCGCTCGTTCAAGGAGGTGAAGGGCGACCTCGACTCCGACTACGTGAGCATCGGGAGCACCACCCCCGGCGGTCGCATCTCCTACCGGATGACCGTCCGCAACGACTCGCCGGACCCGGTCACCGACTTCATCGCCTACGACAAGCTGCCCGCCCCGGGCGACAACTACGTCCTCACCCAGGACGCGCAGCGCGGCAGCACCTGGATGCCCTCGCTCAGCGAGCCGATCGTCAGCAGCGACCCGAGCGTGGTGATCGAGTACACCACCGACCCCAACCCCTGTGTCGAGAGCGTGCTCGTCGACCGGACGGGCTGCAACCCGAACGCGGTCTGGACCACCGCCTTCCCCGCCCCGGGGACGGCGACCTGGTTCCGCGTCCACCGCGCCGGCGCCGTGGCCTCAGGGGAGTCGTTCACCCTGACCTGGCCGATGATCGCCCCGTTCGACGCGCCGGACACCGAGTACGCGTGGAACAGCTTCGCCTTCACCGCCACCGACAACGAGGGCCGGCAGCTGCTGCCCGCCGAGCCGGCCAAGGTCGGCGTGGCGGTGAAGCAGGTCACCGAGCCGAACAACGCGATCGGTGACTTCGTCTGGGTCGACAAGGACGGCTCCGGCATCCAGAAGCCCGGCGACACCGGCGTCCCCGGCGTCAAGGTCAACCTCCTCGACGGCAACGGCCAGCCGGTCCGTGACAAGGACGGCCAACCGGTCACCACCACCACCGACGCCAACGGCCTCTACCTCTTCGACAAGCTCCCCGACGGCACCTACCAGGTGCAGTTCGACCTCACCACCCTCCCCCAGGGCGCCAAGGTCACCGTCCGGGCAGCCGGCACCGACCCCACCAAGGACTCCGACGCCGACCCCACCACCGGCGTGACCCAGTCCGTCACCGTCTCCGGCGGCCAGCGCGACCTCGACCTCGACATGGGCATCGTCCTCCAGAGCTCGTCCCCGTCGCCGTCGCCGTCCCCGACGTCCTCGCCGTCGCCGACCTCCTCGCCGAGCCCGACCTCCTCGCCGAGCCCGACGTCCTCGCCGTCGCCCACCTCTTCGCCCAGCCCGACCGCCTCGCCCTCGCCGACGTCCTCGCCCTCGCCGACCGCCTCGCCGTCGCCGACCGCGTCCCCGACGTCCTCGTCCCCGTCCGCCACCTCCCCGTCCGCCACGACCACGACCACCGCGTCCACGGTCCCGAGCCCGACCCACCGGCCGACCCACCACAAGCCGACCGGTGAGCCGCTGCCGAACACCGGCAGCCCGGCCGCCGACGGCCTGATCGCGGCGCTCGGCGGCCTCGCCGTCCTCGGCGGCCTGCTCCTGTGCCTGGTCGCCTACCGCCGCCCGGGACGGCACAGCTGATCCACCGGTGAACAACTGAACAGCAGCACCACCAGTGGCGTCGCCCCCCCGGGCGGCGCCACTGGCGCGTCCGCCCGCGACCGGAACGGCGGTGGGCACCGCTTCGGAAGCGGGCCGGAAGCGGCGGCGTCTTTCCCCGGAAGCGGCCGGACTGGTGTGCTGTCACCCGGAGGCGGGGCGGACCGCGACCACGCAGGGGGACGGCGAGGTCCGCTCCCGCCCACCACCCCGGCGGGAGGAGCAGCATGCGAAGGCGCAGGCCGCGGAACGCCGCCGTACCGGCCCGGTCGTCAACCCCGCCCGTACGGGTCCCGCAGGAAGCGCTCCAGCTCCAGCAGGTCCGTGCGGCGCAGATCGTCCGGGTGCACGACGAGCCGCAGCTCGGGCGCGACCGGGGTGCCGTCCGCACAGGCCCGGACGAAGGACTCCACGATCATCCTGGCGAGCCGGCCCCGGTCGAGGTCCACGATCCGCGCGAGGCCGGAGCCGAGCATCGGCACCGCGACCGGGCGGTACCGCCCGTGCAGGGCGACCGCCTCCCAGAGCCGGTCCAGGGCCGACCCGAGGTGCTCCGGACGCGACCGGGCCACCATGTCGTTGCCCAGCCGCGAGTACGCGGTCGCGAAGACCTGCCGGCGGCCGTGCGGCACCGCCACCGTGGTCCCGATCGGATAGCGCAGTCGGCGCCCGCGGGGCTTGTCCCGGCTCCGCTCCCGTTCGACCGCCGACACCGGCCTCAACGCCCGCTCCAGCTCGGCGTCCAGCCGCTCGCTGCGACCGTCGAACAGCCGTTCAACGAGCTGCCCCTGGATGCTCGACCGGCTGATCACGACGTCCTGGTCGATCTCGGTGTCGAAGGTGTCGGTGAAGCCCGCCACCAGGTTGGCGTCCTCCTGGTCGAAGAGGTCGCCGCAGACCACCACGACCTCGACCGCCCGGTCGGGCAGTGCGGCGCGCAGCAGTTCGTCGTCCCAGCGGCCGCGCAGCCTGGTGCGCAGCCGGCCGAGTTCGGAAACCCAGGACGGGTCGTCCGGACGTTCCCGGACCGCCGCCTCGGCGACCGGCAGCGCGAGCTCCGGCCGGCCGAGTCTGACCCGGCAGGAGATCAACTCTCGGCGGGCGGTGTCCTGGAGGCCGGTGAGCCGGCGGATCAGAGGTTCGGCGAACTCCTCGTCGGCGGCCTCGGCCAGCGGTCTGCCCCGGACCATGCCCAGCGCCTCCTCCAGTTGCCAGGCCGCCATCGCCGGTCCGACCCGGAAGGACTCGTTGACCAGTTCGGTGAAGCGGGCGCAGTCGAGCTCCGCCGGCGCGAGGCTGAGCCGGTAGGCGGTTTCCGAGCCGCGCGCGGTCGACAGCTGCTCGGTGCGCAGGAGCCGCGCACCGGACACCGGGTCGCCCCCGCTGAATGCGCGCCGCAGTTCGACCACCCTCTTGTGCACCTCGTTGCGGCCCCGTGCGCCCTGGCCCGGGAGGTCGGCCTGCCCGCCCCAGACGTCCCGGCGCAGCCGGTGGACCGGCACCGCCTCGCCGTCCGCCGCCACCAGCCGGACCAGCAACCGCCTGGTCAGCGGGGTGAGCCGGACCGGCACCCCGTCGGACTCCACCCGCACCGGCCCCAGCACGCTCACCCGGACACCCGTCATCGGAACCCCCACCTGCCTCGGGCGCGGCCGGGAGCCGCCTCCCTCGAAGCACCGAGCAGGATAGCAACCACCTTGCTGGGCAGGCTGGTTGATGATCGGCGAGTTGTATGATCCGCCGACTGCCGGGCGCTGCGCGGGTGTCCCGGCGCACCGCGTCCGCCTTCCTGCGCAGCACCGCGACCGCCTTCGGTGGGGTGGCGGTGGCCGGCCAGCTCGCCGGACCGCTCTTTCCCCACGGCCTGCCCGCTCCCGGTTGGGTGACCACGGGCTCGGCCGGGGTCTGCGTGCTCTGGGGTGCGTACCGGGCGCGTCCGGTCCCGGTGGTGCGGCAGGAGTTCCGGCGGCCCGACACCACGGTGGTGGTGGAGGCCGGTGACCTCTTCGCCGCTCCGGGGCACCTCGTGGTCGGCTTCTGCGACACCTTCGACACCGCTCCGGCGGACGGGCGGCTGATCCACCAGGACAGCGTGCAGGCCCAGTTGCTGCGGCGGCGCTACGACGGGGACCTCGACCGGCTGGACGCGGAACTCTCCGCCGCCCTGGCCGCGGTCGCCCCGCGGTCCCGCGAGCTCAGGGCGGACAAGCCGCTCGGCAAACTCGACCGCTACCCTCTCGGCACCGTGGCCGTCCTCGGCGGGCCGCCCCGGCTGGTCTTCGCCACCGCCTACAGCAGGCTGGGCCGCGACCTGGTGGCGTCCTCCGGTGTGGAGGACCTCTGGTTCGGCCTCAACCGGCTCTGGGACGCCGTCGACCGGCGGGCCCGGACCGACTGCGTGGCGATGCCGCTGGTGGGGTCCGGGCTGGCGAGGATGGACTACCTGGACCAGGACAGCCTGCTGCGGCTGATCCTGATGTCTTTCGTCGCACGGTCCCGGGAGGGCGCGGTCTGCCGGGAGCTACGGGTCGTTCTGCGCCCGGCGGACCTGGCGAACGTCTCCGTGCCGGAAGTCCGGGCGTTCCTGCGGAGCATGGCCGAGGGCCTGGCCGGCCGGTGACGGCGCCGGACACGGGGACGGGGACGGTGGGTGACGGCACCGACCGGCGACCGCGGCGACCGGCACCGGCCCGACCGCAGTGGGGCGCCGCGGCCGGGCCGGTCCGTCCCGCGCGGGGTCAGCCCCTGCGGCGGTAGGCCCCGAGGTCCCGGAACGGCTCGGTGTCCAGCCAGTCACCGCCCCGGTCGTCCACCGGACAGCCGGCCACCTCCAACCGCTGCGCCACCTTCCGCAGCGCGAGGACGGGGTTCCCGTCCGCGGTGAACCGGATCACGTTGCGGCCCGCCAGGTCGGAGGCCGGCCGGACGTCCCCGAACTCGACCATCACGGTCCGCTCCGGATAGGCCATCAGCACCATGCCCAGTTCGATCAGCACGTTCTGCCGCGGCTGGCCGGAGGGGGCCCGCTCGTGCGGCGGCTCGGCGGGCCCCTTCAGGTCGTCGTGGAGCACGGCAACGTCGTCCGGGGTGAGCAGCACGAGCGCGGCCCCGGCCACCGAGGGCGCGTGGGCCACCACCTCGCCGATGAACGGGGAGGCCAGGCCGGTCGCCCCCACCAAGTGCTCCCACTCCAGGGGGTTCAGTCCCAGTCTGCGCAGCAGCCCGAACATCTCACGCCGGACCTGCTCGTCGCGGCCGTGGACCACGAACACGTTGCGGCTCCGCTCGGGCCCGACCGGCGCCTGCGCTTCCGTCGCCCCCTCGGTGGCCTGCCGGGGGGCGCCCCGGTTGACGGTCTTGCCAGTGGAGAAGTCGATGTTCCCGGTGCCGAAGTGGTTGCCGTACACGGCTGCGCCGCGGTCCGTTTCCTGATCCGTCATGGGTCGGGTGTCCTTGTCCTCGGTCTTCGTGCGGCAGCCGTCGTCGCGGCCGGCCCGGTGGCGGCGGTGCGGGGATCAGTTGTGGTTGACCTGCTTGTCGCGCGAGAAGTCGATGTCACCGGTGCCGAAGTGGTTGCCGGCCAGGACGGTGGTCTGGTTCCGCCGGTGGTCCGCCAGGTCGACCTGGTGCTCGCGCAGGAAGCGCTCGACGAGGTGCAGCAGCCGGCGCTCCACGATCCGGGTGTACTTGTCGGCGTCCGACTCCTGGAAGTAGTGGTGGTAGGCGTTGCTGCAGGCCAGTTCGCGGATGCTGGTGCGCGCGCCGCGGTTCACCGCGAGCGTCGCGTACCGGCCGAGGTGGAACTCGCTGCTGTCCGCGACCGCGACGAGTTCGACCTCGAAGCGCCGGCCCTCCCGGTAGTGCCGCCGGAGCCGGGCGAAGCCCGAGACCAGCGGGCGCAGGGGCAGCAGGACCTGCCAGGACCTGCCCAGCACGTGGCGCAGGGAGTCCCGGGCCGCCCGCAGCAGCAGCCGCCCGTCCAGCCGCTCCGGGAGCCGGTCGACCAGGTGGAACTCGGAGATCACCGGGGTCAGCACGTGGCTGTGGAACTCGGTGTGCAGGGTGTTGCCGCGGATGTCGAAGCCTACGAACACGGAGGTGACCAACTCCTCCTCCCAGGAACCGATCCGGGCGCACAGGTACTCGCGGGACGCGCGGTAGCCCTCCGCCCAGTGGTCGCGCCCTTCCTCGTCGATCGCGGGCAGCGGGGTCCAGCCCGTTCCCGCGGACCGGTCGTGCACGGTGACCGCCCGGGCGTAGCTGCGGCGTTCCACGACCAGCGTCGCGATCCGCTCGGACTCCCTCGCCTCGTCCCGCAGTTCGGCGGCGATATGGTGCTGGACGAAGGCGGCCAGCTCCGCGACGTCGAACGGTACGACGGACCGGCGCCTGGTGGCGACCGGACCGGGAGGCTCCTGGGGTCCGGCCGGGTCCGTCCGGCCGGCGAGCCGGGCGACCAGTTCCGACAGGTCGTCCCCGTCCTCCGGGGCACCGAGCAGCAACTGCGCGCTCGACCACCGGCGCAGTCGCCCGCCCGCCCCGACGAACGGCCGGTAGCCGCCGAAGTAGGCGAGGCCGTCCCGGGCCGACTGCTCACGGTCGATCTTCCCGACGAGCTCGTCGTCGAGGAGGGCGGCCGACGGACGGCCGCCGTCGAACCCGCCCGGCCCGCCGTCCTTGAGCCTGGTGATCAGGGTGTGCAGGGTGGCCACCCGTCGCAGGTAGTCGGCCGACCAGCACAGCCAGAGGACGAGCAGGAGGAAGGAGAGGACGCCGATCACGCCGGTGCCGGCGAGGACGAACAGGAGGACGGCCCCGACCCCGAGGTACACCCAGGCGTTGCGCTGCAGCGCGCGGGCCGCGAGCGCGTGCGCGAGCACCGGGACGGCGTCGTAGCCGAACGACGGGGCGACCGTCCGGGCCCGGTTGGTCAGCAGCTCCCTGATCACCGCACGGCGGTAGTCCGGGGAGAGGTAGGTACCCGCCGCGAGCAGCCTGGTGGCCCGGCTACGGGCGTCCACCCCCGGCGGGCCGGCGGGCCGGTCCTGGCCCGGGGGCGGGGGTGGCGGCGGCGCGGCGAGGGAGGCGCCGTGGATGGTCATCCGTCGTTCAGAGCTCCTGTCGCTGTCGTGGAGGGGTCCGGTCCTGCCGCGGCCAGTGGACGGCGGGCGGCGGGCGGCGGGCGGCGGGCGGCGGGCGGCGGGCGGCCGGGGAGTCGTCGCGCCTGTGTACCGGTCCGCCGTCATCCCGTCCGGGTGACGGTCGCCTTGGCGATGGCACCGTCGGTGACGGTGTAGACGCCGCGGAAGCGCCGGACCGTGCCGTCCGTCTGCCGGGCCTCCAGCGTCGCGGTGACCGCGGCGCCGTCGACCGAGAGCACACTCACCGTGGTGGAGGTGGTCCCGTCGAAGCCGGCGACGAAGGTGTCGTAGTCGCCGCCGAGGTTGCGCCCGCCGAGCTGCCAAGCCGTGCGGAAGGCCCCGGTGTTGACCGCCGCGAAGTAGTCGCTCAGCACCGCGTCGGGTCGGGCGGCCCCGGTCGGTGCGGTCGTGGCCGTCGTTGTCGCCGTCGCGGAAGCGGACCGCGAAGATGACGGCGACCCGTCGAACCAGAACGACGACGGCGAGACCGAGGGCGAAGGCGTCCGGGTGACCGAGGCCGTGGCCGTGGCCGTGGCCGTGGCCGTGGCCGAGAACGAGGACGAGGACGAGGACGAGGACGAGGACGAGGGTGTGCGAGTGCGGGTGGGTGTGGGTGTGGGTGTGGGAACCGTCCGCGAGGGCGACGGCGGCGGCTCGTCCCACCCCCCGGAACCCACGCCCGGACCACCGGTGAGCCGGCTCGTGTCGATGCCGCCCCCGTCGTCCGTCCCGAACGAGATGCCGCCGCCCAGCCCGAGCAGCAGCACGAGCACCGCCAGCGAACCCCCCGCGACGGCCAGCACCCCCGTGCGAACGGTCCCGGGCGGAGGCAGCAGCGACGGCGGCGGGTGAACGGTCCGGGCCGCACCCGGTACCCGGATCCGTGCGTCCGCCGGGACCGACGGCTCCGGGATCTTGTCGTTCAACGCGGACCTCCTGTGCGGTCACCGACGGATCGGGAGGCGGGACCCGGCACGTCCGGCCGTGCGCCCGGCCGTCCTGCCCCGGCCCGCGGACCCGACGGTCGCCGCCCCTCGGGTCGATCCGACCAGACCCCCTGCTTCTGCGGCCACAACCGGAGCTCTTCCGATCCGCTTCCGATGCGCTGGTGGACCCGGTGACAGGTGCGGCGCCGGGTGCGGCGCCGCACTCCTCCGGCGGCGCCCGCGCACGACGAAGGGGCCCGCGCCGGCCTGTGCCGACGCGGGCCCTCGAGGCGGGCCACCAGGGTCGGAACCCTGAACCCAGGGACCGCTACGCGGCGGCGGCCGGGGCGGGTGTCCAGTGGGCGGCGCGGACGCGGTGCAGCCAGGCTTCGGCGGGGCGCTCGTCGGGGTGGTCGGGGAGGACGCCGGGGAGGTCCAGGCGGTCGGTGGCGGCGGCGAGCAGGCGTTCGGCGTGGGCGGGGTCGTCGGCGATCCGCTCGCCGAGGGCGCGGACGCGCTCCGGATCGGGCAGCCGGACCAGGTTGTGGCCGGCCTCGTGCAGGTGGACGGCCTGTTCGAGCAGCCGGACCAGGTGCCGGGCGTGCTTGGCGGCCCGGGCCCGGGCGGCCGGGTCGGAGGTGTCGCGGGTCAGCAGCTTGCGGAACTGCTGGGTGGCGTAACCGAGATAGGCGTTGCGGACACCTCGGGCGCTCAGGAAGGAGCGGCGGATCGCTATCAGTTCCTCGCCGAGCGGGCCGCGTACCTCGTAGAGCTCGTCGGGCAGCCAGACCAGCTCCGTCGCGGTGGGATTGCAGCTGAGCGCGAGGCGGCACCACTTGGCGGCCTCGTGCAGGGTGCGGTCCGGCTTGGTGGAGACGTGCGACTCCGCAGGGCGGTGCAGGCCGTGGAAGCCCGTGGTCGGGGCGGCGAACAGGCCGAGCCGGTCGATGTCGGAACCGGCGTGCGCCAGTCCGTAGGCGGTCGAGCCGACGATGCCGGACAGCAGGACGGTGCCGGGCGGGGAAACGGCCGGGGAAGCAGGCGGGGAAGCAGGCGGGGAAACGGACGGGGAGGTGGGCCGGGTGGTCATCGGGCTCCTCTCGTCGGCCGGTCCGCAGGAGTCTGCCGGGTCGGGCCGCGCCGGGCCAGCGAATTCCGGGGACGAGCGGGCCCGCGGGCCGATACTGGGCCGCATGGCGAGGGCGAACGGCGGTCCGGCGGCGGGGGCGGGGATCGGCACGACGAAGCTGCGGGCCTGGTGGTCGCACCGGCAGTGGCTGGACGGCGCGCACCCGGAGGCGTCGGCCGGCGAGGTGCTGGCGGCCACCGGGTGGGCCCGGTCGGTGGGCGGGGCGGCGCCCTACCTGGGCCTGTTCGCCCGGGCCGGGCTGGGCCGGGCGGCCGTGGACGCGGCGGTGTCCCGGCTGGAGGCGCAGGAGCTGCCCGCCGCGCGCGGCTGCACCTACATCGTCCCGGCCGAGGACTTCGCGCTCGCCCTGGCGGCCGGCGCGGCGGTGCCCGAGGGCGAGGTGGCGGCGGCCTCGAGGCACCTGGGGGTGACCGCGGGCGAGGTCGAGCGGCTCTGCCTGGCGGTGGACCGCGCGCTCGCCGAAGCACCGGGGCCGCTGGACCCGGCGGCGATCCGGGCGGCGGTCGGCGAGGCCGTCCGGCCGCTCGGCGAGCCGGGGCGCAAGCGCGGGCTGTCCACCACCCTGCCGCTGGCCCTCGGGCTGATGCAGTCGCGCGGGCAGCTGCGCCGGGTGCCGGCCAACGGCCGTCTGGACCAGCAGCGGTACGGCTACGCGCGGTGGGACCAACCGGTCGGCGGCGGAACGGCGGACCTGGCCCGGCGCTACCTGACCTGGGCCGGCCCGGCCTCGCTGAAACACTTCCGGTGGTTCTCCGGTTTCGGCGCCGCCACCGCCCGGCAGGCGTTCGCGGAAGCGGGCGCGGTACCGGTGGCGCCCGGCTCGGAGCTGCTGATGCTGCCCGAACTCGTGGACGCCTTCGCCGGGTTCACGGTGCCGGCCGAACCGCACTACACGCTGCTGGCCGGGATCGACGGCATCCACCTGCTGCACCGCGAGCTGGCCCGGCTGGTCGACCCGGCCGACGCGGCCCGGCCGCTGCCGGCCGGCCGGGCCGGGCGGAGCTTCGGCGGCGAGGCCGACCCGCAGACGCACATCGTGCTGGACCGGGGGCGGATCGTCGGCTTCTGGGAGTACGACACCGAGCGCGCCGAGATCGTCCACCTGTCCTTCGTGCCGTCGAACGCCGGGCTGCGGTCGGCGGTGGCCCGGACGGAGGAGTTCGTCCGGGCGGAGCTGGGGGACGCGCGCGGCTTCAGCCTCGACTCGCCGAAGAGCCGGGCGCCCAAGATCGCGGCGTTGCGGGCGAATTCGGGCGAATGAGGAGTTCCCGCCGGGCACCGGGGGTCGGCATACAGTACGAACCATGTCGACTTCGAACGAGTTCGCCCAGCCGCACCGGCCCGACCCGGCCGGCGTACTGCTGATCACCGGCGCCGGTCGCGGCATCGGCGCCGCGACCGCCCTGCTGGCCGGGCTGCGGGGCTACCGGGTCTGCGTCAACTACCGGTCGGACGAGGCCGCCGCGGCCTCGGTGGTGGACGCCGTCCGCGCCGAGGGCGGGGTCGCGCTCGCCGTCCGCGCCGATGTCAGCCGCAGTGCCGAGGTGGCCCGGCTGTTCACCACCGTCGACGCCGAACTGGGGCCGCTCACCGCTCTGGTGAACAACGCCGGGACGCTGGAGCGGCAGAGCCGGCTGGAGGACATCGACGAGGAGCGGCTCAACCGGATCTGGGCCGCCAACATCACCGGACCGTTCCTGTGCGCCGCGCAGGCCGTCCGCCGGATGTCCACCCGGCACGGCGGACAGGGCGGCACGATCGTCAACGTCTCCTCCGCCGCCTCCCGGCTGGGCTCGCCCAACGAGTACGTGGACTACGCGGCGGCCAAGGGGGCCGTCGACTCGATGACCCGGGGGCTGGCCCTGGAGGTCGCCGACGAGGGCATCCGGGTCAACGCCGTCCGACCCGGCCTGATCCGCACCGGCATCCACGCCCTGGGCGGGGAGCCCGGGCGGGTCGACCGGGTCGCGCCGGACCTGCCGATGCGGCGCGGCGGGCAGCCGGAGGAGGTCGCGGAGGCGATCCTCTTCCTGCTGTCGCCGGCCTCCTCGTACACCACGGGCGCCTTCCTGGACGTCGCCGGCGGGCGCTGAAGCGGGCGGTTCGGTGGCGCGGGCGGTTCGGTGGCGCGGGCGGTTCGGTGGCGCGGGCGGTTCGGTGGCGCGGGCGAGTCGGTGGCGCGGGCGGTCGCGGACCGCGCCAGGGATTCCTTCCCCTGGCGCGGTCCGCGACCTTACGGTGGGGGCCATGACCGACGACCTGCCGGACCGTGAAGCCGACCTGCCGTCCTCCTTCATCGACATCCCCGGCGTACGCAACTTCCGCGACGCCGGAGGTGTCGGTGCGCTCCGCCGGGGCGTGCTGTTCCGCTCCGGCTCCTTCCACACGCTCGCCCCGGAGGGCGCCCTGCGTTTGAAGGCCCTGGGCCTGCGCACCGTGATCGACCTGCGCAGCCCGGCGGAGACGGAGGTCTGGCCGGACCTGCGGCACGGCCTCGACCACGAGACGCTCAGCCTTCCCACCCTGCCCGCCGACCGGGAGGACACCGACCGGCCGTGGCCCGCGAGCCAGGAGGAGCTGTACCCGTTCATGCCCTTCACGGCCGGCCCGTCGCTGGTCGCCGCGATCCGCCGGCTCGGCACCCCGGGCGCGCTTCCGGCCGTCGTCCACTGCGCCGTCGGCAAGGACCGCACCGGTCTCACCATCGCGATCGTCCAGACCCTGCTGGGCGCCTCCGAGGACGACATCACCGCCGACTACCTGCTCTCCAACACCGGCCTCGGCCTGCTGGACGGCCCGTCCCCGTACATCGACGAGACCGGTGCCGAGCGGGTCTCCCGCCCGATCTCGGAGGAACTGCTCGCCTCCTCCTTCGCCTGGATCCGGGACCACCACGGCACCGTTCCCGCCTACCTGCGCGCCCACGGCAGCACCGACGAGGACCTCGCCGCCCTCCGGGCCAACCTCTCCGCGTAGGGTCCGCCCTCGGTCCCGGCCCCGGACGGCACGCGGCGACGCGGCCGGCCGGGGCCTACTCGCGTTCCAGGTGCCACCACTGGGCCGGGGAGTCGGTGTCCTCCCACTGGTGGACCGGGTCGGACCGGTCGGACGGGGCGGTGAGGGCCCTGCCGCTGATGAAGCTGGTGAGGGTGCAGGTGCCGGGGGCGTCGAGGTGGTGCTCGACCAGCCACTCCTGCGCGCCGAAGGCGTTGGCGGACCACTGCTGGACGGGCACGCCGTTGTCGGTCGCGGCGCCGGTGACGTCAAGACGCTTGCCGCCGGCGACGTTCTCGACGTGGAACAGCGCGCCGCCCGGGTGGACGGCGGTCAGCCGCCAGAGCTGGGCGTCCGAGCCGTCCTCGGGGGCGAGCAGGACTTTGACGCCGCTGCGCCGGCTGCCGCCGGGGACCTCCAGCAGCAGGCCGGTCGCGACGTTCCGGATCCGGTAGCGGCCTTCGGTGATCTTGTGCTCGGTCACCCGTGGAGTGTCCCACCGGGCACCGACAGCCCCGCCCGCCGCGCCGGGTTCCGCTGCTCCCAGCCGAAGGCCACGGCCAGGGCCAGCACCACCGCGGCGACCTCCGCCAGGGCCGAGACCGTGGTGCCGAGCAGCGTGCCGACCGCGACCGCGCCGGTGGCGGCCAGCAGCCGCGGCAGGTTGGGCCCGAGGGCGAAGGTACGGCGGACGGCGGTGTTGACGGCCAGGAAGACCGCCACTCCGCCGCCCAGGGCGGCCGCCTGGGCGGCGGTGATCGGCGCCGCCGGGTGCGCGACCGCCGACTTCACCCCGGCCGCGAACAGCAGTACCCCGAGCAGCAGTCCGTAGTGGCCCAGGTTGTAGACGCTGACGGCGAGCCGGTTGCGCCGGTCGGAGGGCAGCGCGGCCATGTGGTGCTCGGCGCGGGCGTCGTCGTCGTGGCCGAAGTACGCCCACCAGAGCCCCACACAGACGGCCAGGCTCAGCAGCGCGACACCGACCAGGGAGGCGCTCAGCTCGGCGGTGCCCGCGCCGACGCCGATCGCGATCACCGACTCGCCGAACGCGATGATCACCACCAGGCCGTGGCGCTCGACGAAGTGATCCGCGCGCAGTTGGAAGCTGGGCAGGTCGACCAGCCGGGGTATCGCGATCTGCAGGGCGAAGGCGGCCGTCCAGAAGGTCAGCTGGAGCGAGCCGGTGAGGTAGCCGCCGGCCACCACCAGCCCGGTGTTGAGCAGGTTGAGCCCGCCCATCCGGAGCACCGGGCCCAGTGCCACCCCCGACACCGCGAACATGCCCGTGTGCACGGCCACCACCAGCAGGTACGCCCAGCCGAAGACGACGCCGCTGCCCTCGAAGGCGTGCGGCACGGAGAGCGAGATCACCAGGAAGCCGGCCATCGCCAGCATCAGCAGGCCGCGCCGGCCGTGGGTGCGCGGCGGCATGGCGTTGGTCAGCCAGATGAAGGCGTCGTACATCCACCAGATCACCGCCAGCATCACCACCACCTGGGTGAGGCCGCCCGGGGTGAGGTGGTGGGCCAGACTGCCGGTCAGCTGGGTGATGGTGAAGACGAAGACGAGATCGAGGAAGAGCTCCAAGGGCGCCGCCCGGAGCGACGGCTCGGCGGTGGCTTCGAGGAGGACGGGGGCGGGAACGGGGGCGGTGGCTCCCCCGGCGGCGGAGGTACTGGTCGCGATCACCCGCGCGAGTATGGGGGACGACGGCCCGTTCCCGCCGGGGTTTCCGCCAGTCGGGCGGCGGTCCGACGCCCGGTCGACACCGGCCGGACGCCGTCCGGCCACCGGCGGGCGGGAGCGGGGGCGGGGCGGGGCGGGGCGGGGCCGGCCGGGGCGGGGGCGGGCCGGGGCGGCGACCAGGGCAGCGGTGACCCGGGCGAGGCCGGGGGACGGCGGGCCTCTATGCTGCCGCGAATGGTGTTCGACCCTCATTCCGCGCAGGACGGCCGCCCCACCGGGCCGTCGGACAGTCAGCAGTCCGCTCTCCTCGGGGCGGTGGCCGCCCTGGAGGCCGCCGTGACCGGTCTGGCGGAGGATCCGGACGGCGGTGGTGAGCGCTTCGACGCGGCGCTGCGCCGGTTGGGCGGGTTGTTCGGGCCCGCTGGGGAGGCGGAGTCGGCGGCCGTCGGCCCCCGGCTGGCCGCGCTGCTCCAGGACACCCCGCTGTTCCCCCGGGCGCACCTGGCGATGATGGTCGGCGCCTGTGTGGAGCGCGGGGCCGACCCGGTGGCCTGCGCCGACGGCGTCCTCGCCGGACTGCGCGAGGCCCTGAGCGGGGCCCTGCTGCTGATCGAGCGGTGGGCGGAGACCGGAGCGGACGCGGACGGGAGGTCGGCCGGGAGCGCGGCGGGGGACCACGGGGACGGGGACGAGGACGGGGACGAGGACGAGGACCCGCTGCCGGATCCGGACCGGGAGGACCCCGGTCGCGCCCACGCGCGGATCACCGAGCCCGGGCGGACGGACGGGTGGCACGCCCACCGGGCCGTGGCCGGCTGGTGGACGCTCCAGCTGTGGCAGCAGGCCGCTTTCGCACTCTGCACGCACGCCGCCGTCCGCCGGGCGGCCCGCGACTCCGGCGTGGGCGGCGTCCTCACCGAGCTGATCGACCGGTACCGCGAGCGCTCCGGCCGGCACGACCTCAAGGGCCTGCGGCACCTGGCCGCCACCCTCGACGACGAGCCGCTGCTCGTCCTGCACCGCGCGAGCGGCACCGGCTACCTGCTCCGGATGGACGGCCTGACCGACAACTTCCAGTTGCACACACTGCTGATCGAGGTCCTGGTCGGCGGCGGCCACCTGCCGGGCACCCGGCCTGACCCCGAGGTGGTCGCGCTCAGCCGCACCCGGTGGCTGGACGGTCGCCGGTTCATCGCGACAGGCGCGTTCAACCTGGTGGCGCCGGACGGCGGATGGATCTGGAACGAGGGCATGCCGGCGGACATCCCGGTGGTGGACGGCGTGCGGACGCTGGTGCTGGACCCGCAGCCGTACGAACGGAGCTGGGCCGCCGGGCGGTTCGTCGAGCAGGTGCCCGGTGACCTGCGGCTGGAACGGGTGCTGGCGCCGGCCGAGGCGGCGGCGCGGCTGGCGGCGGCCGCGCCCGCACTCCCCTTCGAGCAGGCCGTGCGGTAGCCGGCGGTGCGGTAGCCGCCCAGCGGGGCGAGCGGCGGAGCGGTCGGCGGAGTGGCGCCCGACCGGCGGGCCGCCGGAGGTGCCGGGTTATGGTCGGAGCTCCGGGGAGTCCGGGCCGGACGCCCCGGAGTCCCGAGGAATCCGCCGCGGATCCGCACCGGATCCGCCTGGAGTCGAGGAGTGGAACCGACGATGGCGAGGATCCCGAACACGCTCACGGCCACCGCACCAGCCGCACTGACGGCGGCGGGCGGTCTGGTCGGCGGCTACGGCGCCGCCCGGTGGAGCGGCAAGCGGCAGCTCGGCGGCGCCGTCCTGGCCGTGGCCGGCGCGGGCGCCGCCGCGCAGTGGCACCGCCGCTCGGGCGCGCCCGCCGCGGCAGCCCTGACCGGGCTCTACGTGGTGGCCTTCGGCGGCTCGCACCCGCTGGCGAAGCGGATCGGCGCCTGGCCCGCCGTCCTCGCCGTCACCGGGGTGGTCGCCGCCGCCTCGGCCGCCACCACGCTGCTCGTCACCCGGAAGAGCTGAGCGGCACCGCCCTTACCCGCTCACCCCCTCACCCCTCTCCCCTCACCCCTCTCCCCTCATCCCTGCTCCCCGCCGCTGAACCGGGCCTCGAACGCGGCCCGGTTCGGCGAGACCGGCGTCCGGTCCCAGACCGCGAAGACCACCCGGTCGAAGGCCGCCCCGTACCGGGCCAGCGCCAGCTCGAAGGCCTCCGCGACCTCGGCCGGGTCGTTGCGGAACACCCCGCAGCCCCACGCCCCCAGCACCAGCGCGCGGATCCCGTGCCGGGCCGCCGCCGCGAGCACCCGCTCGGCCCGCTCGGCGAGCACGCCCCGGACGTCCACCCCGCCGTCCTCGGCCCGCAGGGCGAGCTGGCCGGCGTTCGGCGCGGGCGAAGTCAGGAACGTCACCGGGTACGGCCGCGCCAGCAGCCCGCCGTCCTCGCCCCGGATCACCGGCACCCCGGGCGAGACGATCACCCGGTGGCTGTACCGGAGGTCGCCGGAGGCACGGTGCGCCTCGTAGTAGTCCGGCGCCTCCAGCAGGCAGGTGTAGAGGAGGGCGCTGCGGCAGAGGTCCTCCTCCTGGGCCCGGGCTCCGCGCAGATAGCCGCCGCCCGGGTTCCGCGCGGACGCGAAGTTCAGCACTCCGACCGGCCCCGCCCCCGCCCCGACCAGCCGACGGGCCGCCTGGACGCTCCCCTCGGCCGTGACCTCGACGGTGCCGGACCCCGCCGTCGGCCCCGGGCCGCCCGGCGCGACCAGCGCGTCGAGACCGGCCGGGTCGTACGACACCGTCCCGGCCCTGGCCGCCGCCAAGCGCTCGGTCAGATCCACGGGTTCGCCCCCGGACGCGCGGTAGCTCCCCCGCTCGGCGATGCCCTCGTTCACCGCCGCCACATCACGCAGTCTGCTGCTCATGCGACCGACCGTAGGCGACGGGGCGGGCGCCGCGCCACTGGTTATTCTCAGCAGCAGAACAACGACTGCGGGCGCCCGACGGTAGCCGCCGGGGAACGCCGAACGGCCACGGGCCCGCTCCGAGGGTGCGGAGCGGGCCCGTGGCCGTGGTGCTGTGCTGTGCGCGGCTAAGCGGCTAAGCGGCTAGGCGCTAGGCGCTAGGCGACGTCAGTTCTTCCAGCGCGGCTTGCGGTCGTCGCGGTTGAAGCCGGAGTTGTAGCCACCGGAGGAGCGGCCACCGCGCTCGTCGCCGCGGTCACGGTTGAAGCCACCGCCGGACTGCGGACGGCCACCGGAGCGGTGGTCGTCACGGCGGGCGAACGGACGGTTGGTGCTGCTGCCGCCGCGCTCGTCGCGGTCACCGAAAGAACGGGCCGGACGGTCACCGAAGGAGCGGGCCGGACGGTCGCCGAAGGAGCGGGCGCCACGGTCGTCGCCACCGCCGCGGTTGAAGCCGCCGCCCTGGCCGCGGTCACGGTCGCCGAAGGAACGGCCACCACGGTCGTCACGGTCACGGTTGAAGCCGCCACCCTGGCCACGGTCACGGTCACCGAAGGAACGGGCCGGACGGTCGTCACGGTTGAAGCCACCGCCGCGGTTGAAGCCGCCACCCTGGCCGCGGTCACGGTCGCCGAAGGAACGGCCACCACGGTCGTCACGGTCACGGCTGGAACCGCCGCGCTCGCCACGGTCACGGTCGCGGTTGAACGGCGGACGCTCGGTGCGCGCCTCGCGGTACGCCGGCGTGCGCTCCTCGGTCGGCTCGGCGGCGGCCGCCGGCTCGGTCACGGTCGCGGCAGCGGTCTCCTCGGCCTCGGCGGCCGGGGCCTCGTCCACGATGCCCAGCTCGGCCCGCTCGCGCGCGGCCCGCGAGGCCAGCCGGTCGGCCTCCTCGCGCAGCTCGGTGGCGCGGCGCTGCGCGCGCTCCAGCTGACGGGTCATGTCGGCGATCTCGCGCTCGGCGGCGCCCGCGATGTTCGCCGCGCTCTCCGCCTGGACCTCGACCAGCGAGCGGGCACCGGTGATCCGGGCCACCTCGGGGTCGAAGGCGTGGTCGAGGATGTGGCGGCCGGCGTCGACGCCCGCGTCCTCCATCAGGCGGAAGACGCCGCGGCGCTGGTGCGGCAGCACCAGGGTGACGACGGTGCCGGAACGGCCGGCCCGGGCGGTACGGCCGGAACGGTGCAGGTAGTCCTTGTGGTCGCCGGCCGGGTCGACGTTCAGCACCAGGTCGATGCCGTCGACGTGGATGCCGCGCGCGGCGACGTCGGTCGCGACGACGACGTTGACGTAGCCGTCCTTGAAGTCGCCGAGCACCCGGGTGCGGGCGCCCTGGGTCATGCCGCCGTGCAGCGCGTCGGCCTTCACACCGGCCTCGAGGAGCTGCTCGGCGACGCGGTCGGCGCCCATCTGGGTGCGGACGAAGATGATCGTGCGGCCCTTGCGGGCGGCGATCGCGTTGGTGATCGGCGCCTTGTCCTTGGGCTTCACCACGAGGATGTGGTGGGTCATGGTGGTCACGGCGCCGGCCGACGGGTCGACCTCGTGGGTGACCGGGTTGTTCAGGTAGCGCCGGACCAGGGAGTCGATCTCGTTCTCCAGGGTGGCGGAGAACAGCAGGCGCTGGCCGCCGACCGGGACCTGGTCGAGGATCTCGGTGACCTCGGGCAGGAAGCCCATGTCGGCCATCTGGTCGGCCTCGTCGAGCACGGCGACCTGGACGTCGTCGAGCTTGGCGGAACCGCGGTTGATCAGGTCGCGCAGACGGCCGGGGGTGGCCACCAGGACGTCGACGCCGCGCTCCAGCGCGTAGATCTGGTTCGACATCGAGGTACCGCCGCAGACGACCTTGAGGCGCAGGCCGAGCACCGAGCCGAAGGGCTCCAGGGCGTCGGCGACCTGCATGGCCAGCTCGCGGGTCGGGACGAGGATCAGACCGCGCGGCTGCTTGGCGCGGGTGCGCTCGCCGGCGGCGAGGCGGGTCAGCAGCGGCAGGCCGAAGCTGAGGGTCTTGCCGGAGCCGGTGCGGCCGCGGCCCAGCACGTCCTTGCCGGCCAGGGCGTCCGGGATGGTCGCGGCCTGGATCGGGAACGGGGTGGTGACGTCGCGCTTGGCGAGGGCGCGGACGATGTCGTCCGGCAGGCCCAGGTCGCCGAAGGTGAGGGTCGGCTCGGCCTCGGCCTCGGGGGCGCCCTCGACGGCGTCGGTGCTGTCGGTGGTGTCGGTGGTGTCGTCCGCCTCGACTGCGTCGTCCGCGACGACCTCGGCGGCGGTGTCCTCGACGGCGTCGACGGCGGCGATCAGCTCGGCGTCGGCCTCGGGGGCGGTGGTGGTGACATCGGCGGCGGACTCGCTCGCGGGCATGGCGAAGCGGGCGTCGTCAACGAGAGACATGCAAAACCTTCCGGAAGTGGCACGCGCCAAAGTCCGGGGTTCTGTTTCACAACCGCCTCTATGCGGTCAGCCACGGATCGCCGGAACGCGCCAAGGGCGCCAGATGGATGTAGGGCGCCAGACAAATGAATCAAACGAACGATCTACCACCATAGACGAGCCTGGGGACCGGAGGCAAATGCCGAGCCCAGGCTGTGACTCAGGTCCCTTCAGTGTGCGCCCGGTCCGGCACTGGGAGCCGCCGTGGCGCTGGGCGCGACCGTCGGCTCCGGGGCCGGGCTGGCGGTCGGGGCGGGTGTGGTGTGGCCGGGCTCCGGCGAGGACGGATGGCCGGACGGGCTGGCCGCCGGGGCGGAAGCCGTGGCTCCCCCGGCGCGGCCGTCGCCGGTGCCGGTGGTGGCCCCCGTGCCGCCCGTGGGGTGGCCGGTACCGCCGGCGGCGGCGCCCGTGCCCGCCGTTCCTCCGGCCGCCCCGCCCGCCGCGACGCCACCCGGACGAGGTGCGGGGCTGGCGCTCGCGCCCCCAGCAGTGCCGCTCGCGCCGGGCGCGGGTTCACCAAGGGCCGCCGCCGGTACGGGCTCCGCGTCGGCGGGTGCGCCGTTGACGCCGCCCGCGCCGTTTCCGCCCCCGCCGCCCGCCGCACCGTTCGCGCCGTTCGCGCCGACGGCCGACTCCCCGGGGGCCGCGTTCATGCCGCCGGCCGAGGCGCTCTGGGCCTGCGCGCCCCCCGTCCGCTCCGACCGCCCGACCGCGCCGCCCTGGTGTCCGCCACCGCTCGGCGAGGCCGAGGCGGTCGGCCCCGGCCTGGTCGGCGTCCCGGCCTGGCCGACCGGCACCGTGCGGTGCTTCTCGTCCGCGCCCGGCCCGACCGACATGCATCCGGTCAGACCCAGCCCGGCCACCGCCAGGGCCGCCACCGCCCGCACCGCTCCGGTCCGCACCGCACCGGGACGCACCGGGCCGCCTCGGTCCACCGCCGTCTCCCGCTCCGCCACCGCACGCATCGCACGCATCGCCGCCACCGAGCTCCCTCTCCCGCCCCGCCCGGGCCGCCCACCACACGCGCACGGCCACCCTTGCGGGTGCCCAACGCGCGCCCCCGGCGCACGGACACGGGTGGACGCACCGGGAGCACTCGAACGAGCGCCGGGCGGGGCTCCTTCGCTCGGGGATTCGACCGCTCGGGGCTCAGGGGTTCGACGGAGGCCCGGGGGCCGAGGGCGGAGGCGGGCGCGGGTCAGCCCCAGAGGACCCCGGCCAGCCCGGCACCCGCGTACACCGCCGCCAGGCCCGTCAGGACGCTGCCCAGGACGTTCACCAGGGCGTAGCGCCCGGCTCCGCCCTGGACCAGCCGCAGCGTCTCGTACGAGAACGTCGAGTACGTGGTCAGCGCGCCGCACAGCCCCGTCCCCAGCAGCAGTTGGACCTTCGAGGACGCCGCACCGGCCGCCACCGCCCCCGTCACCAGCCCGAGGGCCAGGCAGCCGACCGCGTTCACGGTGAAGGTCCCCCAGGGGAAGACCGAGTCGTGCCGGGACTGCACGGCCCGGTCGGTCAGGTACCGCAGCGGCGCGCCCACCGCCGCGCCGAGCACCACCAGCAGCCAGTTCACGCCCCGGCCCCCGCCGCGCCGCTCCCGTCGACACCGCTCCCGCCGGTGCCGAGCCCGTCGCCGGCGTCGGGCCCCGCGTACCGCAGCACCTCGCACCACTCCAGGGTCACCAGCCCCGCCGGCCGCAGCCCGTCCAGCTCGGGCAGGAAGGCCCGCACCCGCTCCTCCGTGTCCACGATCACCACCGCCACCGGCAGATCCTCGCTCAGCGACAGCAGCCGCGCTGTGTGCACCAGCGAGGACGCGCCGAAGCCCTCGATCCCCCGGAACACGCTCGCCCCGGCCAGCCCGGCGGCCCGCGCCCGGTGCACGATCTCGCTGTACAGCGGACGGTGGTGCCGGCGGTCGTTCTCGCCCACCAGCACGGTCAGCCGCAGCGCGGGCCCGCCCAGCCGGCCGGCCCCCCGGGCTGCTCCGGGCGCGCCGGCAGCCCCGGGCGTTCCGGCCGTCATGCCCGCGCCCCGGTCCGGCGCAGCAGCCCGCGCGTCAGCCCGGCCGCCGCCCAGACCGCCGTCAGCGCCGCCAGCAGCGTCAGCGCCAGGTACGCCGCGGCCGGTCCGGGCCGCCCCTCCGCCACCAGCCGGCGGAAGTCCGCCTCGTACGTCGAGAAGGTCGTGAACCCGCCCAGCACACCGGTCCCGAAGAACGGCCGCACCAGCGGATGGGCCGGGCGCCCCTCGGTGATCACCACCAGGAAGACCCCGATCACGGCGCACCCCGCCACGTTCACCAGCAGGGTCGTCCACGGGAAGGCCGAGGGGCCGGTCGGCCGCAGCAGCCCCGCCCCGTACCTGGCCGCCGCCCCCAGGGCCCCGCCGGCCGCGACCACCGCCACCGTCGGCCCCTGCCCGCGCAGCACCGGCGGGCGTCGCCGCGCCGCCGGGCCGGGCGCGGCACCGTCCGCCACCAAGTCCTCCGAAGTCGCCACGGCCCCATCAAACACCGGCGGACACCGGCGCCGACCACCTGGCACACCGTCACCGCAGACCCGACAATGATCCGGTGGAGATGACCCCGGAAGAGTTCGAGGTACTGGTCGCGGACGCGCTCGACCTGATCCCCCCGCAGCTCGCCGCGATGATGGACAACGTCGCCGTCTTCGTCGAGGACGAGCCCGACCCGGCCGATCCGGAACTCCTCGGCCTCTACGAGGGCACCCCGCTCACCGAGCGCGGCGAGTGGTACGCGGGCGTCCTCCCCGACCGGATCACCGTCTACCGGGGCCCGACCCTGCGGCTGTGCGAGGAGCGCGAGCAGGTCGTCGAGGAGGTCCGCACCACGGTGATCCACGAGGTCGCCCACCACTTCGGCTTCGACGACCACGAGCTCGACGAACTCGGCTGGTCCTGAACCCCGCCCCGGAACCCGGCTCGACGACCTGCCCGACGACCTGCCCGAAACCCGTTTTGGCGATCGGCCCGACATCCCATATGCTTCTCGACGTCCCCGAACGCCGGAAACGGCGGGACAGGCCGCAAGCCCTCATCGTCTAGTGGCCCAGGACGCCGCCCTTTCAAGGCGGTAGCACGGGTTCGAATCCCGTTGGGGGCACGCAGTACCGTAGTACAGTGCAGTGAAGCAAGACCCAGTAAGGCCTGAGTGGTTCGCCACTTCAAGGTCCCGTGGAGCAGTTGGTTAGCTCGCCACCCTGTCAAGGTGGAGGTCGCGGGTTCAAGTCCCGTCGGGATCGCTCGTCTCGCAAGAGACGGTGCAGTACGGCCAGGTAGCTCAGTTGGTACGAGCGTCCGCCTGAAAAGCGGAAGGTCGCCGGTTCGACCCCGGCCCTGGCCACCACGCCTGACCAGGCACGATGCCCCCGAAGCAGCTCGCTTCGGAGGCATTTTCGCGTTGTTCGACGCCAACGGCACAGCGGACGGTCACCATCCCTCCGACCGGATCGAAGTACGTGACGTACTTGACGTACTTCCTTGCGAGCGCCATCCTGGTTCATGGACGAGGAGGCTCCCCATGACAGCGGTCCACTACAAGAGCTACACCGAAGCCCGCGCGCACCTGAAGGATCTACTGGACGCAGCCGGGCAGGGCCGGGTCGCGACCGTTCGCCGGGACACCGGGTACGCGGCGGTGGTGGACGCGGGACGGCTCCGTCATGCCCTCACGCTGCTGTGCCCGTCCAAGGCCGAGGTGGTCGCCGAGGGCGGCGGCTGGTCGATATTCTTCCCTGGCCTTCCGGTCGCTGCGGATGGCGACACGTTCGACGAGGCCATCGACGAGATGATCGACGCGCTGCGTGAGTACGCAGAGGACTGGCAGAACCGGCTCCTGAACGCGCCCAACCATCGCGACAACTGGGGCCTGGTCCAGTTGATCGGCATCAGCGACGACGCGCAGCTTCGCGATTGGCTTCTCGGAGTCGCGAAGTGACCTGGCCTCAGCCGACCCGCGAACGACACGAGCAGTTCTGCAAGGTCGAAGGCTGGGACCGCGTACGTGACGCGCGCGGTCGCACCGGCACCCACCACATCACCTACGAGTTCGGGCTCCCCGATGGGCGGATCCTGCGTACTCGGGTATCGCATCCGATCGACCGCACCGCGTACGGCGCGAGCATGTGGGCGCACATCCTCCGCGATCAGCTGGACGTGACGGAGGATGTCTTCTGGCCCTGCGTCCTGGACGGCACGCTTCCCGATCGAGGCTCGCCCGAGCCGCCACGCGAGGCGCTTCCCGTAGACCTGGTCTACATGCTGATCAACCGCGTCGGACTCACCGAGGAGCAGGTCGCCGAGCTGGACAAGGCCCAGGCGATCGCGCGACTCCAGCAGTTCTGGACCGAGGGGCACTGACCCCGGCTGCCGAATTGCAGCCGTGGCTCACCCCTGTCCCTCGGCGCGCGAACGCGGCAAGGACGGGCGTCAGCCCCGCAGAGCCCGGTCGTCGAGCCGACGCAGCAGGCCGGGCAGGCGCTGGTGCCGGTCGCGGAGTGCTGCGAGCCGCTGCCGGAACTCAAGGCTGCGGCCGACGTGGTCACAGGCGTCTCGGAGCTCGACCAAGAGGGCCACGGCGGTGTCGTAGCGGGCCGTCTGCTTACGCGCGACATGGTTCTCGACCTCGCGCCAGATCGCTTCCTCGTTGGTAGCCAGGGCGGTCAGCTTCTTGGCCCGTGCCTCGATTCGAACCCGCTCGGCACCCCGCCGGCGCTCGGTAGCCAGCGTGTGCGCAGCGTCCAGCAACTCGGCGGTGGAGCGCTGCCCCGGCACGGTCGCGACGGGCGGCTCGCCGCGCAGGCGGCGCAAGAGTTCGGCTCCCAGCTGAGGCTCGCCCCCCAGCGCGAGACGCAGTAGGAGGCCGTCCTTCTCCTTCTCAGGAAGCGCGGCGATCAGCGGTGCCAGCTCCTTCTGTCCGGGCCTCTTCCGAGGCTCTGGGGCGGGCGGGCTGGCTTGGGCGGCGACCGCGAGCAGGTCGGCGTCGACACGCAGGAAGTCCGCGAGCGCTCGCTGCGGCGCGGTGAGCCGGTCGAGCCCGGCCGGGACCGGGGGCTCGACCGCTTCCTGGTAAGCCTCCTCGTTGTCGTCCTGGAACGCCCAGGTGCCGATGGCGGACAGCCACGCGAGGTACAGGGCGCGGTGATCCCCGGAAGCCAGCTCGGCCCGCACCCCGGCGATGGCACCGAGCGAGTCCTCGGCGCCCTCCTCCCAGTCCCCGCCCTCGTCCTCGCTGCGCAGGTCCAGAACGAGGTGGGTCTTGGTCGTCCATGCCTCGACACACTCGTCGAAGCAATACGGCTCCAGCGCCCGCAGCGTGAGCTGCCTCTTGGGCACGCGCAGGATCACCTGGTGGGTTCCCCAGTCGGCCAGGTAGAGGTGAGCGTCGTAGTACTGCTCCACCATCCGCCGAGGTTCGCCGCGGAAGTTGCCCCAGTGGTACTCATTGGTGAAGCTGGTCGCGGTAATCCGGGCCCGGGTGGACAGCGCCCGCAGTTGCTCCTGCTCGTCGCTGGTCAGCGGCCGGTCGATCGCCAGGAACTCGTAGTACTGGTACTCGCTCATCGCTGCGACCCTAGCGGGACCCCCGACTCCCGATGATGGAATCCGCCAAGCCCGTTCTGGCGTCTCGTCCGGGTACCGGCAGGCATCCGCCTCGACAGGCTGCACCAGGTCATCCGCATCACCGTCGAGCGCCGGATGACGGCCGACGCGGGCCACCACTACCCCGTCTGCGTGGACGGCGCGGGAGCCTGCCCGTCTGAGGACTGCGGCGGCCCAGGCGGGTACGAGGGCCTCAAGCAGACCCTCCATGATTCCGCCAACCCGGAGCACGAGGACCTGCTTCGCCGGCTCGGTCTCAAGACAGCAGCCGACTTCGACCCGGCCCGCTTCGACCTGCGCGATCCACCAGCAACTGCACACCCTCGACTGACCAGCACAGTCCGGTCCGAGACTCCGGTTGACGCCAACACTGACGCCAACCGCCGTACACAACGACGTCCACAGCCGCACTTCCACGGACGACAGAACCGCTCAAAAGAGGGCATTCCTGCGCCCCGGCTCGGCCTGAAAAGCGGAAGGTCGCCGGTTCGACCCCGGCCCTGGCCACAACCAGGAGGCCCCCGCAGCGAATTCGCTGCGGGGGCCTTTTCGTGTCGTTCGACGCCGGGGGCACAGCGGACGGTCGGCTCCGATACGGCAGCTCCGGTGCGGCAGCTCCGGCGGCCACGCAAGAGCGGCGTGCACCCGCGCTCGGTGCGGACCGGCCGGCCGCCGTCGCCGAACTCGATCGCGGCCTGGACGACCGACCCGGTGTGGCGACCTCACTCCAGGAAACCGCGAATTCGCTGCGGGGACCTGTCACCCGACATACCCCGCGCCGACGAGCCCCGAAGCCGGGCCGATGTCCCGTGAAAAGCCGAAAGGCCCGCACCGCGCGTGCGCGGTGCGGGCCTGGGGCCGATCGGCGGAGCCGGTCAGCGGGAAGTACTAGAGCGGACGAATGTTCTCCGCCTGCGGGCCCTTCTGGCCCTGCGTGACGTCGAACTCGACCTTCTGGCCCTCGAGCAGCTCACGGAAGCCGTTGGCGTTGATGTTCGAGTAGTGGGCGAACACGTCCGGACCGCCACCCTCCTGCTCAATGAAGCCGAAGCCCTTTTCCGCGTTGAACCACTTCACAGTGCCGTTAGCCATTTAAAAATATCCTTCGAATGGGACGTCCGAAACTCACAGGTCGCGAGTTTCGCGTCGCCGCGATGATGACCCACCCGGGGAATGGCCGGGTAACAAAATACGCCTGCAGTAAGAGCCAGCAGGCGCACACAAAGTTCATGGGAACCACAACTGCAACTACCACGACTGTAGCAGGGTCCGCACCGCAACGGGGGAGTTCGCCCTGGCCAGTTCCTCGGCGTGGCTCCGACCTGCGGTGTCGCCGGGCAGTCAGCCCCTGCCGGCGGCTCTTCGCGCGCCGGGGCGCGCACCGTCGCCCCCGCCCGTGGGCCAAGATCCAAAATATCCGGCGGATCAAGCCACCCGCTCCACCGAAATCAGGCGCATACTGGCAAGGATGACGAATTCAGCCGCGCCCCGGCGCCACCTCCCCACCAGCCCCTTCCGTCGGGCTCCGGCCCCGCCGCCGCCCAAGCAATTCGCCGTCGGAGACCGGGTGACGCACGACGAGTACGGACTCGGCCGCGCCATCGGCGTCGAGGGCGAACTCGCCGTGCTCGTCGACTTCGGCTCACGAACGGAGCGGATCACTGCACCTTTCGCCAAGCTCTTCCGGCTGTGACCCCTGGCGCCCGGTCGACTCGGATGCCGACCGGCGCGAGGGCGGACAGCCATCGACTCCGCCACCAGAAGCATGAGGACGTGCGGCGCCGGTTGACGCCGGTGCCGACGCCACCCCGCCCCGGAGGGCTCGCTCTCCGGGCCTTCCGCATGCGCGAGCCCGGTGGCGGACTACGCTAAGGCGTGTTGCCCGGCCGATCCCAGGAGACCGCGCGCATGAACCCGAAGCACTTCGCCCTCCTCGACGAAGCCCGCCGGAGCCTGCCCGACGGCTTCAAGGTGGAGATCTCGGGCGACACCATCGTGATGACGGTCAGCCCCTCGGGCATCCATCAGCGGAACCTGCTGCTGGTCCGCCGCCAGTTCGACCGGCACACCCCGGCCGAACTGCTGCCGAGCGAGAACACCGATCTGGTCTCGCCCGCTGTCGGCAAGAGCCGCAACCCGGATCTGACCTACCTGCCCGGGGATGCCTTGGCGACCTCGGCCAACCAGGTCCCGGCCGAGCTCGCTGCCATCGCCGTCGAGCTGGTCTCCCCCTCGAACCCGGAGAACGACTGGGTGGGGAAGGTCCGCGACTACCCGTTGATGGGTATCCCGCTCTACCTGCTGGTCGACGCCCGGCAGAAGACGGTCACACTGTTCAGCCGGCCCGACGGCGCGAAGTACCACCGCCGTGAGGACGTCGAGTTCGGCGAGACCCTGCACATCCCCGAGCCGTTCGGCTTCGACCTGGTCACGGGGGGCCTGCTGCCGTACTGACCCGAAAGAGGTGGGCGGGGCAGCCGGGGTCCGCGATCATGGCGGGCATGGACTCCAGTTTTCTCGGGATCGACGAGGTGGCCGAGGTTCCGGCCGTCGCGGTCGTGGTCGATGTCATGCGTGCCTTCACCGTGGCCGCCTGGGCGTTCGGGCGGGGGGCCGAGAAGATCGTTCTCGCCGGGTCGCTGGACGAGGCCCTGGCGTTGAAGGCCCGGCGGCCCGGTTGGGTGGCGCTCAAGGACGGGCCGGCGGCGCCCGGGTTCGACGCCGTCAACTCGCCGGGGCTGCTGCGGGACGTGGACCTCACCGGGCGGACGGTGGTGCAGAAGACCACGGCCGGAACGGTCGGCGCCCTGGCGGTGAAGGACGCCCCGCTGGTGCTGTGCGCGGGATTCGTGGTGGCGGGGGCGACGGCGCGGCTGCTGCGGGACCGGGGGTGCGGGAGCGTCACCTATGTGGTCACCGGCGAGGACGGGCGGGCCGAGGAGGACCTGGCGTGCGCCCAGTACATCGCCGAAAGGGCCGCCGGGGGCGGGACGGACGCGGACGCGTTCCTCCGCCGGGCCGCCGGGTCGCGGGCCGCCGCCGAGCTGGCGGAGGGGGTGCGGGAGGGCGCCCATCCCGACGACGTCGCGCTCTGCCTCGAACTCGACCGGTTCCCCTTCGCCATGGTGGCGGCCCAGGAGGACTCGCTGACGGTGCTGCGGCCGGTCGCCGTGCCCGCGGCGCTCTGACCGCGGCGCTCCGATCGCCGACGCCCCGACCGGCAACGCTCCGACCGCCGACGCCCCGATAGCCGACGCCCCGACCGCCGACGCGGCGGGCCCCGGAGAGCGGACTCTCCGGGGCCCGCCGGGTCGGACCGGGGTCAGCGGGCGGTCAGTTCTCCGCCCAGCCCTTCTTGCTGCCGATCAGCGAGCCGTCGGCCGCGTAGAGGCGGAGTTCGGCCGGGACGCCGCGCTTGGCGGCGCCGATCCAGCGGGCCTCGGAGTCGCCGAGGGACAGGATGGCGGGCTCGGCGGTGACGCCGTCGGCCCACTCGATCACGGCCCGGGCGACGCCCGGGGGCACCAGGCCGATGTCCACCTTCGGGACGGTGTACAACGGGTCCTCGGCGCCGTTCTTGGCCTGGGCGCCGAGCCAGAAGTGGCCGAATTCGCGGGGCGCCTCGCTGTCCGCCCGGTAGAAGCCCACCGGGCTCCCGGGCGGCGCGACGAAGGTCTCCTCGGAGCGCGCGAGCCGCTTGCCGTCCTGGATGTAGTAGAAGACCACGTGGTCCGCGTCCGGCGTCCCGTACTGGTTGAGGAAGTCGTCGGTGGGCGCGGGCCAGGGGGAGCCGGCGTCGGCGTCCTCCTGCCAGATCAGCCGGGCCTGCTCGCGGATCCTCTCCTTGCCGGGGGCCGGCCACAGGGCCGCCCAGACGCTCCAGGGCTTGCCGTCCTTGGTGCCGGCGAGCACCTGGATCCGGGTGGGGACGAGCGGGTCGCGAGGGGCGCCCGGGGTCGCGGCGGGCCCCCCGGCGGCCGGGGTCAGCACGGTCGACACCTCCGCGCTCGACGTCACGGCCATCGTGCGGCCGGCCGGTCCGCCGAGCCCGCCGGCTCCACCGCTCACCGCCGCCACACCGCCGAGGGCGGCCACCAGGGTCAGCGCCAGCGCCCCGCCCAGGGACGTCCGCCGCCGGACCACCCGCCGCCGACCGCCGGCCAGCACCGCCCCGTACGGCGCCGGTCCGGTCTCCATCGTCTCCACCAGCCCGGCCAGGGCCCGGGCCACCTCCTCGCCGCCGGCCACCTCGGTCGTCTGCGCCTCGTCGCGGTTCATGCCGCACCTCCGATGCTCGTCATGGTGATGAGTGAGGAGAGCTCGCGCAGCTTGGCGATGCCCTTCGACGCCTGGCTCTTGACCGTGCCCACCGAACAGCCCATGGCGGCCGCGGCCTGGGACTCGCTCAGGTCCTCCCAGTAGCGCAGCACCACCGCCTGCCGCTGGCCCGGCGGCAGGGTGCCGAGCGCCTCCAGCAGGGCGGCCCGCTCGTCCAGGCGGGCGAAGCCGTCCGGACCGGTCCGCTCCGGCACGGCGTTGACCAGCTGCTCCGGGACCCGGCGCCGGAAGCGGCGGGCGTGCTCGTTGATGACGATCCGGCGCACGTAGGCGTACGGTTCGTCGGCCTTGGTGACCCTCCCCCAGGCGGCGTAGGTCCGCTCCAGTGCGGTCTGCACCACGTCCTCCGCGAGGTAGCGGTCCCCGGTCAGCAGGAACGCCGTTCGCATCAGTCGTGGCCAGGCACCGGTCACGAACGCGTTGAAATCGGCGTCCCGCTCGGCCTTCTTGGCTCCCATGAGTACCTCCTCGCCCTCCCAGAGCCCACTCCGGCCGTGAACCGTTGCCGGGGTGGTCCGCGGAGTGGTCCGCGCGGACAGTCCGAACGGGCAGCCGGGGAGGTCAGGAGGTTGGAGGTCAGAAGGCTAGAGGACCGGGCGGGACGGCCGGGAGGCGGGTCAGCGGGGAGGCGGGACGGCGGGGAAGCGGGTCAGCCGGCGGGCGGGATGTTGAAGTTGAGCCGGAAGAGGTTCCCCGGGTCGTAGACCGCCTTGAGCTCGGTGAGCCGCCGGTGCACGGGCTCCGGGTAGGCGGTGCGCACGACGGCCGGGTCGGCGTCGTCCAGGCCGAGGAAGTTGGCGAACGCGCCGCCGGTGGACCACGGGCGCAGCCGCTCGTGCAGGGCGGCGTGCGCGGTGCGCAGCCCGTCCAGCGCGACCGGGCCGATCATGCTGGTGGAGAAGGCCAGGTAGCCGGCGTCCCGGCCGCCGACGGCGTTCGGGACGGCGGGCTCGCGCGAGTACGCGCCGCCCTGGAGCCGGAACTCGACGATCAGCAGGCTGTCGGCGTCCGGTCCGGCGAGTTCCAGGGCGACGTCCGCCGTGGCGCCGGTGAACTCGCGCAGGGCGGTGTTGCGGTCGTACGCGGGGTGCGCGAACGGCGGCTCGTGGTGGATCGTGCCGGCCTCGGTGAAGGGCAGCTCGCGGACCGTGTCGAGGAGCGGGGTGCCGAAGGCGCGCAGCGGCCGGACCCATTCCTCGCCCTGCTCGGCGGGGCCGCTCCAGGCGACCCGCAGGACGACGGCGTAGCGGCCGCGGATCGGCTCCGGCACGGCGTCGAGGTCGGGGTAGCGGATCAGCTGGGCGGAGGTGGCGAGTTCCTCGGGGACGGTCCGGCTCCACTCGGCCCAGCCGTGCAGCGCGGCGGCGGCGGATTCGGCGGGGTAGTAGAGGCCGCCGCCGTAGAGGCCGGTGCAGGGGACGAGGTCGACCTCCATCGCGGTGACGACGCCGAAGTTGTCCTTGCCGCCGCGCAGGGCCCAGAACAGGTCGGGTTCGGCCGCGGGGCCGGTGTCGACGAGTCGGCCGTCGGCGGTGACGACCTCCAGCCGGCGGACGTGGTCGGCGGCGAAGCCGTGGCGGCGGCCGAGCAGGCCGATGCCGCCGCCGAGGGTGTAGCCGACCGCGCCGACGTCGGGGTTGGAGCCGCTCAGCGGGGCGAGGCCGTGCGGTGCGGCGGCGTCGAGCACCTGGCGCCAGCGGACGCCCGCCCCGACGGTGGCGGTGCGGGCGACCGGGTCGACGGTGACCTCGTCCAGCGCGGCGGTGTCGATCACCAGTTGGCCGTCGGTGGGCACGGAGATGCCGTGGCCGGTGGCGCGGACGGCGACGGCGAGGCCGTGCTCGGCGGCGTACCGGACGGCGGCGACCACATCGGCGGTGTCGGCGGCGGACACCACCAGCGCCGGGCGGTGGTCCAGCGCGAGGTTGTAGCCGGTCCGTCGGGCGTCGTACTCGTCGTCTCCCGGCCGGTGCACCGGCCCCTTGGTCTCGATCATGCCGGGAGGCTAACCCGCGCGGGGGCGGAGCAATCCCGTCCGTATCCGATCTCTGTCAGGTCGTCGGCGAACGGGTTCTGACGGGCGGTCATGACGGCGGGGCCCGGGCGCGGGACCCGGCGGGACCCGGGCGCGGGATCCGCGGTCGTGGGCGCTACCGGCTGTCGCCGGAGGCGCGGGTCATGATCTCCAGGTTGTGGCCGTTCGGGTCCTCGAAGTAGGCGCCGCGACCGCCGAACCAGTCGTTGACCCGACCGGCGTGGCGGTGGAACGGGTCGGCCCAGTAGGTGATCCCGCGGTCCTGGACCCGGCCGAGGATCTCGTCGAACTCCTCGTCCCCGACCAGGAAGGCGTAGTGCCCGGTGGGGACCGGCCCGTCGATCCGCATGACGTCCATCGCGACGTCGTTGGCGAGCCGGACGACGAGGAAGGGCTCGCTGCGCACGGGGGCGGCCAGACCGAGGATCTCGGTCAGGAAGCGCGCGGTCTCCTCGTCGTCCCGTGCCGGGACGATCGTGTGGTTCAGCTGAACGGCCATGGAACGCTTCCCTCCTGGGACTTCCGGACGTACCGACGAGCGTAGGACTTGAAGTCCGCTTCACGTCAAGCATGTCGTAAACTACACGATGTAGTGCATTGCAAGGAGGGTTTCCCCGTGACCGAACAGACCGCCCCGGCCGCGACCACCCCGGCCGACGGCGCGGACGCCGCCCCGGCCGGCGCGCGCCGCGGCATGCCGGAGAAGCGGGTGGCGATCGCCCGCGCGGCGCGCACCGTGTTCGGCCGCGAGGGCTTCACCCGCACCAGCGTGGACGCCATCGCCGCCGAGGCCGGCGTCTCCAAGCGGACCATCTACAACCACTTCGCCGACAAGGAGCAGCTGTTCCGGTCGGTGATCCTGGAGGGCGCCACCACGGTGGCCGCCACCCAGGCGAGGATCGCCGACCGCCATCTGCGGAAGATCGTCGACCTGCGCACCGACCTCGTCGACTTCGGCCTGGAGCGGGTCGACTCGCTCACCACCTTCGCCGAGCACTGGGCGCTGGTCCGCACCATCGAGGCCGAGGCGCTGCACATCCGCCCGGCGGTGCTGGAGGCCTGGCAGGAGGCCGGCCCCCGGGAGACCCACCGGGTCCTGACGCACTGGATGGCCGAGTTCGCCGAGCGCGGGCTGCTGGTGGTGCCGGACCCGGCCGAGGCCGCCCGGATGCTCAACCTGCTGACCTTCCTCGCCGTCGCCCAGCCCACCTTCTACGGCGCGCTGCCGATGCCGGCCGAGCGGATCGCCGAGGTCGTGGAGCACGGGGTGGCGGCGTTCCTCGCGGTGTACGGCGCACTGGGCTAGCCGGACCACCACGACCGTCGGGGGGCAGGAGATGGAACTCACCTTCGTGGACGTCGGGCCGGACGGGCCCGCGCTGCTCCGGGACGTCGCACCGCTGATGCTGGCGCTGCGTCCGGCGCTCGGGGCGGACGGCTTCGCCGGCTTCGCGGCCGAGGCGCACACCCAGGGGCTGGTGTTCACCGCCGCGTACGACGGGCGGGGGCGCTGCCTGGCGGTGGCCGCCCACCGGGTGCTGGCCACCAGCCGGGGGCGGCTGTTCTTCGTCGACGACCTGGTGACCGCGCCGTCGGCCCGCTCGGCCGGGGTCGGCGGGCGGCTGTTCGCGGTGCTCAGGGAGCGGGCCGCGGCGGCGGACTGCGCCCGGATCGAACTGGACTCGGGGACGGCCAACCACGGTGCGCACCGGTTCTACCACGCGCACCGGATGGCGGTCACCGCGCTGCACTTCGGCCTCGACCTCTAGGGTCCGGCTTCAAACCCGCGCCTGCCGTGCGGCGCTGGGGCACGCACCTCGCCGCGTTGCCGTCGGTCGCCAATGCTCCGCAGTGGCTCCCTCCTCCGCCTTGCGATGCACGCACCCCACCGCCGCACGGCCCGCCCTTCGGGCGGACGACGGGGGTTTGAAGACGGACCCTAGGGCCCGTCTTCGGCCCTTTCTTTAGCATCCGGCGGGTGGCCCCCGAACCGGTTCCGGGCGCGATGTGTCAGGTCCACGGCCGGACTTGACGGACCCGTCGGCACGCCTTTGACCCTCCCGCGGGCCGCCGCCCAGGATTCCGGCCATGGGAGAAAACACCGCAGAGAACGCCCCGCTTTTCCGTTCCCGGGCCGAGATCCGGATTTCCGCCACCCCCGACGAGATCTATTCGGTGATCAGCGACCTCCCGCGCTGCGGCGAGTGGAGCCCGGAATGCCAGGGCGGCAGCTGGGTCTCCGGCGCGCCGTCCGAGGTCGGTTCGGTGTTCCGCGGCGAGAACCTGCGCAGCCCGGACGTGGTCGCCTGGGCGCCGGTGGTCCGCGGCATCTGGTTCACCCATGCCGAGGTGGTCGCGGCCGAGCCCGGCCGGACCTTCCGCTGGGCCATGCGGGACACCGGCGGGCGCGCCCAGGACAGCGTCTGGGCCTTCGACGTGACCCCCGGCGCGGGCCCGGACCCGGACCACAGCGTGCTGGTGCACCACTTCCGGATGGGCGCCGCCACCGAGGGGATCCGGGGCATCACCGCCGGGATGGACGAGGACGCGAAGCGCCGCTTCTTCGCCGAGTGGGGCGAGAAGGTCGCGGCCGACCTCGGGGTGACCCTGGAGCGGATCAAGCGGGTCGTCGAGAAGGAGCACTGAATCCGGTCCCCCCCTGGAACAGCTCCCGAAAAAGGCTCCTGGCACGAAGTCCCGGCGGCACACCCCCCGGGACGAAACCCCTGAAAGCACAGCGACCCTAATCCCACGAGAGGGCGGAACGGTGCTCCTTCAGCGCATTGCCAACCGGGGAATCCGACTGGGCACGCTCTTCGAGCGGGCCGCCGTCCGGAACGGCGCGAACGTGGTGATCCTCGACCACGACCTCGACATCGCCCCCGAGCTGGGCCGGCGGTCCACCGTCGCCGAGCTCGCCGACCTGGTCGACGACCACGCCTCGCGGCTGTGGGCCGCCGGGGTCCGGCCGGGCCGCCGGGTGGTGGTCCACAAGTCGAACAGCTTCGACATCACCCTGCTCGCCTGCGCCACGGCCCGGATCGGCGCCGTCCCGGTGCTGCTCTCGCCCCAGCTGGACGGCGCGACCGTCGCCGAGCTGGTCCGCCGCACCGACGAGCCGTTCCTGGTCACCGACGCGGTCAAGCTCGCCAAGGAGCTGCCGGCCGAGGTCTTCGACCTGGCCGCCACCGTCCTGCTGGCCTCCGGCAGCCACCCCGGCGCGGTCGAGCTGGCCGCCCTGGCCGGCTCGCCCCGGGTCGCGCCGGTCACCGCGCCGCCGGACCACCCGACGCTGATCACCCACACCTCCGGCACCACCGGCACGCCCAAGCTGGCCGTGCACACCGGCCGCACCCTGGAGGCCCGCTACCGGCCGCAGGCGCTCGTGCTGCGGCCGGTGGTCCCGGGCCGGGAGACCATCGCCATCCATGTCTCCTTCGTCCACTCCCGGCTGATCACCGCGCTGGCGATCTCGCTGTTCCGCGGCTTCCCGATCCTGGTGCTGGCCCACTCGGAGGCCGGGCACGTGGCCGAGCTGTTCGCCCGGCTGCGCCCCGGGATCCTGGAGGCCCACCCCAACTCCTTCATGGAGTGGGAGGAACTCGCCGAGGACCCGCGCCGCCCGCTGGCCAACGTCAAGCTGTTCTCCTCGACCTTCGACGCGATCCACCCCCGCACCGTGCGGACCATGCTCGGCGCCTCCGCCCGCACCGCGCCGGTCTTCGGCCAGCTGTACGGGCAGAGCGAGGTCGGCCCGGCGGTGGTGCGCTCGTTCTCCCGGCGGCGCGGCGCCGACGCGGACGGCCGCTGCGTGGGCATGCCCTTCCCCGGCTTCACCGACGTCCGGGTGGTGAGCCGCGACGGCCGGCCCCCGTCGGCGGAGAACCCCGGGTACATCGAGGTCCGCAGTGACGGCCGGATCGTCACCTACCTCGGCGAGCAGGCCCGGTACGACCAGCAGGTCGAGGACGGCTGGTGGCGGATGGGCGACGTCGGCTACCGGACCCGCTGGGGCTGTGTGCACCTGCTGGACCGCGAGGTCGACCTGATCGACGGCTTCGGCTCCACCCTGGCCGCCGAGGACGCGCTGTTCGCCCGCCTCCCCCAGCTCGCCGAGGTGGTGATCGTCCCCGGCGCGGACGGCCGGGCGGTACCGGTGATCTGCACCAAGGACGACCTGCCGGTCGAACCGGCCGCCTGGCGGGCCGCCACGGCGGGCCTGCCGCCGATGGCCGATCCGGTGCAGTGGCGGCTGGGTGAGCTCCCGGCCACCGCCACCACCAAGATCAAGCGGCTGGAGCTGGCCCGCCAGCTGGCGGCCGCCGGGGACGACGGGCCGGTCCGGTGACGGCGCGCCACGGCGCCCCCGCCACCGTCCTGGTGGCCGGCGGCGGGATCGGCGGGCTGGCCGCCGCGCTGGCCCTCGCCCGGGCCGGCCACCGGGCGGTGGTCCTGGAGCGGGCGCCGGAGTTCGCCGAGATCGGGGCGGGCATCCAGATCGCGCCGAACGGCATCCTCGCGCTGGAGCGGCTGGGTCTCGGCGACGCCGTCCGGGCGGCCGGGGTGCACATGGCCGAACTGCGCTTCATGGACGGTGTCACCGGCGAGCACGTCACCAGCCTGACCCTCACCGAGCGGTACCGGCAGCGGTTCGGCAACCCGTACGTGGTGGTGCACCGGGCCGAGCTGCACGGGCTGCTGCTGCGCGCCTGCCGGGACGAGCCGCGGATCGAGCTGCGCGCCGCGACCGCCGTCACCGGCTACCGGCAGGACGCCGGGGGCGCCACCGCGCTGCTGGCGGACGGCGGCTCGGTGCGCGGCGACGTGCTGGTCGGGGCGGACGGCATCCATTCGGCGGTCCGCGCCCAGTTGGTCGGCGACGGCGAGCCGCGGATCTCCGGGATCACCGTCTACCGGGCGGTGGTCCCGATGGAGCTGGTCCCCGAGGAGCTGCGGCTGCCCACCTCGGTGACCTGGTGGACCGGCCCGCACTGCCACTTCGTCCACTATCCGATCGCCGGCGGGGCGTTCCTCAACCTGGCCGCCTCCCGGGACAACGGCGCCACCGAGGCGCTCGCCGGGGTGGCGGTGGACGAGGAGCTGGTCGGGGAGCAGCTGGCCGGTCTGACCGCGCCGAACGCCCGGCGGCTGCTGGCGCTCGGCGAGGGCTGGCGCTCCTGGGTGCTGGTGGACCGGGACCCGGTGCGGCGGTGGACGGACGGCCGGGTGGTGCTGCTCGGCGACGCCGCGCATCCGATGCTGCACTACGCGGCGCAGGGGGCCTGTCAGGCGCTGGAGGACGCCGTACTGCTGGGCGAGTTGATGGTCGAGACCACTGAACCCACCGGCACACTGGCCCGGTTCGCCTCCGAACGGCAGGCGCGGACGGCGGCGGTGCAGCGGGCCGCGCGGGAGTCGATCCGGCTCTGGCACCCGGCGGGCGAGGCCGCGCGGGTCAGGAACCGGCTGCTCGGAGCGCTCTCCGAGGGCGAGTTGCATGAGCGGGTGGCTTGGATGCACGGCGCCAAGACCTTTTCATCATCGGATCATCACAACTACGATTTCGAGCCGTGGGCATGATCGACAGTCACCTCCAGATCTGCGTCATCGGCGCGGGTCCTCGCGGTCTATCGGTGCTGGAACGACTCTGCGCGAACGAACGGTCCAGTCCCTCCGGGGCCACCGTCACCGTGCACGTGGTCGACCCGGCACCCCCCGGCGCGGGCCGGGTCTGGCGCACCGACCAGTCCCGACACCTCCTGATGAACACGGTGGCCTCGCAGATCACCGTGTACACCGACGACAGCGTCCGGATCGACGGTCCCGTCGAACCCGGTCCCAGCCTGTACGAATGGGCGAAGTCGCTTGCCCCCGAGGGCAGTCCCGACCCGGCGCCGGTCCCGGCCGGGACCGGACCGGGCGGCCCCGGCCGGCAGCCGGACAGCCCCGACGGGGCGGCCCTGGCCGAGGCCGCCGCCCTCGGCCCGAACACCTACCCGACCCGCGCCTTCTACGGCCACTACCTGCACGCGGCCTTCCGGGCCGTGGTCGCCGCCGCCCCGCCGACCGTGACCGTCCGGGTGCACCGCTCCCGGGCGGTCGCGATGGCCGACGCGCACGGCTTCCCCGGCGGCCCGCAGGGCGTCCGGCTGGAGGACGGCACCCGGCTGAACCGGCTGGACGCCATCGTGCTCGCCCAGGGCCACCTCCCGGCCCGGCCCACCCCGCGCGAGGCCCGCACCGCCAGCCTGGCCAGGATCCACCACCTCGACTACATCACCCCCGCCAACCCCGCCGACGTCCACGTCACCGCGCGCCCGGGCCAGACCGTCCTGCTGCGCGGCCTGGGCCTCAACTTCTTCGACCACATGGCCCTGTTCACCCTCGGCCGGGGCGGCCGGTTCGAGCAGGCGGACGGCGGCCTGGTGTACCGGCCCTCCGGCGCCGAACCCCGGCTGTACGCCACCTCGCGGCGCGGCATCCCGTACCACGCGCGCGGCGAGAACGAGAAGGGCGCGTACGGCCGCCACCTGCCCCGGCTGCTCACCGCCGAGGTGGTCGCCGAGCTGCGGGAACGCACCCGCCGGGGCGGGCCGGTGCGGTTCGCCACCGACCTCTGGCCGCTGGTCTCCCGCGAGGTGGAGGCCGTCTACTACGGCGCGCTGCTGGCCGCCCGGGCCCGCGGCGCCGAGCGCGAGGCGTTCACCGACCGCTTCCTGACCGCCGACGACCCGGCCGCCGTACTCGACGACCACGGCATCCCCGAGGCCGACCGGTGGAGCTGGGACCGGCTCTCCCGCCCCTACGCCGGACGCGAGTTCACCGACCGCGCGGACTTCCGCGACTGGCTGCTCGGCCATCTGCGCCACGACGTCGCCGAGGCCAGGGCCGGGAACCTCAGCGGCCCGCTCAAGGCCGCCCTGGACGTGCTGCGCGACCTGCGCAACGAGATCCGGATGGCGGTCGACCACAGCGGCATCGCGGGCGACTCCTACCGGGACGACCTCGACGGCTGGTACACCCCGCTGAACGCCTTCCTCTCCATCGGACCGCCGGTGGAGCGGATCGAGCAGCTGATCGCGCTGATCGAGGCCGGGGTGGTGGAACTCCTCGGCCCCGGCACCGAGATCCGGATCGACCCCGTCGACCCGGCCTTCGCCGCGCACTCCACCGCCGTGCCGGGCCCGCCGGTCCGGGCCTCGGTCCTGGTCGAGGCCCGGCTGCCGGAGCCCGACCTGCGGCGCACCGACGATCCGCTGCTGCGGCACCTGCTGGACACCGAGCAGTGCGCCGCCTACCGGATCCCCGGCCCCTCCGGGACGGGCTACCCGACCGGCGGCCTCGCCGTCACCGAGCGGCCCTACCGGCTGCTGGACGGCCGCGGCCGGGCGCATCCGCGCCGCTTCGCGTACGGGGTGCCGACGGAGTCCGTGCACTGGGTCACCGCGGCGGGCATCCGGCCCGGCGTCGACTCGGTGACCCTCGGCGACTCCGACGCCATCGCCCGGGCGGTGCTGGCGCTCTCCCCGGCCCCCGAGTGGCCGGGCACCGCCCCCGACCCGGTCGCGGCCGGGTCCGTAGGGTCCGGCGGGTCAGCCGGGTCCGTGGCGTCCGTAGGGTCCGTAGGGTCCGCGGAGCAGGCCGCCTCCGCGGCGTCCGCCGGGTCAACCGGGTCCGGCGGGTCAGCCGAGTCCGAACCGAGAGGCGTCGTCGTATGACCGAACACCCCAGCCCGCCGGCCCCGGCCGAGCCCGACACCGGACTGCTCTCCCCCGTCCGGGCCGGCACCCCGGTCGAGGCGGCCGTGACCGACCGCGCCTGGCTCCAGGCCATGCTGGACGCCGAAGCGGCACTGGCCCGCGCCCAGGCCGGTCTCGGCACCGTGCCGCCCGCCGCGGCCGCCGCGATCACCCGGACCGCCCGGGCCGAGCTGTTCGACGTCCGGCAGTTGGCCCTGGCCTGCCGGGAGACCGCCAATCCGGTGGTCGGCCTGGTCCAGGCACTGACCCTGGCGGTCGCCGCCGAGGACCCGGCCGCCGCCGAGTACGTGCACCGCGGCTCCACCAGCCAGGACATCCTGGACACCGGCGCCATGCTGGTCGCCGCCCGGGCACTGGCCCTGATCCGCGCCGACCTCGGCCGCACCGCCCACGCGCTCGCCGGCCTGGCCGCCGAGCACCGGGACACCGTGCTCGCCGGGCGCACCCTCGCCCTGCACGCGGTGCCCACCACCTTCGGCCTCAAGGCGGCCGGCTGGCGCCAGCTGGTACTGGACGCCGACCGCCGGCTCGCCGCCGTCCTCGCGGACGGGCTGCCGGTCGCGCTGGGCGGCGCCGCCGGCACCCTGGCCGGCTACCTGGAGTACGCCCGGCTGGACGGCCCGGACCCGGAGGCGGACGCCGGCGCCTACCTGGACCGGCTGCTGGACGCGTTCGCGGCCGAGACCGGACTCGCCCGCCCGGTGCTGCCCTGGCACGCGCTGCGCACCCCGATCGCCGACCTGGCCGCCGCGCTGGCCTTCACCGCCGGCGCCCTCGGCAAGATCGCGGTGGACGTGCAGTCGCTGACCCGCACCGAGGTCGGCGAGGTGGTCGAGCCGGCGGCGGCCGGCCGCGGCGCCTCCTCCGCGATGCCGCACAAGCGCAACCCGGTGCTGGCCACCCTGCTGCGCAGCGCCGCCCTCCAGGTCCCGGTGCTCGCCGCCGGACTGACCCAGTGCCTGGTCACCGAGGACGAGCGCTCGGGCGGCGCCTGGCACGCCGAGTGGCTGCTGCTGCGGGAGTGCCTGCGGCTGGCCGGTGGCGCCGCGCACACCTCGGTGGAGCTGGCCGAGGGGCTGCTGGTCCGGCCGGAGCGGATGCGGGCCAATCTGGGGCTCACCGGCGGACAGCTGGTCTCCGAACGGATCGCCGCCCGGCTGGCGCCGAAGCTCGGCAAGGCGGTGGCCCGGCAGCTGCTCACCGAGGCCTCGCTGACCGCCGACCGGGAGGGCCGGCCGCTGGCCGAGGTGCTGGCGGAACAGGGCGGGCTGGAGGGGCACTTCACCTCCGTGGAGATCGCGGAGCTGTGCGACCCGGCCGGGTACACCGGCATGGCCGGCGCCCTGGTGGACCGGGCGCTGCGGCACTGAACCGCAGGCGCGGGGACCTCGCGGGCCGGTGCCCGCGAGGTCCCCGCCCGGTTCAGCCCCGGATGACGGTCTTGGTCCGCATCAGGAACTCCCCCAGGTAGCCGTCGTGCGGCACCCCGGGCCGGATCCAGTACGTCGGGTGGTCGCCCCGGTAGACGTTGCTGATGCTCGGCTCCCGGAGCAGCCGGTCGAACAGCGCGTCGTCCCCGGTGAGCGCGGTCAGTACCAGCGAGTTCCGCAGCGGCGCCACCCCCGCCTCGGGCGTCCACGGCGCCACCCAGACGCAGGGGAAGGCGAGTTCGACGCCGGTCTGCTCGGCGTCCGGCCGGTCCAGCTGGTGCACGGCCGGGCGCAGCACCGCGCTGCCGTCGCCGAGTTCGGCCACCACGCCGTCCCCGCCGAGCCAGGCCCTGGTGCCGGCCGCCCGGCGCAGCAGGTACGCCTCGACCGCCCGGGCCTCGGCCACCGGCTGGACCGAGAGCACCGCCTTCTCGTCCTCCGGCGGCAGGCTCGGGATGCCGGCCAGCCGCTCCGCGATCGCCCGGGCCAGCGGCGCCGGGTCGCCCTCGACCAGTACGGCGGTGGCGTTGATGCAGGCCACGCCGCCCTGGTGGGCGATCGAGTCGACGATCGTGTCCAGGTGCTCGCGCCAGTCGGTGTCCCGGGTGACGAGGATCTTGGACCGGCCGGGGCCCTGCGGCAGCACGGTGCTGCCCGCGTACTTGCGGACCACCTCGTCGCCGCCGTAGACCATGCCCAGGTCGGCGCCGGCCAGGATCTCGTCCGCGGCCTCGTGGTCGGTGGGCAGCAGCATCACCTGGTCGGCGGCGAAGCCCGCCAGCCGCAGCGCGGTGACCAGCCGGTGCGGGGTGAGCGGCTCGCGGCGGGAGGGCCGGACCGCGACCCGGTAGCCGAGCGCCAGTGCCTCCAGCCAGAGCCCGTGCGGGCCGGGGTGGTTGCCGGCCGCGTGGACGGCGAAGACCTCGCCGCGACGGGTCCAGACGGCGCTGCCGTCGAGGGTCGCGCCGTCCCGCCAGTCGCTCACCGCGCCGGCCGGCCGGGCCCGGTAGGCGGACCAGCCGGCCTTCTCGGCGGAGTCGGCGATGGCCCGGGTGGCGTCCCGGACGACCGTGATCGGCACCCCGGAGACCCGGGCGACGGCGCGCTCGTAGGACGGGAAGTCCAGGCCGTCGATGGTCTCCGTGGTGAAGATCCGGCCGGCCCGGGCCAGCGCGGCGAAGCGCTCCTCGGCCGGCAGCGACTCCGCCGCGTGCAGGGCGCGCATCGCCCGGGTGACGAACAGCTTGGGGACGAGGCTGAGTTCGGCGAACGGCGCGCCGGTGACGTCGGCCACCTCGGTGCGGCGCCGGGCCCGGAAGGGCTCGCCGGGGCCGAGCGCGTCCAGCTGGAGCAGGGCCGGCTGCGGCGTGGGCGGCTCGGACTGTGCGGGCTGCCGCGTGGGCCGCGTGGGCTGGGTCATCAGTACACCCCCTCGATCACGGTCTCGTTGTCGAACTCCTGGACCGGGGCGATGTCCGCCACCGCGTCGCCGAGGTGACCGGGCAGCGCGGCGATCCGGGTGCCGTGGTCGCGCTCCAGGTTGTTGGGCATCAGCAGGCTCTTGGACACGTGGTGCATGACCACCTGCCCGCGCTCGCCGTACTCCACCGTCCGCCCGGTCTCCGGGTCGATCACGCCGAAGCTCATGTACGGCGAGTACGGGTCGTAGACGCAGGGGTCGTCGTCGGTCAGCCCGTGCCGCTCGCTGGCGTTGCCGAGGATCATGGTCGAGCCGTAGCCGCTGTAGAGCACGGCGTCCGGGAAGACCTCGGTGCGGTAGAGGTGGCGGGTGTCCGGGTCCATCTGGGTGCCGACCCAGTTGATCGCCCGGACCTTCTCGCCGACCAGCGCGGCGAGGCCGTCGCGGCGGGCGATCCGCTCCAGCACCGGCGGGGTGCACATCAGCACGCCGATGTCCTGGGTCTCCAGCAGGTACGCGACCTGGTCGACGATGTGCTCGGCGTACGCGCCGGCCTCGGCGCCCTTGCCGTCGGAGATCAGCCGCTTCACCCAGCGCGGATCGAGGTCGACGGTGAAGGACAGGCCGCCGCGGTAGGCGGTCTGGGCCTTGATCACATCGCCGACCATGTGCGGGCCGGTGGGGGCGACCACCAGCCAGTTGACGCCCTGCGGCACGCCGTGGCCGTCGAGCTGGGCGCTGGACCAGCCGAGCAGCCGGTCCAGCCAGTCGCGCAGCAGCACGATCCGCTTGGGCGCGCCGGTGGTGCCGCCGCTCTCGTAGACGCCGACCACCTCGGGGCGGTCGCCGTAGCCGCGCGGGATGAGGTCCTCGACCCGGGCGGTGCGCAGCTCGCCGGCGAGGTTGGGGAACTTGGCGAGGTCGGCGTGGGTGCGGACCTCGGTGAGCGGGTCGAAGCCGAGGCCCGCGGCCCGGGCCAGCCAGAACGGCGAGCCGGTCTCCGGCGAGAAGTGCCAGCGCATCGCGGCGCGCAGGTACTCGTCGGGGTCCGGCACGGCGTCGAACGGCAGGTCCAGCAGCGGATCGGCGACGGGGTTGGCTGCAGCAGGCACAGCGGTCCTTCCTCGGGTCAGCGGGCGGTGCCGGGCGGGTTGTCGATCGCGTAGCGCCAGCGGCCGTCCGCGCCGCGCCGGGCGACGTCGGTGGCCGTGCCCTCGTCGCGGAGCGGACCGTCCGGGCCCTCGCCCTCGATCAGGTAGTCCCCGATCAGCAGCGCGAGGTCGCCGGCCACGTAGCACTGCCGGACCTCGATCCGGATCGGCAGGCCGAGGGCGAGGAACCGGCCGGTGGCGGCGCGGCGCTCGTCGCCGGTCACCACCTCGCCGGGCGCGTTGACGAAGACCGCGCCGGGCTCGAACAGCCGCTCCACGGCCTGCGCGTCGCCGGCGTTGAAGGCCGCGGCGAAGACCAGGGGCAGCTGGGCGGGGTCGGTGGGCGGCGCCGGCGGGCCGGCGTCCGGGCGGGGTCCGGTGGTGGTCACGGCGGGCTCATCCGGTCTGGACGGCGGCGGTGACCCCGCCGGACGGCTGGTCGGGCAGCCGGTCGAGGCTGAACCCGAAGTAGGTCTTGTACGCCTCCAGGACGGCGGCGTCGGTGCCGAACTCCTGGGTGCCGCGCTCCCCGCCGGCCACCGTGGAGAGCTGGTTGCCCTTGAGGGTGATCCGGCCGTCCTCGGTCCGCAGCGAGCAGAACACGTCCTGCATGAACGGGGACTCGGGCGCGGTGCGGTACCACCACAGGGTCGGGCGGAAGTCCTCGATCCGCACCGGGCGGTCCTCCAGCCGGTACAGCGGCTTGCCGTTGAGGAACACGTCGAAGCCGCCGCCCTCGACGTCGGCCAGCCGGTACTCGCCGTCCGGGTCCTGCTGGACCTCGCGCGAGGCCAGCCGCAGCGGGTGCCGGCTGTTGCGGCCGAAGCCGGTGTCGACCAGCCACTGCTCGCCGTCGACGGTGACCCGCAGGGCGAGGTGGCACAGGGCCGCGCCGAGGGTGCCGCCGGGACGGTGGACCCGGCCGGGGAGGATCTCCACCTGGTAGCCGAGGGCGGTGAGCAGGAACGAGAGGGCCGGGTTGACCTCGTAGCAGCCGCCGCCCCGGCGCTGCCGGACGATCTTGTCGAGGACCTGCTCGTCCATGTGGATGGGCTCGTCGAGGTGGTAGCCGAGGTTCTCGAACGGCACGGACAGCACCTGCCGTTCCTGGAGGTGGGTGAGCGCGGCGAGGTCGGCCCGCTCGGGCCGTTCGGCGCCGATCCGGGCGAGGTACGCGTCCACCATGGCGTCGTCCAGCACGGTGATCTCCTCTTGTCGGTGGTTCGGTGACTCGGTCGGGGTTTTCCGGCTCCGGTAATGCTTTTTCGAACGGAACGGCTGTGGGACGTGTACGGCCCGTCAGGGGAATTCGGGGGCCTCGGGCGCTATTCGAACGGAATCCGGCAATCCGAGCGCGTGAGCGATCAGATCACCGGTGATCCGTACGCCGCCGAGGGTGAGCACCGACTCGGCGTGGAACTGCACCGAGGCGAAGCCCGGCCCGCGCAGCGCGTGCACCTCGCCGGTCGCGGGGTCCGCGGCGACCCGGACCACGCCGCCGCCGGGGGCCTCGAACTCCCCCGGTCCGCCCGGGCAGGCGTCCCAGGCCGCGGCGAAGGTGTTGTAGAAGCCGACCCGCTCGGCGGCGCCGAACAGGTCGACGGCGCGCTGCACCCCTTGGTTGGGCACCGCGCGGCGGACCAGCGGCAGGCCCAGCTCGGCGGAGAGCACCTGGTGGCTCAGGCAGACCGCCAGGAACGGCCGTCGCGCGGCCAGCAACTCCCGGGCCGCCGTCCGGAGATGGGCGATCTTCGGATGGGAGGTGTCGCGCGGGTCGCCGGGTCCGGGCCCGAGCACCACCAGGTCGGCGCCCTCGCGCGAGTACGGCTCGTCGAACCGGCGCACCCCGACCTCCAGGCCGAGCGCCCGCAGCTGGTGGCCGATCATCGCGGTGAAGGTGTCCTCGGCATCCACCACCAGGACCCGCAGGCCGGCCAGTTCGGGGCGCGGACGGGCCCGTCCGGACACCTCGGCGAGCCAGAAGCCGGACAGGTCCCGGTTGCGCCCGGCCAGGGCCGCCCGCACCTCGGGATGCGCGGCGAACCCGCCCCGGCGGCCGTCCGCCGGGGTGAACGGCCCGGCCGCCCCGGCCCCGCTCGCGGCCAGCAGCCCGGCCGCCTTGGCGCCGGTCTCGGCCACCTCCGAGCGCGGGTCCGAGTGCCGCACCAGCGTCGCCCCCACCCCGATCGCCAGCCGGCCGGTGGCGGTGTCGATGTCGGCGGTGCGGATCAGGATCCCGGAGTCCAGGGAGCGCCCGCCGGCCGTGTCCCGGCCGATCAGCGCGGCCACTCCGCTGTAGTAGCCCCGGCCGCCGGGCTCGTACTTGGCGATCACCCGGGCGGCGGACTCCAGCGGGCTGCCGGTGACCGTGGGCGCGAACAGCGTCTCGCGCAGCACCTCGCGCGGGTCCCGGTGGGTCCGGCCCTCGATGAAGTACTCGGTGTGCGCGAGCCGGGCCATCTCCTTGAGGTACGGGCCGACCACCCGGCCGCCGCCCGGGCAGATCCGGGCCATCATCTTGAGTTCCTCGTCGAGCACCATGCAGAGCTCGTCGGTCTCCTTGCGGTCCGCCAGGAACTCCAGCACGCCGGCGAGGGTCGGCCCCTGCTCCGGGTAGCGGTAGGTGCCGCTGATCGGGTTCATCACCGCCCGCCCGCCGTGCACGCTGATGTGCCGCTCGGGCGTCGCGCCGACCAGGGTCCGCTCCCCGGTGTGCACCAGGAAGGTCCAGTAGGCGCCGGTCTCCCGCTGGAGCAGCCGGCGGAACAGGGTGAGCGCGGCGGTGGTGGTGTCCCCGCCGACGGCGGCGACGAAGGAGCGCCTGAGGACGAAGTTGGCGCCCGTCCCCTCCCCGATCTCCTCGGCGAGCACCCGGCGGACGGTCTGCGCGTACTCCTCGTCGCCGATGTCGAAGGCACCTCCGGTCAGGTCGACCGGGCCGTCGGGGAGGCGGTCGAGCAGTTCGGCGAGCGGCAGCTCCGACTGCTCGGTGACGGTCAGCGCGAGCAGCGGGGTGCCGTCGTCCGGCGCCTCGAAGCCGCGCTCGGCGATCTGCCGGTAGGGGACCAGGACGAGCAGTTCGTGCCGCTCGCCGCCGGGGCGCAGGAAGTCGGGGCGCGGGGGGTCGGACCGCAGGGGGTCGGACCGCAGGGGGTCGGAGCGCAGGGGGTCGGAGGGCGGCTCCGCCGGGGGAAGTCCGGCCGGCGGCAGGTCGGCCAACGGCAGGTCGGCCAGCGTGGCTGGCGCCGACACCTCGCCGAGCAGCAGCTCGACCACCCCCGGGCCGGTGGCCTCGGGCCGGTGCAGCAGCGCGAACGCGGGCGGCCGGGCGGCCAGCACCCGGTCCAGCGGGGAGGGGGTCGCGTCACGCACCGAGCCCGGCACCCCCGTCCACCGTGAGGTCGTGCAGGGTGATGTGGCCGGCCTCGTCGGACAGCAGGAAGGCGACGGCGTACGCGACGTCCTCGGGCCGGGCCAGCTTGCCGAGCGGGATGCCGACCTTGAAGGCGGACGGCACCCCGGCGACGGTGGCGGCCCGGCCGTCGACGCCGTCGGCCCACATCCCGCTGAGCATCGGGGTGTCGGTGGAGCCGGGCGCGACCACGTTGCAGCGGATCCCGTAGCGGGCGACCTCCAGGCCGAGGCTCTTGGTGAAGTGGGTGGCCGCCGCCTTGGAGGCCGCGTAGGCGGACATCTCGGCGCGCGGGGTGAGGCCCGCGTTGGAGGCGACCGTGACGATCGCGCCCCGCCGGCGCGGGATCATGCGGTGGACCACCGCCCGGGAGACCCGGAAGACGCCCTCCGCGTTGATCGCGAACGTGGTCCGCCAGTCCTCGTCGGTGAGGTCGCGGACCTCGCCGAGCCGCAGCACACCGGCGTTGTTGACCAGGTGGTCGATCGGGCCCAGCTCCCGCTCGGCGGTGTCGACGGCGGCCTCGACCGAGGCGCTGTCGGTGACGTCGGCGGGGACGGCCGTCACCGTGAGGCCCTCGGCGGCCAGCTTGCCGGTGAGTTCGGCGAGGCGGTCGGCGTCCCGGTCCACGGCCGCGACCAGCGCGCCGCGAGCGGCCAGCAGCCGGACCACGGCGGCGCCGATGCCGCCCGCCGCGCCGGTGACGAGTGTCACCTTGTTTCTCATGTGCGGACCTCCCTGGGGGACGCGGACCAACAGCTCGGGCCGCGGGTGGGTTGGGGGTGGTGCACGGGTCGGAACAGGATGGTGCGAGCAGTGCGAGCACTGCGATCAGTACGGGTAGCGCGGGTAGTCGGGGTGCGGGTAGTCGGGGTGCGGGTAGCGCGGGTGGTGCAGGGCATGCGGGGCGTACGGGGAGTGCGCGGTACGGGCGGCTGCGCGCCCCGCGCTCAGGAGCGCCAGGCGGACACCACCGCGACCGCCTGGCCCGGGTTGAGCCGCGGATCGCACAGGCTCGTGTACTTGTCGCCGACCCGGGCCAGCCCGGCCGCGTCGTCGGCGCACTCGGTCACCTCGTCGGGGGTGGTCTCCAGGTGCAGCCCCCCGGCGGCGGCGCCCTCCGCCCGGACCGCCCGCTGGAACGCCTCGACCTCCCGGACCAGCTCCGGCACCAGCCGGGTCTTGAGCCCGTCCGGTCCGGCGACGGTGTTGCCGTGCATCGGGTCGCTGAGCCAGACCACCGGGTGGCCGGCCGCGTGCACCGCCCTGACCAGCCGCGGGAGGACCTCGGCGACGCGGTCGGCGCCGAGCCGGGCGATCAGGGTGAGCCGGCCGGGTTCCCGGCCGGGGTCGAGCAGGGCGCACAGCCGCAGCAGTTCCGCCGGGGTGGTGGTCGGACCGACCTTGCAGCCGACCGGGTTGACCACCGAGGCCAGCAGGGCGACGTGCGCGCCGTCCGGGTCCCGGGTCCGCTCGCCGATCCACGGGAAGTGCGTGGAGGCGAGCAGCGGGCGGCCCCGGGCGTCCCGGCGCAGCAGCGGCAGCTCGTAGTCCAGCAGCAGCGCCTCGTGGCTGGTCCACACCGGCGGGCAGGCGACGGACGGATCGCCGGGGGCGAGCCGGGACAGGTGGTCCAGCACCCGGCGGGACGCCTCGTAGCCCACCGCCAGCCGGCGCGGATCGGGGGTGCGGCGGACCGGGTCGGGTTCCGGGCCGTTGACCAGGTGTCCCCGGTAGACCGGGAGTTCGACCCCGTCGCAGAGTTCGGTGGGGCAGGAGCGGGGCTTGGCGAACTGGCCGGCGATCCGGCCGATCCGGAGCACCGGGCGGTGCGTGGTGAGCTTCAGCCGCCCGGCCAGCAGGTCGAGCAGCGCGGCCTTGCGGGCGGTGTCGCCGGCGGTGCACTCCTGCGGGTCCTCGGCGCAGTCGCCGGCCTGGAGGACGTGCGCCTCCCCCCGGGCGACCCGGCCGAGCAGGGCCCGCAGCCGGTGCACGTCGGTGGCCGCGACCAGGGGCGGGCGGTCGGCCAACTCCTTTTTCGCGGCGGCGAGTTCGAATGGATCGGGCCAGTCCGGCTGCTGCCCGGCGGGGCGGTCGGCGAGCTGTCCCAGGAGCAGGTGGTCCACTGACGTCTCCCTCCCGGACCGGCGGGGCCCCTACTGGTCGGCGAGGCCGCCGAGCAGTCCGGCCACCCGGACCACCCGCCGGGCCTGGAACTCCACGGCGGCGATGTTCTCCTCGTGCACCTGGCCCGGCACGTTCCGGGAGACCGCGCTGGCCCCGTACGGATTGCCGTTCTGCGGGCGGAACAGCACCGGGTCGGTGGAGCCGGTGGCCAGGATCAGCGAGCCCCAGTGGCAGAAGGCGTTGTGCAGCGCGAGGATCGCCGTCTCGTGGCCGCCGTGCGGCGCGGAACCCGAGGTGAACGCGGACACCGCCTTGTCGGCCAGCCCGCCGGGGATCGACAGCGGCGCGGTCGCGTCGATGAACCGCAGCACCGGTGCGGCCGGCAGGCCGAAGCGCACCGGGGTGCCGATCAGGATGCCGTCCGCCCAGGCCAGGTCGTCGAGCGAGGCCACCGGGACGTCCGCGGTGCGGTCCCGCAGCTCCCGCGCGGCCTCCTCGGTGCCCGGTACATAGGTGTCGTCCGGCAGGTCGGCGATCCGGCGCAACCGCACGTCGGCGCCCGCCTTCCCGGCGGCGTCGGCCGCCGCCCCGGCCAGCCTGGCGACATTTCCGGTGGAGGACCAATAGATGACGGCAATGGTGGTCACGGCGGTGAACTCCTCGGTGACGTGGGCACTTCCACTGATCGTTGACCGTGGACGGCCGACCGGCCAACGGAGTTCCCGGCACTTCGTCAGGTGGGGCCGCACTCCATCAAATACTCGGCGGTCACTTCTCCCGCCGCCCCGCAATGACCATGCCCGGCATTGACCCCCGCCCAGCCCGGCATTGACCCGGGGCCGACCTGACATTGACCGGGGCACTCACTTTTCCGGGCACGAATTGCTGCCTATCCTCGGCCACGGCACCGTTTTCGGTCCGTCACAGAGCCGAGGAGCAGTGATCCCGCAGTGAAGAAACCGCCGGCTGCCGAACCCCGAACCGGAGACCTGCGGCCGCTGATCGCCGAGGGCGTCTCGCCCTGGCTGGACGGGATCAACCGCGGCCTGGCCGCCTCGGGCCTGCTCGGCCGGCTGATCGACCGCACCGGTCTGCGCGGCGCCACCACCAACCCCGCCCTGCTGACCGGGCCGATGTGCCACGATCCGCTGTACAGCGAGCAGTTGGCCCGGCTGGCGGAGCACCACGTCTCCCCGGAGGGCTCGGTCTGGGCCGCCACCGTGCACGACCTGCGGCTGGTCTGCGAGGAGTTCCTCGGCGTCCACCGGGCCACCCACGGCCACGACGGCCTGGTCTCGGCCGACCTGGACCCCCGGCTGGCGCACGACGCCACCGCGACCGTCGCCGAGGCCGTCGAGCTGGCCCGCGCGGTGGACCGGCCCAACCTGCTGGTCAAGATCCCGGCCACCGCCGCCGGCCTCACCGCGATCCGCGACTGCGTCGGCCGCGGACTCGGCGTGCACGCCACCGGGCTCTACTCGGTGCGGCGCTACGGGCAGGTGGTGGACGCCTACTTCGACGGACTGGAGCAGGCCCTGGCGGCCGGCCTCCCGCTGGCCGAGATCGCCTCGGTGGCCTCGCTCCCGGTCGGCCGGGTGGACCGGGAGATCGACCGGCGGCTGGCCGCGACCGCCGACCCGGACGCGGCCGCGCTGCGCGGCCTCACCGCCCAGGCCGCGGCCCGGCTGATGTACCGGGCCTACGAGGAGCGGCTCGGCGACGGCCGCTGGCGCACCCTGCGCGCCTCCGGGGCCCGCCCGCAGCGGCTGCTGTGGACCGACTCGGCGCTCGGCGGGGCCGCCGCCCAGGCCCGGTACGTGGCCGGGCTGGTCTCCTGGGGCACCGCGCACGCGATGACCCGGCCGGTGCTGGACGAGGCGGTCCGCAAGCTGCGGCTGGAGGGCGACACCCTGCTCGGCCAGTACGAGGCGGCCCGGGCGGTACTGGACCGGCTGGGGCGGCTGGGCATCGACTACGGCGCGGTCGCCCGGCGGCTGGAGGAGCAGAGCGTCCCGCTGCTGGTCGACCACTGGCTGCGCCTGCACGCCGCCGTCGAGGGCCGCCAGGCCGCCAGGCCCGGCGACCAGGAACCGGCCCGACTTCCCCTCCGCTGAATCATCCTGATGATCAGTCACTCGGGTACCACGGGCCCCGCCCGGACGGCCCGGACCTGTTCTTGACGGGAACAACCGCCCCCGCATACCTTCCGGATTGCAGGCCGTCACGCACTCCTTCCGTTCACGGAGTCCGGGCGCGTCTTGTGGATCCAGCCCGGACGAGGCCGCGGCGTCGGGGTGCGTGCACCGCAAGGCGGAGGTAGCGGCACCTCCCGGCCACCGGCTGGGGGCGGAGCCGCTGCGATGGGGGCACCTCCCGGCCGCAGGGCCGGGGCGCGCGTGCCCTGGGGGGTACCTCCCGGCCGACGGCCGGGGGAGCGTCGCGGACCAGGGCCGATCCACACGACACGCCCCAGGGGGAGGGAAGGTCATGACGCGACGGTCCGCCGACTCAATCGCGTTCAACGTCCTGGAACTGCTGGCCAGCGAGGCTCCGGCCGCCCAACTGGCGGAGCTGGTCGAACAGGCCCGGCGGAGCTGCGAGTCCGCCCCGGAGCGGGAGGCGATCTGCCGGATCGAGCAGCTCGGCCTGTCCATCCGCTCCCGGTCCCAGCACCGGCGCCGCCGCGAGGCCGGGCTGGCCGCGCTCACCGACACCGCCCGCGACCTGGCCCTGCCCTACGAACTCGACAGCCTGCTGCGGGTGATCACCCGCCGGGCCCGGCTGCTGCTGGGCGCCGACGTCTCCTGCCTCACCACCGCCGAACCGGCCGGCGGCGACAGCGCCCCCGGACCGGTCCGGATCCGCACCACCGACGGCCCGAGCGGCTCGCTGCGGGTCGGCCTCGCCGTGCCCGACGGCTTCGGCCTGGGCGGCGGCGTACCGGCCGACCCGGGACCGTTCTGGACCCCGGACTTCCTCGTGGACGAGCGGATCCGGCGCAGCCCGGTGGTCGACGCGGTGATCCGCGCCGAGGGGCTGCGCGCCGTGGTGGCCGTCCCGCTCGGCCACCGCGCCCACCCGTTCGGCACCCTGTACGTCGCCGAACGCGCGGTGCGCTACTTCACCACCGACGAGATCTCGCTGATGGCCGCGCTCGGCGACCTCGCCGGGGTGGCGATCGAGAAGGCCCGGCTGCTGGAGGGTGCCGCCCTGGCCTCCGCCGCCGCTCGGGCCTCCACCGCTGCCCCGGCCTCCGCCATCCCGGCCTCCGCCGCCGCGCCGGTCGCCCCGGCCCGTCCCGGCGGCCCGGCGGCCCCGCCCGGCGCGGCCGACCCGGTCGGTGAACTCGCCGAGGCCCACCGCGCCCTGGTCGACCTGGCGCTCTCCGGCCGCGACCCGCACGCCCTGGTCCGCGACGCCGGCCGCCGGCTCGACCTCGGCCTGCGGGTGTACGCGAGCGACGGCACCGTACTGGCCTCGACCGGCGAACTGCCCGAACTCGACGGGCCGACCGTGGTCGCCACCGCCGTCGACGCCCACGCGGCCGGCCGCCCGGTCCGGCTGGCCGGACCGCTGTGGGCGGCCCCGGTCCGGGCCGGCTCCACCGGTCTGGGCACCCTGCTCGCCCGGCCGACCGGCCGACGGGCGGACCTGGCCGCGGAGTTCTGCCAGAGCATCGCCCAGGCGGTCGCGGTCGCCCTGCTGCTGGAGGGCCGGCGCTCGGTCGCCCCGGTCCGCCACGTCGGCGACGAGCTGCTCGACGAACTGCTGAGCAGTCCGCAGCGCCCGCCCCGCCAGCTCGACGTCCGGGCCCGCCGGCTCGGCATCGACCTGTCCGCCGCGCACGTCCTGGTGGTCGCCCGGCCCGAGGGCGAGGCCCAGGGCAGGACCGCGACCTGGGCCGGGCTGTACGCGCACCGGATGAGCGGCCTCAAACGGGTCCACAACGGCCGGGCGGTGCTGCTGCTGCCCGGCAGCGACCCGGGCCGGGCCGCCCGCGCGGTCGCCGAGGAGCTCACCCCGCTGCTCGGCCTCCCGGTGACGGTCGGCGCCGCCGGGCCGGTCAGCGATCCGACCTCGGTCTTCCACGGCTACCAGGAGGCGCTGCGCTGCCTGGACGCGATGACCTCGCTGGGCGCGGTCGGCCGCGCCGCCTCCGCCCGCGAACTCGGCTTCGTGGGCGTCCTGCTGGCCGACAACCACGATGTCGAGGGGTTCATCGAGTCGGCCGTCGGCCCGGTGCTCGACTACGACCGGCTGCGGCTGACCGAGCTGGCCCGCACCCTCCAGGCCTGGTTCGACACCGGCAACAGCCCGACCCACGCCGCCCAGCGGCTGCACGTCCACCCCAACACGGTGGCGCGCCGGCTGGAGCGGATCGGCGAACTGCTCGGGCCGGACTGGCTGAAGCCCGAACGCTCCTTCGAGATCCAGCTCGCGCTCCGACTCAGCCGAGTGCGCCGCACCCTGCTCGACCGGGTCGCCCGCACCGACCCCGGCCGTCCCGGCGACGCGGCGGGCGACCCCACGGGCGACCGGTCGGGCGGTCCGACGGGTGGTCCGACCGACCGCCCGGACCGGACCGACCGCCCCGACCGGACCGACCGGGCCGGCCCCGCCGGCTGACCCCGCCGCCTCAGTACAGCCGGTCGTCACCACGCGCCAGCACCGCGACCGCGTGCGCCGCCGAGGCCAGGGTGATGTGCCGGTGCCAGCCGCCGAACGAGCGGCCCGCGAAGTCCCGCACCCCGACCCGGTCGGCGGTCCGGGTGAAGTCCAGGTCCACCCGGTCGGCCAGCCGGGCCAGCCGCACCAGCGCGGCCACCGGCAGGTCCACCAGGTCGGTGAGCCACAGCTCGGCCGGCCAGCGCCCGCCGGCCGCGCCCATCCCGAGCAGCAGCAGCTCCCCGCCGCCGCGCCCGCCCCGGCCCTGCCGGGCGCCGCCGGGCCCGGCCGGACGCACCCGGACGGCGGCGACCAGCCCGCCGCGCAGCTCGCCGGACGGGTCGGACCAGACCACCGGCCGCCGCAGTTCCCGGGCCGCGGTGAGCAGTTGGCAGGCGGGCCCCGGTCCGGCCGGGTGGCCGGGCAGCGGCGCGACCGGCCGCAGCGGGAACGAGCCGCCGATCCGGGCCAGCATCGGCAGCCGCTCGCCCCGCATCCGGCGCACCAGCCGCAGCCCGTCGGCGTCCCTGGCGTCCGCGACCACCGGGCGCACCGGCAGCCCCCAGCGGGCCGGCAGGCCGAGCACCGCCTCCAGGGCGCAGTCGCCGAGGCTCTCCGCGTCGACCTCGTCGGGGATCAGCGCCTGGCTGCGCCGCGGCGCGTCGTCCAACCAGGTCCGCGGCAGGTGCAGCCGCCAGTTGACCGGGCCGCTGAAGCTCTCCGAGGCGGCCCAGACGCCCACCGCCTGCTGGGCGTTGAGCACCTGGCCGAGGGCCGGGATGAAGCGGCGGTCCACCCCCACCGAGTGGTCGCCGGCCTTGGGGACGACCATCGGCCGCAGTACGTAGGCCTGCGGCGGGGCGATCCGGGCGAGGTGCTGGGCCAGTGCCTGGCGCACCGGGCCCCAGTCCCAGGTGGAGCTGGTGATGAAGTGGTGCAGGCTCTGCTCGGCGGCCGGCCCGCCGACCACCGTGGCGATGTTGCGGATCGACTTGCGTCCGCGTGCGCCCAGCAGCCCGCGCAGGTACTGGGCGCCCTTGCGCCGCTGGTCGCTGCGCGGCAGCGAGGCGAACAGCACGCCGCACAGCTCCTTGAGCAGCACCTCGTGCGAGGCGTCGAGCAACTGCGCGCCCTCCGGCGGAGCCTGGGGGTCCGTCGGCAGGGTTCGGATCATGGCCGGGCCGCTCATCGGTCCCCCTCGAATGGCGGATGACTGCGCCGTGCTCACGCTAGGGTGCGCGCCCCGCTCCGCTAAGGTGCGCGGCCCACCCGTCCGGCGCGGACGGTGGTGGCCCGGCCACCGGAGTCCCGCCCGCCGGTGCGGCGGGTCCGGATTCCGGTGTGCCGGGCCGGTGCCCGGTCAGGCGGTGAAGTCGGCCGCGTGGTCGCGGGCCCACTCGGCGAAGGTCCGGGCGGGGCGGCCGGTGAGCTGCTCCACCGTGTCGGACACCTCGGTCGGGACGCCGTCGGAGGCGGCCCAGTAGCCGACCACCGCGTCCATCACCCAGACCGGGACGATCGGGGCCAGGGCCTCGCGCGCCTCGGCATCGGTCAGCTCCTCGAACTCCAGCGGCCGCCCGAGCGCCTCGGCCAGGTCGGCGAGCTGCTCGCGCTGGGTGATCGACCGGGGGCCGCTGATGAAGTACGCCCGGTTCTCGTGGCCCTCGCCGGTGAGCGCCGCCACCGCGACCGCGGCGATGTCCTTCTCGTGGATCGCGTCGCTGTGCGACTCGGGGTACGGGAAGCGGATCCGCCCCTCGGCCCGGATCGACTCCGGCCAGCCCCACATCAGGATGTTGGTGGCGAAGTTGTGCGGCCGCAGGAAGGTGTACGCGATCCCGGAGGCGAGGACGGCGTCCTCGACCGCGCGGTGCATCTCCACGATCGGCTTCTGCACCGGGAAGGCGTCCACCACGGTCTGCGAGGAGAGCACCACGACATGCCGCACGCCCGCCTCCCGCGCCGCGGCGAGGAAGCCGGCCGTGCCCTGCGGCACCGCGTAGAGGAACACCTTGTCGACGCCGGCCAGCGCCGGGCCGTAGGTGTCCGGGTCGGTGAGGTCGAGCGCCGCGGTGTCGACCGGGGCGGGCGGCGCCAGCTTCTCCGGGGTCCGGGCGCCGGCCCGGACGTCGGCGCCGGCCGCCAGCAGCTGCGCCAGCACCTCGGCGCCGACCTGGCCGGTCGCCCCGGTGACGAGGATCTTGCCCATGGGTACGGCTCACTTTCGGGATGTCGGGGTCAGGGGGTGGGAGTCAGGAGGTCCTGGCGGGAGCGGCCGGCCGGCGGCGCGGCGAGGAGAACCGCTTCGTGATCGGTGCCTCGACCAGCCGGTACAGGGCCCAGGAGAGCAGCACGGTGACCCCGATCGCGAGCAGCAGCAGGCCGATGCCCTCGGGGGTCGAGTACAGCTTGGTGCCGAGCAGGTCCCGCAGCTCGGTCAGCACGATGAAGTGCAGCAGGTAGAAGGCGAAGGAGATCTCCCCGAGCCAGGTCATCGCCCGGTTGCGGAAGGGCGTGAACCGGCCGTCCCGGTCGGCGATCGCGGCGGACGCGACCAGCAGCGCGATCGGCAGCACGGTGGTGGCCCGCTGGGCGTACAGGTAGGGCACCCAGCGGGTGGCGGCGTAGCCGGCCACCAGGAGCAGGCCGGACCACACCATGCCGATGTCGCGCCAGCGGCCGGAGCGCACCGCGAGGGCGACCAGGATGCCGAGGGCGAAGTCCAGCAGCCGCACCGGCGGGAGCACGTAGGAGAACCAGTACTGGACCACCGAGGAGTCGTAGCCGCCGGGGACGCCCGGGCCGTCGGGCAGCACCAGGTAGGCCAGCGCCGGGGTGGCGACGATGGCGGCGACGGCGCCGCCGATCCAGTACGGCAGCCGCTCCGGCCGGATCCGCCGCAGCGCCCGGTGCAGCAGCGGGAAGGAGAGGTAGAAGACCAGCTCGGCGCCGAGCGACCAGCTGGGCGGGTCGACGCTGAAGTAGGTGTTGAAGTCGGGTATCCAGACCTGGAGCATCAGCAGGTTGAGGACGGCCGTGCGGACCGGGGTGTAGGAGCCGGCGAAGAAGACCATGGCCAGCGCCCAGGCGACCACGTAGTTCGGGACGATCTTGACCAGCCGGCGCCGCCAGAACCCGGTGGCGGTGTCGCCCGGGCGGGCCGACCAGGTGAGCACGAAGCCGCTGAGCACGAAGAAGAAGGCCACGCCGAGGCCGCCGGCCTGGTCGGCGAGGTCGACGAAGCGGAACTCGGTGCTGTCGTCGGCGAAGAACCGCAGGGTCGGGATCGGCAGGGCGGCGTGGTAGGCGAAGACCGCAAGGGCGGCGGGGAAGCGCAGGCCGGTCAGGGACGGCAGACGACTGGCGGAGGGCTGCGTCGTCCGCGCTCCGCTCCCGCCGGCGGGTCTCGGTCCCGGCTGGGCGAGGAGTCGGTCGGTGGCCATGGTTCCGTCCTTGGGTGTTGAGCGGTGGGTCGGACCAGTAGCAGGCCGTCCCGACCCGGAGGCCAAGTAAACTACTCCGTGCAGATGAGAGATTGCACCGATCGGTGTAGCATCTATGTCAGGTCGGGGGAACCCCCGCCCCCGTCCGGCTTTCCGTCCGAGACCAGGGAGTTGACGAACGATGCCGCGATCCGCCGCCGCCCGTCCGCGCCTCCCGCAGGATCGGCCCCATGCGTGCAGCGTTCATCCCGAGGCTCGGACCGGCGTCGGACATCCGCTACGGCGAGGTGCCCGAGCCGGTCCCCGGGCCCACCGATGTCCTGGTCGACGTGACCGCCGTGTCGGTCAACCCGGTCGACACCTTCGTCCGCTCGGGGCTCTTCCGGACCCCCCTGCCCTTCCCGTTCGTGATCGGCCGGGACCTCGTGGGCACGGTGGCCCTGGCCGGCCCCGGCGCCCCCCGCTTCGCCCCCGGTGACCGCGTCTGGAGCAACAGCCTCGGCCACGACGGCCGGCAGGGCGCGGCCGCCGAACGGGCCGCCGTCCCGGCCGACCGGCTCTACCACCTGCCCCCGGGCGTGGACCCGGCGACGGCCGTCGCCGTGGTCCACCCCGCCGCCACCGCGTACCTCGCCCTGTTCACCCACGGCGGGCTGCGCACCGGCGAGACCGTGCTGGTCGGGGGCGGCGGCGGCAACGTCGGCGGCGCCCTGATCGTGCTGGCCGCCGAGGCCGGCGCCCGGGTGGTCGCCACCGCGCGGCCCGCCGACGCGGAGCACTGCCGGGCCCTCGGCGCCACCGAGGTCCTCGACTACCGCGCCCCCGACCTGCCCGACCTGGTCCGCGCCGCCTGCCCCGGCGGCGTCGACCTCCACCTCGACACCTCCGGTACCAACGACCTCAGCACCGCCGTCGACCTGCTCGCCCCGCGCGGCCGGATCGTGCTGCTCGCCGGCGCCCGCTCCCGACCCGAACTGCCCGCCGGGCAGCTCTACATGAAGGACGGCTCGATCCGCGGGTTCGTCATCTCGCACGCCTCCGGCGCCGAACTCGCGGACGCGGCGGCCACCGTCAACCGGCTGCTCGCGGCCGGCCGGCTGCGGCCCCGGGCCCTGGAGGTCCGGCCGCTGAGCGCCGCCGCCGAGACCCACCAGCGGCTGGAGAAGGGCGAGCTGAACGGCCGCCGGGTGGTCCTGACGACACCCGGCCCGTAGCCGACGACCGCCACCGCTTCGCCGTCCCCGTCCGCCGTCCCCGTCCCCCGTCCGCTCCCCGACGCCCCCGAAAGGCTCCCCATGTCCCCGTCCGCCGGTGCCGAGCAGGCCACCGGGCCACGCCGTTCGGGCCTCCTGCTGGCCCTGCTGGCGTTCGCCCAGTTGATCGTCTCGATCGACTACAACATCGTCTACGTGGCACTCCCGGAGATCGGCAGCGGCCTCGACTTCTCCGCCCAGAACCTGCAGTGGGTGGTCAGCGCCTACGCGGTCGCCTTCGGCGGCTTCCTGCTCTTCGGCGGACGGGCCTCCGACCTGTTCGGCCGCCGCCGGATGTTCGTCCTCGGCCTGCTGCTGTACGCCGGCTCCTCCCTGCTCGGCGGCCTGGCCAACACGCCCGGACTGCTGATCGCGGCCCGCGCCCTCCAGGGCCTCGGCGGTGCCTTCCTGTTCCCCGCCACCCTCGCCCTGGTCGTCCTCAGCTTCACCGAGGGCCGCGAACGCAACCGGGCGCTCTCGGTCTGGGCCGCCGCCGGCGCCAGCGGCATGATCATCGGATCGCTCGCCGGCGGGGTGCTCACCCAGGCCTTCGGCTGGGAGGCGGTCTTCTACGTCAACGTGCCACTGGCGGGCGGCGCCGCCCTGCTCGCCCCCCGGCTGATCGGCGCCGACGGACCGCGCGACGCATCCCGCTCGTTCGACCTGCCCGGCGCGCTGACCGCCACCGCCGGGGCCACCCTGGTGGTCTTCACCCTGGTCCAGGGACCGGCCTCCGGCTGGACCTCGCCGACGGTGCTCACCACCGCCGTGCTCGGCCTCGGCCTGCTCGCCGCCTTCGTGGTGATCGAGTCCCGGACCGCCGACCCGCTGATGCCGCTGCGGCTGTTCCGCAACCGCAACCTGTCCACCGGCGTGCTGACCACCTTCCTGTTCATGGCCAGCTTCGGCACCCTGCTGTACTTCCTGACCGTCTACTTCCAGACCGTGCACGAGTACAGCGCGCTGCGCACCGGCGTCGCCTTCCTGATCCCGATGGTCTGCGGCTTCGTCGGCTCGATGCTGGGCGGCCGGCTCGCCACCCGGTTCGGCGCCCGCAACACCCTGATCGCCTCCTATCTGCTCGGCGCGCTCGGCACCACCGCGACGGCGCTGACCATGGCGCCGGACGGCACGTACGTCGCGCTGCTGCCCGGCCTGATCGTCCTGAGCCTCTGCCAGGGCGTCATCTTCACCACCATGTTCTCCGCCTCCGCGACCGGGGTGCACCCCTACGAGCAGGGCATCTCCTCCGGCATCGTCTCCACCGGCCAGCAGGTCGGCAGCGCGGTGGGCCTCGGCATCCTGGTGGCGATCGCCAACGCCGGCACCGACGGCCTGGCCGGCGAGGCCCTCCGCTCCGCCACCAGCGACGGCCTGCGCACCGCCGTCCTGGTCGCCACCGGCGGCATCGTCGCGCTCGTCCTGGTCGCGCTCGGCTTCGAACGCGCCCCCCGCCCGGCCGGGGCCGCCGCCGAGAACGCCTCCGCCAAGAGCCTCGCCTGACCCCGCACCTCCCCAACCCTTCCCCACTCCCGAGGAGAACCCCCGTCATGCCCTTCGCCGCCAGCCCCAGCGCCCGCGTCTCCTACACCGTGGAGGGCTCCGGCCACCCGCCCCTGGTCTTCGTGCACGGCACCGGCTTCGGCGCCGGGGGCACCTTCGGCCACCTCACCGGTGACTTCACCGACGCCCGCACCGTCCTGCTGCCGGACTTCGCCGGCTGCGGGGACACCGAGGACGACGGCCGCGAGCTGACCCCCGAGCTGCTGGCCGAGCAGATCGCCGCCGTGATCGAGGCGGCCGGCGACGGCCCGGCCGACGTGGTCGGCTTCTCGCTCGGCTCGGTGGTCGCCGCCACCCTCGCGGCGCTCCGCCCCGAGCTGGTGCGCAGCCTGGTGCTCACCGCCGGCTGGAGCCACCCGGACGACGCCTACCTGCGCAACCACATGACCACCTGGCGCGCCATCAGCGGCGACGCCGAGGCCTTCGGCCGGTTCGGCACCCTGACGGCGTTCAGCCGTGACCACCTGAACTCGCTGGAGCCCGACGCGCTCGAGGGCATCATCAAGGGCAACGAGCCGACCGAGGGCGCGCTGCGCCACATCGACCTCAACCTGAGCGCCGACATCCGCCCGCTGCTGCCCCGGATCACCGCCCGCACCCTGGTGATCGGCTGCACCCAGGACGCCACCGTCCCGGTCGGGCTCTCCCGGGAACTGGCCGACGCCATCGCCGGCAGCACCTACGCGGAGATCGACAGCGGCCACGTGGTCGTCTACGAGCAGGGCGCCGAGTGGTCCCGGCTGGTCCGCGAGTTCGTCCTCCAGGAGGGCTAGAGCTTGTCCGAGGTGACTTTGCAAAGTCCTGGCGCACTTTGCAAAGTCACCTCGGGGCTTTGCAAAGTGCGCCGCCCAGCCACCCCGCTCAGCCCTCTTCCGCTCCACCGTGCGACCTTCCGGGCCCACCGTCCACCGGCCCGGCTCGCAGCACCCGGGCCGGCAGCCGCTGATGACACCTGATCATCCGGGGCGTAGGGTCCCCGCCGTGGACGAACTGATATTCCGCGGGCGGGACCGCTACCGCCCGTCCCGCTCGCAGCTGGCGGTCCTGCTCGTGGTGCTGGCCGCCCAGGGGTTCGCCGCCGCGCACGGACTCGGCACGGTGGGCTTCCTCTGGCTCGCCGGCGGCACGCTGGCGCTCTCCGGCCTGGGCCTGTGGACCACGGTCCGCAGCTGGAGCCGGGTCGGTCCCGAGGGCATCACCATCTGCTGGGGCTTCGGGCGCGGCCGCACCTACGCCTGGGACCGGATCCGCTGGATCGACGTCCGGACGGTCGACGCCCAGGGCAGCACCAGCTCCCAGGTGCGGATGTTCCTCGCCGGCGGGCGGCGCCGGGCGCTGCCGGGACTGCTGCACAGCGACCTGTACCCGTCCCCGGACTTCGACGAGCAGTACCACCGGGTCCGCAACTGGTGGGAGCTGAGCACCGAGCCCTCGGGCCGGGCCGAGCCCCGGCGGCGGTTCCGGGACCGGATCACCGTGACGGTGGCCGCCGTCCTCGCCACCCTGGTCATCGCCGCCGTCGGCGCCGTGATCGTCCTCCGGTAGCCCGCCGCCGCCACCGCCGTCGGCGCCGTGATCGTCCTCCGGCAGCCGCGGCCAGCGGGCTCCCTCACCCACCGCGACCGCCCGGATCCGGACGGTTCCCACGGCGTGCCGGACCGCCGTTGGCAGCGGACGGGCGTCCCCTGTGACACTGGAGACGCTCGAAAACCGAGGTGCGCTCCACCGCCCCTCCTTGCGAACCTAGAGGGATGCCCGCCGTGAGTTCTCCCGCAGTCCAGTCCGCCGCCGAGCCCGCCCGCAGCGACGCGCCCGGCATCGGCGAGCTGGCCGCGCGCCTGCCCGAGCTGACCCTGCGCGACCAGGTCCGGATCGGCCGTCGGCTGGACGGCGCCCGCCGGGTCCGCAAGGACGAGGCCCGCGCGCAGATCGCCGCCGAGATCGCCTCCGACATCGACAAGGCCGAGCTGCTGGTCGAGCGGCGGCGCAGCGCGGTGCCGGCGATCCGGTACCCCGCCGAGCTCCCGGTCAGCCAGAAGAAGGACGAGATCCTCGCCGCCGTCCGCGACCACCAGGTGGTGATCGTGGCCGGCGAGACCGGCTCCGGCAAGACCACCCAGATCCCCAAGATCTGCCTGGAGCTGGGCCGGGGCGTGCGCGGTCTGATCGGCCACACCCAGCCCCGCCGGATCGCCGCCCGCACGGTGGCCGAGCGGGTCGCCGAGGAGCTGGACAGCCCGCTCGGCGGGGCGGTCGGCTGGAAGGTCAGGTTCACCGACCAGGTCGGCCCGGACACCCTGGTCAAGCTGATGACCGACGGCATCCTGCTCGCGGAGGTCCAGACCGACCAGGAGCTCCGCCAGTACGACACCCTGATCATCGACGAGGCGCACGAGCGCAGCCTCAACATCGACTTCCTGCTCGGCTACCTCAAGCAGCTGCTGCCCCGCCGCCCCGACCTCAAGGTGATCATCACCTCGGCGACCATCGACCCCGAGCGGTTCGCCCGGCACTTCGGGGACGCCCCGATCGTCGAGGTCTCCGGCCGCACCTATCCGGTCGAGGTCCGCTACCGCCCGATCGTGGACGAGGACGAGGACGGCGACACCGACGAGGTCGACCGCGACCGCGACCAGATCCAGGCGATCTGCGACGCCGCCGAGGAGCTCCAGGCCGAGGGGCCGGGCGACATCCTGGTCTTCCTCTCCGGCGAGCGCGAGATCCGGGACACCGCGGACGCGCTCGACAAGCTCAGGTTGAAGCACACCGAGGTCCTGCCGCTCTACGCCCGGCTGAGCTCGGCCGAGCAGCACAAGGTGTTCCAGCGCTCCTCCTCCCGCCGGATCGTGCTGGCCACCAACGTCGCCGAGACCAGCCTCACCGTCCCCGGCATCAAGTACGTGATCGACCCGGGCAGCGCCCGGATCTCCCGCTACAGCCACCGCACCAAGGTCCAGCGGCTGCCGATCGAGGCGATCAGCCAGGCCAGCGCGAACCAGCGCAAGGGCCGCTGCGGCCGTACCTCGGACGGCATCTGCATCCGGCTCTACTCGGAGGAGGACTTCCTCTCCCGCCCCGAGTTCACGGACGCCGAGATCCTGCGCACCAACCTGGCCTCGGTCATCCTCCAGATGACCGCCGCCGGCCTCGGCGACATCGCCGCCTTCCCGTTCCTGGACCCGCCGGACTCGCGCAACATCAAGGACGGCATCAGCCTCCTGCACGAGCTGGGCGCGCTCGACCCGGCCGAGAAGGACCTCCGCAAGCGGCTCACCCCGCTCGGCCGCAAACTGGCCCAGCTCCCGGTGGACCCGCGGATGGCCCGGATGGTGCTGGAGGCGGACCGGAACGGCTGTGTGCGGGACGTCATGGTGATCGCCGCCGCGCTCTCCATCCAGGACCCGCGCGAGCGCCCCGCCGAGAAGCGCCAGGCCGCCGACGAGCGGCACCGCCGGTTCAGCTCCGAGACCTCCGACTTCCTCGCCTTCCTCGCCATGTGGCGCTACGTGCGCGAGCAGCAGCGCGAGCTGTCCTCCTCCGCGTTCCGCCGGATGTGCAAGGCCGAGTTCCTCAACTACCTGCGGATACGGGAGTGGCAGGACATCTACTCCCAGCTGCGCACGGTCGCCAAGCAGCTCGGCGTCACCATCGAGGAGGCCCACGAGGACGCCGAGCCGGACGCCGACCGGATCCACCAGTCGCTGCTGGCCGGCCTGCTCTCGCACATCGGCCTGTTCGACGTGGAGAAGCGGGAGTACGGCGGCGCCCGGGGCGCCCGGTTCGCGGTCTTCCCGGGCTCCGGCCTGTTCAAGAAGCCGCCGCGCTGGGTGATGTCGGCCGAGCTGGTGGAGACCTCCCGGCTCTGGGCCCGGATCAACGCGAAGATCGAACCCGAGTGGGTCGAGCCGCTGGCCGCCCACCTGGTGAAGCGCAGCTACAGCGAGCCGCACTGGGAGAAGAAGTCCGGGGCGGTCCTGGCGTTCGAGAAGGTCACCCTCTACGGGGTGCCGGTCGTGGCCGCGCGGAAGGTCAACTACGGCCGGATCGACCCGGAGCTCTGCCGCGAGCTGTTCATCCGCAACGCCCTGGTCGAGGGCGACTGGGAGACCCACCACCGCTTCTTCGCGGAGAACCGCAAGCTGCTCGGCGAGGTCGAGGAGCTGGAGAACCGGGCCCGCCGCCGGGACATCATGGTCGACGACCAGACCCTGTTCGAGTTCTACGACGGCCGGCTGCCCGCGGACATCGTCTCCACCCGGCACTTCGACGCCTGGTGGAAGAAGACCCGGCACGACCAGCCCGACCTGCTCAACTTCGAGAAGTCGATGCTGATCAACGACGCCGCGGGCGGCGTCACCGAGGCCGACTACCCGGACCACTGGCAGCAGGGCGAGCTGCGGTTCGTCCTCACCTACCAGTTCGAGCCGGGCAGCGACGCGGACGGCGTCACCGTCCACATCCCGCTGCCGGTGCTCAACCAGGTCACCGCGGAGGGCTTCGACTGGCAGATCCCGGGCCTGCGCGAGGAGCTGGTGACGGCCTGGATCAAGTCGCTGCCGAAGGCGGTGCGGCGCAACTTCGTCCCCGCCCCGGACTTCGCCCGCGCCGCGCTGCGCGAGCTGAGGAACCACCAGGAGCGCCAGGAACCGCTGCTGCCGGCCCTGGAGCACACCTTGAAGCGCCTGACGGCGGTCACCGTGCCCCCGGAGGCCTGGGACGAGGAGCGGGTCCCGGAGCACCTCAAGGTGACCTTCCGGGTGGTGGACGGGCGCAAGAAGCTCGCCGAGTCCAAGGACCTGGAGGAGCTGCGGCTGCGGCTGAAACCCAAGCTCAAGGAGACGCTCTCCTCGGCCGCCTCCGGCCGGGGCATCGAGCAGTCCGGGCTGACCGGCTGGCCGGCCGGGCTGCCGGTGCTCCAGCGGACCTTCGAGCAGCGTTCCCGGGGCCACGCGCTGCGCGCCTACCCGGCGCTGGTGGACGAGGGCGGGTCGGTCGGCGTGAAGCTGTTCGACACCCCGGAGGCGCAGCAGGGGGCGATGTGGGAGGGCACCCGGCGGCTGCTGCTGCTCTCCACCACCTCGCCCGCGAAGTCGATCCAGGGCCGGCTGGGCAACCAGGCCAAGCTCGCGCTGTCGTACAACCCGCACGGCTCGGTCCCGGCGCTGTTCGAGGACGTGGTGGCCTGTGCCGCGGACCGGCTGATGGCCCGGGCCGGCGGACCGGCCTGGGACGAGGCGGCGTTCGCGGCGCTGCGCGACAAGGTCAGGGCGGACCTGTACGACCTCGCGGCGGACACGACGCTGAAAACGGCGACGGCGCTGATCGCCTTCCACCGGGCGACGACCCGGCTGAAGTCGGTGAGCAGCCCGGTGCTGCTGAACGCGGTGAACGACATCCGGCTGCACCTGGCCTCGCTGGTGCACCCGGGCTTCGTCACGGCGACCGGCTGGCAGCGGCTGCCCGACCTCAAGCGCTACCTGCTGGCGGTGGACCGCCGGCTGGAGGCGCTGCCCAACCATCCGCAGCGGGACGCCCAGCAGTTGGTGAAGGTGCAGCAGGTCCAGCAGGCCTACGGCGAGCTGCTGGCGGCGGTGCCGGCCGGTCGGCAGCCCTCGGCCGAGGTGCTGGCGATCCGCTGGATGATCGAGGAGCTGCGGGTCAGCTTCTTCGCCCAGTCGCTGGGCACCCCGTCACCTGTCTCCGAGAAGCGGATCGTGAAGGCCATGGAGGTAGCCAGGGCCTCGCTCTGACGCCTCGGCCTCCCTCCGGGCCCGCCTGAGCTGCGGACGGGCCGGAGGGGCGCCCGGGAGCCGGTTCGACCTGGGGGCCCCGCATGGGCTACAGTCTGTCTTGTTCGCAGCGCGGCAAACGAAGCGAACGGATCAGGAAACACTCTGGTCCTGTGGAGCAGTTGGTTAGCTCGCCACCCTGTCAAGGTGGAGGTCGCGGGTTCAAGTCCCGTCAGGATCGCCGCAGTCGAGAGGCCCGGAACCGTCTGGTTCCGGGCCTCTCGTGTTTCACCGGCCACTCCTCTATCCCGGAGTAGGCACGGATCACAAGGGAACGTCCGCGTGACGGTCGTCACGCACCCCTTCCGGGAACCGACCGTTCGGACACCCTTCCCCGTACCCGCTAATTTAATATGTAAAATTGTACTGTTATTCACAGTAAATCCCCCCCATCTCTCCACCATCGAATCGTTATCCGGAGTTCAACATTCCGGTGGATCGCGCGAGGACGACAGCGGATCCGGGTACCGGTGCGACCGGTACGACAGAGCTGTAGAAGAAGTGCGCCGGGACAGAAAAAGGGGCTGCTTACCGGACCCGGCGGAGTCCGGTAAGCAGCCCCTTTCCAAGAGCCTTGAGCGAGGCCCTGTCAGGCCTCGGTTCGCTGGGCCGGAATACCGGCCAGCAGGGCGCGCACCTCCGCCTCACGGTATCGGCGGTGCCCGCCCAGCGTGCGGATGGACGTGAGCTTGCCGGCCTTGGCCCAGCGCGTCACGGTCTTGGGATCCACACGGAACATGGTGGCGACCTCTGCCGGCGTCAGCAGAGGTTCGGCATCGGGGGTACGAGCGGTCATGAGCGGCCTCCTCGGGAGAACCGAACCAGGGCGGTTCTATCCTTCAAATTCTGCACCTTGGCCCGCGATGCCCGAAATGGCATAGACGGGCCGAGTCGGTTATAGGACGAACGGCTTGTCCTGGTGTCTACAACTACACCATCCGTCCAGCCCTATCGACCAAACCGCCAAAATTGACCCCTCACGGGTTCAAGACCGACGGATGGCGATGGACCACCCCATAACGGGCAGTCACCTTATAGTGACATTCGGTTACTAGAAGACCAGACCCGCCGTTTTCCCGCAAAGCTCACATCGACTCCAGAACCACCCAAAAGTGGGCACGCTCGCGTGAAGTTGGGCTGGTTGTCCCATTTTTGCACATAGGGGTAAGTTCGCGTCAACGGTGAGTAGTGTCACGTTCGGTAGGTATTGACCCGAACCAGGACCTTGGTCATGCGGCTCGGGCCGTAGGACTCTTACAGTCTTACAAGTACCACCGACACCCCCACCGGCCAGCGATGACGCCGCCTCGACCCGGCCCTCCCACCGGCTCCGGCCGCTCAGTTCGCGTGGCGCAGCGCCAGCACCTTCCGCCAGCGCAGGGCCAGCGCCTCGTACGCGCGCAGCGCCTCCGCCGCGTCCCCCGCCCGCAGCGCCCGCAGGCCGTCCTCCAGCTCCCCCGCCGAACGGTCCGCCAACAGCCGCTCCGGCCCCAGCAGATGCACCAGCCCCCCGTAGTCCAGCTCCACCAGCGACCGCGGATGGAACTCCTCCAGCCACCGCCCGACCTGCTCCGCCCCCCGCACCAGCTCCCCTTCCGGCACCGCCTCGCGCAGCGCCCGGTACGCCCGGGCCACCCGGCGGCGCGCCTGCGCCATGGGCGTCAGATAGAACAGTGACGCCCCGTCCCCCCGTTCCCCTTCCTCCCCCTTCTCCCCCGTCTCTGCGGGAACGAAGCATCGATCCTCGTCCCCGAACGGGAGGAACCACCGCACCGGCACCTCCCAGCGGCTGGTGAGGATCCACGGCCGGGCGTCCGGATGGTCGGCCCGCCAGCGCTCCCGGTCCACCTCCGCCACCTCCCGGGTGGCCGGCGGCAGCGCGGTGTCCAGCAGCGCCACCGGCGCTCCCGCCCGCAGCTCCTCCAGCGCCTGCCAGGTGCGCAGCCTGGTCGCCCAGGGGCAGACGTACAGCACCCCGTCCACCAGCCGGACGAAGGCCCGCTCGGCCTCCCGGTCCGGCAGCGCCCGCGGGGTCCGGCCGATCAGCTCGGCCAGCGCCGAGCGCTGCTCCGCCAGGGCCGCCGCGGCCACCGAGCGGTCCGCCTCGGGCGCGTCGGGACCGTGCTCCGCCGCGTAGGCCTGCCAGCGCGCCCGCTCGGGCTCCGGGTACGCGGCCAGCGGCTCGTAGACCCGCAGGTGCGCGGCGTAGGGCGGCAGCACGGAAGTACGGACGACGGTCACGTCCTGCATCGTCCCACGCACCCCCCGCCGCCCGGGAGTGGCCGGTCGGACCGGTCCTGTGACGGCCCGTTCGCGGACGCACCCGAAGTCCGCGAACAGGCTGATGGCGGCCCTGCCGTCCCAGTATCCGGACAGCGGTACCGAGCTTCGCCAAGGGGGCCGACCGGCGGGGCCCGCGCGACTACGCTTCGCCTTAGGCGCCCGCACCACAGCAGCGGGCCTCGAATACTGGAGTCACCACAGTGACCGACGTACAGACCGCCGCCACCACGCACCCCGCACCCGGCGTGCTCGGCAGGATCTTCGGCAACTCCCAGGACGGCGCCACCGGCGACGGCCACGAGCAGGTCGTGCTCTGCCACGACCGCTCCTCCGGGCTGAAGGCGATCATCGCCATCCACTCCACCGCCCTGGGCCCGGCCCTCGGCGGGACCCGGTTCTTCCCCTACGCCTCCGAGGAGGCGGCGCTGGAGGACGCGCTCAACCTCTCCCGCGGCATGTCGTACAAGAACGCGCTCGCCGGCCTCGACCTCGGCGGCGGCAAGGCCGTCATCATCGGCGACCCGAACAAGGTCAAGAACGAGGCGATGCTCCGCGCCTACGGCCGCTTCGTCGAGTCGCTGCGCGGCCGCTACATCACCGCCTGCGACGTGGGCACCTACGTCCAGGACATGGACGTCGTGGCGCGCGAGACCGAGTTCGTCACCGGCCGCTCGCCCGAGAACGGCGGCGCCGGCGACTCCTCCATCCTGACCGCCTTCGGCGTCTTCCAGGGCATGCGCGCCTCCGCCCAGGCCCGCTGGGGCCAGCCGACCCTGCGCGGCAAGCGCGTGGGCGTCGCCGGCGTCGGCAAGGTCGGCCACTACCTCGTCGGCCACCTGGTCGCGGACGGCGCCGTTGTGGTCGTCACCGACCCGTTCGAGGCCGCCGTCAACCGCGTGCGGGCGGCCCACCCGGAGGTGGAGGTCGTCGCCGACACCGCCGCGCTGCTCCAGGCCAAGCTGGACGTCTACGCCCCCTGCGCGCTCGGTGGCGCCCTGACCGACGACACCGTGGCCGCGCTGGGCGAGTTCGGCACCTCGGTCGTCTGCGGCGCCGCCAACAACCAGCTGGCCCACCCGGGCGTCGAGAAGGACCTCGCCGACCGCGGCCTGCTCTACGCCCCGGACTACCTGGTGAACTCCGGCGGCGTCATCCAGGTCGCCGACGAGATCGACGGCTTCAACTTCGAGCGCGCCAAGAACAAGGCGACGAAGATCTTCGACACCACTCTGGAGATCTTCACCCGGGCCGCCGCCGACGGCGTGCCGCCGGCCGTCGCGGCCGACCGCCTCGCCGAGAAGCGGATGCGCGAGATCAGCGCGCTGCGCTCGGTGCTGCTGCCGACGGCCCGCCGGGGCTGATCCGGACCGGTGTGCGCGGGGGGCGGTCGACTGCCGTCCCCCGCGCATCACAATGTGGAACCGGATTCTCGATTCTGCCTCCGATCGGGTGATCCGAAGCCCCCCTAGGGGGGATAATCGATCCGGGAACAACGGACCCGAGACACCTCCGGACAGCGCGCAGAAAGCCGCAAAACCTCCCTTGACCTGGGACGACCTGGTCGCGGGTGCGGGCGTTGCGCGCCACGTCACACTGACGACGTACCGTCCAGCGGCAGAAACAGGTACCGTTAATGCTCCAAGGGACGGTTCTCCCCATTCGGGCAGACCTATCTTGATCATGAACACGTGTCAGACTCGGGGCCGTGAGCCCCATCGTTGAGGGGGTCGACCCATGGGGCGCGGCCGGGCCAAGGCCAAGCAGACGAAGGTCGCCCGCGAGCTGAAGTACAACAGCGGCGGGTTCGACGCCAATCGTCTCTCCAGCGAGCTGGGCGTATCGCCCTCCACCTCCCCGATCGAGCCGGAGCCGATCGAGGAGGACGAGGAGGACGATGACGACCCGTACGCGGAGTACGCGGCTCGTTACGCCGATCACGACGAGGACGACGACGCGGAGTCGGGTACCGGGCCTTCCCGGGCCCGCCGTCACGCGTAGTCTCCCAGTCTGACCGGACCGGCCAGGTGCCCAGGGCACCAGGCCGGTCTTCGGCGTTCCCGCACATCGGCGGGTCCTGGACCACCCGCGGGCGGTCCCGCACGAGGACCCCGCGCAGACGCACGACGCACGGACGCACGACGCACGGACCACGCACGAAGGCCCCGCCGGCAGCAGCCGGCGGGGCCTTCGTCGTTCGCGTTCCCGTGCTCAGCCGGCCACGAAGCCCTCGTAGGCGTTGTAGAGGGCCGCGCCGTCCGCGTGCTCGGCGGTGCGGTCGACGATGTCGCCCAGCACCCAGGACTCCACGCCGCGGTCCTCCAGGACCGACAGCACGGTGTCCACCGAGTGCGCCGGGACGACCGCGACCATGCCGACACCCATGTTGAGCGTCTTCTCGATCTCCAGGGTGGCCACCTTGCCGACCTCGGCGACGGTCCGGAAGACCGGCAGCGGGGTCCAGGTGCCGCGGTCCAGGCGGGCGTGCAGCCCGGCCGGGATCACCCGGGCCAGGTTGGCCGCCAGGCCGCCACCGGTGACGTGCGAGAAGGCGTGCACCTCGGCGGCCCGGATCAGCGCCAGGCAGTCCAGCGAGTAGATCCGGGTCGGCTCCAGCAGCTCCTCGCCGAGGGTGCGGCCGAACTCCTCGACCTTGCGGTCCAGCTTCCAGCCGGCCTGGTTCAGCAGCACGTGGCGGACCAGCGAGTAGCCGTTGGAGTGCAGGCCGGACGCGGCCATCGCGATCACCACGTCACCGGCCCGGACGCGCTCGGCGCCCAGCAGCGCGTCCGCCTCGACCACACCGGTGCCGGCGCCCGCGACGTCGTACTCGTCCGGCCCGAGCAGGCCCGGGTGCTCGGCGGTCTCGCCGCCGACCAGGGCGCAGCCGGCCAGGGCGCAGCCCTCGGCGATGCCCTTGACGATGGCGGCGACCCGCTCCGGGACGACCTTGCCGACGCAGATGTAGTCGGTCATGAACAGCGGCTCGGCGCCGCAGACGACGATGTCGTCGACGACCATGCCGACCAGGTCGTGGCCGATCGTGTCGTGCTTGTCCATGGCGGCCGCGATGGCCACCTTGGTCCCCACCCCGTCGGTGGCCGAGGCCAGCAGCGGCCGCTCGTAGTTCTTGAAGGCGGAGACGTCGAAGAGGCCGGCGAAGCCGCCGAGACCGCCGACCACCTCGGGGCGGTTGGCCTTCTTCACCCACTGCTTCATGAGCTCGACGGCGCGGTCGCCCGCCTCGATGTCGACGCCGGCGGCGGCGTAGGTGGCACCGTTCTGGTCGGTAGTCACTGCTGTGCGGCCCTTTCGGGTCTGTGGTGGGGGACGGAACAGCGGTGGGGTCCCGGATCGCGGGACCCCACCGAGGGTTCTTACGGGCGGCGCAGCGCGTCGGCCGCGCCCGCCCCGCCGAGCAGCGACTGGACGCCGTCCAGGTCGCTGCCGCTGGTCGGCTTGCCGCGGACCGCGGGGGCCTGCTGGCCGCCCTTGATCTCGGCCTCCAGCAGGAGCTTGCCGAGCAGCGCCGGGTCGGGCAGCTCCATCGGGTACTCGCCGTCGAAGCAGGCCCGGCAGAGCCGGTCCTTGGGCTGCTTGGTGGCCTCGATCATGCCGTCGATCGAGATGTAGGAGAGCGAGTCCGCGCCGAGGGTGCGGCCGATCTCCTCGATGGTCATGCCGTTGGCGATCAGCTCCGCGCGGGTCGCGAAGTCGATCCCGAAGAAGCACGGCCACTTGACCGGCGGGGAGGAGATCCGGATGTGGACCTCGGCCGCGCCCGCCTCGCGGAGCATCTTCACCAGCGCGCGCTGGGTGTTGCCGCGGACGATCGAGTCGTCCACGACGACCAGGCGCTTGCCCTGGATGACCTCGCGCAGCGGGTTCAGCTTCAACCGGATGCCGAGCTGGCGGATGGTCTGGCTGGGCTGGATGAAGGTGCGGCCCACGTAGGCGTTCTTCACCAGGCCGGAGCCGTACGGGATCCCGCTGGCCTCGGCGTAGCCGATCGCGGCCGGGGTGCCGGACTCGGGCGTCGCTATCACCAGGTCGGCCTCGACCGGGGCTTCCTTCGCCAGGCGACGGCCCATCTCCACCCGGGAGAGGTGCACGTTGCGGCCGGCGATGGAGGTGTCCGGGCGGGCGAGGTAGACGTACTCGAAGACACAGCCCTTGGGCTTGGCCTCGGCGAACCGGGAGGTCCGCATGCCGTTCTCGTCGATGGCGATGAGTTCGCCGGGTTCGACCTCGCGGATGAAGGAGGCGCCGCAGATGTCCAGCGCCGCCGTCTCGGAGGCGACCACCCAGCCGCGTTCCAGCCGGCCCAGCACCAGCGGGCGGATGCCCTGCGGGTCGCGGGCGGCGTAGAGCGTGTTCTCGTCCATGAAGACGAGCGAGAACGCGCCCTTCACCTTCGGCAGGACGACCTTGGCGGTCTCCTCGATGGAGAGGTCCGGGTGGCCGGCGAGCAGCGCGGTCACCAGGTCGGTGTCGTTGGTCGCGGCCGACCGCCCGGAGCGGGAGACGTGCTCCTCACCGGGGAGTTCGGCGACCATGGCCGCCAGTTCGGCGGTGTTCACCAGGTTTCCGTTGTGACCGAGGGCCAGGGAGCCGTGCACGGTCGCCCGGAAGGTCGGCTGGGCGTTCTCCCAGACCGAGGAACCGGTGGTCGAGTAGCGGGCGTGTCCGACGGCGATATGCCCGTGCAACGACCCCAGGGAGGCCTCGTCGAAGACCTGGGAGACAAGCCCCATGTCCTTGAAGACGAGAATCTGGGAGCCGTTGCTCACTGCGATGCCCGCGGATTCCTGACCGCGGTGCTGCAGGGCGTAAAGGCCGAAGAACGTGAGCTTGGCGACCTCCTCGCCGGGAGCCCAGACACCGAAGACGCCGCAAGCGTCCTGGGGGCCTTTCTCACCGGGAAGAAGATCGTGGTTGAGTCTTCCGTCACCACGTGGCACGCCTTCGAGTCTAGGACAGTCGGCCCCGTCTTCAGGACCCCGGGCGGCCGCTGTTGTGCGGCCCGCTCCCCGTAACGCGCGTAGACAAAACCCCTTACCGGCCACGGCTTTCGGCGGCCCCGGTTGCGGCGGCGAGGCGCTTGCCCTTGCGGTTCGCGCCCGTTGGCGCGTTCCGGGGGCGGCGGGTGCTTCGCCCGGCGTTGGTCCGCCGTTCGCCCAACGTGAGCCTGCTCACCCGGGGGACGCGCCGCGCGGACGACCCAGGGACGGCGCCGGGGGCGGCCGGAAGGTGACTCAGTGACAGCTAGGGAGCGTCCTGGGTGACCGGCAGCAGCAGGCCCCAGCACCCGGCGTGGACCGTCCAGGTACGGGCCCGGACCGGGCCGACCGGGCGGCCGTCCGCCTCGTAGCCGAAGCCCCGGCCCGCCACCGAGATGCTCGCCGCCCGGGCGCGCAGCAGGGCGCCCGGGGCGCGGACCACGATCTCCATCACGCCCTCGCCCGCGGCCGCGCCGCAGGGCAGGGTCACCTGGACCACCCGGACCGGCCGGTGGACGTCGGCGAGCAGCCGGCCGTCGGCCTCGACCCGCAGCCGGGCGCTGTGCTCGCCCCTGGCCGGCTCGATCCGCTCGATCCGCTCGATCCTTTCGATCGGCCCGGTCCGTTCGATCGGCCCGGCCCGGCCGACCGGCCCGAGCCGGGTGGTCCAGGTGACCCTGCCCTCCGGCCCCGCGCCCGCCCCGGTCCGTCCCGGGGTGAGGGCGGTCGCCTGCTCGGCCGCAGCCAGTTTCGCCCATAGCGAACGCCACCCGCCCGGACGGCCCCCCGGGCGCCTCGTCCCGCCGCCCGAGATCCGCACCCCGCCGAGCGCCACCCCGCCGCCGTCGTCCACCAGCAGGTCCAGCTTGCGGGCCGCCCCGGCCAGCACCGCGCGCGCCGCCGCGACCGGCGCGACCGGCACCCCGAGCGCCCGGGCCGCCGCCAGCTCCTCCGGCCGGCCGACCGGAACCAGGCCCACCGGGTCGGCGCCCAGCTCACGTTGGCGGTACAGCGCCTGGAGCACCCGCTGCAGCGCGAGGTCGGAACCGATCACCACCGGTCGCCTCCGGCCCCGGTGCGAAAGCACCCGATCGAGCTCGGAAGGCGTCTCCGGACAGGCCACCTTGACGTCCGCCCCACCGGAGAGAACGTCCTTCGCGATCCGCACCGACTCCCCGTCGGACTGCCGGGCCGCCGGGTCGAGGAGCAGGAGAAGCGGCTCCGGGCCGCCGGTTGCGGGCGTGGACAGGGACGACACAACCGGTCCTTCCTCAGGTAATCTCTCGGTGCAAGAGCCCCTTGCGCTATTGCGCCAGGGGCTTCGTCTATCTCGGGGCAGACTGCGGCCTACGCAGGATGCCCCAACCGGAAGGGGTGTACGCCTGTGCCGGCACTCGTGCTCGTTGGCGCTCAGTGGGGAGACGAGGGCAAGGGGAAGGCGACCGACCTCCTCGGCGGCTCCGTCGACTACGTCGTTCGCTACCAGGGCGGCAACAACGCCGGTCACACGGTGGTCATCGGCGACCAGAAGTACGCGCTGCACCTCCTGCCTTCCGGCATCCTCAGCCCGAACGTGACGCCGGTCATCGGCAACGGCGTCGTGATCGACCCGGGCGTGCTGCTCTCCGAGCTCAGCGGGCTCGACGAGCGCGGCATCGACACCTCCAAGCTGCTGATCTCGGGCAACGCCCACCTGATCACGCCGTACCACCGCACCCTGGACAAGGTCACCGAGCGCTTCCTCGGCAAGCGCCGGATCGGCACCACCGGCCGCGGCATCGGCCCGACCTACGCGGACAAGATCAACCGCGTCGGCATCCGGGTGCAGGACCTCTTCGACGAGTCGATCCTGATCCAGAAGGTCGAAGCGGCGCTGCACGACAAGAACCAGCTGCTGGTCAAGCTCTACAACCGCCGCGCCATCCCGGCCGACCTGGTGGTCCAGGAGTACCTCGGCTTCGCCGACAAGCTCCGCCCCTTCCTGGCCGACACCACCCTCGTCCTGGACGAGGCGCTGAAGGCGAACAAGGTCGTCCTGCTGGAGGGCGGCCAGGGCACCCTGCTGGACGTCGACCACGGCACGTACCCCTTCGTCACCTCGTCGAACCCGACCGCCGGCGGTGCCTGCACCGGTGCCGGCATCGGCCCGACGAAGATCGACCGGGTCATCGGCATCCTGAAGGCGTACACCACCCGCGTCGGCTCGGGCCCGTTCCCGACCGAGCTGCTGGACGCCGACGGCGAGGCGCTGCGCCGGATCGGCGGCGAGCGCGGTGTCACCACCGGCCGTGACCGCCGCTGCGGCTGGTTCGACGCGGTGATCGCCCGCTACGCGACCCGGGTCAACGGCCTCACCGACTTCTTCCTCACCAAGCTGGACGTGCTGACCGGCTGGGAGCAGATCCCGGTCTGCGTCGCGTACGAGGTGGACGGCAAGCGGGTCGAGGAGCTGCCGTACAACCAGTCGGACTTCCACCACGCCAAGCCGATCTACGAGAACCTCCCCGGCTGGACCGAGGACATCAGCGGGGCGAAGACCTTCGCCGAGCTGCCGAAGAACGCCCAGGCGTACGTGAAGGCGCTGGAGGAGATGTCGGGCGCCCCGATCTCCGCCATCGGCGTCGGCCCGGGCCGGTACGAGACGATCCAGATCAACTCGTTCGTCTAGGACTCACGGCTTTTTCGGGCCGGGCCCCGCGGGATCTCCCGCGGGGCCCTGCTCTTGGCTGCGGGAGTTTGAACTAAGGCAATAGTCCATTGCATCTAGTGCAGTCGCGGGCTACCTTTCGATCATGACCGCGAAGCTTCCCTCCCCCACCACCCTCACCGGCCGTCACGTCCGACTGGAGCCGCTGGACCGGCGCCACCTGTCCGACCTGTGGGCCACCGTCGGCCCGGACCCCGAGGTGTGGCGCTGGGTCCCGTTCAGCATGCCCGCGTCGGAGGAGGAGTTGGGCGCGATGCTGGACGTCCGCCTCGGCGAGGTGGCGGCCGGGAACGCCGTGAAGTTCGCCGTGATCGAGCTCGCGAGCGGGCGGGCCGTCGGCGTCACCGGCTACTACGCGTTCCACGCGGAGGACGAGCTCGTCGAGATCGGCGGCACCTGGTACGCGCGGTCCGTGTGGCGCACCGCCGTCAACACCGAGTCGAAGCTGCTGCTGCTCACCCACGCGTTCGAGGACCTGGGCATGGGCCGGGTGTTCTGGAAGACCGACGCGCTCAACGACCGCTCCCGCAACGCGATCCAGCGGCTGGGCGCGCAGTTCGAGGGCGTCCACCGGCGCGAGAAGCGGCGCGCCAGCGGCGTGTGGCGCGACACCGCGTACTTCTCGATGCTGCGCGAGGAGTGGCCGGCCGCGCGGGCCCGGCTGGAGCAGCGGCTCGCCGCGGGCTGACCGCTACTTGTCCTTCCGCGGCGCCAAGTCCGCTCCGCCGGAGCGCCGTTCCCTCGGCTGACGGGTCGCGATGATCTGCGCCACCACCCCGACGAAGACCACCGACACCAACAGGCCCGTCAGCAACACCACGGCCATCAGCGATCGACCGCCGCCACGGCCCAGACCGCCTTGCCGCACACCCCGATGAGTTCCACACCCCAGTCATCGGCCAAAGCGGCGACGAGGTCAAGCCCCCGCCCACACGTTCGAGCCAGATCCGGCTCAGGTCTGGCGGGCGCGGCGGTCGACCCGTCGGCGACGGCGATGTAGAGCCGCCCGCACCGGAGTTCGAGCGCGACGCTGGGTGCGCCGGCCCCGTGGAGCAGGGCGTTCGCGAGGAGTTCGGAGAGGATCAGGCACGCCCCGTCCGGATCGGCGCCGGCGGCCACCAGCAGGTCGCGGAGCAGCCGCCGCACCACCCCCACCATTTCGAGGCTCGCGGGCGGGGAGAGATCGACCCGGAATTCCCGGTGGGGGTCGGTGTCGAGAGGGCGCAGGAGCGGAAGCAACATCGACTGTCTCCAGTCCAGTTGAGGGATGAAGTCGGCTGCCCGCACAGGCCCACCACCCGTGGCCTGCCCCCATCGGCTCGGGGTGCGCTTCGGAGTAGCTGGTGGGTCGTCAGGCTGCCCTGCGTCGACAACGTTAGGATTCAAGGGGCAATTGTTGCTACTACTTCTGGAGCACTTCACCCGATAGAGCTACTCTGTGGACCCGCTGTCCACGGCGCGGCAAACTGCACCGAAAGCACCCACCGAGGAGGGGCACGCATGCCACCACGCCTGTCGCCCAGCGTGCGCCAGCAGCGCCTCGGCTCGGAGCTGCGCAGGCTGCGCGAACACGCGGGCCTGACTCCCAAGGCCATGGCGGCGGAGCTGGGCACCGACGTCCCCAAGATCTCCCAGATGGAGACCGGGAAGTCGGGCATCAGCGCCGACCGCCTCCGCTCCTGGGCATCGGCCTGCAAGTGCGCCGATCCATCGCTCATCGAGGCCCTCACCCTGATGACGCAGGACCGCGGAAAGCACTGGTGGCACCACTTCCGAGGCCGACTTCCCGCCGGAATGCTCGACATCGCCGAACTCGAGCACCACGCCGAGTCACTCCTCGTCCTGAACACGACCTCGATCCCGGGCCTGCTCCAGACCAGCCGCTACGCCGCCGCGATGTTCGCCCGCCTGCGCCCGCCGCTGCCGCGCCACGACGCCGACGTACGGACCGCCTTCCGCACCGAGCGTCAACAAGTCCTCTCCGGTGGGCGGCCGTTCACGGCGTTCATACACGAGGCCGCGCTACGGATGCAGTTCGGTGGCCCCGCGGTCCTCAGGGAACAGCTCGCCAGCCTGCTCGACGATGCCCAGCGCCCCGGCGTCACCCTCCGCGCGATCCCTTTCAGTGTCGACACGTACCCCGGCTCGGGCGAGGACCTCTTCCTCGCACGAGGACCGGTTCCCGAACTGGACACCGTTCAGATCGACCTGACCCAGGGACCGCAGTTCATCGACTCCGAAGCGGACTTGGCGGCCTACCGCGCCATGGTCGCCGAGTCCGACTCCCTCGCCCTCGGCCCCGAGGAGTCCAGCGACTTCATCCGGCGCATCATGACGGACCTGAAAGGCTAGCAATCCCGATGACCGACTGGCAGAAGTCCTCGATAAGCGGCAACAGCAACCAGTGCGTCGAAGTACGCACCGCCGGCGGCCAGATCGAGATCCGCGAGTCCGACGCCCCCGAATCGATCGTCGTCACCACTCCCACGAAGTTCGCGCTCTGGCTCGAAGGCGTCAAGCGCGGCGAGTTCGACCACTTCACCCACGCCTGACCCCATCCTTCCGGTGGCCCCTCGCGCACCGCGAGGGGCCACCGGCCGACCCCGAAGGGACCCGTCACCCATGGACACCTGGCAGAAGGCCGCCCCCGGCGGCGAGGGCGAGGACGCCCTCGAGATCCGCACCGTCAACGGCATGGTCGAACTCCGCGACCCCAAGAACGACGCCATCATCGTCCGCACCACCCCCCGCAAGTGGGCCGCCTTCGTCCTCGGCGTGAAGGCCGGCGAGTTCGACCACTTCGTCGCCGAGTAGCCCCCTCCCCCCGTTGCCCCCTCGCACCTCGCGAGGGGGCAACGGAAGCGACCGGCACACCTCGACCATGATCCTTAGTCGAACACGGGAATACCGTCGCGCGCGCGTGGACAACGACACATTCCACTCCCTAGCTTCAACCTCAGTGGGCTCAGTCATGGGCCCGTCGAAGGGAGTTGGTATGGCCGACACAGTGGGGCTCACTCGGCTGACCACTACTGGTAGCGGCGAAGGATCCGGGGAGTGCGGCCAAAACGACTGCCCGAACGTCTACGCGACCGACCGCGGCTCGTTCGTCGTCCAAGGTGACCTCTACGACGGCTTCACGCCGCCGGAAGGCGAAGGGCTGGTGGAGATCCCGGAACCGGTGCTCCGGGAGGCTTTCCGTGTTCTTGGATGGTGACGAATGGCAGGCCAGGTTCCGCGATTTCCAACGCGAGGCATGGCGGCTCGAGACCCTGCCCGGGTACCGGGTGCCCCAGGAGTCGGAGGAGTTCCGGCGCTTCCTGGACGGTGAGCGCTTCGCCGGTCCATTCGAGGACCAGTGGACCGGCCTGATCCGGCAACACCGCGAGAACGGCGGCACGATGGGGCGGGTCCATGTCGTCCGGCGCCCGCTGTCCGACTACCTCCGCTTCGAGTTCCAGCGCTACTACGCCCACAGCGCCCGGGCCGGCGAGGACATCCGAATCCTCGATGTCACCGATCGGGCGGATCCCCTCGCCGGGGTTCAGGACTTCTGGATGTTCGACCGGGAGGCCGTGGTCCTCATGCACTACGAACCGGACGGCCGACAGATCAACCGGGAGCTCCACCAGGGTGACCCGACCCCCTACCGGGAGTACCAGCGGATCGCCATGGCCGAATCGGTCCCGTTCCTGGAGTACGTGAACTCTCTTGACGTTCGCCCCTGAGGACCTGGGCCGGGGCAAGGCCGACTTGGCCCGCGCGCTGAGAGAACTGCGCAAGCGAGCCGGTCTCAGCGGAGACCGGCTCGCTCGGCGTTGCGCCATGTCCCAGTCGAAGATCAGCAAGATCGAGACCGGCCGGACGGTGCCATCCTCCGTCGATGTCGAACGCATTCTCCGCGCACTCGGCGCCACTCCGGAAACCACTGCCGAGGTGATGTCGATCGCACGGATCGCCCTCACCGAATGGCAGGACGCGCGCGCATTGCGGCGCAGGGGACTCGAATCGAAACAGGCCGAACTGGCCGACTTGGAGGAGGGAACTCGCGAGTTCCGGTTCTTCCTCCTGTCCATGATCACGGGGCTGCTCTCCACGCCGGAATACATCAGGGCGACCCTGGCTCACGTCCCGGGCGATCACACGAGGACCATGGCCCGAAAACTCGATCGCCAAAGGGTGCTCCACGACCCCACCAAGCGGTTCACGTTCGTCCTCACCGAGCAGGCCGTCCGGTGGCCGCTGGTCCCGCCCTCCCACATGGCACTCCAGATCGACCGCCTCGTGTCGGTCTCGCGGCTGCCGAGCGTGCGGATCGGGGTCATCCCGATCGGTGGCCACCTGCCGGGCTGCCCCCTCAACACCTTCACCGTGTACGACGACAGCATGGCAACCGTCGAGATTTCGACCGGCGCCATAGTGTTTCGCGATCCCAGAGATGTCGGCAGCTATCTGGCGGAATTCGAGTCGTACGAACGTCAGGCCCTGTTCGGTGAGGCCGCCAGGCGAAGGCTCTCCGAATGGGCGGACGACTGCAGGGAAGATCTTCAGTCCTGAACAGGAATGATCGGGACTTGACGACCGATCGCCCTTTAGCTTTGTTCCGTCCAAGCCCTGCCCGGAAGGACGGTCGAATGAGTGACTGGAAATTCGTGAAGCACC
>NZ_JAXCLC010000026.1:0-100764 GCF_034043715.1 Kitasatospora purpeofusca | reverse complement strand
ATCTGCGGCGTTGCCGTCGTTCCGGCCCCCGAAACTGTCGAACCCGGGCTGCTGGGGACCATGGTGGGATCCGGCCGGGTCGGCCGGCTGCTGGCCCGCGGCCTGCTCGGCACCGGCCCGGCGGCCCTGCTGGATGCCGCGGCGCAGGTTGGTGAGACGGCCGCGGACCTCCTCGGGCGCGCGGGACACCTGCGGGCCCGTCAGCGGGGACGACTCGGCGGTTCCGGAGACCAGGTTGGCCTGCGGGGTGCGCCGGGGGAGACCCGACATGGTGACCCCGCTGGTCGAGGGCTCGCGGACCTGCTCGGCCCGGCGCCAGCGCTCGTCGTTGGCGGACGGGCGCCACGGGGCCTCGCCGGGCTGCTGCTGGCCCGGGGCCTGCTGCTGGGCCTGCGGGGGCGCCTGCTGCTCGGGCCGCGACTGCGGAGCCTGGGCCTGCGGGACCTGCTGCTGAGCCTGCTGCTGGGGTGCCGGCCGCTGGGCGTGCGGCTGCTGGGCCTGCGGAGCCCGCTGCTGCTGCGGGGCCTGGGCCTGCTGCTGCGGCTGCCGCTGCTGCGGTGCCTGCTGCTGCGGGCCCTGCGGCCGGCCCTGGGGGGCCTGCCGCTGACCCTCCTGCGACGGCGGGAAGCCCGGGGCCGTGGTCCCGGGACGGCGCGGCTGGTACGCCTGCTCGCCCGGGCGGCCCTCCTCGCGGTACCAGCCCTGCTCGGCCGGCGCCCCGCCCTCGGACGGGCCGGACGGCAGCGCCATCGGCTCCTGCCGCGCGGGCGGCTGCTGGACCTGCGGCTGCTGGACCTGCTGCTGCGGGGCCTGCGGCTGCTGGACGTTCCGCTCCGGACGGACCGGGGTCGGCACGCTCGGCAGCACCGGCTCGACCAGGCCGAGGCCCAGCGGGTCGCGCGGGTCGATGTCACTGGCCTCGAACCGGGGCCGGGCGAACTGCTGGGTGCTCTCCATCGAGGTGTCGGCCGCCGGCAGCGGCTGGGGCTGCTGGGCCTGCGGCAGCGGCTGCTGCCGGCCCGGCTGCGGACGGCTGCCCTGGGCGGGCTGCTGCGGACGGCCGCCCTGACCCTGCTGCGGGCCCTGGGGACCCTGCGGCGGCCGGCCCTGCGGACCGGGACGGCCCTGGCCGGGGCGCTGGCGCTGCGGCAGCCCGTCCTGCGGACGCTCGCCCGGGCGGGCACCCTGCGGTGCCGGCGCGCCGGGGCGGCCCGTCTGGTCGGCCCAGCCGTGCTGCGGCTGCTCGCCGCCGCGGGCGGCGGGGGCGGCGGGGGCGCCGGCGCCCTGCGGGCGCTCCTGGCCGGGGCGGCGTGCCCCGGGACCGCTCTGCTGCGGGCCGCCCTGCTGAGGACCGCTCTGCTGAGGACCGCTCTGCTGCGGGCCGTTCTGCTGCGGGCCGTTCTGCTGGGGACCCTGGGGACCGCCGGGCTGCCGGTCGCGCCGGGGCAGACCACCGGGGGCGCCCTGCTGCGGGTCCTGACGGCCCGGGGAGCGCTGCGGGAGGCCGCCCTGCTGGTTCGGGGCGCCCTGCTGCGGCGGGGCCTGCCGGCCCGGAGCCGGTCGGCCCTGGCCGCCCTGGCCGCCCTGCCGGTTCGGGCCCTGCTGGTTGGGCGCCTGCGGGTTCGGGCCCTGCTGGTTGGGGCCCTGCGGGTTCGGCGTGCCCGGACGACCGGCCTGCGCCGGGTTCTCCCGCAGCGACTGGCCGATCTGGCGGGTCGGCAGACCGCCGGCGGGGGCGCCGGGGGCACCCTGGCCGCCGGACGGGCCGGGGCCGCCCTGGCCGAGCTGCGGCCGGCCCTGCGGGGCACCGCCCGCCGGAGCCTGGCCGAGCGCGGCCCGGTCGCCGGCGCGGCCGCCCTGGCCGGCCGGCATCTGGCGCTGCTGGCGCGGCGTCGGGGCGACCCCGCGCTGCTGCTTGGGCGGCTGGCCGCCGCCGGGGCGACCGGCGCCGCGACGGTCGGCGGAGTTGGTGACGTCCACCGGGAGCATGACCAGCGCGGTGGTGCCACCGGAGTCGCTGGGACGCAGCTGGATGCGGATGCCGTGTCGCAGGGACAGGCGGCCGACCACGAAGAGGCCCATGCGGCGGGAGACGGAGACGTCCACCGTCGGCGGGTTGGCGAGGCGCTCGTTGATCTCGGCGAGGTCGTCCGGGCTCAGACCGATACCGGTGTCGTGGATCTCGACCAGCACCCGGCCGTCCGGCAGGGCGTGGCCGGTGACCCGGACGCGGGTCTGCGGGCTGGAGAACGAGGTGGCGTTCTCCAGCAGCTCGGCGAGAAGGTGGACGAGGTCGTTGACGACGCGGCCGGCGACCTCGGCCGACGGCACGGCGGCGAGTTCGATGCGCTCGTACTGCTCCACCTCGGAGGCGGCGGCGCGGAGCACGTCGACCAGCGGGACGGGGCGGGTCCAGCGGCGGCCCGGGTCCTCACCGGCGAGGACGAGGAGGTTTTCGCCGTTGCGGCGCATACGGGTCGCGAGGTGGTCCAGCTTGAAGAGGTTGGCCAGCTGGTCCGGGTCCGCCTCGCGGCTCTCCAGCTCGGAGATGAGCGACAGCTGGCGCTGGATGAGGCCCTGGCTGCGGCGCGAGAGGTTGGTGAACATCGCGTTGATGTTGCCGCGGAGGAGGGCCTGCTCGGCGGCGAGGCGGACGGCCTCGCTGTGCACCATGTCGAAGGCGTGGGCCACGTGGCCGATCTCGTCCGTGGAGTCGACGCCGACCGGTTCGACGGCGACGTCGACGTCGTGCGGGTCGGTCTCGGAGAGCGTCTTGACCAGCTCGGGCAGTCGCCGCTCGGCGACGTCCTCGGCCGCGGACTGGAGCCGGGTCAGCGAGCGCACCATCGAGCGGGCGATCAGACCGGCGCCACCGAGGGCGACGAGCAGCACGAGTGCCACGGCGGCACCGATGATCAGGGCCTCGGTGTCGGCCTGGGACTGGAGCTCCTGGGCCTTTCCGTCGAGGTCCTCGATGAGCTTGGACTCGATCCGGCGCTCGGCGGCGATCTTGGCGGTGGACTGCTCGTACCAGTCCTTGTAGCTGACGACCTCGCTCTGGTGGATACCGCTCTGCTGCAGGATCGAGCGCGCGTAGCGGTCGGCCGCGGCGACGACCGAGTTGTAGCTCAGCTGGCCGCGCAGGTTGTCCAGGTCGTGCGAGGTGTAGATGTTGTTGAAGCCGGTCAGCGCGTTGTCGTAGGACGACTTCAACCGGATGCCGAAGGACTCGTCGCTCAGGCTGAGGTCCGGGCCGGCCGGGTTGGCGAGCGCGGCGCTGATCAGCGCGCGCTGCTGCGAGGTGGAGTTCTTGGCGAGCGAGAACTGCTGCAGGGCGCGGGTCGCGCGGACCAGCTCGCGGTTGTTGGACGCGAGCGCGATGTCCTGGGTGATCGACAGCAGGTCGCGGATGATCACGTCGTAGGCGGTGATCGTCGCCTGGATGTTCTGGTTGTTCTGGTACGGGTTGCCACGCGCGTCGGAGACCGAGTTCAGGTCCTTGCGGATCTGGAAGAGCAGGGCCTTGCCGCCGGAGAGCTCGAGGTTCTCGAACTTGTCCGCGGACGCGGTGAAGGTGCGGCTGAGGTCGTCGGTGACCTTGCGGGCGGCGACGATGTCGTCGTCCAGCGGCGCGTTGGGCTTGTTGGTCATCGGACCCGCGCTGACGTCCCGCTCGCTCTGCAGGGCGTTGGCGAGGTCGGTCGCCTTCTTGGCCAGGTCGGAGAGGTTGGCCATCTGGGCCAACTGCTGCGAGGTCTCGAGCGAGGTCTGGATGCGCAGGCCACCGAGGACCAGCGCGACCATGACCGGGAGCGCGAGCAGGGCGATCAGCTTGCTGCGGATCCGCCAGTTGCGCATGGCGAGCCGGCTCATGCCCTTGGCCCGGCGGCGGGTCAGCGAGGACCGGAGCTTGCCCCGGGCCGACGTCCGCTCCGCGCCCTCGTCCTCCGGCCGTCCGATCACGTCGGGCGTCGGTTCGGCCGGACCGCCGGGGGCCGCCGCCGGCTGGGGGGCTGCCACCGGCTCACGCGACTCAGGGTCACCCGCGCCGCCGCTACCCCTTTTGAAACGTCCCTGCACTGGCGTCGCAACCTCTGGACCGGGCGTCCCGCCGCGTCGCCGCAGCCTGGACGGTGTGGAGTTTCCATCCGCACCCCGGCCGGTCCGGGAGAGCGGGTCACCGGGGTGGAGTACTCCCTACCCACGGTCCGTGGCATTCCAGCACAGCCGGGGAATCCCAACAAGGGCGAGCGGGGCACATCGGACGGCACTACCCACCGCGCGCGGAATCTCACGGTCTGTACGGCAACCGGACCCGAATACCGCCTTTTTCGGACACTCGTCAGATACATGCCAACCAGACCCGAGATCAACCGGATGCACGGCGCTTCGGGTATGACCGATATATCCGATATGCCGGTAAAAACTGATGCAGCGACATGTCGGATATCGGCGATATGTTCCGTGATTTGTGATGAAACTCACAGATGAATGTGTAGCTTTGGTCACGGTCCCTGTGGAAAGAGATCCGTAACCTTTGCGGTATCCGGAGCACGGCCCCGATTCAGCCTGCCCAGAATCCTCCCGAATCACTCAGGCCGGGGCCGATCGAGGTCGGTCGCCCGGCCACGACCTTGAGGTGCTGACGAGATGTCCCAGGCGAAGAAGGCCGCCGAGTCCACGCTGTCCGCCACGTCCACCGCGAACCCGCGCCGGACGACGCTGGCCTCGGTCGAGGACTTCGGCCAGATCCCCGGCGCCCGCAGGCCCGAGGCCGCCGCGACCTACCCGACCGACCTGCCGACCTCCACCGCCAACCCGCGCCGCACCCGGCTGATGGTCGCTCCGGTGGTGAACGTCCCGCAGGACTGAAGCGTTCCGCATACGCCCTGACGGGCCCCGCCACCCCGGTGGCGGGGCCCGTCGCGTCCCCGGGCGTCCCGGCCGGCGTCCGGACACCCCGGGCCGGTGGAGGGGCCGGGCCGGAGCCCGCGCGATAGCCTGGGCGGCGATTGAACGGGGCCGGGCCCGAAGCGGGACCGGCCTCCACCAGCGCCCGGGCGCGCCCCGGGCGGCCGACGACGCGAGGGGTGCCCGAGCCGTGCGCATTGCCAGGTTTTCCGTCCGGGAAGGGAGTCCTGCCGCCGGCAGCGTCTCCTTCGGTGTGGTCGAGGGGGACCCGGCGCGGCCCGAGTCGCTGGTGGTCCACGGGCTGGCGGGCCACCCGTTCGGCCAGCCCCGGCCGAGCGGTGAGAGCTACCGCTTCCAGGACGTCCGGCTGCTGAGCCCGATCCTGCCCAACAAGATCGTCGCGGTCGGCCGCAACTACGCCGCGCACGCCGCCGAGCTGGGCAACGCCGTCCCGGACGTCCCGCTCACCTTCTTCAAGCCCTCCACCTCGGTGATCGGGCCGACCGAGAGCATCGCCTACCCGCCGTTCTCCTCGGACGTCCAGCACGAGGCGGAACTGGCCGTGGTGATCGGCCGGATGTGCCGCGAGGTGCCGCTGGAGCGGGTCCCCGAGGTGATCCTCGGCTACACCTGCGCCAACGACGTCACCGCCCGCGACGTCCAGCAGCGCGAGGGCCAGTGGGCCCGCGCCAAGGGCTTCGACACCGCCTGCCCGCTCGGCCCCTGGATCGAGACCGACCTCGACCCCTCGGACCTCGCCGTCACCTGCACGGTCAACGGCGAGCTCCGGCAGACCGGCCGCACCTCCCTGATGGTCCGCTCGGTCGCCGAGCTGATCGTCCACATCTCCGAGGCCATGACGCTGCTGCCCGGCGACGTCGTCCTCACCGGCACCCCCGCCGGGGTGGGCCCGATCCAGGTCGGCGACGAGGTCGCGGTCACCGTCGAGGGCATCGGCACCCTCGCCAACAAGGTGGTCAAGCGTGGCTAGCGAGCCCGCCGGACCGGCCGTCCGGGTGCGCTTCTGCCCCTCCCCGACCGGCAACCCGCACGTGGGCCTGGTCCGCACCGCCCTGTTCAACTGGGCCTTCGCCCGCCACCACGGCGGCACCCTGGTCCTCCGGATCGAGGACACCGACGCCGCCCGCGACTCCGAGGAGTCCTACGGGCAGCTGCTCGACGCGATGCGCTGGCTCGGCCTGGACTGGGACGAGGGCCCGGAGGTGGGCGGCCCGCACGCGCCGTACCGGCAGTCGCAGCGGCTGGACGTCTACGCCGACATCGCCCGCAGGCTGCACGAGGCGGGCCACGCCTACCACTGCTACTGCTCCACCGAGGAGCTGGACGCCCGCCGCGAGGCCGCCCGCGCGGCCGGGAAGCCGTCCGGCTACGACGGCCGCTGCCGTGACCTGACGGACGACCAGGTGGCCGTCCACCGGCTGGAGCGACGGGAGCCGGTGCTGCGCTTCCGGATGCCGGACACCACGATCACCTTCGACGACCTGGTCCGCGGCACCCTGTCCTTCGAGCCCGGGAACGTGCCCGACTACGGCATCGTCCGGGCCGGCGGCGCACCGCTCTACACCCTGGTCAACCCGGTGGACGACGCCCTGATGGGCATCACCCACGTCCTGCGCGGCGAGGACCTGCTCTCCTCCACCCCCCGCCAGATCGCGCTCTACGCCGCGCTCGCCGACATCGGCGTGGGCGACGGCGGCACCCCGAGGTTCGGCCACCTGCCCTACGTCATGGGCGAGGGCAACAAGAAGCTCTCCAAGCGGGACCCGCAGGCCTCGCTCAACCTCTACCGGGAGCGCGGCTTCATCCCCGAGGGGCTGCTCAACTACCTCTCGCTGCTGGGCTGGTCGCTGGCCGAGGACCGCGACGTCTTCACCGTGGACGAGCTGGTGGCGGCCTTCGACGTCACCAGGGTGAACGCCAACCCGGCCCGCTTCGACCTGAAGAAGTGCGAGGCGGTCAACGCCGAGCACGTGCGCCGGCTGGCCCCGGAGGACTTCGTCCGCCGGTTGGTGCCCCACCTCCAGGGGGCCGGCCTGCTGCCGGCCGAGCCGACCGCCGAGCAGCTGGAGCTGCTGGCCGCGGTCGCGCCGCTCACCCAGGAGCGGATGGTCGTGCTGGGCGAGATCGTGGCGATGGCCGGCTTCCTGTTCGTCGCCCCGGAGGACTTCGCGCTCGACCCGGACGACGCCGCCAAGGTGCTCACCGCGGACACCCGACCGGTGCTGGAGGCCGGGATCCGGGCCCTGGCGGCGCTCGACGGGTTCACCGCCGAGCCGATCCAGGCCGCGCTGCGCGAGGCGCTGGTGGAGGGGCTGGGCATCAAGCCGAAGTTCGCCTTCACCCCGCTGCGGGTGGCCGTGAGCGGCCGCCGGATCTCCCCGCCGCTCTTCGAGTCGATGGAGCTGCTCGGCCGCGCCGAGACGCTGCGCCGGTTGAACGCGGCCCTGGCCGGCCTGCCCGGGGCCTGACCGCGGCACCGCTCCGACCGGCCGCCGGACATCGGCGGCACCCCGCGGGCCCGGCCTCGGCGCCGGGCCCGCGGCGCCCCCGGAGGTCACCGGACGGCCCCCTTCCCGCTGCCTGGGGTTATCGATTTTGGAGCCGGGGCGGACGTCGGGTAATGTTCTTTCTGCGCCGCCCGGGAGGGCAACGACGCGGGAGTCAAAGCCCCCGCCGGAGCCGAGCGGGAGGCGCGAGCCCGAGAGGATCCCCGACAGGGGTTCAACTCTGGTGGGGTATGGTGTAATTGGCAGCACGAGTGATTCTGGTTCATTTAGTCTAGGTTCGAGTCCTGGTACCCCAGCGCAGTACCCCGCGGTCCAGACCGCGACAAGTGAAGACAAGCCCCCGTTGTGTAGCGGCCTAGCACGCTGCCCTCTCACGGCAGTAGCGCCGGTTCGAATCCGGTCGGGGGTACTGGTCCCGCAAGGGACCGCCTGGAAAGCCCCCGTTGTGTAGCGGCCTAGCACGCTGCCCTCTCACGGCAGTAGCGCCGGTTCGAATCCGGTCGGGGGTACTGGTTCCGCGAGGAATCGCCAGGATGCCCCCGTTGTGTAGCGGCCTAGCACGCTGCCCTCTCACGGCAGTAGCGCCGGTTCGAATCCGGTCGGGGGTACTGAAGCAGGAAGCCGATGGGGTAGCTCATCGGCTGATTGCTTTGTTTTGGGGTATGGTGTAATTGGCAGCACGAGTGATTCTGGTTCATTTAGTCTAGGTTCGAGTCCTGGTACCCCAGCCAGAAAAGAAAGGCCCCGGCCCCCGGGGTCTTTTTTGATTTACCGGACCATCCGGAATTCATCCGGAATCCATCGGGAGCCCCCGTCCGAAGGGCCCCGCTCGACCACGAGCGGGGCCCTTCACGGTTTCTCGGTGGGGGAGAGTGCGGGGGAGTGGGGGGAGGCGGGGAAGGCGTGGGGGCGGGCGGGGGCGGGCGGGTCAGCTGCGGCGCAGCGCCTCGGTGAGGCGGTTGGCGGCCTCGATGATGGCCTGGGCGTGCAGTCGCCCGGGGTGGCGGGTCAGGCGCTCGATCGGCCCCGAGACCGAGACGGCGGCCACGACGCGGTTGGAGGGCCCGCGGACCGGCGCGGAGACGGAGGCGACGCCCGGCTCCCGCTCGCCGATCGACTGGGCCCAGCCGCGCCGCCGGACCCCGCTCAGCGCGGTGGCGGTGAACCGGGCGCCCTGGAGGCCGCGGTGCAGCCGCTCGGGCTCCTCCCAGGCCAGCAGGACCTGGGCGGCCGAGCCGGCCTTCATCGGCAGGGTGCTGCCGACCGGGACGGTGTCCCGCAGACCGGAGAGCCGCTCGGCGGCCGCGACGCAGATCCGCATCTCGCCCTGGCGGCGGTAGAGCTGTGCGCTCTCGCCGGTGACGTCGCGCAGGTGGGTCAGGACCGGGCCCGCGGTGGCGAGCAGCCGGTCCTCGCCCGCCGCGGCGGAGAGTTCGGACAGGCGCGGGCCGAGGATGAAGCGGCCCTGCATGTCCCTGGTGACCAGACGGTGGTGTTCGAGTGCGACGGCGAGTCTGTGGGCCGTGGGGCGCGCCAGACCGGTGGCGGCGACCAGCCCCGCCAACGTGGCGGGGCCCGACTCCAGTGCGCTCAGCACCAGAGCGGCCTTGTCGAGCACGCCGACGCCGCTAGAGTTGTCCATGCGCTAAGACTGCAGTCTCATTCCGCGAGACGCAAGTTCAATCTTCTGCGAAAAGCGCCACTCTGGATGCAGCAGCCCGGGAGACATCCAGGATGCGACCCCGCCGAGGTGTCCGCATCGTGGACACCGATCCGGTGTGCAGGTCGCTCGTCGCGGACCGGACCGGCCCGCGGCAGCTTCGACCTCGACGACACGAGAAGGCCGGCAACGCGGCCGGCTGGAGGGAATCCGATGGGACGGACACTCGCAGAGAAGGTCTGGGACGACCACGTCGTGCGGCGCGCGGAGGGCGAGCCCGACCTGCTCTTCATCGACCTGCACCTGCTCCACGAGGTGACCAGCCCGCAGGCCTTCGACGGCCTCCGGCTGGCCGGCCGCACGGTCCGCCGCACCGATCTCACGATCGCCACCGAGGACCACAACACCCCGACCCTGGACATCGACAAGCCGATCGCCGACCCGGTCTCCAGGGTCCAACTGGAGACCCTGCGCAAGAACGCGGCCGAGTTCGGCGTCCGGATCCACTCCCTCGGCGACATCGAGCAGGGCGTCGTGCACGTCGTCGGCCCCCAGCTGGGCCTCACCCAGCCCGGCACCACCGTGGTCTGCGGCGATTCCCACACCTCCACCCACGGCGCGTTCGGCGCGCTGGCGTTCGGCATCGGCACCAGCCAGGTCGAGCACGTGCTCGCCACCCAGACGCTGCCGCTGGCCCCGTTCCGGACCATGGCGATCACCGTCGAGGGCGAACTGCCCGAGGGCGTCACCGCCAAGGACCTGATCCTGGCGATCATCACCCGGATCGGCACCGGCGGCGGCCAGGGCTACGTCCTGGAGTACCGGGGTTCGGCGATCCGCGGCCTCTCCATGGAGGCCCGGATGACCATCTGCAACATGTCCATCGAGGCGGGCGCCCGGGCCGGCATGATCGCCCCGGACGAGACCACCTTCGCCTACCTCAAGGACCGCCCGCACGCCCCGCGGGGCGAGGACTGGGACGCCGCCGTCGAGTACTGGCGGACCCTGGGCACCGACGAGGACGCGGTCTTCGACCACGAGATCTTCATCGACGCCGCCGAGCTGACCCCCTTCGTCACCTGGGGCACCAACCCCGGCCAGGGCGCCCCGCTCGGCGCCTCGGTGCCGGACCCGGCCTCCTTCGCCGACCCGCAGGAGCGGACCGCCGCCGAGAACGCCCTCGCCTACATGGGACTGGAGGCCGGTACCCCGCTGCGCGAGGTCGCCGTCGACGCGGTCTTCGTCGGCTCCTGCACCAACGGCCGGATCGAGGACCTGCGCGCCGCCGCCGACCTGCTGCGCGGCCGCCGGATCGCCGACGGCGTGCGGATGCTGGTCGTCCCGGGTTCCGTCCGGGTCGCCCTCCAGGCCGTCGAGGAGGGCCTGGACAAGGTGTTCACCGCGGCCGGCGCCGAATGGCGGCACGCGGGCTGCTCGATGTGCCTGGGGATGAACCCGGACCAGCTCGCCCCCGGCGAGCGCTGCGCCTCGACCTCGAACCGCAACTTCGAGGGCCGCCAGGGCAAGGGCGGCCGCACCCATCTGGTCTCGCCCCAGGTCGCCGCCGCGACCGCCGTCCTGGGCCGCCTCGCGGCCCCCGCCGATCTGGTGGCCGACGCCGCCGTGGAGGTCTGAGCAGCATGGAGAAGTTCACCACCCACACCGGGCGGGCCGTGCCGCTGCGCCGCAGCAACGTCGACACGGACCAGATCATCCCCGCCCACTGGCTGAAGAAGGTCACCCGTTCCGGTTTCGAGGACGGCCTGTTCGAGGCCTGGCGCCGGGACGAGTCGTTCATCCTCAACCGGCCCGAGCGGCAGGGCGCCACCGTCCTGGTGGCCGGCCCCGAGTTCGGCACCGGCTCCTCCCGCGAGCACGCCGTCTGGGCCCTGCAGAACTACGGTTTCCACGCCGTGATCTCCTCGCGCTTCGCCGACATCTTCCGTGGCAACTCGCTGAAGAACGGCCTGCTCACCGTGGTCCTCCCGCAGGAGACCGTGGAACGGCTCTGGCAGCTGACCGAGGCGGACCCGACGGCGCCCGTCACCGTCGACCTGGAAGCCCGCGAGGTGCGGGCCGAGGGCATCACCGCGCCGTTCGAACTGGACGACAATCTCCGTTGGCGGCTGCTCAACGGGCTGGACGACATCAGCATCACGCTGCGGAACGAGGCCGACATCGCGGCCTTCGAGAAGGGCCGGCCGTCGTTCAAGCCGCGCACCCTGCCGGCGGCCTGACCTCCCGTTCTGAACAAGCATTCTGACGAACCGCCGGATGGCCCGCCTCCCCCCTCGGGGGGGCGGGCCATCCGCCGTTCCGGGGCGGGAGTTGTGCCCGTCCGCGGGCCCCGGATTGGCGATTCGGTTTTGCGGCGGAGGGCCCCGCGCATGCACAACTGCGCGTAGATGGCACAATCAGAGCATGCACCGGCACCATGAACCTCCGTACGCGGGCGGCGAACCCGCGTCACCGGAGTCCACGGGCCGGGGATCCGAACGCCGAATTGACGATCGGCCGGACGCCGCCACCTCACCTGCTGAGGGGCCGGACGACCCGGAAGTCGCAGCGCTCTTCGCGCTTGTGGCCGAGCGGTTGAAGCAAGCTCACGACCGCGTGCATGCGCTGAACGTGTCTGCCGATGCAAAGACCGCTCTCACCCGTCAACTGCTGATCGTCACCGAGGCCGCCAAGCGCGATCTTCCGGAGGCGGCGCGGCGGTTGAGTCGCTTTGTGCAGGACCTCGACGAGGGGCGCCCGCCCGTCGTCTGAGGTCGCCGACGCGCAAATCCATTGCGACACTAGGGTGATTCGCGCGTTTGGTAATTGAAAGTCCGCAGATACATACCTAACGTGCGAAATGAACGGATGGAATCATCCGGCGCCCGTTTCTGAAGGGGAAGACGTGAACAAGGCTCAGCTTGTCGAAGCGGTGGCCGAGCAGCTGGGCGGTCGCAAGGCTGCCGCAGAGGCCGTCGACGCAGTACTCGACACCATGGTGCGCGCCGTCGTGGCCGGCGACCGTGTTTCGGTCACCGGTTTCGGCACCTTTGAGAAGGTGGAGCGCTCCGCGCGCTTCGCCCGTAACCCGCAGACCGGCGAGAAGGTCAAGGTCAAGAAGACCTCGGTGCCGCGCTTCCGTCCGGGCCAGGGTTTCAAGGACCTGGTCAGCGGCGCCAAGAAGCTGCCGAAGGAAGGCCCCTCGGTGAAGAAGGCGCCCAAGGGCTCCCTCACCCCGGGCAAGAGCGGTGTCGCCGCCACCCCGGCCGCCAAGCGTGCCGCCACCAAGCGCGCCGCCACGGCCGCTGCCGCCGCCGCTGCCGCCACCCCGGCGAAGAAGGCCGCCGCCAAGAAGACGGCCACCAAGGCGACCGCCACCAAGGCCGCCGCCAACAAGACGGCCGCGACCAAGAAGACGGCCGCCGCCAAGAAGGCGACCACCACCGCCGCCGCGAAGAAGACCACCGCGACCGCGACCAAGAAGACGGCCGCGACCGCCAAGAAGGCGACCACCGCCGCCGCCGCGAAGAAGACCACCGCGACCGCGACCAAGAAGACGGCCGCCGCCGCCAAGAAGACGGCACCGGCGAAGAAGACCACCACCCGCAAGACCACCGCGCGCAAGACCACCGCCAAGTAGTCGGTGCGCGTCGTCGTCGGACGACCTTCGCGAGCCGTGGCGCCGCCCTCCTCCGGGAATTCCCGGCGGGGTGGTGCCACGGCTTATCGCTTTTCCGGAATTACTCCCCGCGGTCGCGGCTCCCGGTGGCTCCGCGACTCCTGAGCGCGCCGCCGGCCCGGTCAGCCGGCGGCCGGGTCCGGGAAGGTCTGCAGCGTCAGGAAGACCACCCGCCGGGCGTCGCCGGCGCCCTCGGTGCGGATCCGCACCCGCTGGCCCGGGCGCAGCAGCCGCAGCCCGCCGGCGTCGAAGGCGGCGGTGTCGAACGGCACCGGGGTCCCGTCGTCGAGCAGCACGGAGCCGGCCCGGGTGGCGGGGTCGAAGGTGAACGCGGTGGCCTGCATGCCAGCAGCATAGCGAGGGGCACCGACAGCCCCGGTGGTGTGTCAGCCGGGCAGCGGTGCGTCGGACGGCCCCTGTCGCGGCAGGTATCCGAGCCGGACGGCCAGGGCGCGGGTGTGCGGTCCGACGCCGAGCGCCAGCGCCTCGGCCAGGTCCTCGCCGGTGTCGACGTCGCGGCGGACCGACTCCACGCCGGACAGCCGCAGTTCGCGGGCGCCGCCGGCCGCGTGCCGGGCCCGCGAGCCGTCCCCGAACGCGGGGTCGAGCGGACTGCCCGGGGCGCAGGCCAGCAGAGTGGTGCCCAGCCCGGGCGCGTCCGGCAGGAAGGCCCGGCCGGTCGCCGGGACGGCGGCCAGCACCCGGCCCAGCTCGGCCGGGCGCAGGGCCGGCAGGTCCGCCGAGAGCGCGGCCAGCGGCGCGTGGGGTGCGAGGGCCAGCGCCGCCGCCGCGCCGTGCGCCAGTGCCTCGTTGAGGCCGCCGCCGGGCTCGTCGTCGACCACCAGGGCGCCGAGCGCGGCCAGCCGCGCCCCGGCCCCGGCGTCCCGGGTGACCACCAGCACCCGGCCGGTCCCCGGAGCGGCCAGCGCGGCCGTGACGGTGTCGAGGGCGAACGAGAGTGCGAGGTCGGGGCGGTGCGGGCCGGCGAACGGGGCCAGCCGGGACTTGGCCCCGGCGAGCCGTTTGAGCGGCAGTACCAGCGACCAGTCGGCGGCGGGTGCGGCGGGCGCGACGGGGCTGCCGGGGCGTACGGTGTCCTGGGTCATCGGCGTCATTGTGACGCCGGTCCCGGAGCCCTCGCCAGGCCGTCCGAACTGTGCGGACGTGCGTTTGATCACGCCCGCCGGACGTCCGGGCGGGGTCGCTCGACAGCCGGTGAGCGGTCGGGCGACACTGTTCCGCGCCCGCGCCCCGAGAGGCGGCGGAAGCGAGATCGACCGCGGCACCCCACGTGCCGCACGAATGAGGAGGACCTGGGGTGGCCCGCCGCTCGTACGCCAGCTTCGGCAACGCCGACTACGGCTTCTGGTACCGCTTCGCGGCCGTGCTGGTGAAGCCGGTGAACACCGCGCTGGTCAAGCCCGACTGGCGAGGCTGGGAGCACCTGCCGAAGCGGGGCGGCTTCATCACCGCGGTCAACCACAACTCGATCATCGACCCCGTGGTGTACGCGCACTGGCAGTACAACAGCGGGCGGCCGCCGCGGATCCTCGGCAAGTCCTCGCTGTTCTCGATCCCCTTCATCGGGTTCATGCTCCGCAAGACCGGCCAGATCCCGGTGTTCCGCGAGTCGACCGACGCGGCGCAGGCCTTCCGGTCCGCCATCGACGCGGTCAACAGCGGCCAGTGCGTGCAGTTCTACCCGGAGGGAACGCTCACCCGGGACCCGGGCCTGTGGCCGATGACCGGCAAGAGCGGGGTCGCCCGGGTGGCGCTGATGACCGGCGCGCCGGTGATCCCGGTGGCCCACTGGGGCGCGCACGAGATCATCCCGCCGTACGGCCGGGGCAGCGGGGGACGGAGCAGGTTCAACCTGTTCCCGCGCCACCGGGTGACCGTGGCGGCCGGGCCGGCCGTCGACCTGAGCAAGTACCAGGGCCAGGAACTCACCGCCCAGGTCCTCAGGGACGCCACCGAGGACATCATGACCGCGATCACCGCCGTGCTGGCCGACATCCGGGGCGAGGAACCGCCCGCGGAGCGGTACGACATGCGGGAGGCGGCCCGGCTCCGGGCCGCCGCCGCGGCCCGCCGCGGGAGCGGCGGCCGTGGCAACGACCAGGCAGGGGAGGAAGTCAAGTGACCCGCTGCGCCGTGTTCGGCACCGGTTCCTGGGGTACCGCGTTCGCGATGATCCTCGCGGACGCCGGCTGTGAGGTGACCCTCTGGGGCCGCCGCCAGGAGTTGGCGGACGCCGTCAACGCCACCCACACCAACCCGGACTACCTGCCCGGGGTCCGGCTGCCGGACGGCGTCCGGGCCACCACCGACCCCGCCGAGGCGCTGGCCGGCGCGGACTTCGCGGTGCTGGTGGTGCCCTCGCAGACGCTGCGCGAGAACCTCGCCGCCTGGGCGCCGCTGCTGGAGCCGCAGACCGTCCTGGTCAGTCTGATGAAGGGCATCGAACTCGGCACCGCGAAGCGGATGAGCGAGGTCGTCGCCGAGGTCGCCGCGGTCGGCCAGGAGCGGATCGCCGTGGTCAGCGGGCCCAATCTGGCCCGGGAGATCGCCAACCGGCAGCCCGCCGCGAGCGTGGTCGCCTGCACCGACGAGGCGGTCGCCAAGCGGCTCCAGGCGGCCTGCCACACGCCGTACTTCCGGCCGTACACCAACACCGACGTGATCGGCTGCGAGCTGGGCGGGGCGGTCAAGAACGTGATCGGCCTGGCGGTCGGCATGGCCGACGGCATGGGCCTCGGCGACAACACCAAGGCGACCCTGATCACCCGGGGGCTCGCCGAGACCACCCGGCTCGGGCTGGCGCTCGGCGCCGACCCGTACACCTTCGCGGGCCTGGCCGGCATGGGCGACCTGGTGGCCACCTGCTCCTCCCCGCTCTCGCGCAACCACACCTTCGGCACCAACCTGGGCCGGGGCATGTCGCTGGCCGAGACCATCGCGGCCACCCGGCAGACCGCGGAGGGCGTCAAGTCCTGCGAATCGGTGCTCGACCTGGCCCGGCGCAACGGTGTCGACATGCCGATCGTCGAGGCGGTGGTGGACGTCGTGCACAACGGGCGCCCCACCCAGGAGGCACTGCGGGCGCTGATGTCCCGTTCGGCCAAGCCCGAACGGCGCTGACGGCCCGGTCCGGCCGGGCGCCGCTCGGGCTCCGGCCCGGGCCCGGCCGGCTCGGGCCGGCCGGGTCGGTCACTGTCCCGAAACCAGCCTCGGGGTACCCTCTGTCGCGATATGAGCATCGAACAGACCTCCCAGAACCCGTCCGCGAAGCCGCGGGTCGCCGTCGTGTTCGGCGGCCGCAGCTCCGAGCACGCCATCTCGGTCTCCACCGCGGGCAGCGTGCTGAGGGCGATCGACCGCGACAAGTACGAGGTGCTGCCGATCGGCATCACCCACGAGGGCCGCTGGGCGCTGGCCAGCGACGAGCCGGCCCGGATGGCGATCACCGACGGCCGGCTGCCGGACGTCGACCACGTCGCCGAGTCCACCGAGGGCCGGGTCGCGCTGCCGGTCGACCCCGGCAGCCGCGAGGTGGTCTGGAGCGAGCCCGGCGCCGCCCCCAAGGCGCTCGGTGAGGTGGACGTGGTCTTCCCGCTGCTGCACGGCCCGTGGGGCGAGGACGGCACGCTCCAGGGCCTGCTGGAACTCTCCGGCGTGCCGTACGTCGGCAACGGCGTGCTGGCCAGCGCGGCGGGCATGGACAAGGAGTTCACCAAGCGCCTGCTGGCCTCGCACGGCCTCGGCGTCGGGCGGTACACCGTGGTCCGGCCGCGCGAGTGGGAGACCGAGGAGGGCCGGGCCGCCGTCCGCGAGCGCGTCGCGGGACTCGGCCTGCCGCTGTTCGTGAAGCCCTGCCGGGCCGGCTCCAGCATCGGCATCAGCAAGGTCAAGGACCTCTCCGACCTCGATGCCGCGATCGAGGAGGCGCGCCGCCACGACCCCAAGCTGATCATCGAGGCGGGTGTCTCCGGCCGCGAGCTGGAGTGCGCGGTGCTGGAGTTCGAGGACGGCCCGCGGGCGAGCGTCCCGGCCGAGGTCCTGGTCGGCGGCGGCTACGAGTTCTACGACTTCGAGGCCAAGTACATCGACTCCTCCGAGGTCCGGATCCCGGCCGAGCTCACCGCCGAGCAGACCGCCGAGATCCGCCGCCGGGCGATCGAGGCCTTCGAGGCGCTCGGCTGCGAGGGTCTGGCCCGGGTGGACTTCTTCCTGCTCGACGACGGCAGCTGGATGGTCAACGAGGTCAACACCATGCCCGGCTTCACCCCGATCTCGGCCTACCCGAAGATGTGGGAGGCCAGCGGGATGTCGTACCCGGAGCTGGTCGACCGGCTGCTGCAGGCGGCGCTGCGCCGCTCGACCGGCCTGCGGTAACCCGCGCCGGCGGCGTGACGGGGCGGTCCCGGGAACCGGGCCGCCCCGCTCGCGTGCCGGTCGGGCCGGGCCGGGTCAGGTCGGCTCGGGTCGGGCCGGTTCAGGGGATGGTGACGGCGACCACGGGGGAGAGCGCGGCGACCACGTCCATCGGGTTGGCGAACGAGCCGTCGGGAACGGTGAGCTCCACATAGGCCTTGCGCATCGTGGTGGTGTAGCGGTAACCGCCGTCCCCCAGCTGCTGCGGCCACCAGGTCACGTCGTCGATCGTCGGCGCGATGTCCGTGGCGGCCGGGCCGTTCAGGGCCTCGGGCCGGTCCACGCCGCAGCGCAGCACCACCTTCGGCGAGCTGGCCCAGGCGGCCACGAACGGCGAGGCGGGGGCCGGGTCCTTGCGCGGGTGGCCGTACAGCTCCTGGGGGAGCGCGTCGGCGAGGGCCCGGCAGTAGCCGGCGGCCTTGGGGGCCGGGTCCGGCGTCTCGATCTTCTCGGGCGTGCTCCAGCTGCCGACCAGCACCACGACGGTGCAGGTGAGCGCGGTCGGCACCGCCAGCCACCGAACGGGGGCCGGCAGTGCCGCCAGGAAGCGGGGGGCGCGGAGTTCTCGGGTCACCCGCCGATGGTATGCGGGTCTTACAGGTGGACCACGGGACAGGTCAGGGTGCGGGTGATGCCCTCGACCTGCTGGACCTTGGCGACGACCAGACGGCCGAGGTCGTCCACGGTGTCGGCCTCGGCCCGGACGATCACGTCGTACGGGCCGGTGACGTCCTCGGCCTGGAGGACACCGGGGATCTTGGCGATGGACCCGGCGACGGCGCTGGCCTTGCCGACCTCGGTCTGAATCAGGATGTAGGCCTGTACCACGGGGACCTCCGGGCGGCTGGGTACGGGGATCGCGGCCGTGCCGGCCCGGTCGGGTGTCGGGTGGCGAACGGGCTCACGGCAGACTGATCACCACGCTACCCTCCGGCGGGCCGGGTAGGGGAGACCTCTGCGTCCTCGGAGGGCGTACGCTGCGCGCGAGGCGGCGTGGCCGCAGGACGTAGGCGCCCGACCGGGCGCGACCGGGAGGACGGCAGATGCAGGGGACCGTGGGCGAGCTCGGCGAGTTCGGACTCATCAGGGAGCTGACCGCCCGGGTGCCGCTCACCGACGCGGTCGACCTCGGCCCGGGCGACGACGCCGCCGTGGTGAAGGCCCCGGACGGCCGGGTGGTGGCGACCACCGATGTGCTCATCGAGAACCGGCACTTCCGCCGGGACTGGTCCACCGCGTACGACGTGGGCCGCAAGGCCGCCGCGCAGAACCTCGCCGACGTGGCCGCGATGGGCGCGGTCCCGACCGCGATCCTGCTCGGCCTGGTCGCGCCGGCGGACCTGCCGACCACCTGGGCCACCGAGCTGATGGACGGACTGCGCGACGAGTGCCAGGTGGCCGGCGCGACGGTGGTCGGCGGTGACGTGGTGCGCGGGGACACCATCATGCTGGCCATCACGGCGCTCGGGGACCTCCAGGGGCGCGCGCCGGTGACGCGCGCCGGTGCCCAGGTGGGCGACGTGGTCGCGGTCACCGGCTGGCTCGGCTGGTCGGCGGCGGGCCTGACGGTGCTGCAGCGGGGCTTCCGCTCGCCGCGGGCGTTCGTCGAGGCCCACCGCCGCCCCGAACCGCCGTACCACGCGGGGCCGTCCGGCGCGGAGCTCGGCGCCACCGCGATGATCGACGTGAGTGACGGGCTGGTGGCCGACCTCGGGCATGTGGCGCTGGCGAGCGGGGTGGACATCGACCTGCGGGCGGCGGACTTCGACGTGCCCGCGCAGATGGCGGACATCGGCCAGGCGGTCGGGGTCGACCCCATGGTGTGGGTGCTGGCCGGGGGAGAGGACCACGCGATCGTGGCGACCTTCCCGCGCGGGGTCCAACTGCCCGCCCGCTGGCGGGTGGTGGGCGAGGTCGTCGGCCGCTCGCGGGCGGCCAGGGGCGGCCGGGTGACGGTGGACGGCGAGGCCTGGGACCGGGTCGGCGGCTGGGACCACTTCTCGGAGTGACCGGGCGTACGACGGGGGCGCGCGACGAGGGCGCGCGACCCTCCCGGGTGCCCGCGCGAACCCGTCCCCGACGGGCTGTGTGCGTAGGCTTGGCCCACAGCCGGCCACCCGTCCTACGATGAGTGGTCTGGACCACTGTGGTCTGAACCATTTGGAGCGGGAGGCACCGGCATGCGCATCGGAGTCCTGACCAGCGGCGGCGACTGTCCCGGCCTGAACGCGGTGATCCGCTCCGTGGTGCACCGTGGCACCGATGTGCACGGCGACGAGATCGTCGGCATCGAGGACGGCTTCCTCGGACTGATCGAGGGCCGCACCCGCCCGGTCTCGCACGACGACGTCACCGGTCTGCTCACCCTCGGCGGCACCGTCCTCGGCTCGGCCCGGGTGCAGCGCGAGCGGATCGCCTGGGCGGTGGAGAACGCCAAGACCCTCGCCCGGGACATCGGCATCGACGCGCTGATCGCGATCGGCGGCGAGGGCACCCTCACCGCCGCCGGACTGTTCAGCGAGGCCGGACTGCCGGTGGTCGGCGTCCCGAAGACCATCGACAACGACATCGACGCCACCGACGTCACCTTCGGCTTCGACACCGCCGTGCACGTCGCGACCGAGGCGATCGACCGGCTCAAGACCACCGCCGAATCGCACCAGCGGGTGATGGTCGTCGAGCTGATGGGACGCCACACCGGCTGGATCACCCTCACCGCCGGCATGGCGGGCGGTGCGCACGGAATCCTGATCCCCGAGCGGCCGTTCGACATCGAGGGTGTGGCCCGGATGGTGGAGGACCGCTTCGCCCGGGGCAAGAAGTTCGCCATCATCGCGGTCGCCGAGGGGGCCTCCCCGACGCCCGGCACCATGCGCTTCGACCACGGCGGGCTCGACCGGTTCGGGCACCGCACCTTCGGCGGGATCGGCAACCGCCTCGCCCACGAGCTGGAGGACCTGCTCGGCAAGGAGGCCCGCCCGGTCATCCTCGGCCACGTCCAGCGCGGCGGCACCCCGACCGCCCGCGACCGCGTCCTCGCCACCCGCTTCGGCTGGCACGCCGTGGAGGCCGTCCACCGGGGCACGTTCGGCCACTTCACCGCACTGCGCCGGGGCGACATCCGGATGGTGCCGATCGCCGACGCGGTGACCCGGCTCAAGACCGTCCCCGAGGAGCGCTGGACCGAGTCGGAGGCCGTGCTCTGACCGCGTAGGTTGGGGGCCATGTCCTCCACCGCACCCCCCCGCGTGCTCACCGTCGCCGGCTCCGACTCCGGCGGCGGCGCCGGCATCCAGGCCGACCTCAAGGCGATGCTCGCCCTCGGCGTCCACGGCATGAGCGTCGTCACCGCCGTCACCGCGCAGAACTCGCTCGGCGTCCAGGGCTACTGGGAGCTGCCCGCCGAGGCCGTCCGGGCCCAGTTCCGCAGTGTGGTCGACGACATCGGCGTCCAGGCCGTGAAGACCGGCATGCTCGCCTCGATCGAGTTGGTCGAGACCGTCTCCGAACTGCTGACCGGTGTCGGCGCCCCGGTCGTGGTGGACCCGGTGGGCGTCTCCAAGCACGGCGACGCGCTGCTCGCCGCCGAGGCCGTCGCCACTGTCCGGGAGCGGCTGCTGCCGGTCGCCACCCTCGCCACACCCAACCTGCACGAGGTGACGCAGCTCACCGGCCGGACGGTCGAGGGCGAGGGGCAGATGCTGGACGCCGCCAAGGCGCTGCTCGACCTCGGGCCGCGCTGGGTGCTGGTCAAGGGCGGTCACCTGGCCGGAGAGGCGGCCGACCTGCTGTACGGGGGCGCGGGGGAGGAGTACTGGTACCGGGCGCCGCGCTACGACAACCGGCACACCCACGGCACCGGCTGCACCCTGGCCAGCGCGATCGCCTCGGGCCTGGCCAAGGGCGAGGAGCTGCCGGCGGCGGTGGCCTCGGCCAAGGAGTACATCACCGGCGCGATCGCCGGCGGCTTCGCGCTCGGCGCCGGGATCGGCCCGGTGGACCACGCCTGGCGGTGGCGCTAGGCGCTGCCCCCGGAGGTGTCTCCGGTCACGCCTCCGGAGGTGTGTCCGGAGGTGTGTCCGGACATGCCTGTGGGCGGGCCCGAGGGCCCGCCCACAGAAGGTCGGTTGGATACCGGAACAACAGAAAGCCGGTTCACCCGGGGATGAACCGACTCACTGGAGGACCGGCATACCGGTCTGCGCGTCAGCGCGAGACCTTACCGGCCTTGATGCACGAGGTGCAGACATTGAGCCGCTTCGGCGTCCGCCCAACCACAGCGCGCACCGTCTGGATGTTGGGGTTCCAGCGACGGGGGGTACGGCGGTGCGAGTGGGAGATGCTGTTGCCGAAGCCCGGCCCCTTGCCGCAGACGTCGCAGTTGGCAGCCACAGGAGTCACTCCAAGACTTCAGATCATTTACGTGAGACAACCCGCCGGACCAGCGGAGCACTCACGTGAACCGAACCGGACCAAGGGGAGAGCCCGGAATTGTTCCAGGCAACCGGAAGAGCATACAACGCTTGCTTCCGTTCGACGAAACTACCATGACCGGCCGGGTGATCGCTCCGGCCGCCGTGTCGGCCGCCGCCGTCCGGGCCCCGATAACCTGCCCGTACCACCCCTCGCCGTTCACCCTCAGGCCATCACGGCGTCCCACTCCGGAGGAGACCTGGTGCTGCACACGCTCGACGCCCCGGCCGTGCGCAGTTGGTGCCAACTGGCGCTGCGGGCGCTCGGCCAGGCCCGCGAGGAGATCGACGCACTCAACGTCTATCCCGTCCCGGACGGCGACACCGGCACCAACCTGTACCTGACCGTGGAGTCGGCCGCCGCCGCCGTCGAGAGCCGCTTCGCCGAACCGGGCCCCGGCCCGGCACCGAGCCTGGCGGAGACCGTCCGGGCGATGGCCCGCGGCGCGCTCGTCGGCGCCCGGGGCAACTCCGGGGTGATCCTCGCCCAGTGGCTGCGCGGCACCGCCGAGGCCCTCGCCGGGGGCGGCGGCGCCGACCAACTGCGGGCCGCCCTCCAACGGGCCGCCGACTCCGCCTACCAGGCGGTCGCCGAACCGGTGGAGGGCACCCTGCTGACCGTCGCCCGGATCGCCGCCGGGGAGGCCGCCCGGGCCGGCGGCGGTCTCGGCCAGGTCGCCGAGGCCGCCCACCGGGCCGCCAGGGAGGCCCTGCGGCACACACCCGAACAGCTCCCCGTCCTGGCCGAGAACGGCGTGGTGGACGCCGGCGGCCGGGGCCTGGTCGCCGTCCTCGGGGCGCTCGCCGACGCCGTCGCCGGCCACCAGCCGATGGGCCCGGTCGCGCTGCGCGACGACCTCCGGCCGGTGGAGAGCTGCCGGCTCCAGGTGCGCCCGCCCGGGCCCGGCCACCCCGCCTTCGAGGTGATCTACCTGCTGGACGCGCCCGACGAGGCACTGCCCGCGCTGCGCGAACGGCTCGCCGGGCTCGGGGACTCGCTGGTGGTCGGCGGTGGCGACGGCCTGTGGAACGTGCACGTCCACGTCGACGACGCGGGCGCCGCCGTCGAGGCCGGGGTCGGGGCCGGGCGCCCGCACCAGATCCGGATCACCCACTTCGCCGAGGCCGCCGCCCGCTCCGGCGCCGCCGCCGGCCGGGGCGAGACCGAGTGGCGGGCCCGCGCGGTGCTCTCGGTGGTCTCCGGCGCGGGCCTCGCCGAACTCTGCGAACAGGCCGGCGCGGTCGTGCTGCACGCCGAGCCCGGCCGCCCGCCGGCCAGCGCCGAACTCACCGCCGCCGTGCGCCGCGCCGCCGCCCGCGAGGTGGTGCTGCTGCTCAACGACCCCGAGCTGCGGGCCGCCGCCGGGGCCGCCGCCGACCAGCTGCGCGAGGAGGGGGTGCGGATCGCGGTGCTGCCCACCCGCTCGCCGGTCCAGGGGCTGGCCGCGCTCGCCGTGCACGAGTCCGGCCGGCGCTTCGACGAGGACGTGGTCGCGATGACCTCGGCGGCCGGTGCCACCCGGTACGCCGAACTGGCCGTCGCCGAGGGCGAGTCCTGGACCATGGCCGGGGTCTGCCAGGCCGGCGACGTGCTGGGGCTGATCGACGGGGACGTCGCGGTGATCGGCGCCGGACTGGCCGAGGTCGGCGCCAGCGTGCTGGACCGGATGCTCGGCGGCGGCGGCGAGCTGGTCACCCTGATCCTCGGCGAGGGCGCCCCCGGGGGCCTCGCCGAACAGCTGGCCGCCCACGCCCGGCACAGCCGCCCCGAGGTGGACGCGGTGGTCTTCCACGGCGGCCAGGAGTCGGCGCCGCTGCTCATCGGCGTCGAGTGAGCCGGGTGAGTGTCGGGTGAGTCGGGTGAGCGGGCCGTGTGCGGGCCGCGCTGTCGGTCCGGTGGTGTAGACAAGGGCTGATGGGCGCTCTCGATGAACCACTGACCAAGCTCGTCGGCGACCGGACCGCCAAGGTGCTCGCCGACAGCCTCAAGCTGCACACGGTCGGGGACCTGCTGCACCACTATCCGCGCCGCTACGTCGAGCGGGGCCAGCTCACCAGTCTGGACGAGCTGGAGGTCGACGAGCACGTCACCGTGCTGGCCCGGATCGACAAGGTCACCCTGATCCCGTTCCGCGGCCGCAAGGGCGACCGGCTGGAGGTGGTGGTCACCGACGGCCGCAGCCGCCTCACGCTGGTCTTCTTCAACCAGGGCTGGCGGCAGAAGGAGCTGCGACCGGGCACGCAGGGCCTGTTCGCGGGCAAGGTCGGGGTGTTCAACCGGGCCCGCCAGCTGGCCTCCCCCGACTACCAGCTGCTCGACGACGCGGACGGCGACGGCGCCGCCGCCCGGTTCGCCGGCCGGCTGATCCCGGTCTACCCGGCCAGCGCCCAGATGCCCAGCTGGAAGCTCGCGCTCTGCGTGGAGACGGCGCTCACCAAGCACGTGTCCGACGTCGGCGAGCCGCTGCCCGCCGAACTCCGCGACCGGCACGGCCTGATCGGGCTGCCCGAGGCGCTCGAACTGATCCACCGCCCGCCGAGCCAGGCCGACCGCGAACGCGCCCAGGACCGGCTCCGCTGGGACGAGGCCTTCGTGCTCCAGGTCGCCCTCGCCCGGCGCCGGGCCGCCGACTCCGCCCTGCCCGCCAAGCCGCGGGTGGCCCGCCCCGGCGGCCTGCTGGACGCCTTCGACGCCCGGCTGCCGTTCACCCTCACCGAGGGGCAGCACAAGGTCTCCGCCGAGATCGCCGCCGACCTGGCCGACGAGCACCCCATGCACCGGCTGCTCCAGGGCGAGGTCGGTTCCGGGAAGACCCTGGTGGCGCTGCGGGCCATGCTGGCCGTGGTCGACGCGGGCGGGCAGGCGGTGCTGCTCGCGCCCACCGAGGTGCTGGCCCAGCAGCACCACCGGTCGATCGTCGGGATGATGGGCGACCTCGCCGAGGGCGGCCTGCTCGGCGGCTCCGACCTGGGCACCCGGGTGGCGCTGCTCACCGGGTCGATGGGCGTGCCGGCCCGGCGGCAGGCGCTGCTCGACATGGCCTGCGGGGACGCCGGCATCGCGATCGGCACCCACGCCCTGATCGAGGACAAGGTGCAGTTCCAGGACCTCGGCCTGGTCGTGGTCGACGAGCAGCACCGGTTCGGCGTCGAGCAGCGGGACGCGCTGCGGGCCAAGGGCGAGCAGCCGCCGCACCTGCTGGTGATGACGGCCACCCCGATCCCGCGCACGGTCGCGATGACCGTCTTCGGGGACTTGGAGACCTCGGTCCTGGACCAGCTGCCGGCCGGGCGCTCGCCGATCTCCACCCATGTGGTGCCGGCCGTCGAGAAGCCCAACTTCCTGGCCCGGGCCTGGGAGCGGGTCCGCGAGGAGGTGGCCAAGGGCCACCAGGCGTACGTGGTCTGCCCCCGGATCGGCGACGAGGAGCCGGAGCCGGCGAAGGGCGCGAAGCGCAAGCGGCGGCTGGCGGACCTCGAGGAGCTGCTCGACGACGCGCCGGACGAGGGCGCGGCCGCCGACGGCGACCGGCGGCCCCCGCTGTCCGTGGTGGAGACCACCGCGAAGCTGGTGGCGGGCCCGCTGGCCGGGCTGCGGGTGGAGATCCTGCACGGCCGGCTGGCGCCGGAGGCCAAGGACGAGGTGATGCGCCGGTTCGCCGCCGGCGAGGTGGACGTCCTGGTCGCCACCACGGTGATCGAGGTCGGGGTGAACGTGCCGAACGCGACCGCGATGGTGATCATGGACGCGGACCGGTTCGGCGTCTCCCAGCTGCACCAGCTGCGCGGCCGGGTCGGGCGCGGCTCCGCCCCCGGACTCTGCCTGCTGGTCACCGACATGGCGGCGGCGAGCCCCGCCCGGGCCCGGCTGGACGCGGTGGCGGACACCCTGGACGGCTTCCGGCTGTCCCGGATCGACCTCGAACAGCGCCGCGAGGGCGATGTGCTGGGCCAGGCGCAGTCCGGGGTGAAGTCCTCGCTCAAGGTGCTCTCGGTGCTGGAGGACGAGGAGGTCATCGTGACCGCCCGGGCCGAGGCCACCCGGCTGGTCGCCGAGGACCCGGACCTCACCGCCCATCCGGACCTGCGCACGGCCCTGGCCAGCCTGCTGGACGAGGACCGCGCGGCCTACATGGAGAAGGGCTGACCGGCGTGGAGAAGGGCTGACGGGCCTGCCCGCGGGGCCCGCGGCCGGGCCCGATTGTCAGACCCCCGGGAGAGAATGAAGGTGTTCGGGACGCACCCCCAAGGTGCGCTCCTGACACGACACTTGGGGGTTTAGCCAATGGCATTCCGTCATCTCAACGAGCTCCCGCTGGGCGACAAGGTCTTCCGGATCGAACTCGCCAGCGACGACGACCGCGAGGTCACCCTCACCCTGGCCGGCTGGCGCGAGGGGGCCGCCGCCACCCCGCTCGCCTCCGGCAAGCTGCGCCTCCCGGTCGAGGACGTCGCCTCGCTGCGGATCGCGCTCAACCGCGCGCTCCGGGCCCTGGCGATCGTCGCCGACGTCTCCGAGCCCATCCCCGACCGCGACGTGCTGCGCGAGCTCTACCCCGGCCACGGCGCCCCCTGGGTGCCGCAGCACGAGGAGGAGCTGGTCCGGCGCTTCCACGAGAACGAGACCGTCGCCCGGATCGCCGCCCGCTTCGGCCGCACGCCCGACTCCGTCCGCACCAAGCTCCGCGAGCTGGGCCACGACCCGCGCCGTCCCGAGTACTGCCCGCCCGACGGCTGCCTGTCCTGGTCCCGCTACGCCTCGCCCTCGCTGCTCGGCGCGGCCGCCCCGGACCGGGCGGCCGGCTCCGAGGCGAGCTGAACCGACCGGGGGCGGCACCGGAGGGGCGTCCCACGCGGGCGCCCCTCCGGCGCGAGCGGAGGGCGGTGATCGGGATAGCGTGGTCGGGCAGCGACGAAAGGACCCTCCACCACCATGACCCGCGTGATCGCCGGGGCGGCCGGCGGCCGCCGACTGGCCGTACCGCCCGGCCGGGGCACCCGACCGACCTCCGACAAGGCCCGCGAGGCGATGTTCTCCACCCTGGAGGCGCTCCGCGGCACCCTCAACGGCGCCCGGATGCTGGACCTGTTCGGCGGATCGGGCGCGGTCGGCCTGGAGGCGCTCTCGCGCGGGGCGGCGCACGTGCTGCTGGTCGAGGCCGACGCCCAGGCGGCCCGGGTGATCCGGGAGAACGTCCGGACGGTCGGCCTGCCGGGCGCACTGGTGCAGGCGGCCAGGGCCGAGAAGGTCGTCGCCGGGCCGCCCCCGGAGCTGCCGTACGACCTGGTCTTCCTCGACCCGCCGTACGTGGTGACGGACGACGAGGTCCGGGAGATGCTGATCACACTGTCGGCCGGGGGCTGGCTCGCGGAGGACGTACTCGTCACCGTGGAGCGCAGCACCCGCGGTGGTGCGTTCGGCTGGCCGGAGGGTTTCGAGGAGCTGCGCTCCCGCCGCTACGGCGAGGGCACGCTCTGGTACGGTCGCGCCGCCGACGAGACCCGCGACCACCGCTAGCCGGGCCCCGGCCCACAGCATTCACGTCACCCCACGAGGGAGCACCCACGCCATGCGCCGCGCCGTCTGCCCCGGGTCCTTCGACCCGATCACCAACGGTCACCTCGACATCATCGAGCGGGCCTCGAAGCTGTACGACGTGGTGCACGTCGCGGTGATGATCAACCGCAGCAAGCAGGGCATGTTCAGCGTCGAGGAGCGGATCGCGCTGATCGAGGAGACCACCGCCCAGTACGGCAACGTGGTGGTCGAGTCGCACCTGGGCCTGCTGGTGGACTTCTGCCGCGAGCGGGACATCCCGGCCATCATCAAGGGCCTGCGTGCGGTCAGCGACTTCGACTACGAGCTGCAGATGGCCCAGATGAACCACGGCCTGACCGGCGTCGAGACCCTCTTCGTGCCGACCTCGCCTACCTACAGCTTCCTCTCCTCGACCCTGGTGAAGGAGGTCGCGTCCTACGGCGGCGACGTCTCGCACCTGCTGCCGGAGACCGCGCACCGCCGGCTGGTCGAGCGGATCGCCGAGCGGCGAGCCGAGCAGTAGGCGGCGGTCCGGAGGAGGGCGGGCGGTGACCGGCGAACGGTGACCGCCCGTCCGTTTCTGCCGGTTCGTCACGGTATGCCCGAACAGGTGGCGGGGCGGCCCGGTCCGGGCGTTGTGAGCTCGCCCGGCGCTGGCCGTACAGTCTGTATTCCTGCCCTGCGGTGACGTCCACCGCGCCGGGCGCTGCCTCCGCCGGACCTCGGCGGCACACGGAAAGACGAATCCCCGTGGACGTGCAGAACAAGGTCGACGAGATCGTGGCGGCCGTCGAGAACGCCCGCTCGATGCCCATGTCGGCCTCCTGCGTGGTGAACCGTGCCGAGCTGATCAGCCTGCTCCAGGACCTCAGGTCCGCCCTGCCGGCCGAGCTGGCCCAGGCCCGGTCGGTGGTGGCCGACCACGAATCGATGGTCGCCGGCGCCCACGCCGAGGCCGACCGGATCATCCAGGGCGCGCACGCCGAGCGCGGTTCGCTGATCTCCGACACCGAGGTGGTCCGGCGCGCCCAGGCCGAGGCGGACCGGATCCTCGCGGAGGCCCGCGCCGAGGTCGACACCAAGCGCACCGAGGCCGACGACTACGTGGACAGCAAGCTGGCCAACTTCGAGGTCGTGCTCACCAAGACGCTCGGCGCGGTCGGCCGCGGCCGCACCAAGCTGCGCGGCGACGGCAGCGTCTTCGAGGTCGAGTACGAGACCGAGGCCGACGGCGAGGAGTTCCGGCCGCAGCGGATCAGCCCCAGCCCCGAGGTCGACGAGTACGTCGATGTGAAGCTCGCCACCCTGGAGAACGTGCTCAGCGCGACCCTGGAGGCGGTCGGCAAGGGCCGCGACAAGCTGCTCGGCAAGCGGCCGATCGACGATCTGGGCGCCTACCTGGCCGCCGCCGACGAGGCGCAGCAGGCCAAGGAGCGCGCCGAGGCGGTCGCGGCCGGCTTCGCCGGGGACTCGGAGGGCAGCGAGCTGGCCTGGTACCGCGAGGAGGTGCCGCAGCAGCAGACCTGGCCGGAGCAGACCCCGGCCGCGGCCGGCTGGCAGGCGCCCGGCGCGGACCAGTACGCGGTGGCCCAGCAGGGCGGTGCCCAGTACGCCGACGTGTACGGCGGCGGCTTCGACCCGGCCGCCGGCCAGGGCGCGGACCCGTACGGCGGCCAGTGGGGCCACCAGGGTCCGGAGACCGGCGGGTACCCGCAGCAACAGCAGCAGGGCTACCCCGACGGCCAGCAGGCCGGCTACGGCTACCCGGCCCAGCAGCAGGGCTACGAGCAACAGCAGCAGCAACAGCAGCAGCAGTACGGTGGCGGCGGCTACGACTACCCGCAGCAGCCGGTCAACCCGCCGGCGCCGGTGCCGCAGCAGAACCAGGCCGGACTGGACGAGACCAGCTTCTTCGACACCAGCATGATCGACATGACCCGGCTGCGGGAGCTCGGCGGCCGGTAGTGGGGTGTGCTCCCGGCTCCCGGCCCCGCGGCCGGGAGCGAAGTTGGGCCTGACGGGAGACTCGGGTAGTCTGACCACTCCGGCCTCTCCGTGTCGGGCCGCAGGTCTGCCCGCGAATCGCCCGACGAGCAGTGCCGCGCACCAGATCCCCCTCAGGAAGTCAGGACATCTTGAACCGCCTCGACCACCGCGACCCCCTCGTGTTCGACACGCACGAGCTGGGCCGTCGTCCGGGTGCGCTGCGCAAGGTGTCCCGCACCCTGGAGGCCCCCGAGGGCCTGGGGATCATCGACGTGATCGGTGTCCCGGAGAAGAGCGAGATCGAGCTGGACCTCCGCCTGGAGTCCGTGGTCGAGGGCGTGCTGGTCACCGGCACCGCCGCGACCGTGGTCGAGGGCGAGTGCGTCCGGTGCCTGGAGCCCGTCGAGTTCGACCTCGACGTGGACTTCCAGGAGCTGTACTACTACCCGGAGTCCGACGAGCGCCACCGCGCCCGGAGCTCCGGGACCGAGGACCTCGACGAGGACTCGGAAGACGAGACTTACCGCCTGGAGGGCGATTTCTTCGACCTCCGGCCGGTGCTGCGTGACGCGGTGGTGCTCGCACTGCCGCTGCAGCCGGTGTGCCAGGAAGACTGCCTGGGTCTGTGCTCCGAATGCGGGGCGCGCCTGAGCGACGACCCGGCGCACCACCACGATGCCGCCGACCCCCGGTGGGCGGCTCTGCAGGGACTCTCCGCCGCCCCCGGCGACGAGGGTGACGGAACCAAGAACAGCGGTACCCGTGAGGGTCTCGCCGAGAACCAGGAGAAGTAGCCGTGGCTGTTCCGAAGCGGAAGATGTCGCGCAGCAACACGCGCCACCGCCGTTCCAACTGGAAGGCCGTTGTCCCGGCCCTCGTGGCGTGCGACCGCTGCCACGAGCCGAAGCTGGGCCACATCGCGTGCCCCAGCTGCGGCACGTACAACCGTCGCCAGGTCCTCTCGGTCTGATCGGCGGGGTGTACGGATCGATGTCGGACGGTAACCCTTCCCGCAAGGCGACCAGCGCACCGAAGACCCCTTCGGGCGGTGGGAAGGCCGGTGGGCCGGCTTCGACCGAATACGACGTTCTGGAAGGGCGCCTCGGGTACACGCTCGAGCGCGCCCTTCTGGTGCGTGCCCTGACCCACCGCTCGTACGCGTACGAGAACGGTGGCCTGCCCACGAACGAGCGCCTGGAGTTCCTCGGCGACTCGGTGCTGGGCCTGGTGGTGACCGACACCCTCTACCGCGTCCACCCGGACGTCCCCGAGGGCACGCTCGCCAAGCTGCGCGCCGCGGTGGTGAACTCGCGCGCGCTCGCCGATGTCGGCCGGGGTCTGGACCTCGGTGTGTTCATCCGGCTCGGCAAGGGCGAGGAGGGCACCGGCGGTCGCGACAAGTCGTCGATCCTCGCCGACACGGTCGAGGCGGTCATCGGCGCGGTCTACCTGGACCAGGGCCTGGACGCCGCGACCGACTTCGTCCACCGCCTGTTCGACCCGCTGATCGAGGAATCCTCTCAGCTGGGCGCCGGCCTGGACTGGAAGACCAGCCTCCAGGAGCTCACCGCCTCGGTGGGCATCGGAGTGCCCGAGTACGTGGTCGAGGAGTCCGGTCCGGACCACGAGAAGACTTTCACCGCGGCGGCCCGGGTGGCCGGCGAGGACTTCGGCAGCGGCGTCGGCCGCTCGAAGAAGGAAGCCGAGCAGAAGGCCGCCGAGAGCGCCTGGCGCGCGATCAGGGAGAAGCACGCCGACCGGCTGCCGAGCGGCGCCTGAGCACGCAGTAGCCTTCCTCCTGCAGAGCCGAGTCCGTTCCGCAGGAGGCGTGTTCCCGTGCCCGAACTTCCCGAGGTCGAGGTCGTCCGCCGAGGTCTGGCGAACTGGGTCGCCGGGCGGACGGTCGCCGGCGTCGACGTCCTGCACCCGCGCGCGGTCCGCCGCCAGCCGGCCGGTGCGGCGGACTTCGCGGCCCGGCTCACCGGCACCGTGTTCGGCGCCGCCCAGCGCCGCGGCAAGTACCTCTGGATCCCGCTGGCCGGCCCGGGGAGGCCGGCGGCCGGGGGAGGCTTCTCGATGATCGGCCACCTCGGCATGAGCGGCCAACTGCTCGTCCAGGACCCGTCGGTGCCGGACGAGACGCATCTGCGGGTCCGGCTGCGGTTCACCGACGGCGGGCGCGAGCTGCGCTTCGTCGACCAGCGGACCTTCGGCGGGCTGGCGGTCGAGGAGGCCGAGGACGGCGACGCCGAGGGCACCCCGGTCTCCATCGCGCACATCGCCCGCGACCCGCTCGACGCCCGGTTCGACGACGCCGTCTTCGTCGCGGCGCTGCGCGCCCGGCGCACCACGGTCAAGCGGGCGCTGCTGGACCAGACGCTGATCAGCGGGGTCGGCAACATCTACGCCGACGAGGCGCTGTGGCGCTCCCGGCTGCACTACGACCGGCCGTCCGCGACGCTCACCCGGCCGCAGGCGGCGCTGCTGCTGGCGAACGCCCGCGAGGTCATGGCGGCGGCGCTGGCGGTCGGGGGCACCAGTTTCGACAGCCTGTACGTCAATGTGAACGGCGAGAGCGGCTACTTCTCCCGGGACCTGGACGCCTACGGCCGGGAGAACGAGCCCTGCCGCCGCTGCGGCACCCCGATCCGGCGGGCCGCCTGGATGAACCGGTCCAGCTACTTCTGCCCCCGCTGCCAGCGCGTTCCGCGAGTGCGCGACGGGGGGTGAAGGGGCGGCGGGTGGTGGCACCGCCGCCCCCGGCGTCAGCGGTCGGCGAGTTCGGGCCGGGCCGGTTCGCCGTCGGGGAGGCCGCCGTGGGTGTCCTGGCCGAAGTACGCGACCCCGACCGCCGAGACCACCGCCAGCACGAAGCCGGCCACGCCGAGCCAGCCCAGCCCGGCCTTGGTGGAGTCGCCGAGCCACAGCACGCCGACCGCGCCCGGCAGCACCGTCTCACCGACCACCAGGGCGGCCGTGGCGCCGTTCACCGAGCCGATCTGCAGGGCCACGGTGTGCACGTACATGCCGCCGATGCCGCCGACCAGGATCGCGTACAGCGCCGGGTCCGAGAGCAGGCTGCCGAGGTCGAAGGGCTCGACGCCGTTCAGGATGCGCACGCCGACGCCGAGCGCGCCGAAGCCGAGGCCGGAAAGCAGACCGGCGACGATCGCGCCGTTGGCCCCCATCCGGCGCACCAGCAGGCCGCCGCCCACCAGCAGCACGGTGGTGATCGCCAGCAGCCACCAGTGGAAGGACATCTCGGCGTGGTGCCCGCCCTCAGGGCCGGCCGAGACGGCGAGCAGCACGAGCGCCGAGCAGAGCACGCCGATCGAGGCCCACTCCAGCTGCTTGAGCCGGATCCCGAGCAGCTTGATCGACAGCACCGCGGTGATCACCAGGTTGGCGCTGATGATGGTCTGGGAGAGGAACAGCGGCAGCAGCCGGGCGGCCAGCGCGCCGAGTCCGAAGCCGATGAAGTCCAGCACCGTGCCGAGGATGAACTCCCAGGTCACGGCGGCCTTGGCGGTGGAGGAGAGGCTCGGCCCGCCGTGCGCGGTGGTGCCGGTGGAGTCGCCGCCCTTGGCGGCCTCCTCGCGGGCGGAGCGCCGGGATCCCACGGCCTGCAGGACCGAACCGGTGCCGTAGCAGGCGGAGGCCGCCACAGCGGTGACGAGGCCGATGATCACACGTGCTCCGATCAGGAGGGATGGGGCAGGACGGTCGGGGTGCGGGTGACCGTTCGGCCACCACTATGCCTGGTCGCGCGGTACGGCCGGGACGCCCGGGGACGGGCTCCGCGCCCACCGGGACCCGCCGGGTGGTACGACCGGGCCGGTGGCCGGGTTCCCGCCCGGACCACGGTTCCGGGGCGGCCGGAGGAAAGATCATCCCGTGGAAGGGGGACCCACCCCGGCGGACGGTGGGGGTGCCGGTCCGCTCCGTACCCGGCCGGTATGCCCTGCCGGGGAGCCGGTCGCGGTAGCGTCGGTGGCATGAGAACCCTTGCTCGACGACGTTCCCGGGGCGCCGGGCCGTCGGCCCTGGTGGCGGTGCTGCTCGGGCTGCTGCTGCTCCTGGCGCCGGCCGCCTCCGCGGCGGGCGGCCTCGACGACGCGGCCACCACGCTCAAGCAGGGCCGGGTGTACGTCGACCCGGCGATGGCGGGCCGGTTCGGCCAGGCCCAGGCCGACGCGCTGACCGAGAAGATCCGCAAGGCGGACAAGCCGATCTTCGTGGCGGTGGTCCCGGCGGCCGACCCGTACGGCGCCTCGACCGTCTTCGACGACCTGCGGACCAAGGTCGGCGTCACCGGCACCTACGCGATCTGGCGCGGCGACCAGTTCCAGGCCCGCTCGGACAAGGCCGCGCTGCCCAGCGCGAGCGCCCAGCGGATCGCCGGCGCGTCCTTCCGCGCGCACCCCGGCGACATCGACGCCACCCTCAACGACTTCGTGGACACCGCCGCCCCCCAGGTCAAGGGGCACGGTGTGAACAGCAGGGCGGGCGGCGCCTCGGCTGCCGCGATCGCCGTCCCGCTGGCCCTGCTGGCGCTGGCCGGCACCGGGGTCTTCCTGCTGTTCCGCCGGTCCAAGCGGCGCAAGGAGGACCAGCGCCGGGCCGAACTGGCCCAGGTGCGCCGGGTGGTGGACGAGGACATCACCGCCTACGGCGAGGAGCTGGACCGGCTCGACTTCGTCCCGTCCGCGCCGGACGCCGACGACGTGCAGCGCGGCGACTACACCCACGCCCTGGACTCCTACGAGCGGGCCAAGCGGCTGATGGACGAGGCCAAGGGGCCGGAGGACGTCAAGCCGGTCGCCGAGGCGCTGGAGGACGGCCGGTTCGCGCTGGCCACCCTGGCCGCCCGCCGGGACGGGCACCCGCTGCCGGAGCGGCGTCCCCCGTGCTTCTTCGACCCCCGGCACGGCCCGTCGGTGAAGGACGCCGACTGGGCCCCGGCGGACGGCGCCGCCCGCGCCGTCCCGGTCTGCCGGGCGGACGCGGACCGGCTGGCGGCCGGGCAGGCCCCGGACATCCGGACCGTGCCGACCGAGCACGGCCCGCAGCCGTACTGGAACGCGGGCCCGGCGTACGGCCCCTGGGCCGGCGGCTACTTCGGCGGCTTCGGCGGCGGCGGTCTGCTGCCGGGCCTGCTGGTCGGCACCATGCTCGGCTCGATGATGGCCACCCCGGCGTACGCGTACGGCCCGGCGGACGCCGGCGCCGGCTACGAGGGCGGGGACCAGTCCGGGGCCGACTTCGACTCCTCCGACTTCGGTGGCGGCTTCGACGGCGGCGGCGGCGGGGACTTCGGCGGTGGCGGCGACTTCGGCGGCGGCTTCTGACCCCGCTTGTCTCGGCCCCACCCCGCCCCGGCCCTCGTGCCGCCCCCGCCCCCGGCCGGTCCCACGACCGGTCGGGGGCGGGGCGTCGTACCGGCTCCTCCGTGACGCGGGCCGCCGTGGCGGCGGATAGGGTCGGGGCATGCACGGTCGCGACGCCCACAGTGACGAGCCGGTCCGCGTCACCGCCTGGGTACGCGGCAAGGTGCAGCAGGTCGGCTTCCGCTGGTGGACCAGGGCGCGGGCGCTGGAGATCGGACTGACCGGCTACGCGAGCAACCTCGGCGACGGCCGGGTGCAGGTGGTGGCCGAGGGGCCCGCCCCGGAGTGCGAGCAACTGCTCACGCTGCTCAGGGGCCCGGACACGCCCGGCCGGGTCAGCGGGGTGACCGAGATCTGGACCGCCGTCGGCCCCGGCTACGGGAGCTTCGAGATCCGCTGAACACCCCCGCCGGCCAGGGCCCGGTGCGGTCGGTCGAAAACGGTCGTCAACCGGCGGTGTCGTACGGTTGCCATCCGGGCAGACTCGTGGTTGACTCCGCATCGAACGATGATCCACGAGCAGGTGAGGGACCCCCCTCGGTAGCCGCCGGGCGTGACGACACCGCCAGGCAGGTGACAGGGGCGCGGTAGCGTGCGGTGATCGTGTTGACCCGTACCGTCTTTGGTGAGACGCTGGAAACCCGCGCACACGACCGCGTTATTCCGGTAGGTGCATGCCCCCGCGAGCCCAGCTCACGGTGGTTGTGCCGTAGTGCCCAGCCAGCACTGCCGGTGCACGCCGCGCGTGCGTCCCCCTTCCCCCTAGACCTGTACCGTTCCGGTTCGGTCACTCAGCGTGGAGGACCATTCATCATGGCAAAGGCGATTCTCGGGTACGTCGGCGGCCCCGACCCGCGAATGCTCTCCGAGATGCGACGGCTGCAGCAGCGCGTCCAGGATCTCGAAGCCGAGCTCATCAGGATGCAGGCTGTGAACGACGCGCTCAGCGCCGTCGCCGGCGAGCACTCGTTGCTCAACAGCATCGATCTGGATCAGCGGGAGCCGGCTCTCACCTGAGTCCCGCCCGATCTCCTGGTCGACGCCGCTGTGCACCGAGCCGCCCCGAAAGGGACGCAGCTTGCAAGGGACGCCCCGAGTGGCGTCCCTTCGTCGTGTCCGGCCGCATCGCCGCAGGTCCCGGCGGGGCGGGCGGATACAGTCGCCGCAGGGCCCCGGCCAGGGCCCTGCGAGCGAGGGGCGAGGAGAGCGGCGCGTGCACCTGAAGAGTCTGACGCTGCGCGGGTTCAAGTCCTTCGCCTCCGCCACCACCCTGCGCTTCGAGCCCGGCATCACCTGCGTGGTCGGGCCGAACGGCTCCGGCAAGTCCAACGTCGTCGACGCGCTCTCCTGGGTGATGGGCGAGCAGGGCGCCAAGTCGCTGCGCGGCGGCAAGATGGAGGACGTCATCTTCGCCGGTACCAGCGGGCGCGCCCCGCTCGGCCGGGCCGAGGTCAGCCTCACCATCGACAACACCGACGGCGCCCTGCCGATCGAGTACGCCGAAGTGACCATCACCCGGACGATGTTCCGCAACGGCGGCAGTGAGTACGCGCTCAACGGCGACACCTGCCGGCTGCTGGACATCCAGGAACTGCTCTCCGACTCCGGCATCGGCCGCGAGATGCACGTCATCGTCGGGCAGGGCCGGCTCGACTCCGTCCTGCAGGCCGACCCGATGGGCCGGCGCGCCTTCATCGAGGAGGCGGCGGGCGTCCTCAAGCACCGCAAGCGCAAGGAGAAGGCGCTGCGGAAGCTCGACGCGATGCAGGTCAACCTCAACCGGGTCCAGGACCTGGTGGCCGAACTCCGGCGCCAGCTCGGCCCGCTCGGCCGACAGGCCCGGATCGCCCGCCGGGCCGCCGGGATCCAGGCCGACCTGCGCGACGCCCGGCTGCGGCTGCTCGCCGACGACCTGCTCGCCCTGCGCCGGGCCGTCGAGGCGGAGATCGCCGACGAACTGGCCCTGCGGCTGCGCCGCTCCACCGTCGAGCAGGAACTCGGCCGGGCGATCCAGCGCGAGGCCGTGCTCGAGGCGCAGGTCCAGCAGCTCGGCCCCGGCCTGGAGACGGCCCGGCAGACCTGGTACCGGCTCTCCGCCCTCGCCGAACGCACCCGCGGCACCGTCGGACTGGCCGGGGCGAAGGCCCGGCACGCGGCCGCCGACGGGCAGTCCGAGGAGCGGCACGGCCGGGACCCGGAGGAGCTGGAGCGCGAGGCCGAGCGGGTCAGGGAGGAGGAGGCCGCGCTGGCCGAGGCCCTGGAACAGGCCCAGGAGGCGCTGGACGAGGCGGTCGACGCGAAGGCCGGACTGGAGCGCGCCCTCCTCGCCGAGGAACGCCGGCTCAAGGACGCCGCCCGGGCCATCGCCGACCGCCGCGAGGGGCTGGCCCGGCTCCAGGGGCAGGCCGCCGCCGCCCGTTCCAAGGCCGGCGCCGCCGAGGCCGAGATCGGTCGGCTCGCCGAGGCCCGGGACGAGGCGCTGGTGCGCGCCGGGGCCGCCCAGGAGGAGTACGAGGCGCTGAAGGCCAGGGTCGACGCCGAGGCCGAGGACGGCGAACGGGCCGACACCGCGCACGAGGACGCCAGGGAACTGCTCGCCGCCGTCGAGCGGGAACTCGCCGCCGCCCGCGAGGCGGCCGCCGTCGCCGAGCGCGAGCGGGCGGCGCTCACCGCCCGGCGGGACGCGCTCGCGCTCGGCCTGCGCCGCAAGGACGGCAGCGGCGCGCTGCTAGCCGCCGGGGACCGGCTCACCGGACTGCTCGGCTCGGCCGCCGGACTGCTGAGGATCGCCCCGGGCCACGAGACCGCCGTCGCGGCCGCGCTCGGCGCCGCCGCCGACGCGGTGGCCGTCGACTCGCCCGGCGCCGCCGCCGAGGCGCTGCGGCTGCTGCGCGAGCAGGACGCCGGTCGGGCCGCACTGCTCATCGCCGGCGCCCCCGCGGCCGAGGTCCCGGCGGGGGAGTTGCCGCCGGGCGCCCGCTGGGCCGTGGACCTGGTGGACGGGCCGCCCGCGCTGCTGCCCGCCGTCGGCCGGCTGCTGGCCGGGATCGCCGTGGTGGACACGCTCGACCGGGCGGTCCGGCTGGTCGCCGCGCAGCCCGGGCTGAGCGCCGTCACCACCGAGGGCGACCGGCTCGGCGCCGCCTTCGCCCACGGTGGCTCGGGCGGTGCGCCCAGCCTGCTGGAGACCCGGGCGGCGGTGGACGAGGCCGCCCGGACGATCGCTGAACTCGACGTCCGCTGCGCCGAGTCGGCCGAACGGTTGGCCGAACTCACCGAGCGGCGCCGCGAGTCGGCCGCCGCCGTGGAGCAACTCGCCACCCGGCGGCGGCAGCTGGAACGCGAGCGGGCCGAGGTGGCGGGCACCCTCGGCCGGCTCGGCGGGCAGTCCAGGGCCGCCGCCGGCGAGGCCGAACGGCTGACCGCCGCCGCCGGTCGCGCCGAGGAGGGTCTCGACCGGCTGCTCACCACCGCCGAGGAGCTGGCCGAACGGCTGGCGGTGGCCGAGGAGACGGCCGCCGACGGGGAGGACGAGCCGGACGCCGCCGAGCAGCAGCGGCTGGCCGGGGCCGCCGCCTCGGCCCGGGCGACCGAACTGGAGGCCCGGCTCGCGGTCCGCACCCACGAGGAGCGGGTCCGCGCCCTGGCCGGGCGGGCCGATCAGCTGGACCGGGCCGCCCGCGCCGAACGCGAGGCCCGCGCCCGGGCCGCCGAACGCCGCCGGCGGGCCGAGCACGACGCCGCCGTGGCCGTCGCGGTCGCCGAGGGCGCCCGGCAGCTGCTCGCCTGCCTGGAGGTGTCGCTGGCCCGCGCGGACGCCGAACGGGCCGCGATCGAGCAGACCCGGGCGGCCCGGGAGGCCGAGCTGCGGGAGCACCGCGAGCAGGGACGCCAACTCAAGGACGAGCTGGACAAGTTGGTCGACGCCGGGCATCGCGACGAGGTGCTGCGGGCGGAGAAGCGGCTGCGGATCGAGCAGTTGGAGGGCCGCGCGCTGGAGGAGTTCGGCATCGAGGGCGGCGAACTCCTGGACTCCTACGGTCCCGACCGGCCGGTCCCGCCCTCGACCCCGGAGGAGGGGCAGGAGCCGGGCGAGCCCCGTCCGTACGTCCGCGCCGAGCAGGAGAAGCGGCTGCGCGCGGCCGAGCGGGCGTACCAGCAGCTGGGCAAGGTCAACCCGCTGGCGCTGGAGGAGTTCTCCGCCCTGGAGGAGCGCCACCGGTTCCTCGGTGAGCAGTTGGACGACCTCAAGCGCGGGCGGCGCGACCTGCTCGACATCGTCAAGGACGTCGACCAGCGGGTGGAGCAGCTGTTCACCTCCGCCTACCACGACACCGCCGCGCAGTTCGAGGGAGTGTTCTCGCGGCTGTTCCCGGGCGGCGAAGGCCGGCTGGTGCTGACCGACCCGGACTCCATGCTCACCACCGGGGTGGAGGTGGAGGCCCGCCCGCCCGGCAAGAAGGTGAAGCGGCTCTCCCTGCTCTCCGGCGGGGAGCGCTCGCTCACCGCGGTGGCGCTGCTGGTCTCGATCTTCAAGGCCAGGCCCAGCCCGTTCTACGTGATGGACGAGGTCGAGGCGGCGCTGGACGAGACCAACCTGCGCCGGCTGATCGCGATCATGGAGGAGCTGCGGGAGAGTTCCCAGCTCATCGTGATCACCCACCAGAAGCTGACCATGGAGTCCGCCGACGCGCTGTACGGGGTGACCATGAAGGGCGACGGCATCTCGCAGGTGATCAGCCAGCGGCTGCGGGACGAGCACCGGGAGCGTAGGTAAGCGGCGCCTCCTCGGCAGTCCGAGGAGGCTGCCGCCTCCGAGCCGATGGACCGATCCATCGGCCAGCCGGGGCAGATACCCGCGGACGACCCCCGATCACGGATACTGGGGGGGTTGTGACTCCTCCCTCTCGCGTGCGAGAGGGCTTCTCACTCAGCCGCTTGACGACCTCATGACGGCCAAGCCCTGACCGATGCCGAACGGCACGCGGCCAGCGTAAGGGAGGCGGCGGCGCTTCGTGCGCCGGTGACCGAAGGATCACTCTGTCGTGGGATCCAGCGAAGGAGATAGTTGTGGAATACGTGATCCTTGCCGTAGTCATCGCGGTGGTCGCCGTCGGCGCGATCGCCGGACTCGTCGTTTCCGGCAGACGACGCCAGCAACTGCCCCCGAAGTCGCAGGCGCCGGTCATCACGGCGCCCCCGACCCCGCGCGAGCCCGCCGTCGGCGAGGAGGCCGCGCCGCCCACCGAGGAACCGCGCCGCACCGTCGAGGAGGTGGAGCTCCCGGCCGCCCCCGAGGAGGAGGCGGCGGCGCCCGCCGAGCCGGCGGCCCCCTCCGTCGAGGTCCCCGAGCCCACCGCCGGCCGACTGGTCCGGCTGCGCTCGCGGCTCTCCCGCTCGCAGAACTCGCTGGGCAAGGGGCTGCTCTCGCTGCTCTCCCGCGAGCACCTCGACGAGGACACCTGGGAGGAGATCGAGGACACCCTGCTGACCGCCGACGTCGGCGTGGCCCCCACCCAGGAGCTGGTCGAGCGGCTGCGCACCCGGGTCAAGGTGCTCGGCACCCGCACCCCGGACGAGCTGCGCGCCCTGCTGCGCGAGGAACTGGTCGAGCTGATCGGCAAGGACGCCGACCGCGTCGTCCGTTCCACGAAGCACGAGGAGGGCCCCGCGGTCGTCCTCGTGGTCGGCGTCAACGGCGTCGGCAAGACCACCACCACCGGCAAGCTGGCCCGGGTGCTGGTCGCCGACGGCCGCAGCGTGGTGCTCGGTGCGGCCGACACCTTCCGTGCCGCCGCCGCCGACCAGCTGCAGACCTGGGGCGAGCGCGTCGGCGCCCGCACGGTGCGCGGCCCCGAGGGCGGCGACCCGGCCTCGGTCGCCTTCGACGCGGTCAAGGAGGGCATCGCCGAGGGCGTGGACACCGTGCTGGTGGACACCGCCGGGCGACTGCACACCAAGACCGGCCTGATGGACGAGCTGGGCAAGGTCAAGCGGGTCGTCGAGAAGCACGGCCCGGTGGACGAGGTGCTGCTGGTGCTGGACGCCACCACCGGTCAGAACGGGCTGGTCCAGGCCAGGGTCTTCGCCGAGGTGGTCGACATCACCGGCATCGTGCTGACCAAGCTGGACGGCACCGCCAAGGGCGGCATCGTGATCGCGGTCCAGCGCGAGCTGGGCGTGCCGGTCAAGCTGATCGGCCTGGGCGAGGGTGCCGACGACCTGGCGCCGTTCGAGCCGGGTGCGTTCGTGGACGCGCTGATCGGGGACTGAGGACCGCCGGTCCACCGATGAAGGGTCCGCTCCCGTGGGGGCGGACCCTTCGGCGTTCCCGCCCGCTCGCGTCGCGTGGGTCGGCCCGGCCGACGCGGCCGACCCGGCCGGGCCAAGCGCCTCCCGCCCCGAGCCGAAGGGGCGCGCCGGCGCCGAAAGGGAGGCGCGAGGGAGCGGAGCGAGGGAGCAACGACCGTCGGCGCCGGGTCGGAGCGCCCCGGAGGCGAGCGGGCGACGATACGGTTCAGGCGATCCAGGCCGGTTCGGAGATGCGCTCCCGGCCGCGGTGGCAGGCGTAGGCGAGGGTGCCCAGCAGCAGTCGGGCCTCAGGCGGGCAGCCCGCGTTGTCCCGGGTCGGCCGGCGCAGCCAGCGGACCGGGCCGAGGCCGGCCAGCACGGTGGGCGGCGCGGCGACGAAGCTGCCCTCGCCGTGGCAGGCGAGGTCGAGCGCGGCGTCGTCCCAGCCCATCCGGTAGAGCAGGTCGGGCAGTCGCAGCGCGGTACCGGCCGCGACCAGGAACTGCAGCCGCCCGGTGGGCGCGGCGAGCACCGGCCCGACCTGGGTGCCCATCCGCTCCAGCCGGACCAGCGCCTGGAGGCCGGCCTGCTCGGGGACGTCCAGGACGTCGAAGGCGCGGCCGGTGGGGAACAGCACCGAGGCGTCCGGTCCGGGGCCGGCGGCCGGGCCGGTTCCGGGGACGGGGTGCAGACCGGGGGCGGCGCAGCGCGGGGTGCCGCAGTAGCAGCGTTCCGGGGTGCCGGCGGCGCGGGCCGGCTCGCCGACGACGACGGCCCAGCCCCACCGGCCGGTGTACTCCGCGGCCGCCCGGCTCGCGGTGACGCGGGTGCGACGGCGCGCGCCCAGCGGTGCCAGCCGCAGGCTCCCCAGTCGAAGTTCGCCGAACAGGTTGTCCATGCCTCCCCCAACAGGTTCTGGTTGCCGATGGTTACGGGATGGTGACTTTGTGTTGATTGTCCGTTGCGTGGTGCGTTGTGCGGTGACGGCGCGCAGCGCCCGGTGTGCGCCAGTTGCGGTGGTGTGCCTCGGGCGCCGCCTTGTGGCGGGCGGTACGGATGCCGGATCGTCTTGTGCGCGGGGCGGCCGGTGATCGGTGCGGGTGGCGAAATCCCCTGTGGCGGCGGCAGTTCGCCCGAAGGGCCGGATATCCGTGAGGACTTGGCGGCCCGCATATGCCGGACCGTCGGGGACCTCCTAGTGAACCGTCTGTCGACACCCTGCGGTTCACTCCTGGGGGTGGCGAAAGGTGGCGTTTCGCCAGGGTCGCTCCCCGGGGCAGTACGCGGGGCATTACGTTCAGCACACGGACCTCGTCAGGAGGCCGCTCCGGGCGCTGGGGAGCCGGGAGTTGGGGAACTGACGGTTCGTCTGCGACGGCAGCGCCGCAGTTCGGTCACGGCACGGCTGGCAAGAGCCCGCAACCGTCGGGCGGTCACGATCGGGGCCCCGCGGGGGCCGGGCGGGATGGGGACCCATGGCAGAGAAGCAACCCAACGAGAAGCTGACCACGTGGTTCGCCCGCAGCGGCTGGTCCAAGGGGGAGTTGGCCCGCCAGGTCAACCGCCGGGCCAGGCAGATCGGCGCCCACCACGTCTCCACCGACACCTCGCGGGTGCGCCGCTGGCTGGACGGCGAGCAGCCCCGCGAACCCATCCCGAAGATCATGTCGGAGCTGTTCTCCGAGCGGTTCGGCTCGGTGGTCTCCATCGAGGACCTCGGTCTGCGCGCCGCCGTTCCGGTCTCCACCGTGGGCGGCGGCGTCGACCTGCCGTGGAGCGCGCCGCAGACCGTCCAGCTGATCAGTGACTACTCCCGCAGCGACCTCATGCTCAACCGGCGGGGCTTCCTGGGCACCTCGCTCGCCCTGACCGCCGGCGCCGCGCTGATCGAGCCGATGCAGCGCTGGCTGACCCCGGGCCCGAACGGCGCCCCCACGCCGATCCTGGCCGCGGCCAACGGCGGCGAGCCGTTCACCGGCCGGCTCTCCGAGCCCGAGCTGGAACTGCTGGAGCAGACCACGGTCATGTTCCGCCAGTGGGACGCGCAGAACGGCGGCGGCCTGCGCCGCAAGGCCGTGGTCGGCCAGCTCCACGAGGTCACCGACCTGCTCCAGGAGACCTACCCGGAGCTGACCACCCGGCGGCTGTTCCGGCTCACCGCCGAGCTCGCCCACCTGGCGGGCTGGATGTCCTACGACGTCGGTATGCACCCGAGCGCGCAGAAGTACTACGTGCTGGCGCTGCACGCCGCCAAGGAGGCCGGGGACCGCCCGTTCGGCGCCCTGATCCTCACCGACATGAGCCGGCAGATGATCCACCTCAACCGGGGGGAGGACGCGCTGGAGCTGATCCACCTCGCCCAGTACGGCAGCCGGGACACCGCCACCCCGCGCCAGCAGTCCCTGCTGTACGCGATGGAGGCGCGCGCGTACGCCACGATCGGCGAGGTGAACCGGTGCGCCCGGGCGGTCCGGCTGGCCGAGGACACCTTCACCGACATCCGTGACGGCGACGCCGACCCGGACTGGCTGAAGTTCTTCTCGCCGGCCGAGCTGAACGCCGAGAACGCGCACTCCTTCCGCGACCTCGCCTACCACTCCGACAACGGCGCGCTCTACGCCTCGATGTCCGCGCCGGTGATGGAGCGCGCGGTCGACCTGTTCCGGCAGGACGGCGACCACGTCCGCTCGTACGCCTTCAACCTGGTCGGCATGGCCAGCGTGCACCTGCTCCAGAACGAGCCGGAGCAGGCGGCGGTCTTCGCCGAGCAGGCGGTGGACATCGCCACCAAGGTCCGCTCCGAGCGGCTCAACTCCCGGGTGCGCAAGACCACCGAGGCCGCCTCGTCCCGCTACCGGGGCGTGGACGCGGTCAGCCGGCTCAAGGAGCGGGTGGTGCAGGACATCCCGGAGTACGTCTCGGTGGTCTGAGCCGCCACCGACCTCGGGCCCCGACCCGGCCCCGATCCGGCCCCGATCCGGCCCCGATCCGGCCCCGACCCGCCGACCGTGCCGTCCGCCGACGGCACGGTCGGTGTCGTTCGGTGCCATTCCCTGCCGTCCCGCCCCCTGCCGCCCCCTGCCGTCCCGTTCCGTGCCGTCCCGGGCACACCGCGTGCGGGGCGGCCGTACGGTAACCCCTCCGGCCCCGCGACACGGCCGGGGTTCACGCGGGTGTAACCCCGCGGTCGCCCTCGTCACGGCGGTGAAACAACCGGCGGCATCGGCCGAAACCGGCCTTCGGCACGCTCCTCCTCATCGCCGACGCCCCGGTGCACGGGACAGGAACCCGGGTGCGGATCGGCTTCCAGTCAGGAGGTACGCCGATGCCGGACGGCTTCAGCGCGGGTGACACCGCCTTCGTACTCGTCAGTGCGGCCCTGGTCATGGTGATGACCCCGGGGCTGGCCTTCTTCTACGGCGGGATGGTCCGGGCCAAGAGCACGTTGAACATGCTGGCGATGAGCTTCCTCTCGCTGGGCATCGTCAGCGTGCTGTGGGTCCTCTACGGCTACTCGCTCAGTTTCGGGCCCGACGCGGGCGCCGGTCTGATCGGAAACCTGGACTTCCTGGGGATGCAGGGCATCGGCCTCAACGACCTCGCCGGGACGATCCCGGTGACGGCCTTCTCCGCCTTCCAGCTGATGTTCGCCATCATCACCCCCGCACTCATCAGCGGGGCGGTCGCGGACCGCGCGAAGTTCACGGCCTGGGGCCTGTTCGTGGCGCTCTGGGTCACTGTGGTCTACTTCCCGGTCGCGCACTGGGTGTTCTTCTTCGACGGCGGCGACGGCGGCTGGCTCGGCGACCGCAACGGCGTGATCGACTTCGCCGGCGGCACGGCCGTCCACATCAACGCCGGTGTCGCGGGCCTGGCGCTGTGCCTGGTGCTCGGCCGACGGATCGGCTTCCGCAAGGACCCGATGCGCCCGCACTCGCTGCCGCTGGTGATGCTCGGCTCCGGGCTGCTGTGGTTCGGCTGGTTCGGCTTCAACGCGGGCTCGGCGCTGGCCGCCAACGGCGTCGCGGCGATGGCCCTGATCAACACCCAGGTCGCCACCGGTGCCGCGCTGATCGGCTGGCTGGTCTACGAGAAGCTGCGGCACGGCGCCTTCACCACCCTGGGCGCCGCCTCCGGCGCGGTGGCCGGCCTGGTGGCCGTCACCCCGGCCTGCGGCTCGGTCTCCCCGCTCGGCGCGGTGGCGATCGGCCTGGTCTCCGGCGCCGTCTGCGCGGCCGCGATCAGCCTCAAGTACCGCTTCGGCTTCGACGACTCGCTCGACGTGGTGGGCGTGCACGCGGTCGGCGGGGCGATCGGCTCGCTGCTGGTGGGCCTGTTCGCCACCGGGACGGTCGGCCAGACCGCCAAGGGGCTCTTCTACGGCGGCGGGTTCGAGCAGCTGGGCAAGCAGGCGATGGGCGTGGCGGTCGTCGCCGCCTACTCCTTCGTGCTCTCCTGGCTGCTGGCCAAGGCGATCGACACGACGATCGGGTTCCGGGTCCCCGAGGAGGTCGAGGTGGCCGGTATCGACCAGGCCGAGCACGCCGAGTCCGCGTACGACTTCAGCGCCATCGGCTCGGGCCTTGCCCGCTCCTCGGCCGCCCCGGCGACCGCCGGAACCGAGACCGCCGCACCTGCCGCCGCCGCCGCACCCGCCACCGCCACCGCCACCGCCGTGGCGAAGAGCACCGAGAAGACCGAGGTGGACGCCCGATGAAGCTCGTCACCGCCGTCATCAAGCCCCACCGCCTGGACGAGGTGAAGGCCGCCCTGCAGTCCTTCGGCGTGCACGGCCTGACCGTCTCCGAGGCGAGCGGCTACGGCCGCCAGCGCGGCCACACCGAGGTCTACCGGGGCGCGGAGTACACCGTGGACCTGGTGCCCAAGGTCAGAGTCGAGGTCCTGGTCGAGGACGAGGACGCCGAGCAGTTGATCGACGTCCTGGTCGAGGCGGCCAGGACCGGGAAGATCGGCGACGGAAAGGTGTGGACCGTCCCGGTGGAGACCGCCGTCCGGGTCCGGACCGGCGAACGCGGCCCCGACGCCCTGTAGGCACCGGAGCGCCGGCCTCCCGGCTCCCGGCCGGCGGCCCACCCCGGCAGACCCTCCCCGCGGGCCTGCGACCCCCCACGGTCGCAGGTCCGCCGACGGCGTTCCGGCGCCCGCTCGACCGACCCGCACGACCACGGACGGGGACTTCACATGGCTTCCCACACCGACGACTCCCACCCGGGCCCGGCCGGACCGGCCGACCCCGCCGCCGCCCGGGCCCGGCTGGTCACCGCCCCCGGCCCCGGCGGCCGGGCCCGCCGCGCCGAACTGTCCGCGCGCACCGACGACTGGCTGGCCGCCCTGTTCGCCTCGGCCGGCGCCCCCGCCGGGGCCGCCGTGGTCGCGGTCGGCGGCTACGGGCGCGGCGAGCTCTCCCCGCGCAGCGACCTCGACGTGCTGCTGCTGCACGAGGGCCGGCTGGACCCCGCCCTGCCCGAGCGGCTCTGGTACCCGGTCTGGGACTCCGGCGCCGCCCTGGACCACGCCGTCCGCACCCCGGCCGAGGCCCGGTCGGTGGCGGCGGCCGACCTCAAGGCACAGCTCGGCCTGCTGGACGCCCGGCACGTGGCGGGCGACCCGGCGCTCACCGCCGCGCTGCGCTCCACCGTGCTCTCCGACTGGCGGGCGGGCGCGGTGCGGCGGCTGCCGGAGCTGCGCGAGCTGGGCCGGGAGCGGGCCGAGCGGCACGGCGAACTGTCCTTCCTGCTGGAGCCCGACCTCAAGGAGGCCAGGGGCGGTCTGCGGGACATGGTCGCGCTGGACGCGATCGCCGCGAGCTGGCTGGCCGACGCGCCCCGGGAGGGCCTGGACGCGGCCGCACTGCGGCTGGCCGACGTCCGCGACGCGCTCCACCTGGTCACCGGCCGGGCCACCGAACGGCTCGCCCTGCAGGACCAGGACCAGGTCGCCGAGCGGCTCGGCGTGCTGGACGCGGACACCCTGCTGCGGCAGGTCTACGAGGCGGCCAGGACCGTCGCCTACGCCGCGGACGTCACCTGGCGGGCGGTGGACCGGGTGCTGGCCGCCCGCTCGGGCCGGGGCCGGCGTCCGCACCGGCTCGGGTTCCCGTTCGCCGGTCCGTTCGGCGGCGCCTCCGGTGCGGCCCGGCGCGGCGCGGGCGCGGTGGCCCGGGGTGCGGTGGAGCGCCGGCCGCTCGCCGAGGGCGTCGTCGAGCAGGACGGCGAGGCGGTGCTCGCCCAGGGCGCCCGTCCGGCCGCGGACCCGGTGCTGCCGCTGCGCGCCGCCGCGGCGGCCGCGCAGAACGGGCTCACCGTCTCCCACGCGACGGTGCGCCGACTGGCCGCCGAGTGCCGTCCGCTGCCGGTGCCCTGGCCGGACGAGGCGCGCGAGCAACTGATCACCCTGCTCGGCGCCGGCGAGGCCTGTCTGCCGGTCTGGGAGGCGCTGGAGGCGGAGGGGCTGATCACCCGGCTGCTGCCGGACTGGGAGCGGGTCCGCTGCCGGCCGCAGCGCAACGCGGTGCACCGCTGGACGGTGGACCGGCACCTGGTGGAGACCGCGGTGCGGGCCGCCGCGATGACCCGCCGGGTGGCCCGGCCGGACCTGCTGCTGGTCGCCGCGCTGCTGCACGACCTCGGCAAGGGCTGGCCCGGCGACCACAGCGAGGCGGGCGAGGTGATCGTCCGCGACGTGGCCGCCCGGATGGGCTTCGACCCGGAGTCGGTGGAGACCCTCGCCGTGCTGGTCCGCCACCACCTGACCCTGGTGGACACCGCGACCCGGCGCGACCCGGACGACCCGGCCACCGTCGAGGCCGTCACCAAGGTGGTCACCACGCTGCCCCGGCTGGAGCTGCTGCGGGCACTGACCGAGGCGGACGCGCTGGCCACCGGCCCGGCCGCGTGGAGCGGCTGGCGGGCCTCGCTGGTGGACGGCCTGGCCGCGCGGGCCGCCGCCCGGCTGGCCGGGGACGCCGCCCCGGGCCCGGAGCCGGCCGCCGCGCCGACCGCCGAGCAGGAGCGGCTCGCGGTGGAGGCGGCGAGGACCGGCGGACCGGCGCTCTCCCTGCTGGCCCAGACCGGGACGGACACGGCGGGCACCGAGCCGATGGGCGTGCGGCTGCTGCTGGCCGTCCCGGACCGGCCGGGGCTGCTCGGCACCGTCGCCGGAGTGCTGGCCCTGCACCGGCTGGCGGTCCGCTCGGCCGGGCTGCGGGAGCTGGACCCGATCGGCGCGGGGCCGGTGCTGCTGCTGTCCTGGACGGTGGCGGCGGAGTTCGGTGAGCTGCCGGAGGCGGCGCGGCTGCGGGCCGACCTGCGCCGGGCCCTGGACGGCTCGCTGGACGTCGCGCGCCGGCTGGCCGAGCGGGACGCGGCGGCGCCGCGCCGGCGGGGGATCCCGACCCCGCCGCCGGTGGTCGCGGTGGCGCCCCCGGTCGCCTCGGCGAACGCGACGGTGCTGGAGGTGCGCGCCCACGACGCCCCCGGGCTGCTGCACCGGATCGGCCGGGCGCTGGACGGCGCGGGGGTGCGGGTGCGGACGGCGCACGTCTCCACCCTGGGCGCGGACGCCGTCGACGCCTTCTACCTGACCGACGCGGCGGGCCGTCCGCTGTCCGCCCGGAGGGCCGGGGAGGTGGCGGCGGCGGTGCGCGCGGCCCTGGGCTGAGCGGCTCCTCCGGGGGCTGCCGGAGTTCCTCCGAACCCGGGTGGAGACCGTCCGTGGACCGGCCGGATACCCTTGGGGGCGACGACCGTACTCAGACCGATGCCGTAGAGGACCCGCGACGACGTGTTCGACACCCTTTCCGATCGCCTCGCAGCGACGTTCAAGAACCTCCGGGGCAAGGGCCGCCTGAGCGAGGCGGACATCGACGCCACCGCCCGCGAGATCCGCATCGCGCTGCTGGAGGCGGATGTCGCGCTGCCGGTCGTCCGGGCCTTCATCAAGCGGGTGAAGGAGCGCGCGCTCGGCTCCGAGGTCTCCGGTGCGCTCAACCCGGCGCAGCAGATCATCAAGATCGTCAACGAGGAGCTCGTCGCCATTCTCGGCGGCGAGACCCGCCGGGTGCGGTTCGCCAAGAGCGGCCCGACGGTGATCATGCTCGCGGGCCTCCAGGGTGCCGGTAAGACCACCCTCGCGGGCAAGCTCGGCCACTGGCTCAAGAAGCAGAAGCACACCCCGCTGCTGGTCGCCTGCGACCTCCAGCGCCCCAACGCCGTCAACCAGCTGCAGGTCGTCGCCGACCGCGCCGACGTCGCCTTCTACGGGCCGCAGCCGGGCAACGGCGTCGGCGACCCGGTCCAGGTGGCCCGGGACTCGATCGAGTACGCCAAGCAGAAGCAGTACGACGTCGTCATCGTCGACACCGCCGGCCGCCTCGGCATCGACGCCGAGCTGATGCAGCAGGCCGCCGACATCCGGGCCGCGGTGAACCCGGACGAGGTCCTGTTCGTCGTCGACGCCATGATCGGCCAGGACGCGGTCACCACCGCGCAGGCCTTCCTCGACGGTGTCGACTTCACCGGCGTGGTGCTCTCCAAGCTCGACGGCGACGCCCGCGGCGGCGCCGCGCTCTCGGTCGCGCACGTCACCGGCCGCCAGATCATGTTCGCCTCCAACGGCGAGAAGGTCGACGACTTCGACGCCTTCCACCCGGACCGGATGGCCTCGCGCATCCTGGGCATGGGTGACGTCCTCTCGCTGATCGAGAAGGCCGAGCAGACCTTCTCGCAGGCCGAGGCCGAGAAGATCGCGGCCAAGCTGCGCGGCGGCCCGAAGGCCTTCACGCTGGACGACTTCCTGTCGCAGCTGGAGCAGGTCCAGAAGATGGGCTCGATCTCCAAGCTGCTGGGCATGCTGCCCGGGATGGGCCAGATCCGCGACCAGATCAACAACATCGACGACAAGGACGTCAACCGCGTCGGCGCCATCATCAGGTCGATGACCCCGACCGAGCGGGCCGAGCCGGAGCTGATCAACGGCTCGCGCCGGGCCCGCATCGCCAAGGGTTCGGGCGTCCAGGTCGGCGAGGTGAAGAACCTGGTCGAGCGGTTCTTCGAGGCCCGCAAGATGATGTCGGCGATGGCGTCCGGCAAGGGCATGCCCGGTATGCCGGGCATCCCGGGCATGGGTGGCGGCGGCAAGAAGAGCACCAAGAAGGCCCCGGCCGCCAAGGGCAAGCGCAAGAGCGGCAACCCGTTGAAGCGGGCGCAGGAGGAGGCCGCGGCCGCCGAGCGCCGCGCGCTCGGCCCCGGTGCCGACCAGGCGCCCGCCCAGGGCGGCGCGTTCGGCCTCGGCGCGGGCAAGGGCCCGGCCGACTTCGAGCTGCCCAAGGAGTTCAAGGACCTGCTGTAGTCCTGCCCCGGTCCTGCCCCGGCCCCGCCGCCCGCGGGTCCCGGGACGAACGGCCCGCCGCCCCGGCCTCCCCGGGGCGGTGGGCCGTTCGCATGCCCGATGGTCATCCGAGATGATGGTCCGATGCGAGTAACGATCAGGGCCCCGCGGGCCGGGGACGAGGTGGCGTACGCCGAGGCGGTCCGGCGGTCCGCCGAACACATCGGCCGGTGGAACCCGGTCGAGCCGGACGCGCTGCCCGACATCCTGGAGCGGCAAGGGCCGGGCCTGCGCACCTTCCTGATCGTCGACCTGGAGACCGGGGGACTGGTCGGCAAGGTCAATGTGGCCAACATCGTGATGGGCCGCTTCTGCAACGGCTCGCTGGGCTACGACTCGTTCCTGCCGTTCGCCGGCACCGGACGGATGACCGAGGGCCTGCGGCTGGTGCTGGACACCTGCTTCGCCGGGCACCCGGAGGGCGGGCTGGGGCTGCACCGGCTGGAGATCAACGTCCAGCCGGACAACGGGCGGTCGATCGCGCTCGCCAAGCGGCTGGGCTTCCGGCACGAGGGGTTCACGCCGCGGATGCTGTTCCTCCAGGGGGCCTGGCGGGACCACGAGCGGTTCGCGCTGACCTCGGAGGAGTGGCCGGGGTCGGCCGCGGCGGACGAGCGGGGCTGACGGCGGGTCGGCCGGGGACGCTGGGCGGATGTCCGTACTGTCCGACGGGTGACCGATCCCGTGCCGCCGCGCCAGACCCCCGACCAGCCATGGCGTTCGGAAGGGGCCCCGCCCCCGCCGCCCGCGCGCCGCAGGATGCCCGGCGGCTGGACCGGCCTCGTCCTGACCGCGCTCGTGGTGTTCCTGATCAGCGACCTGCTGCTGTCCTTCTTCGGCCCGGACGGCGCCACCACGATCTCCTACACCGAGTTCAACAACCAGCTGAACAAGGGCAACATCACCAAGATCTACTCCAAGGGCGACTCGATCGAGGGCACCCTCAAGAACGCCGAGCCGAAGCCGGACGGCGACAAGGGGACGTACACCGAGTTCGACACCCAGCGGCCGGTCTTCGCCGGGGACAACCTCTGGACCACCCTCCAGCAGCAGGGCGTCGAGGTCACCGCCGAGCCGGTCGTCCAGCAGCGCAGCTTCCTCGCCAACCTGCTGATCTCGCTGGCCCCGATGCTGCTGCTGATCCTGGTCTGGGTGCTGCTCGCCCGCCGGATGGCCGGCGGCCTCGGCGGCGGCCCGCTCGGCCGCAAGGCCCCGCCCAAGCCGGTCACCGCCGAGGCCGGCCGGCGCACCACCTTCGCCGACGTGGCCTGCATCGACGAGGTCGAGGCCGAGCTCAGCGAGGTGGTCGACTTCCTGAAGAACCCGCAGCAGTACCGCCGGCTCGGCGCCAAGATGCCGCGCGGCGTCCTGCTCAGCGGCCCGCCCGGCACCGGCAAGACGCTGCTGGCCCGGGCCGTCGCGGGCGAGGCGGACGTGCCGTTCTTCTCGGCCTCCGCCTCCGAGTTCATCGAGATGATCGTCGGCGTCGGCGCCGGCCGGGTGCGCGAACTCTTCGCCGAGGCCCGCAAGGTCGCCCCGGCGATCATCTTCATCGACGAGATCGACACCATCGGCCGGCAGCGCGGCAGCGGCGGCGGGATGGGCGGCCACGACGAGCGCGAGCAGACGCTCAACCAGATCCTCACCGAGATGGACGGTTTCAGCGGCTCCGAGGGCGTCATCGTCATCGCCGCGACCAACCGGGCGGACGTGCTCGACCCGGCGCTGCTGCGCCCCGGCCGCTTCGACCGGCGGATCACCGTCAGCCCGCCGGACCGCGACGGCCGCGCGGCCATCCTGCGGATCCACTCCCGGCACGTCCCGCTGGCCGGGGGCGCCGACCTCGACCAGCTGGCCAAGGTGACCCCCGGCATGACCGGCGCCGAACTGGCCAACCTCGTCAACGAGGCGGCGCTGCTGGCGGTCAAGCGCCGCCAGGACGCGGTGAACGAGCGCGACCTCTCGGACGCGCTGGAGAAGGTCCAGCTGGGCGCCGTCCGGCCACTGGTGATGCCGCAGGCCGAACGCGAGCGGACGGCGTACCACGAGAGCGGCCACGCCCTGCTCGGCATGCTCCAGCCGGGCGCCGACCCGGTCCGCAAGATCACCATCGTGCCGCGCGGCCGCGCCCTCGGGGTCACCCTGTCCACGCCGGAGACCGACCGGTACTCCTACACCGAGCCCTACCTGCGCGGCCGGATCATCGGCGCGCTCGGCGGGATGGCGGCCGAGCAGGTGGTCTACGGGGTCATCACCACCGGGGCGAAGAGCGACCTGGAGCAGGTCACCAACATCGCCCGCGGCATGGCCGGCCGGTGGGGCATGAGCGAGCGGGTCGGGCGGCTCACCGCCGTGCCGTCCGACCCGCAGGGGGCGTACGGGCTCTCCGCCGCGCCGACCACGCTGGACGCGGTGGACGAGGAGGCCCGGCGGATCGTGGCCGAGTGCTACGACGAAGCGGTGCGGCTGCTGACCGAGCAGCGGGCCCGGCTGGACACACTGGCGGCGGCGCTGCTGGAGGCCGAGACGCTGGACGAGGAGGCGGCCTACCGGGCGGCGGGGGTGCCCCGGAAGACGCTCGACCAGGCCTGAGCCGACGGTCCCCGTGCCCGTCTTTCTCCCCGTCCCTGTCCCCGTCCCCGTCGCCCTCCCCGGCCCGGGCGGACGGGCGTGCGTCAGGGTGACGCGCGCCCCGCCGTCAGCGGGGGCGTTCGGCGATCAGGTAGCGGAAGACGTTCGCCATCCGCACCGTCCCGTCCGGCCGCAGATACGGCTGCAGCGCCTCCTCCAGCTCCTTCGTGACCAGCGACGCCCCGGAGAACTCCGCCGCCGCGTCGTACAGCCCGGTGGAGAGCAGCCCGCGCACGGCACTGTCCAGGTCCGGGTAGGCGAACGGGCAGCCGACCCGTCCGCCGCCGGCCGGGCGCAGGCCGGTTCCGACGAGCAGGTCCTCCAGCGCCCCCGGCGGGCTCAGCTCGAAGGGGTCGCGCGCGCTGCGCCGGGCCATCCGCCGGGCGACGTCCAGGACGGCCGCGCTCCCGCAGCGCTCCCTGGGCCCCCAGGCGGCCAGCACCACGTGCCCGCCGGGCAGCACCAGCCGGGCCGCCGCCGCGACCGTCCGGCGCGGTTCGCCCGCCGGTGGCGGCTGCTCGAAAACGGTGACCAGCGAATAGGCCGAGCGGGCGACATCCGCGGTCGGAAGGCGGCCCGCGCCGACCCGCAGACCGCGTCCGCCGGCCAGCGCGCGCAGCTCGCCGTCCTGCTCCAGCCCGGCCACCTGGGCGCCCCGTCCGGCAGCCAGCAGCAGGGCGAGACCGGAGCGGCAGCCCAGGCCGAGCACGCTGGTCGCCGGACCCACCTCCAGGCGGTCGTGGACGGCCTCGTAGAGCGGTACCAGCATCCGTTCCTGGATCTCCGCCCAGTCCCGGGCCCGGGCGTTGTCCTGCCCGGTGCCGACGGGTCCTGCGGTCGTGCCGATCACCCCAGCCGAAGCCATCGCGGCCTCCCATCCGGTCCTCGACGTGCTGCTCCGAACCCCCCTCGACGTCCCGCCCCACTCCAGCGAACAGCGGCTCGGGCGCGGCGTCCAGAGGAGTGCGGGGTGGTGCGCGCGTGTCGGGGGCGTGCGCCCCGGTGCGGGGCGCCGAGGACGGGACCCGGGCGTCGGCCCGGAACGGATTCGAAGTCGGGGGCCCGCTCCCCGTACGATTCGCCCATGGCTAAGGCACCCGTTCTCACCCCCCAGGCGGAAGACTTCCCGCGCTGGTACCAGGACCTCATCAACAAGGCCGAGCTGGCCGACAACGGTCCGGTGCGCGGCACCATGGTCATCCGACCGTACGGCTACGGCCTGTGGGAGCGGATGCAGCAGGAGATGGACGCCCGGATCAAGAAGGCCGGTGCCCAGAACGCCTACTTCCCGATGTTCATCCCGCAGTCCTACCTGACCAAGGAGGCCGAGCACGTCGAGGGCTTCGCCCCCGAGCTCGCGGTGGTCACGCACGGCGGCGGCAAGCAGCTCGACGAGCCGGTCGTCGTCCGGCCGACCTCCGAGACCATCATCAACGAGTACTTCTCGAAGTGGGTCCAGAGCCACCGCGACCTGCCGCTGCTGATCAACCAGTGGGCCAACGTGGTCCGTTGGGAGCTGCGTCCGCGGGTCTTCCTGCGCACCACCGAGTTCCTCTGGCAGGAGGGCCACACGGCCCACGCCACCTACGAGGACGCGCGTGAGTACGCCTCGATGATCCACACCCAGGTCTACGGCGACTTCATGACCAACGTGCTCGGCATCGACGTCGTGCTCGGCCGCAAGACCGCCAAGGAGCGCTTCGCCGGCGCCATCAACACCCTCACCCTCGAGGGCATGATGGGCGACGGCAAGGCGCTGCAGATGGGCACCAGCCACGAGCTGGGCCAGAACTTCGCCAAGGCGTTCAACACCACCTACCAGCTGCAGGGTGCCGAGCGCGAGTACGTCTGGCAGACCTCCTGGGGCGTCTCGACCCGTATGGTCGGCGGCCTGATCATGTCCCACGGCGACGACAACGGTCTGCGCGTCCCGCCGCGGCTCGCCGCCGTCCAGGCCGTCGTGCTCGCCATCAAGGGCGACGACGCGGTGATCGCCAAGGTCCGTGAGATCGGTGCGGCGCTGGAGGCCGCCGGCATCCGCGTGGTCGTCGACGACCGCACCGACACCCCGTTCGGCCGCCGCGCGGTCGACTGGGAGCTCAAGGGTGTTCCGCTGCGGATCGAGGTCGGCCCGCGCGACCTGGAGAACGGCACGGCCATGCTGGCCCGCCGGATTCCGGGCGGCAAGGAGCCGGTCTCGATCGACTCGCTGGTGGCGACCCTCCCGGGCATCCTGGAGGAGGACCAGGCCCTGCTGCTGCGTCAGTCGCGCGAGCGCCGCGAGACCCGCACGGTGGACGTGGCCAACCTCGACGAGGCCGTCGAGGCCGCCGCCACCGGCTGGGGCCGGATCTCCTGGGCCGAGCTGGGTCCGGAGGGCGAGGCCAAGCTGGCCGAGCAGGGCGTCTCGGTCCGCTGCATCGTGGCCGCCGACGGCTCGGTGCCGCTGACGGACGACCAGGACGGCAACATCGCGATCGTCGCGCGCGCCTACTGACCGTTCGGTGGCTTCGGTGGCTTCGGTGGCTTCGGTGATGGCTTCCGCGGCGGCTTCCGCGGCATCCACCGCAGCGGCTTCCCGTGCGCGCGGGATGTCGCCGTAAAAGGGCGCCGGGCGACGCGTTCTGACGGTTCTCGGCCTGGCCGACAGGTAATTCGAACGTCCGATGAGCGGTGTTGTTCAACGGACGTCTCACCTGTCGACATCCCTACTGGTCGGTCAACTGCCGGTATTAACGGAATAGCGGTACGGTGTACGGCCCGTGGCCCTGTCAACTCGACAGGACCGCGGGCCGTACGTCCTGGGGGCGACAGCCCGTCTCCGGGCGGAATTGACGAGGCGCCCGTCGAGCTCGACGGGGCCCGAACCTGTAGGGGGTTGGTCTTGCGTCAGATCCGGAACGCGCATTTCGCGCGAGGTCGCGCATTCCTGAGAGTTTCCTGGGAAATCCCGGGGAACGGGAACACGCGGAACATCGGCTCCTACTCCATCGTTGGTCTAGCGTGAGCACGACACAGCCCCTCGTTCTCGCGGCCGAACTGGCCGCCGCCTGGAGTGACATCCAGGCCTACCACCAGGACCTCCCCGACCTCGCCTCGCCCGAGGCGCTGATCGGTGAGTCCTCCTCGGCCTGTGGCACCCGGCTCGGTTTCGAGCGGCTGCTCCACGAGGCTGCCCACGGTCTGGCCGCGGCCCGGGACATCCGGGACACCTCGCGCGCCGGCCGCTACCACAACCGGCGCTTCCTGCTCCTGGCCTCCGAGCTGGGCCTGGCGCACCCGGTCGAACCGCACGCCAGTAGCGGCTTCTCCCAGGTGACCATGCTCAAGGAGACCCGCGAGCGGTACGCCGACACCATCGAACGCCTGGACCGCGCCCTCGGCGCGCACCAGGAGGCGGTGGCCGGCGAGGGTGCCTCGCGCGCCTTCCGCGGCCCGGCGGCCCGGCACGGCTCCTCCGGGGGCGGCGTCCGGGTGAAGGCGGTCTGCGGCTGCGGGCGCAACGTCCGGGTCGTTCCCTCGGTGCTCGCCCAGGCGTCCATCGTCTGCGGCGCGTGCCAGCAGCCGTTCAAGATCGCGTAGCGCGGGTCGCGCGACGCGAGTGGTGCGGCTCGGGTCCTGTGATTCGGGTCGCGTGATGCGGGAAGTTCCGGGATCCGGGGAGACCCAGGGCCCGGGGAAGCAGGAGAGCCGGCCGGCGACTGTGCGGGCAGTGGTCCGGCCGCATCGACGGACGGTGGCCGTAGGGGATCCGCAGGGGGTCTGCGGATGTCCGGGGGCGATCGGTCGAAAGTCGGCCGGTGGTCCGGAGGCGGTCCACCGTGATCCGCCAGGGAGGTGTGCCGCGAAGGCGCACGTGTTGGGCTGACCGGGAGCGGGGGCTCCCGGTCGACCTGTTTTCGGGGGTAGGGCGCCCTTGTGGCAGAATGGACCGCTGAGTACCCGGCAGCCGGGCAGGACCCCTCTCTCCTACGGCTGGCGTGTCCCTTGGACGGCCCACCACGCAACCCCACGCGAGGGCGGGGCCGCTCACCCACGTCAACACCAGGAGAACCCACTCCCGTGGCAGTCAAGATCAAGCTGAAGCGTCTCGGCAAGATTCGCGCCCCGCACTACCGCATCATCGTCGCCGACGCCCGCACCAAGCGTGACGGCCGTGCGATCGAGGAGATCGGCCTCTACCAGCCGACCTACAACCCCTCGAAGATCGAGGTCGACAGCGACCGTGCCCAGTACTGGCTGTCCGTCGGCGCCCAGCCGACCGAGCCGGTGCTCGCCATCCTCAAGCTGACCGGCGACTGGCAGAAGTTCAAGGGCCTGCCGGCCCCGGCGCCGCTGCTGGTTGCCGAGCCGAAGGTCGAGGACTTCTCGCACCTGTTCGCGAAGGCCGTCGCCGGCTTCGAGGACGCCACCACCGGTGTCGCCATCACCCCGAAGGCCAAGAAGTCGGACAAGGCCGAGGCCGACGCCGACGCCGAGGTCTGATCGTGATCGAGGATGCCCTCGACCACTTGGTGAAGGGCATTGTCGAGCACCCCGACGAGGTGCAGGTGCGCTCGCGCAACCTGCGTCGGGGCAACACCATCGAGGTGCGGGTGCACCCCGATGACCTCGGCAAGGTGATCGGCCGGGGCGGTCGTACGGCTCGTGCTCTGCGCACGGTCGTCGGCGCCCTCGGCGGTCGCAACGTCCGGGTCGACCTGGTCGACGTGGACAACATTCGCTGATCCGGCTGCTCGTTCAGCCGTCAGGGTTTCGAGGCCGGCCGGGACGCATGTCGTCCCGGCCGGCCTTCGCCGTTCCGGCGGCAATCCCGCAACTCCGCAACTCCGTAGCACTCATCCAGGAGAACGATCACCGTGCAGCTCGTCGTCGGCAAGATCGGCCGCGCCCACGGCATCAAGGGGGACGTCAGCGTCGAGGTCCGCACCGACGAACCCGAGCTCCGGCTCGGCCCCGGTGCCGTCCTGTTCACCGACCCCGCCTCGGCGGGTCCGCTGACCGTCGAGTCCGGCAAGGTCCACAGCGGGCGGCTGCTGTTGCGGTTCGCCGGCGTCAAGGACCGCAACGCCGCCGAGGAGCTGCGGGGCACGCTCCTGATCGCCGAGGTGGACCCGGAGGAGAGCCCGGACGACCCGGAGGAGTACTACGACCACCAGCTGATCGGTCTGGACGTGGTGCTGCTCGACGGCACCCCGGTCGGTGAACTCACCGAGGTCGTCCACCTGCCGTACCAGGACCTGCTCACGGTGCGGAAGGCGGACGGGACGGATGCGCTGGTGCCCTTCGTCAAGCGGATCGTGCCGACCATCGACCTGGAGAACCAGCGCGCGGTGATCGACCCGCCGGTCGGGCTGATCGATCTGGGGCAGGCCGAGGTCGCCGCCGGTGATGTGGCCGGTGATGTGGCCGACGGTGTTGGTACCGATGCCGATGCCGACGTTGCTGCGGACGCCGGTGACGCGGAGGATTCGCGGTGAGCACCGAGGAAGGCGCGGCGGACGCGGCGGAGTCCCTCGGGTCGTCCGGGGAGTCTTCCGCGGGGTCTTCCGCGGGCTCGTCCGCGGGCTCGTCCGTGCAGCCGTCCGTGCGGGACGGGATGCGGATCGACGTCGTGTCGATCTTCCCCGAGTACTTGGAGCCGCTGAACATCTCGCTGGTCGGCAAGGCCCGCGCCCGCGGCCAGCTCGACGTGCACGTCCACGACCTGCGGGGCTGGACGCACGACGTGCACCGGACCGTCGACGACAGCCCGTACGGCGGCGGCCCCGGCATGGTGATGAAGCCCGAGCCCTGGGGTGAGGCCCTGGACGCGGTGCTCGGCCAGGGCCCGGAGGGTGAGGTGCCGACCCTGGTGGTGCCGACCCCCAGCGGTCGGCCGTTCACCCAGGAACTCGCGCAGGAGCTGGCCGGCCGGCCCTGGCTGGCGTTCACCCCGGCCCGTTACGAGGGGATCGACCGGCGGGTCATCGAGGAGGCGGCCACCCGGATGCCGGTGGTCGAGGCATCGATCGGCGACTACGTGCTGGCCGGCGGCGAGGTTGCGGTGCTGGTCATGGTCGAGGCGATCGCCCGGCTGCTGCCCGGCGTGCTCGGCAACGCCGAGTCCCACCGGGACGACTCCTTCGCGCCCGGCGCGATGGCCGACCTGCTGGAGGGGCCCGTCTACACCAAGCCCGCCGAGTGGCGCGGCCGCACCGTGCCGGACATCCTGCTGAGCGGAAACCACGGCCGGATCGCCCGCTGGCGCCGTGAGCAGGCCTTCGCCCGCACGCTGGCGAACCGGGCGGACCTGGTGGCGCGCTGGCGGCACGCGGACTTCGACAAGAAGGACCGCGAAGCGCTCAGCCTGCTTGGCCTGGCCTGGGACGAGCACCTCGGCCGATTTCGGTCCGTGGCCGATGGTGTGGAAGAATAGGCCGCTGCTGTCTGTCGCTGGGCTCCTCCCGTAGGGGTCACGTGGTCCGACGCCCCCGCCACGGGGGGCTCGTCGGCAACCGGTGCGGCCCGCAGCGAACCCCATTTGTGACGACTTCCGTGGGCGGCCCGTGGCGCCTGCGATGGAGAGCAACATGAGCAACAAGCTCGCTGCTGTCGACGCGGCCTCGCTGCGTAGCGACATTCCGGCCTTCCGCGCCGGTGACACCCTGAAGGTTCACGTCCGGGTCATCGAGGGCAACCGCTCCCGTGTCCAGGTCTTCCAGGGCGTCGTCATCCGCCGTCACGGCGCCGGCATCGGTGAGACCTTCACCGTTCGCAAGGTCAGCTTCAACGTCGGTGTCGAGCGCACCTTCCCGGTGCACACCCCGATCGTCGAGAAGATCGAGGTCGTGACCCGCGGTGCGGTTCGCCGCGCCAAGCTGTACTACCTGCGTGACCTCCGCGGCAAGGCCGCGAAGATCAAGGAGAAGCGCGACCGCTGATCCACCGGCCCCCGGCACTGCCGGGGGATCGGGATCGCTCTGGGGGGCCGGACTGCCGCACGGTAGGCTCAGCCCCCGATGAGCACGCACGAACCACCCGCGGACCGCGACGGCTGTCCCGCACCCACCGGTGCGGACTCGCCGACGCGGTCCGCGGTCGTTTCCGCGCCGGATGCGGGGACGGCGCCCGCCGCCGTGGTGGTGCCCGATGCGGGGGAGACGGTCGACCGGGGGACGCGAGGCGGCCCGGGCGCCGCAGCTCCGCCGGACAGCTCGGACGGCACGGGCGGTCCGGACACCTCGGACGACGCCCCGGTGGAGGGTGGGCGCTCCCGCTCCCGCGAGCTGTTGCTGCTCACCGGTACCTGCCTGTTCGTACTGCTGCTGGTGAACGCCTTCGTGGCGCGCCCGTTCTCGGTGCCCTCCGGATCGATGGAGAACACCCTGCGCCCGGGTGACCGCCTGGTCGTGAACAAGCTGTCCTACGCGTTCGGCGGCCACCCGCGCCGCGGCGACGTGGTCGTCTTCGACGGCACCGGCTCCTTTCTGCGCAAGCCCCTCGAACCCGCCGGCCTCGGGACCTCGCTGCGCTCCTTCGGCCGGGAGATCGGGCTGGTCCCGGCCGGTGACTCCGTCTACGTGAAGCGGGTCGTCGGCATCGGCGGTGACCGCGTCACCAGCACCGGGCCGGGCCACCCGATCACCGTCAACGGTGTGCCGGTCGACGAGTCCGGCCACCTCTTCCCGGGGGACGAGCCGTCCAATGTCGCTTTCGACGTGGTGGTGCCGCCCGGCAAGCTCTGGGTGATGGGCGACCACCGCGGCGCCTCCCGCGACTCCCGCGACCACCTCGGCGAACCGGGGGGCGGTTTCGTCCCGGAGTCCAAGGTGATCGGGCGGGCCGCCTGGGTGGTCTACCCGGTCGGACACTGGGCCGGCCTGGACCGGCCGGACGCCTACGCCGCTGCAGAAGGGACGGGCGGCCATGGGGAGCAGGGGTAGAGGGCGGCTCGCCGACCGCCCGGGCGCCGGCTCCGAGCCCTCTGCCGGTGCCGGTGCCAGTGCCGGTACCGGCTCCGGGACGGCGAGCGGTTCCGGGACGGAAGCCGACCCCGGGACGGAGGCCGGGTCCGGGGGAGCCGTCGGACCGGTGGATCCTGCCGGGGCTGCCGGGGCTGCCGGGGCGGCCGATGCCCCGGTGGTGCGCGGCCGTGCCGAGCGTCGCCGCACCGCCCGCAGGGCGGCCCGTCGCCGCAGGCGCTCCCATCTGCGGGAGATTCCGTTGATCACCGTGGTCGCGCTGATCGTCGCGCTGGTGATGAAGACCTTTCTGGTGCAGGTCTTCGTGATCCCCTCGGGATCGATGGAGCAGACGATCCTGATCGGGGACCGGGTCCTGGTCGACAAATTCACTCCCTGGTTCGGTGCCGAGCCGGAGCGCGGCGAAGTCGTGGTGTTCAAGGACCCGGGCGGCTGGCTGGAGAGCCGGCACGGGGCGTCGACGGACGGTGTGCTCCTGGGCGGGGCCAAGCAGGCGCTGACCTTCGTCGGACTGCTGCCCTCCGACAGCGAGCAGGACCTCATCAAGCGGGTGATCGGGGTCGGCGGCGACACGGTCGAGTGCTGCGACGAGCAGGGCAGGCTCCTCCTCAACGGCAAGCCCCTGGACGAGCCCTACCTCGCGTCGGGCAACCCGCCGTCGCGGCAGCCGTTCAAGGTGAAGGTGCCGCAGGGGCGGCTCTGGGTGATGGGCGACCATCGGGACGTCTCCGCCGACTCCCGTTTCCACATGGGCAATCCGGGTCAGGGCACGATTCCGGTGAGCGGGGTGCTGGGGCGGGCGTTCATGATCGCCTGGCCGGTCGGCCGGGTTCATCAACTTGATGTGCCGGTTTCACTCTCCTCGGTGGCGCGGAGTCCGATGGACCCCGGAACTGCGCGGAACGCGGTGGGTGTTGACCCGATTCCTGAGGAACCTCCGCTCGTTATGGGTGTGTTGGGCCTCCTTCCGCTCGTCGGCCGCCGGGTGGGACGACCCAGGCGGTAGGCCCGGCGGGGCCGGTGGACGGTCGGAACGCGCGCGTGGGACCGCGAGCCGGATGTCCGGGAGTGATAGAGAGGTGCTGGGTGCGGCCGTTGTGACGAGCCGCGCCCGAGGGCTGTGCCGGTGTCGGACTACCTCCGCAGGGGGCGGTTCCGGCGGGCGCGGCCGATCGTGGAACGTGGTGCCCGCTGTGCGGCACTGTGAGCGCGGACGCGCAGGCGTCCGCACAGCAGGGAGGAGACGTTGTGGGGGATTTGGTGATCGGCGCCCGCTCGGACGCGGGAGAGCCCGAGGGCTCCGGCGGCCGGGTGGCCCGGACCGTGGAGGCCGCGGCGCCTTCGGCCTCGGCCGAAGAGGCCGCTGCCCAGTCCGCGGACGAACACGGCGACGGCACGAACGACGCCCCGAAGCCCACCCCGGACAACGCGGAGCCGGCGGGCGGCACCGAGGAGCAGCCGGAGCGGAAGGAGCGCAAGCCCCGGTCGTTCTGGAAGGAGCTGCCGATCCTCATCGGCATCGCCCTCGTGCTGGCGCTCGTGATCAAGACGTTCTTCGTCCAGGCGTTCTCCATTCCGTCGGAGTCGATGCAGAACACGCTCCAGGTCGGTGACCGGGTCCTGGTGGACAAGCTCACCCCGTGGTTCGGCGCCGAGCCGGAGCGCGGCGAGGTCGTGGTGTTCCACGACCCGGGCGGCTGGCTGGCGGACGAGCCCACCAACGAGAGCAGCAACTCCTTCGTCCGGGGCGTCCAGAATGTGCTGAGCTTCGTCGGCCTGATGCCGTCCGACAACGAGAAGGACCTCATCAAGCGCGTCATCGCGGTCGGTGGGGACACCGTCGAGTGCGAGGGCGAGGGCCCGGTGAAGGTCAACGGGATCGCGCTCGACGAGCCCTACGTCTACCCCGGCAACACCCCCTGCGGGACCAAGCCCTTCGGGCCGGTGAAGATTCCGGACGGTCGGATCTGGGTGATGGGCGACCACCGCGCGGACTCGCTCGACTCGCGTTTCCACATGGACCAGCCGGGTGGCGGCGCCGTCCCGGTGGACGATGTGATCGGGCGTGCCTTCGTGGTGGCCTGGCCGATCAACCGCTGGTCGACGCTGCCGGTGCCGGACACCTTCGACCAGAAGGGGCTGGCGGCGGCGGCCCTGCCCGCGGTTCCGGCCGCGGCCGGTGCCGTGGGCGCCGTCGCACTGCTCCCGCTGGTCCGCCGGCGGTGGAACGGGCCGGACCGCGACGACCGGTCCTGACGACGACCGGGGGCGCCCGGGTCTTGCGCGGGCCGTGGTACCGACGAGTAATCTGCTCGGACGTGCCACGGCCCGCCGGGTTTTCCGCGCGTGGTCCCGGCGCGGCGCTGTGGGCGTTTCCGGGTCGGTCAGGGTTTGGACGGTATCGATGAGCAGTGTCGTGGAACGTGCGACCGACAATCCACCGACCGCCGCCCGTCGTCGGCGCGGACTCGCGGCCGTGGTGCAGGGTGTGCTTCTCGGTCTCGGACTGGTCCTGCTGATCGGCGGCTTCGCGGTGATCGCCGTGAGCTACCGGCCGTACAGCATTCCGACCGCCTCGATGGCGCCCACCCTCCAGGCCCAGGACACCGTGCTGGCCAGGAAGTCCGACGGCTCGGACGTCGGGCGGGGCGACGTGGTCGTCTTCCGTGACCAGGCCTGGGGCGGCGAGCTCATGGTCAAGCGGGTCGTCGCGGTCGGAGGGGACACCGTCGCGGTCGGCGACGGCGACCGGAGGCTGACGGTGAACGGCAAGCCGGTGGACGAGCCCTACCTCGCCGGGGCGGGTGCCCAGGGCGCCACCTTCAGTGTGGAGGTGCCGCCAGGCCGTCTCTTCCTGCTCGGCGACAACCGGCTCGGCTCGCTCGACTCCCGGGTCCACCTGGAGACCGACGGCGGGACCGTCCCGGCCACCGAGGTGCAGGCCAGGGTGGAGGCCACCGTGCTGCCGTTCGGCAGGGCGGCGGTGCTGAGCGGCACCTCGGCGTTCGAGGCGATCGACGGGCACCGGCCGGCGGGCCCGGGACCGCTGGAGCCGGCGTTCTGGGCGAGCGTTGCAGGCGCGGCGACGATCGTCGTGACCTCGGTGGTGGGCGGTGTGGCGGGCCTGGCGCGCCGCCGTCGCCGTTCCGCCTGACCCCGGCCGATACCGTCCGGGCCGGGACCGCTCTGCCGAACCTCGCCCCGGACGACCGCGCCGGGTGGCAGGATCGGGGGAACGACCGGGGCGGACGGAGAGAGTGTGGAGGCTCGTCATGGCGGCGCAGCGGCGCAGGGCCTCACGGATCCTGCTGCTCGACGGGCGGGACCGACTGCTGCTCTTCCACGGCTCGGACCCGGCGACGCCCGGCGTCACCTGGTGGTTCACCCCCGGCGGTGGGCTGGAGCCGGGGGAGAACGTCAGGGACGCCGCCGAGCGGGAGCTGGTGGAGGAGACCGGGTTGCGCGGCGTGGAGCTGGGACCGGTGGTCGCGTACGGCAATGCTTCGTTCTCCTATCGGGGACAGCGCTTCGAGCAGGAACAGTGGTTCCACCTGGCCCGGACCACACTGACGGTGCTGGACCACTCGGGCATGGGCGAGGACGAACACGCCCAGTTGCTCGCGGCGCGCTGGTGGACGGTCGAGGAATTGAGGTCCACCTCCGAGACGGTCTATCCGGTCGGACTGGTGGACTTTCTGGAGCGGCTGTTGACCGAGGGGCCGCCGGTCGCCCCGGTACGGCTCTGAGGGTGAGTGCGGTGGTCCACAATGGGTGGACGTGACAAGTTGAGGGGACGCCTGGATGAGTGCCGAAGATCTCGAGAAGTACGAGACCGAGATGGAGCTCAAGCTCTACCGGGAGTACCGGGACGTCGTCGGCCTGTTCAAGTACGTGATCGAGACCGAGCGACGGTTCTACCTCACCAATGACTACGAGCTGCAGGTGCACTCGGTGCAGGGCGAGGTCTTCTTCGAGGTGTCGATGGCGGATGCGTGGGTCTGGGACATGTACCGGCCGGCCCGGTTCGTCCGCAAGGTCCGGGTGCTGACCTTCAAGGACGTGAACATCGAGGAACTCGCGAAGAGCGACCTGGAGCTGCCCTCGGACGAGTCCGGCTTCGGGAACTGACGTTGGACCGCCCGGTCCCCGGATGTCCAGGGGAATTTCGGATATTCCGGAATTCTCACTCCCGTGGGTGACGGGAGTTATCCACAGGCCCGGGTTTTCCACAGGAAATAACAACCCTCTGGTCCGCTTCCGGACCGCACGGCAGCCTCCTCGTCGGAGGTGGTCACCGTGCAGGACATCGAGCGCGCCACGCGCCAACAGACCGCGAAGGCCCGGCGGGACGGGCAGCCACGTCGACGGGCGGCACGCGCCCCGGCGGGAGGCCCGCCACCCCAGGCCGACTCGGCCTCCGCCGTGCCCGCGTCCGCCCCTGCCGAGCCCACCCTGTCCGGGTCGGCACCGCCCGGGTCGGCACCGCCCGTGCCCGGCGGGGCCGGACCGGGTCGGCTGAGCAATACCGGCCTCGGCCGCTACGGCGAACGGGTGGCCGCCCGCCGGCTGGCCGAGAAGGGGCTGCGCATCCTCGACCGCAACTGGCGGTGCGTGGAGGGCGAGCTGGACATCGTCGCCCTCGACGGCGACACCGTGGCCGTCTGCGAGGTCAAGACCCGTTCCGAGCGGGGCTTCCAGCAGCCCAGCGAGGCCATCGACCCCATCAAGGCGGACCGGCTGCGCCGCCTGGCCGAGCGCTGGATGTCCGAGCGCTGGCCCGGCCACTTCGCCCGGCTGGCGGGCTCCGAGTACCGGCCCGGCTCCACCGAACCGCCGTGGGCACCCGTTCCGCCGGGCGGCGTCCGGATCGACCTCGTCGCCGTCATCAACCGGGTCCGCGGCGCGGCCACGGTCGACCACCTGCGGGGGGTGGTCTAGATGGCCTTCGCCCGGACGTGTTCCGTGGCCCTGGTCGGGGTCGACGGGGTGATCGTCGAGGTCCAGGCCGACCTGGAGCCCGGGGTGGCGGCGTTCACCCTGGTCGGCCTGCCCGACAAGGCGCTCTCCGAGGCCCGTGACCGGGTTCGCGCGGCGATCGTGAACAGCGGCGAGGCCTGGCCGCAGCGCAAACTGACCGTCGGGCTGAGCCCGGCGTCGGTGCCCAAGAGCGGCAGCGGCTTCGACCTCGCCGTGGCGTGCGCCGTGCTGGCCGCGGCCGAACGGCTCGACCCCTCCGCTATCGCCGACCTGCTGCTCATCGGGGAGCTGGGGCTGGACGGGCGGGTGCGCCCGGTCCGCGGGGTGCTCCCGTCGGTGCTGGCGGCCGCCGATGCCGGCTACCAGCGGGTGGTGGTCGCCGATCAGACGGCCGCCGAAGCCGAGCTGGTCCCCGGAGTGAGCGTCATCGGTGTGCGCAGCCTGCGCCAGCTGATCGCCGTGCTCACCGGTGCCCCCGAGCCGGAGGAGCCCGCCGACCGGATCGTCGGGCGTCCCGACCCGCTGATGGCGGGCCTCATGCTCCCCACCGCCGGGGTGCGCGGCCTGCCCGACGCGGCGGCCGCCCGGATGGACCTCGCCGACGTGGCCGGCCAGTACGAGGCCCGCCGGGCCCTGGAGATCGCCGCGGCCGGCGGTCACCACCTCTACCTCAAGGGCCCGCCGGGCGCGGGTAAGACGATGCTGGCGGAGCGGCTGCCGGCGCTGCTCCCGAGGCTGACCCAGAAGGAAGCACTGGAGGTCACCGCGGTCCACTCCGTCGCGGGGCTGCTCCCGGCCGGTCGGCCGCTGATCGACCACGCGCCCTACTGCTCCCCGCACCACTCGACCACCATGCCCGCCATCGTCGGCGGCGGCAGCGGTCTGCCGAGGCCGGGTGCGGTCTCGCTGGCCCACCGCGGGGTCCTGTTCCTGGACGAGGCGCCCGAGTTCCCCGTCCGGGTGCTGGACGCGCTGCGCCAACCGCTCGAGGCCGGCGAGGTGGTGATCGCGCGGTCCGCCGGATCGCTCCGGCTGCCCGCCCGCTTCCTGCTCTGCCTGGCAGCCAACCCCTGCCCGTGCGGGCGCCACTCACGGCGGGGCGAGGGGTGCGAGTGCACGCCTGCCATGGTCAGCCGATACCAGGGCAGACTGTCCGGCCCGTTGCTCGACCGGGTCGACCTCCAGGTCCAGGTCGCTCCGGTGACCAGGGCCGAGCTGATGGAGCGCGACACTTCGGCGGAGACCACCGAGATCGTCGCCGCCCGCGTACTGGCGGCTCGGGAGCGCGCGGCGGCCCGGCTCGAGGGCACACCGTGGCGGACCAACGCGGAGGTCCCCGGACACGAGCTGCGTACCCGCTGGCAGCTGGCGCCGGGCGCGCTGAACGACGCCGCGCGCCAGCTGGAGCGGGGCCTGCTGACCGCCCGGGGCCTGGACCGGGTGCTGCGGGTCGCCTGGACCGTCGCCGACCTCGCCGGCCGGGACCGCCCGGAACAGCGGGACATCCGGACGGCCCTCGTGCTGCGCACCGGCGTGGAACAGGGCCTCCCACTGACGGAGCAGTTCTTCCGCGGTCCGAAGCTCGTCGCCGACCGCCCCGACCGCCCCGACCGCCCCGACCGCCCCGACCGCCCCGACCAGTCCGACCGACCCGACCGGTCCGGCGACGGCTCCGAGGACCCGGCCGGTGACCGTTCCGGTGACGACCCGGACAAGCGGCCCGAGGAGCGACCGGGCGCCCGGGCCGGACGCCTTCCCGACCGGCCCCGGTCCGCGCGCCGCCCGCCCGATCCCACTCCCACCGAGAAGCCAGAGGAGAGCGGCACATGAGCCTCACCGCGAACGACCTCCCCCAGCGCCCGCCCACCGAACCGGGAGCCGCTCCGGAGTCCGGAACGCAGGCCCGGCCGCGCGTCGCCGAACCGTCCGGCCCGGCGGCGCCCCGGGCCCCCGGAGCGGAGGCCGAGGGACCGCCGGGGCCGGAGGCCCGGCCCCGGCCCGAGCCGGAGCGCCTCGCCAGGGCGGTGCTCAGCCGGCTCGGCGAACCGGGGGACGCCGCGCTCGGCCGCTGGCTCACCCGCCTCGACGCACTGGGCGTCGTACAGGCGATCCGGGGCGGCGCCCCGGCCGAGCAACTGGGCGTGGACGCCGCCAGACTGGCGGCCTACCGGGCCCGGATGACCGGCCTCGATCCCCTAGCCGACCTGGAACGGGTGCACGCGGCCGGCGGGCGCTTCATCATTCCGGGCGACAGTGAGTGGCCGAGTCAGCTGGACGACCTCGGGCAGGGCCGGCCCACCGGGCTCTGGGTGGTCGGGACGGGTTCGCTGCGCCTGCTCGCCCTGCGATCGGTCGCGGTGGTCGGGGCCCGGGCCTGTACGGCGTACGGTGCGCACGTCGCCGGGGACCTCGCCGCGCAGCTCGCCGAACGCGGCTGGGTGGTCGTGTCCGGCGGCGCCTACGGGATCGACGCGGCCGCCCACCGGGGCGCGCTGGCGGTCGGCGCTCCGACGGTCGGTGTCCTGGCCTGCGGGGTGGATGTGGCCTATCCGCGGGGCAACACCGCGCTGATCCGCCGGATCGCCGAACGGGGACTGCTGGTGAGCGAGCTTCCGCCGGGGGAGCACCCGACCAGGTTCCGGTTCGTGCTGCGGAACCGGGTGATCGCGGCGCTGACCCGCGGCACCGTGGTGGTCGAGGCGGCGCTGCGCAGCGGGGCGCTCAGCACCGCCAGACGCGCCCGCGACCTCAACCGGCACACCATGGGTGTCCCGGGACCGGTCACCTCGGAACTCTCTGCCGGGGTGCACGCGCTGATCCGCAGCGGCGCCGCCACCGTCGTGACCGACGCGGCCGAGGTCGCCGAGCTGATCGGGGCGATCGGCGAGGACCTGGCGCCGGAGCGAAACGGGCCGGTGCTGCCCAGGGATCTCCTGGAACCCGAGGCGGCACGGGTCCTGGAGGCCGTGCCGGCCACCGCGGAGGGCGCGCCGGTGGAGCGGTTGGCCCGACAGGCGGGCCTCCCGCCGGACGAGGTGCTCCAGCGCCTCTACGAGCTGGGATCGCTCGGTCATGTCGAGCGCCACGGCGCGCACTGGCGCCTGGTGCGGAGGAGGTGACGGCCCGGCCGGACGAGGGCGGCGGAGCGACTCGGGGGAAGCGTGGGGCGGAGCGTCAGGAGGGCACGCGCCCCGAAGGCCGACCGGGAGGAGGACGGGAAAGGGCACTGGGTTGACGGGGCGGACCGGCCGGGCGGGGCCGGCAGCCGGTTCGTCCACCTCCGGTGCCCGGACGGCGCGACACGAATGCCACCGGATCGGGGGACGACCGAGTGGCGGTAGCACTCTGCAGCGAGTCGGTCACGCTACGCTCGCCATGCCTTCCCTATCAGCACATGACTCGGCAGAACGGCGCAGACCAACGTATGCCCACACACATTCCCGGACACCGAGTGACCGGTGGCGCCCGGTCCTCGGCCGGGCCGCGCACCGAGCGGCGGACCGCGACCGAGTACCCGTCCAAGTCCACGGGTGCGATGGGGGCCCTGGCGCGGCAGGGCGGCCGTCCGGCGCTCACCGGGGCGCACGGCGACCGCCCGGACGCGCCCGGCGCTCCGGCCGCCCCCGCGTCCGCCGAAACGCCGGCGCCCCGCCGGGAGCGCACGGCGCTCGAAGAGCTCTGGCGCGCCTACAAGGAGACGGCCGATCAGCGGCTGCGGGAGCAGCTGATCCTGCACTACTCGCCGCTCGTCAAGTACGTGGCGGGCCGGGTCGGGGTCGGTCTGCCGTCCAATGTCGAGCAGGCCGACTTCGTCTCCTCCGGTGTCTTCGGGCTGATCGACGCGATCGAGAAGTTCGACATCGAGCGCGCCATCAAGTTCGAGACCTACGCGATCAGCAGGATCCGTGGCGCGATCATCGACGAGCTGCGCGCGCTGGACTGGATCCCCCGCTCGGTGCGCCAGAAGGCGAAGGCGGTCGAGCGCACCTACGCGACGCTGGAAGCCCGGCTGCGACGGACGCCGACCGAGCCCGAGGTCGCGGCCGAGATGGGCATCGCGATCGAGGACCTGCACACCATCTTCAGCCAGCTCTCGCTCGCCAACGTGGTCGCGCTCGACGAGCTGCTCCATCCCGTGGGCGACGGCGGCGACCGGCTGAGCCTGATGGAGACGCTGGAGGACCACGGGGCCGACGACCCGGTGGAGGTGGCCGAGGACCGGGAGCTGCGCCGCTTGCTGGCGCAGGCGGTCAACACGCTTCCCGAACGGGAGAAGACCGTCGTGACGCTCTACTATTACGAGGGGCTGACGCTCGCCGAGATCGGCCAGGTCCTCGGGGTCACGGAGAGCAGGGTCAGTCAGATCCACACCAAGTCGGTACTCCAACTGCGCGCCAAGCTGTCCGACATCCGGTAGCCGAACGCCCCCAGCCGGACGCTCCCGGCCGGTCGTCGCGCGGACCGGTCGGTGCGCCGCGTACGCCGGGTCCGCGCTCCGCGCCCCGGAACGCCTCCCTCCGTATCCGTCGTGGTCGCGGCACCGTACCGGCGGGATGTAGGGCTCCGTACAGTGGAGGGCGTGCCGAAGATCCGAGCAGCCAGTGTGGCCGAGCATCGACAGATGCAGCGGGCAGCCCTCCTCGATGCTGCCCGCAGTCTCCTCACCGAGGGAGGCATGGAGGCCCTGACCTTCCCCGCGCTCGCCACGCGTACCGGGCTCGCGCGTTCCTCGGTGTACGAGTACTTCCGTTCCCGCGCGGCGGTGGTGGAGGCGCTCTGCGAGGTGGACTTCCCGCTGTGGGCCGCCGAGATCGAGGCCGGGATGGCGAGCCGGGACACCGCAGCCGACCGGATCGAGGCGTATGTCCGGAGCCAGCTCGTGCTGGCCGCCGACCCGCGCCATCGGGCGGTCGCCGCTATCTCCGCACTGGAGCTGGACGACGCGGCCCGGGACCGTATTCGGGCCGCGCACGGGACGCTGGTCGGACTGGTGGTCCAGGCGCTGGAGGACCTCGGCCACGAGCAGCCCCGGCTGGCCGCCGCGCTGCTCCAGGGCATCGTCGAAGCGGCGGTGCGGCAGGCGGAGCACCGGGCCGCGGGCGGCCGGGCCGAGAGTCCCGAGGTGATCGCGGACGCCGCCGTCGCCCTCGCCCTGCATGGCCTCGGCCCGAGCTGAGCCGCCGCGGACCGAGGACGGCGAGCGGCCCGCCCAGGGGGAGCGGCGCGGCGGCGCCCGGTTCCGTCGGGCGGTCGAGCGGAAGCAGTCGGGCCCGGCCGGTTCCGAACAGGGCCGGCGGGTCGAGGTAGCGCTTCCCGCGCAGCAGGCCCCAGTGCAGGCAGGGGCCGTCGGCACAGTGGCCGTCGCCGGGGGCGAGCCGTCCGATCACCTGTCCGGCCGCCACGGTGGTGCCGACCGGGAGGGCGCCCTCCACCGGTAGATAGGTGGTCCGCAGCGGGGGTGTCGGCGGAGCCACGGATGTCGCGGATCCCGCCACCGCGTGCGTGACCGTGACGACCGGCCGTCCGGCCACCGGCTCGGTGAACGTCACCACCCCCGGCGCCGCGGCGCGGACCTCCGCACCGGCGACGGCGGCCAGGTCGACGCCCCGGTGGCCCGCGCCCCACGGTCGCGCGGGCGGCTCGAAGCGGCCGATCACGGCCCCCGGCCCGCCGCCCGGTCCGTCCACCGGCCACCACCGCCCGCTCCCACCCACCTCGGGAACGTCCGGAACCCCGGGAGCGCCAGAAGCCCCGGAAGCCCCGGAAGCGACCGCGCCAGGACCGGCCTCCCCCGCGACACCGACCGCGGCCCCGTCCGTCCTGCCCGCCGCGTGCCCGAGTGCCCCGGACCAGCCGCCGGTCAGCAGGGCGACCAGCACCACCGGCACGAGCGGCAGCACCCGCCGCCTCGCCCCCGCAACGCCGGCCCGCTTCCCCCGAGCGGCACCCGCATCCACACGCACACCCGCACCCGCACCCGCATCCACACGCACACCCGCACCCGCACGCACACCCACACCCACACCCACCACCCCCGCGTCGACAGTCATGCCGCCGAGACTCCCCGGGACGGGCCGACCCGGCCACCAGGAGCCCGTTTCCTGTGGACAACCGGCCCCTGGGGACAACGGCCATCCCTCCAACGGGTGGACCCCGGCAGGTCCACGTGACTCCGACCCGGCGGCCCGGGTGCCCCGGACCTGGCCGGTCCCTGCCCGCCCGCCTTCCGCGGAGTCGCTCGGCGCTCGGCGCTTCCCGTACACTTCACACGCGACCCGGTCCGCCGGGTCGACTTCGCACGCCCCGCCACCGGTGGTCGGACAGCGGCTCAGCCGCCGCCCCCACCAGGTGCGAGTGCCGCTCGGTCCGCCGAGCCCGACCGGCCCCAGGGCCGCCGGGGGAAGCGGCTCGGCACGTTCGGGGCGTCAGGCGTGGCTGTCACCTGGCCGCCACGGACAAAACCGAGCCTGACCCGGCCGTTCGCACCAGCCGAGCGGGAAGCGCTACGCGCCTCCCGTGACGCCGATGCGTAGGAGCCGGGCGTAACACCTGAGGAGCACGGCTATGGCCGTCGTCACGATGCGGGAGCTGCTGGAGAGCGGCGTCCACTTCGGTCACCAGACCCGCCGCTGGAACCCGAAGATGAAGCGCTTCATCATCACGGAGCGCAACGGCATCTACATCATCGACCTCCTGCAGTCGCTGAACTACATCGACCGCGCCTTCGAGTTCATCAAGGAGACCGTTGCCCACGGCGGCAGCGTCCTCTTCGTCGGCACGAAGAAGCAGGCCCAGGAGGCCATCGCCGAGCAGGCCACCCGCGTGGGCATGCCCTACGTGAACCAGCGCTGGCTCGGCGGCATGCTGACCAACTTCTCGACCGTCTACAAGCGCCTGCAGCGCCTCAAGGAGCTGGGCGAGCTGGACTTCGCGGATGTGGCCGGTTCCGGCCTCACCAAGAAGGAGCTCCTGGTCCTCCAGCGCGAGCACGACAAGCTGGAGAAGACCCTCGGCGGTATCCGTGACATGCAGCGCGTTCCCAGCGCTGTCTGGATCGTGGACACCAAGAAGGAGCACATCGCGGTCGGCGAGGCCCGGAAGCTCAACATCCCGGTCGTCGCCATCCTCGACACCAACTGTGACCCCGACGAGGTCGACTACAAGATCCCGGGCAACGACGACGCGATCCGCTCCGTCACCCTGCTGACCCGTGTGATCGCCGACGCCGTCGCCGAGGGCCTCAAGTCCCGCGCGGGTGTCGCCAAGGGCGACGTCAAGGCCGAGCCGGGTGCCGACCAGCCGCTCGCCGACTGGGAGAAGGACCTCCTGGAGGGCGAGAAGACGGCTGAGGAGGCTCCGGCCGCCGACGCCGCCGCTGAGGCTCCGGTCGTCGAGGCCGACGCCGCCGAGGTCACCGAGGCACCGGCCGCCGACGCCGCCGCTGAGGCTCCGGTCGTCGAGGCCGACGCCGCCGAGGCCACCGAGGCTCCGGCCACCGAGGCGCCGGCCGAGCAGGCCTGACGTACCAAGGGTGAGGGGCACTCGCCGGTACGACACCGGTCGGTGCCCCTCTCTCCCGTGCCGGGGCCGAATCATCGGTCCCGGCACTACTCCACGCAGACACGCGAGACGCGAGAAGAGATTCACACCATGGCGAACTTCACCGCCGCGGACGTCAAGAAGCTCCGTGAGCTCACCGGCGCCGGCATGATGGACTGCAAGAAGGCCCTGGACGAGGCCGAGGGCAACGTCGAGAAGGCCGTCGAGCTTCTGCGCATCAAGGGCCAGAAGGGCGTTGCCAAGCGTGAGGGCCGCGACGCCTCCAACGGTGCTGTCGCCGCGCTGATCGCCGAGGACAAGAAGTCCGGCGTCCTGGTCGAGCTGAACTGCGAGACCGACTTCGTCGCCAAGGGTGACAACTTCGTCAAGGTCGCCGACGCGATCGCCGCCCACGTCGCCAAGAGCGCCCCGGCCGACCTGGACGCCGCCCTGGCTTCCGAGATCGAGGCCGGCAAGACCGTCCAGCAGTTCGTGGACGAGGCCAACGCGACCCTGGGCGAGAAGATCGTCTTCCGCCGCTTCGCGCAGTTCGGTGGCGACGGCTTCGTCGCCGTCTACCTGCACAAGACCAGCCCCGACCTCCCGCCGGCCGTCGGCGTCCTGGTCGAGCTGGACAAGGAGAACGCCGACGTCGCCAAGGACGTCGCGCAGCACATCGCCGCCTTCGCGCCGAAGTACCTGTCCCGCGAGGACATCCCGGCCGAGGACATCGAGAACGAGCGCCGCGTCGCCGAGGCCACCGCTCGCGAGGAGGGCAAGCCGGAGGCCGCCCTGCCGAGGATCGTCGAGGGTCGCGTCACCGGCTTCGTGAAGGAGAACTCCGTCCTGGAGCAGGCCTTCGCGAAGGACAACAAGAAGACCGTCGCCAAGGTCCTCGAGGAGAACGGCGTCGCCCTCAAGCGCTTCGCCCGCTTCCGCGTCGGCGCCTGAGCCACGTTCCACCGGTCCCCCGGCCGTAGGCTGGAAACCGCCCCCGCCCGCTGACCAGGGCGACGGGGAACGCGCCGTACGGGCTCACCCAGCGCCATCCGTTCACGGGCGAGCCGCGTCGGCGACATGAACGACGAGGAGGCCATTGCCGTGCAGGACACCGAACCGGTTCCCGCGGCAGTGGCCTCCTCGCGTGTACGCGCAGACCGGGCACCCGCACACCCGCGTCTGTGAACCAGTAGGTGCAGAAGGAGAAGTCCATGCAGGAGACGCAGGAGACCGCGCGGGAGACCCAGGACGGCACACGCCGCCGGGTGATGCTGAAGCTGTCCGGTGAGGCCTTCGCCGGCGGCGGCGGGCTCGGCGTCGATCCGGACGTCGTGCACGCGATCGCCCGTGAGATCGCCACGGTCGTCCGCGCGGGCACCGAGGTCGCCGTGGTGATCGGCGGCGGCAACTTCTTCCGCGGCGCCGAGCTCCAGGTCCGCGGTATGGACCGGGCCCGTTCGGACTACATGGGCATGCTCGGCACGGTCATGAACTGCCTGGCCCTCCAGGACTTCCTGGTCAAGGAAGGCATCGAGACCCGGGTCCAGACCGCCATCACGATGGGCCAGGTCGCCGAGCCGTACCTGCCGCTGCGCGCCGTCCGGCACCTGGAGAAGGGCCGTGTGGTGATCTTCGGCGCCGGTATGGGCATGCCCTACTTCTCCACCGACACCACGGCGGTCCAGCGGGCGCTGGAGATCCACGCCGACGTGCTGCTGATGGGCAAGAACGGCGTGGACGGCGTCTACGACTCCGACCCCCGCACCAACCCGGACGCGGTCAAGTTCGACGCGCTGGAGTACTCCGAGGTCATCGCGCGCGACCTCAAGGTGGCCGACCTCACCGCGATCACGCTGTGCAAGGACAACAACCTCCCGATGCTGGTCTTCGAGCTGCTTGCGGAGGGCAATATCGCGCGTGCGGTGAAGAGTGAGAAGATCGGCACACTCATCAGCCGGGATTCTGTCCGGGCCTGAGCAGTAACCAGCCGCACCGGACGGCGCCGCCGCCGCGAGGCTCCGGCGCCCGACCCCGGTCGGGACACCAGCAGATGAACCGGACAGGGAGATCACAGTGATCGAAGAGACCCTCCTCGACGCCGAGGAGAAGATGGAGAAGGCCGTCGGCCACGCCAAGGACGACCTCGCCGCCATCCGCACCGGCCGCGCGCACCCGGCGATGTTCGCCAAGATCGTCGCGGAGTACTACGGCACCGTGACGCCGATCAACCAGCTGGCTTCCTTCTCCGTGCCGGAGCCCCGGATGGCGGTCGTCTCGCCGTTCGACAAGACCGCGCTGAAGGCGATCGAGCAGGCGATCCGCGACTCCGACCTGGGCGTCAACCCGTCGAACGACGGCTCCATCATCCGGGTCGTGCTCCCCGAGCTGACCGAGGAGCGCCGCCGGGAGTTCATCAAGGTCGCCCGCGGCAAGGGCGAGGACGCCAAGGTCTCGATCCGCGCCGTCCGCCGCAAGGCCAAGGACGCCATCGACAAGCTGGTGAAGGACGGCGAGATCGGCGAGGACGACGGCCGTCGCGCCGAGAAGGAGCTCGACGACACCACGGCCAAGTACGTGGCCACCGTCGACGAGCTGCTGAAGCACAAGGAAGCCGAGCTGCTCGAGGTCTGATGAACGACGCCCCTGACGCCCCTGGCTATTGGGGCACGTCCGACCAGCAGTACCAGCCGTACCGTCCGTACGAGCCTGCGCAGGCCCCCAGCACGCCTGCGCAGGCCGCGGGCGCACCCGGCACGTCCGGCCTGCCGGCCGCGCCCGTCACCGGCGGGTACCCGGCTCAGCCGCCGCACGGGCAGTACGACCAGCACGGGCAGTACGACCGGCAAGGGCGGCACGACCCGCACGGGCAGTACGACCGGCCCGGGCAGTACGCCCAGCACGGCCAGTACGGCTCGGGCGACCCCGGCCACCGAACGGGTCACTCCCAGCAGCCTCCGGTGTACTGGGACCCCGACGCGGAGGAGACTCAGGTCATGCCTCCCGTACCGGCCGACCCGGGCCCGCAGCCCGTATCCCCGTCCGGGCCCGACCCCGCCGGGGGATCGCCCCGGGAGACGGGCCGGCTGAGCGGACCGCTGTTCCGCGACGAGCAGCCCGGGGCGGTGGAGCCGGGCGCGTCGGAGACGGTCGTGCTGCGCGCGATCACCGACGACACCCGGGCCGCTCCGGTCGGCGGGCCGTACCCGGGCGCCGCGGCGTACCCGGGGCCGTCGGCGCCGCAGGCGCCGCCGGTCGCGGCGGGTCACCCCGGTGTGCCGGGCGGACCGGCGGGGCAGCCGTTCCTCGTGCCGTCGTCCCACCCAGGGCAGGAGACACCCGTGGCCCAGCCCGATCCGCAGCCTCAGCCGGCGCAGCGCAAGCAGCGCGGTGGCCGCAACCTCCAGGCCGCGATAGGCGTGGGTGTCGGCCTCGGCGCGGTCATCGTCGCCTCGCTCTTCGTCGTCAAGGCCTTGTTCCTGGTCGTGGTGATCGCGGCGGTGTCGGTCGGCGTCTGGGAGCTGACCAGCCGGCTGGCCGAGCGCAAGGAGATCAAGGCGCCGCTGGTCCCGCTGGTCGTGGGCGGCATCGCGATGGTCGCCACCGGCTACTGGTCGGGTATCCAGTGGGCGGCGGCCTCGCTCGCGCTCACCGGCCTGGCGGTGATGGTCTGGCGGATGGCCGAGCCGCCGGAGAACTACCTGCGGGACATAACGGCGGGCATCTTCACCGCCTTCTACGTCCCCTTCCTCGCCACCTTCGTGGGGATGATGCTGGCGGCCGACGACGGTCCGCAGCGGATCGTGCTGTTCCTCATCGTCACGGTCTGCAGCGACACCGGCGCCTACGCGGTGGGTTACAAGTTCGGCAGGACCAAGCTGGCGCCGACGATCAGCCCGGGCAAGACCCGGGAGGGCCTGGCCGGCGGCATCGGCCTGTCGATGCTGGCGGGCGCGCTGCTGATGGGGCTGATCATCGACGGCGGCAGCTGGTGGCAGGGCCTGATCCTGGGCGGCTGCGCGGCGGTCGTCGCGACCCTGGGCGACCTGGGCGAGTCGATGATCAAGCGCGACCTCGGCATCAAGGACATGGGCACCCTGCTGCCCGGTCACGGCGGCATCATGGACCGGCTGGACTCGCTGCTGCCGACCGCCCCGGTGGTCTGGCTGCTGCTGGCGGCCTTCGTGGGCAGCTGAGACCGACACCACCCCGGCCCAGGGGCCCCGGACGCCCGGCGTCCGGGGCCCTCGCGCGTCTGCGACACTGGATGAACCATGCCTAAGCCCGGAGAACTCACCTTTGTCGCGCCGCGTGGCGCCAAGCCCCCGCGACACCTCGCCGACCTGAGCCCCGCCGAGCGCAAGGAGGCCGTCGCCGAGCTGGGCGAGCAGCCGTTCCGCGCGAAGCAGCTCTCCAACCACTACTTCGGCCGGATGTCGAACGACCCGGCGAGCTGGACGGACATCCCCGCCGCCAGCCGGGAGAAGCTCAGCGACAGCCTGCTGCCGGAGCTGATGTCGGTGCTGCGGCACGTGTCCTGCGACGACGACACCACCCGCAAGACGCTGTGGAAGCTGTTCGACGGCACGCTCGTCGAGTCGGTGCTGATGCGCTACCCGGACCGGGTGACCATGTGCATCAGCTCGCAGGCGGGCTGCGGCATGAACTGCCCGTTCTGCGCTACCGGCCAGGCCGGGCTGACCCGCAACCTGTCGACCGCCGAGATCGTCGAGCAGATCGCCGCCGGGATGCGCTCGCTCAGGGCCGGGGAGATCCCCGGTGGCGAGGCCCGGCTGTCCAACGTGGTGTTCATGGGCATGGGCGAGCCGCTGGCCAACTACAAGCGGGTGCTGGCCTCGATCCGCCGGCTGACCGACCCGGCGCCGGACGGCTTCGGCCTGTCCCAGCGCGGCATCACGGTCTCGACCGTCGGTCTGGTCCCGGCGATGTACCGGTTCGCCGACGAGGAGCTCAGCTGCCGCCTTGCGCTGTCGCTGCACGCTCCGGACGACGAGCTGCGCGACGAGCTGGTGCCGGTCAACACCCGTTGGAAGGTCGCCGAGGTGTTGGACGCGGCGTGGAACTACGCCGAGAAGTCCGGCCGTCGGATCTCCATCGAGTACGCGCTGATCAAGGACATCAACGACCAGGCGTGGCGGGCGGACCTGCTCGGCCGGCTGATCAAGAACCAGCGGGTGCACGTCAACCTGATCCCGCTGAACCCCACCCCGGGCTCCAAGTGGACGGCCTCGCGCCCCGAGGACGAGCGGGAGTTCGTCCGGCGGCTCCAGTCGCACGGTGTGCCGACGACCGTCCGTGACACCCGCGGCCAGGAGATCGACGGCGCCTGCGGCCAGCTCGCGGCGGCGGGCTGAGCGCCTGAGCATCCGAGTACCTGAGCATCCGAGTACCTGAGCATCCGAGTACCTGAGCATCCGAGTACCTGCGCATCTGAGCACCTGAGCGCTTGAGCACCTGAGCGTCCTACCGAGCCCGACCCCCTGAGCCCGGCCCCGTCTGCACCGGGGTCGGGCTCAGCGCAGTCCGGCGGCGGCCAGGGCCGCGGTCGCCCCGCCGGTGACCAGCAGGATCGTGCCGGTCATCAGGGTCCGCAGCACGACGGCGCCGAACAGCAGCCGGGGCGCCGCCCCGAGCCGCAGCAGTGCCTCGGCGACACCCCGGCGGGCGGTGCGCAGTTCGGCCAGCCGGACCACCACCGCCCCGGCCGCGCAGCCCAGCACCAGCCCGGCCTCGATCGCGGGCAGGACATCGGCGCTGCCGGGCTCGCCCAGCCAGTAGCGGATGGTGGTGAGCACCACCGCGAGCGCCAGGGTGAGGACGGCCAGCGGTGCCGCGAGCCGGCGGGCCTGGGCGGTGAGGCCCCGGCCGGCGAGCAGTCGCAGCGGGGTGGGCCGCCCGAGTGCCAGCAGCCGGCCGGCCCAGCCGAGCAGCGGGCCGGTGAGCAGGGCGAGGCCGACCGCGGAGGCGGTCCATCCGCCCAGCGCGGCGGTGCTGGTGCTGCCGAGGCCGGCCGGCAGGTGGATCGGGCGGCCGTCGGCGGCGGCGCCGGGGCGCAGCGCGATCAGTTCCAGGGCGAGGCCGATGACGGCGAGGCCGATCGGCAGGGCGAGCCGCCACGGGCCGAAGCCGGTCGGTTCGGTGCCGGAGCGGCCGGGCAGGGTCTCGGCGGGCCGGACGGCCCCGGCCGCGGCGAGTCCGGCGGTCAGCGGCACGAGGGCGAGCAGGGTGACCGGTGCGGCGGCCGGGAGGGCGACGCCCATGCCCAGTTCGTCGGCGAGGGTCGGTCCGGCGATGTCGTTGCGCAGGACCAGGAAGAGCAGCAGGGTGAGTCCGGCGCCGGCCCCGCAGGCGAGCGCGACCTCGCCGGCGATCAGGGCGCGGATCCGCCCTGCCCCGGCGCCGGCCGTGGTGAGCCCGGTGATCCGGTCGGCCCGCCGGGCGGGTACGGCGCGGGCGGCGACGGCCGCGAACCAGGCGACCGAGGCGAGCGGGGGCAGGCACCACAGCAGCCGGACGAGCGCGTCGTGGCCGTCGGCGGGGCCGCTCATCGCCCGGCCGAGGGCGCGCAGCAGGAAGGCGGCGACGACCGCGCCGGCCAGGGCGGTCAGCAGCCAGCGGCCGAGGTCGAGGACCCGGTAGCCCCGGGCCAGGCGGAGATAGAACACGGCGTCGACTCTTTCAGCGGCCGGCGGCCGGGACGGCGGCGGCCCCGGCCGTGCCGGGGGCGGCGGTGCCGCGCGGCACGGGCGTGGCGGGGCCGGTCAGGCGGCCGTCGAGGAGGGCGACGGCGCGGTCCGCGTACCGGACGAGCTCGGGATCGTGGGTGGCCAGCACGAGGGTGAGCTGGTGGGAGCGGGCCGCGCTGGTCAGTATCCGCAGGACCTGTTCGGCGGTCTCGCGGTGCAGCGGGGCGGTGGGGTCGTCGGCGAAGACGACCGGCGGGAGCGGTGCGAGGGCCCGGGCCACGGCGATCCGCTGGCGCTGGCCCTGGACCAGCCGTTCCGGCCGGACCTTGGCGAGGTCGCCGATGTCCAGGCGTTCCAGCCACTCGTCGGCGGCGGTGTAGGCGGCCCTGCCGCCGGCGCCGGCCAGCAGCAGGGGCAGGGCGACGTTCTCCCGGGCGGTCAGTTCGGGTACCAGGTGCGGCTCGGAGCCGACGAAGCCGAAGCGGTCGCGGCGCAGCCGTTCGCGGCCGGCCCGGCCGAGGGTGTGCACGGGGGAGCTGTTGAACCAGACCTCGCCCTCGTCCACCGGGAGCAGGGCGGAGAGGCAGCCGAGCAGGGTGCTCTTGCCGGAGCCGCGCGGGCCGGTGACGGCGAGGACCTCGCCCTCCCGGACCCCGAGCGAGACGCCGCGCAGCGCGGGGGTGCCCTGGTGGGATTTGACGATCTCCCGGGCCCACAGCACGTCGTTGTCAGGAGGGGCCGCTGGCATGAGGTTCCATCCTGGGTGGCCGCAGGGATATGACAGTCGTCAGATTAGAACGATCGGGCCTGGGCGCGGTTGCGGCACACTGGCCCATCCGGGGCAAATCACCCGCAATCAGGCGTGTTTGGTCGAAGAGTCGATGCCGGAACGGCCGGGACCCGTCGTCGAGGGGCGCCGCGGGAACCCCGCAGGAACGCCGCAGGAACGCCGCGGGGCGCCGCGGGAACGCCGCAGGGCGGCCCCGCCGAAGCGGGGCCGCCCTGCGGCGGAGGGTGGGGAGGAGAGTCCGAAGGTCAGAGCTTCGCCCACGCGTCGGTGAGGCTGGTCCGCAGGATCTGCTCGATCTCGTCGAAGGTCGACTGGTCGGAGATCAGCGGCGGGGCCAGCTGGACGACCGGGTCGCCACGGTCGTCGGCGCGGCAGTACAGGCCGTTGTCGAAGAGCGCCTTCGACAGGAAGCCGTAGAGCACGCGCTCGACCTCGTCGTCGTTGAACGACTCCTTGGTGACCTTGTCCTTCACGAGCTCGATGCCGTAGAAGTAGCCGTTGCCGCGGACGTCGCCGACGATCGGCAGGTCGCGCAGCTTGCTGAGGGTGCCCAGGAAGTTGGCCTCGTTGTCGAGGACGTGCTGGTTCAGGCCCTCGCGCTCGAAGATGTCGAGGTTGGCCAGCGCCACCGCGGAGGAGACCGGGTGGCCGCCGAAGGTGTAGCCGTGCAGGAAGGTGTTGTCACCCTTGTAGAACGGCTCGGCGAGGCGGTCCGAGATGATCGTGGCGCCGATCGGGGAGTAGCCCGAGGTCATGCCCTTGGCGCAGGTGATCATGTCGGGCTGGTAGCCGAACTTGTCGGCGCCGAACATGGTGCCGAGGCGGCCGAAGGCGCAGATGACCTCGTCCGAGACCAGCAGCACGTCGTGGCGGTCGCAGATCTCGCGCAGGCGCTGGAAGTACCCGGGCGGCGGCGGGAAGCAGCCGCCGGCGTTCTGCACCGGCTCGACGAAGACGGCGGCGACGGTGTCGGCGCCCTCGTTGAGGATCGCGACCTCGATCTCGTCGGCGCACCAGCGGCCGTACGCCTCGGGGTCGACCGTGCCGTCGGGGCCGGCCAGGAAGGCCGGGGCGCGGTAGATGTTGGTGTTCGGGGCCTTGTGGGTGCCCGGCACCAGCGGCTCGAACGGGGCCTTCAGGCCCGGCAGGCCGGTGATGGACAGGGCGCCCTGCGGGGTGCCGTGGTAGGCGACGGCCCGTGAGATGACCTTGTACTTGGTCGGCTTGCCGGTCAGCTTGAAGTACTGCTTGGCAAGCTTCCAGGCGGTCTCGACGGCCTCGCCGCCACCGGTGGAGAAGAAGACCTTGTTCAGGTCGCCCGGGGCGTAGTTGGCCAGGCGCTCGGCCAGCTCGATGGCCTTCGGGTGGGCGTAGCTCCACACCGGGAAGAAGGCGAGCTCCTTGGCCTGCTTGGCGGCGGCCTCGGCGAGTTCCTCACGGCCGTGGCCGGCCTGGACGACGAACAGGCCGGCGAGGCCGTCGAGGTACTTGCGTCCCTTGTCGTCCCAGACGTAGGTGCCCTCGCCCTTGACGATCGTCGGCACGGGGGAGTTCTCGTACGACGACATGCGGGTGAAGTGCATCCACAGGTGGTCGTAGGCGGTCTTGGAAAGGTCCTTCTGCGCCGGGTCGGCTGTCATCTGGTGCCCCAGGTGTAGGTCTGTTTCCGGAGCTTCAGGTAAACGAAGCTCTCGGTGCTCCGCACGCCGGGAAGCGCGCGGATGCGCTTGTTGATCATTTCGAGCAGGTGCTCGTCGTCCTCGCAGACCAGTTCGGCCAGGAGGTCGAACGAGCCCGCGGTGCAGACGACGTAGTCGACCTCGTCGAGGGCGGCCAGCGCGTCGGCGACGGGATCGATGTCCCCTTCGACCCGGATCCCGACCATCGCCTGGCGGGTGAAGCCGACGGTGAGCGGGTCCGTGACGGCGACGATCTGCATCACGCCTTGGTCGAGCAGCTTCTGGACGCGCTGTCGCACGGCCGCCTCGGACAGGCCGACGGCCTTGCCGATGGCGGCGTACGGGCGGCGCCCGTCCTCCTGGAGTTGCTCGATGATCGCCTTGGAGGCGGCGTCGAGGGGAACGCTGGCGTTCCGGTCGCGGTTGGCCACGCCGCCACTGTGCCCGATGGGCCTCGGGTTCGCAAGCGCGGCAGCTGCTGATTTCGTCGAGATCTTGGAAAACGCATGCGGATTTCATCGTTGATGCGCGGTCGGCCTGTCGATAACGGCAGTCGTGCGGCTACCCTGGCTACGGTACGCGCGCGGCTCCGCTGTGCCGCGCGCATTCCGCCAACCAGTGGACCGCGGCGCGCCCGGCGCGGCCACTCGGCGCCCGCCGCCGGCCCGGGCGGCCGACGTACCATGGCGCCGGAATCTGCAATGCCGCAGGCCGAGACCGAGGAGACATCCGTGAGCGACCTTCGCACGCTGCGCAACTACATCAACGGTGAGTTCGTCGATGCGGCCGACGGCCGCACGCTCGACATCGTCGACCCCACGACCGGCGAGGTCTACGCGACGTCCCCGCTGTCCGGCGCCTCCGACGTCGACGCGGCCATGGACGCTGCGGCGGCCGCGTTCCCGGCCTGGCGGGACTCCACCCCGAGCACCCGGCAGAAGCTGCTGCTGAAGATCGCGGACGCGGTCGAGGCCCGTGCCGACGAGATCGTCGACGCCGAGGTCCGCAACACCGGCAAGCCGCGCGGGCTGACCCTCTCCGAGGAGATCGGTCCGATGGTGGACCAGATCCGCTTCTTCGCCGGCGCCGCCCGCCTGCTGGAGGGCAAGTCCGCCGGTGAGTACATGGACGGCATGACCTCGATCGTCCGCCGCGAGCCGGTCGGCGTCTGTGCCCAGGTGGCGCCGTGGAACTACCCGATGATGATGGCCGTCTGGAAGTTCGCCCCGGCCATCGCCGCCGGCAACACCGTGGTGCTGAAGCCCTCCGACACCACCCCGGCCTCCACCGTGCTGCTGGCCGGGATCATCGGCGGCATCCTCAAGGACCTGGAGCTCCCGGCCGGCGTCTTCAACGTGATCTGCGGCGACCGTGAGACCGGCCGTCTGATGGTCGAGCACCGGACCCCGGCGATGGCCTCCATCACCGGCTCGGTGCGCGCCGGCATCCAGGTCGCCGAGTCGGCCTCCAAGGACGTCAAGCGCGTCCACCTGGAGCTGGGCGGCAAGGCGCCGGTCGTGGTCTTCGAGGACGCCGACATCGCCGAGGCCGTCGAGGGCATCTCGGTGGCGGGCTTCTTCAACGCCGGCCAGGACTGTACCGCCGCCACCCGCGTGCTGGTGCACGAGTCGATCCACGACGCCTTCGTCGAGGCGCTGGCCAAGGCCGCCGCCGAGACCAAGACCGGTGGCGTGGACGACGAGGACGTGCTCTACGGCCCGCTGAACAACGCCAACCAGCTGAAGCAGGTCTCCGGCTTCATCGAGCGCCTGCCGGAGCACGCCAAGGTCGAGGCCGGCGGCCACCGGGTCGGCGACAAGGGCTACTTCTACGCCCCGACCGTCGTCTCCGGCCTGAAGCAGGACGACGAGATCATCCAGAACGAGGTCTTCGGCCCGGTCATCACCGTGCAGAGGTTCTCCGACGAGGAGCAGGCGGTCGGCTACGCCAACGGCGTCGAGTTCGCGCTGGCCTCCTCGGTGTGGACCAAGGACCACGCCCGCGCCATGCGGATGTCCCGCCGCCTGGACTTCGGCTGCGTCTGGATCAACACCCACATCCCGCTGGTCGCCGAGATGCCGCACGGTGGCTTCAAGAAGTCCGGCTACGGCAAGGACCTCTCCTCCTACGGCTTCGAGGACTACACCCGCGTCAAGCACGTGATGACCGCCATCTGAGCGAGCGGCACCGCCGGAACACGGTCCGACCGGACGACGATCGTGTGATCCGACCATGGGCCCGGGTCCCCGCGACCCGGGCCCTGTGGCTTTGCACCCTGTCGGCCGTTGCGGCGACCGGCTGACAGGATGGCTCTCCACTTCGGTACGGCGAATCCCTAGCCTTGCCGCATGAGCATCCCCACCGCCGACTCAGCCGCCGGCCAGGCCGTCAAGGCCGCCGACCGCGCGCACGTCTTCCACTCGTGGTCCGCCCAGGCGCTGATCGACCCCCTCGCGGTGGCCGGCGCCGAGGGCTCGTACTTCTGGGACTACGACGGCAACCGCTACCTGGACTTCTCCTCGCAGCTGGTCAACACCAACATCGGGCACCAGCACCCGAAGGTGGTCGCGGCCATCCAGGAGCAGGCCGCGAAGCTCTGCACCATCGCCCCCGGCTTCGCGGTGGAGTCGCGCAGCGAGGCCGCCCGGCTGATCGCGGAGCGCACCCCCGGCGACCTGGACAAGATCTTCTTCACCAACGGCGGCGCCGAGGCCAACGAGAACGCCATCCGGCTGGCCCGGCTGCACACCGGCCGGCAGAAGGTGCTCGCCACCTACCGCTCGTACCACGGCGCCACCGCCAACGCGATCGCCCTCACCGGCGACCCGCGCCGCTGGGCCAGCGAGACCGGTGTCTCCGGCATCGTGCACTTCTGGGGCCCGTACGCCTACCGCACCAACTTCCACGCCGAGAACGAGGCGCAGGAGTGCGAGCGCGCGCTGGCGCACCTGGAGCAGGTCATCGCCTTCGAGGGTCCCGGCACCGTCGCGGCCGTCATCCTGGAGACCGTGGTCGGCACCGCCGGCGTCCTGATCCCGCCGCCGGGCTACCTGGCGGGCGTCCGGGAGATCTGCGACCGCTACGGCATCGTCTTCATCCTCGACGAGGTGATGGCCGGCTTCGGCCGTACCGGCGAGTGGTTCGCCGCCGACCACTGGGGCGTCACCCCGGACCTGCTGACCTTCGCCAAGGGCGTCAACTCGGGCTACGTCCCGCTCGGCGGCGTGGCGATCAGCGCGGAGATCGCCGCCACCTTCGCGGAGCGGCCGTTCCCCGGCGGGCTCACCTACTCCGGCCACCCGCTGGCCTGCGCCTCGGCCGTCGCCACCATCAACACCATGGCGGAGGAGGGCATCGTCGAGAACGCCAGGCACATCGGCGAGACCGTGCTCGGCCCCGGCCTGCGCGAGCTGGCGGAGCGCCACCCGTCCATCGGCGAGGTGCGCGGGCTCGGCGTCTTCTGGGCGCTCGACCTGGTGAAGGACCGCGCCACCCGTGAGCCGCTGGTGCCGTACAACGCGGCCGGCGCCGCCAACGCGCCGATCGCCGAGCTGGCCGCCGCGTGCAAGCAGCGCGGGCTCTGGCCGTTCGTCAACATGAACCGCTTCCACGTCGTGCCGCCGTGCACGGTGACGGAGGAGGAGGCGAAGGCCGGTCTCGCCGTCCTCGACGAGGTGCTGTCGCTGGCCGACGCGCACACCGTCTGACTCTCACCTACAGGACGGCCCCGGGCGCCCGCGCGTCCGGGGCCGTCTCCCGCTCCGGAGGCTCCACCATGCCCAGCACCACCCCGGCCCGCCGCCCGAGCGGCCTCCACGGTCCGACCCTCCACGGTCCGACCCGCCGCCGTCCGACCCGCCGACGGGTGCTCGGCGCCGGCGCCGGACTGTTCGGGGCCGCCGCCCTGACCGGCTGCGGCATCCCGTCCGCCTACGTGGACGAGGACCGCCGATCCGCACCCGACCGCTCGGAGAGCGAGAAGCGGCTGGGCTTCTCCAACTGGACACAGTACATCGACGTCGACGACGACGGCGGGCGCCCGACCCTGGACGCCTTCACCGAGCGGACCGGCATCAGGGTCGCCTACACCGAGGACATCAACGACAACGACGAGTTCTTCGGCAAGATGGGCCCGGTCCTCACCCAGGGCACCGACCCGGGCCGCGACCTGATGGTGGTCAGCGACTGGATGGCCGGCCGGTACGTCGCGCTCGGCTGGGTGCAGGCCATGGACCGGGCCAACCTGCCCAATGTCACGGCGCAGCTGGACCCGCAGCTCGCCGACCCGGCCTTCGACCCCGGGCGCCGGCGCAGCGTGCCCTGGCAGTCCGGGATCACCGGCATCGCCTACAACCGCAAGGAGCTCGGCCGGGAGATCAAGTCCGTCGCCGACCTCTGGGCGCCCGACCTGAAGGGCCGGGTCACGCTGTTCGCCGGACTGGACGAGGCGCTCGGCCTGCTGATGCTCGCTCAGGGCGCCGACATCTCGGCCTTCACCGAGGACCAGGCCCGGCAGGCGATGGACCTGGTGCAGCGGATGGTCGACAGCCGGCACGTGCGCCGGTTCACCGGCAACGACTACACCAGCGACCTGGCCTCCGGCGCGGCGCTGGCCTGCCAGGCGTACTCCGGCGACGCCGTGCAGCTCACCGCCGAGAACCCCGACATCGCGTTCGTGGTGCCGGAGGAGGGCGGCGAGCTGTGGGCGGAGAGCCTGCTGATCCCCAACCGGGCCGGGCACAAGCGCAACGCCGAGCTGCTGATCGACCACTACTACCAGCCCGAGGTGGCCGCCGAGCTGGCGGCTGCGGTGCAGTACATCTGCCCCGTTCCGGCCGCCCGCGAGGTGCTGGCGGCCAGCGGGGACCGGGAGAAGGCGGAGCTGGCGGAGCACCCGCTGCTCTTCCCGACCGAGGAGATGCGGGCCCGGCTGCACAGCATGCGCGACGTCGGCTCCGCCGAGCGGCCCGGCCTGCACAAGGTCTGGACCCGGATCACCGGCGTCTAGGGCTTCTCCCCGGGACCCTCGCCTCCGGCGTCTCGGAGGCGGGGCCGGGTCGGGGTCGGGCCGGGCCTGGGCGGAGGCCGGGCCGGGGTCAGCGGCGGACGGCGTCCAGCGCGAGCAGGGCGACGTGCAGCGAGAGGCAGGACTCGACCTGGTCGAGGTCGACCCCGAGGATCCGCTCGACCTTGTGCAGCCGGTCGTAGAAGGACGGCCGGGACAGGTGCGCCGCGTCCGCCGCCGCGGACTTGTTCCGGCCCTGCTCCAGGTAGATCCGCAGCATCCGCACCAGCTGGCCGTTGTGCTCGGCGTCGAAGGCGAGCAGCGGCCCCAGCTCCCGTTCGACGTAGGTCTGCAGCCGGGCGTCGTCCCGCAGCAGGTGCAGCAGCCCGCGCAGCCGCACGTCCGGCAGCCGGTAGTAGGACGCGGCCCGGCCGCCGGGCGCGTCGTGCAGCGCCGCGTCGGCGACCTGGGTGGCCTCCAGCAGGGTGCGCCGGGCGTCGCGGACCGAGCCGACCGAGGAGCCGACCGCGACCACCGGCTCCGGCGCGGCGGCGTCCCGGGCCGCCTCGGCGGCCAGCCGGCGCAGCGCCGCCGCGAAGGCGTCCAGCGCGGCGTGCTCGTCCTGCTGCGGGCCGAGCGTGATCAGCACGCCGACGCCCTCGTCGTCCAGGGCCCCGACCAGGGCGGACAGCCGACAGGCGCGGACGGCACTGGCCGCGAGTTCGGTGAAGTCGCGCAGCCGGGCCTGCGCCTCCAGCGCGGCCGGGATCGGGCCGCGCCGCTGCCGCAGCACCGCGCCGACCAGCCGCCGCCCCTCCAGCGGGACACCGAGCGCCTGGGCCCGCAGAGCCACCTCGGAGACGGTCAGCGCGTGGGTGAGGATCCCGGAGAGCAGCGTGCGGTGGGTCTGCCGCTCCAGGCTCTCCCGGTCGCGGACCACCAGCCGGTTGAGGGCCAGCGCGGAGGCGCCGCGCTCCAGCAGCATGGTGAACGGGTGCGGGCCGCCCTCCGGTCGCGGACCGGGCTCCTGCATCAGCACCAGCCGCCCCCAGTCCTGGCCGCGGGCGCCCACCGCGGTGACCAGCCAGCCGCTGCGCGGGTCGTACCCGGTGCGCCCGGGCGGGCGGACCCCGCGCGAGCGGCGCTCCCAGTCCTCCAGCAGCTCGGTCTCGGACCGGCCGGCGGACTCGTGGGTGAGCACCTGGTGGGCGAGGTTCTCCAGGACGACCGGGGCTCCCGCTATCCGGGACACCTGGCGGACCACCTCGGCCGGTTCGGCGCCCTCCACGACCAGCTCGTTGAACACCTGGTGGATCGCCTCGGAGGTGCGCAGCTGCTCCAGCTGGGCGTTGACCACCAGGGCGTGCACGGCTTCGGTGACGGAGACGAAGCGCAGCTCGCGGCGGAGCGCGATCAGCGGCAGCCCGCGCTGCTCGGCGGCGTGCACGAGGGCGCGCGGCAGGCTGTCGAAGTAGCGCCGGCCGTACTCGATGACCAGTCCGGCCACGCCGATGTCGGCGAGCTCGCGCACGTACCGGGCCAGGCCCTCGCGGTCCTCGGGCAGGGCGATGCCGGTGCTCAGCACCAGCTCGCCGCCCTGCAGCATGCCGGCGACGTCGGGCAGCTCGCTGACGTGGACCCAGCGGACCGGGCGTTCCAGGTGGTCGGCTCCGGCCACCACCTGGGGGAGGCCGCGGCGCATCACCTCCAGATCGAGCACATGGGCGACGGTGGGGAGCATCGCGGGGGCCTCCAGGGTTCAGAGTGTCAAGGAAATCATCCATCCCGGCGACGACCTGTTGCCCTGCCCGAAGCCTTGCACCTTGTAAGGCGCTTTCCGCCGAGCTTGTCGCAGTGCTCCTTGTCACGCCCCGGCGCCAGCAGGCATGGTCAGCGGGTCGACCGTGACGGATCCGGCCCGGTGGCCGGAACCCGCCGCCACGAGTGCGACGACCGGCCTGCCGGCCACGCCCTGTCCGCCCCCCTCGCCCGTCCCCCACGGCGGCGTCGGCGGGGGCGGGCGGGCCCGTCGTCCGGACGGTCGCACCACCGGAACCTGGAGGAACCAGATGGACCTGACCGACTTCGGCGCGGGCGCGCAGTACATCGCGGGCCGGCAGAGCCGCGGGAGCGGTGACGCCTTCCAGGTCGTCAACCCGGCCGACGGCAGCGTCGTCGAGGAGTTCTCGCTGGCCTCCACCGGGCAGGTCGACGAGGCCGTGGCCGCCGCCCGGGCGGCGCTGCCGCAGTGGGCCGGCGCCACCCCCGGAGCCCGCTCCGAGGCGCTCACCCGGCTGGCCGCCGTCCTCACCGACGCGGCCGCCGACCTCGCCCGGGTGGAGACCTCGCAGACCGGCAAGCCGATCAAGCTCGCCACCGAGTTCGACGTCCCCGGCACCATCGACAACACGGCCTTCTTCGCCGGGGCCGCCCGCAACCTGGAGGGCAAGGCGGCCGGCGAGTACTCCGGCGACCACACCTCGTACGTGCGGCGCGAGGCGATCGGCGTGGTCGGTTCGATCTCGCCCTGGAACTACCCGCTCCAGATGGCCGCCTGGAAGGTCCTCCCGGCGATCGCGGCCGGCAACACCATCGTCCTCAAGCCGGCCGAGCTGACCCCGCTGACCTCGCTGATGTTCGCCCGGGCCTGCACCCTGGCCGGCATCCCGGACGGCGTGGTCAACGTCGTCACCGGCGCCGGCCGGGTCGCGGGCGAGCACCTGGTGTCGCACCCGGACGTCGCGATGGTCTCCTTCACCGGCTCCACCCCGGTCGGCAAGCGGGTCGCCGAACTCGCCACCGCCACCGTCAAGCGCACCCACCTGGAGCTCGGCGGCAAGGCCCCGTTCGTGGTCTTCGACGACGCCGACCTCGACGCGGTGGTGCACGGCGCCGTCGCCGCCTCCCTGATCAACAGCGGCCAGGACTGCACGGCCGCCACCCGCGCCTACGTCCAGCGCCCGCTCTACGACGCCTTCGTGGCCGGCGTGGCCGAGCTCTACGAGGGCGTCCGGCTGGGCGACCCGCTGGACCCGCGCACCGACCTCGGCCCGCTGGTCTCCTTCACCCACCGCGACCGGGTGGCCGGCTTCGTCGAGCGCGCCCGCGGCTACGCGACCGTGGTCACCGGCGGCGCCGCCCCCGCGAAGGGCCACGACGGCACCGACCTCACCCGCGGCGCCTACTACCGCCCCACCCTGGTCACCGGCGCCGCCCAGGACAGCGAGGTCGTCCAGGGCGAGATCTTCGGCCCGGTGCTGGTGGTACTGCCCTTCGACAGCGACGACGAGGGCCTGCGGCTGGCCAACGACACCCCCTACGGCCTGGCCGCCTCCGCCTGGACGAGCAACGTCCACCGCTCGCTGCGGGCCACCCGCGAGCTGGCGGCCGGCTGCGTCTGGGTCAACGACCACATCCCGATCATCAGCGAGATGCCCCACGGCGGCTACAAGTCCTCCGGCTACGGCAAGGACATGTCGCAGTACTCGCTGGACGAGTACACCCAGGTCAAGCACGTCATGTTCGACACCACCGCGGTCGCCCGCAAGGACTGGCACCGCACCGTCTTCGGAGACAGATAACCCGGACCGGGGTGCCCCCCACACCCCAATTCGCCCCCCAGGAGGCCCGCCCCATGGCGTTCAACGAGCTCACCGACGGACTGTCGGAACCGGTCCGCAAGGCCTGGGAACGCAGTCTGACCAGTGGCCGGGCCGCTCTCGGCCGGCGCGCCGTGCTGCGCGCCGCCGCCCTCACCGCCGGCACGGCCGGCCTCGCCGCCTGCGGCATCCCGCCCGCCAGGAACACCGGCGGGACGGGCGACTCCACCGCGAACGCCGCCAAGGACCTCTCGGACAGCGAGCAGGAGGTGAACTTCTCCAACTGGCCGCTCTACGTCGACACCGACGAGAACGACAAGGAGAAGCACGGCACCCTGGAGGCCTTCACCGCCGCCACCGGCGTCAAGGTCAGGTACACCGAGGACGTCAACGACAACGTCGAGTTCTTCGGCAAGGTCAAACCGCAGCTCGCCGCCGGCCAGGACACCGGCCGCGACCTGATGGTGCTCACCGACTGGATGGCCGCCCGGCTGATCCGCCTCGGCTGGGCGCAGAAGCTCAACCCGGCCAACGTCACCACCGCCATCACCACCGTCGAGTCCCGCTTCCGGGCCCCCGACTGGGACCCGGGCCGGCTGTACAGCTACCCGTGGGCCGGCATCCAGGTGGTCATCGCCTACAACCGCAGGGCCACCAAGGGGAAGGAGGTCGCCAGCGTCGCCCAACTGCTGGAGGACCCCGACCTCAAGGGCCGGGTGACCTTCCTCTCCGAGATGCGCGACAGCATCGGCATCACCCTGCTGGACATGGGCAAGGACCCGGCGAAGTTCACCGCCGACGACTACGCCGCCGCCGTCGCCCGGCTGCAGAAGGCGGTCGACAACAAGCAGATCCGCCGCTTCACCGGCAACGACTACGGCCAGGAGCTCTCCTCCGGCGACATCGCCGCCTGCGTCGCCTGGGGCGGCGACCTGATCCAGCTGCGGGCGGACAACCCCGACATCGAGTTCGTCATCCCCGAAAAGGGCTTCGTGACCAGCACCGACAACCTGCTGGTCCCCGCCAGGGCCCAGCACAAGACGAACGCCGAGAAGCTGATCGACTTCTACTACCAGCCGAAGATCGCCGCACAGCTGACCGCGGGCATCGGCTTCGTCTCCGCCGTCACCGGGATGAAGGAGGAGCTGGCCGCCATCGCCCCGGACACCGCGGCCAACCCGCTGGTCGTCCCCACCCCCGAGATGGCGGCCAAGGCGCACGTCTTCCGGACCCTCACCGAGACCGAGGAGAGCGACTTCGAGGAGAAGTTCTCCAAGCTCATCGGCGCCTGACCCCCACTGACGGCAGCAAACCCAGAGAGACACCATCCATGACAGAGCAGCAGAGCCCCGCGGCCGTCGGCGGCGACGTCCGGCTCACCGGCATCGGCAAGACCTACGGCTCCTTCACCGCCGTCCACCCCCTGGACCTGACCGTCCCCCAGGGCTCCTTCTTCGCCCTGCTCGGCGCCTCCGGCTGCGGCAAGACCACCACCCTGCGCATGATCGCCGGCCTGGAGGAGCCCACCAGCGGCACCGTCCTGATCGGCGGCCAGGACGTCACCGTCCTGCCCCCGTACAAGCGGCCGGTGAACACCGTCTTCCAGAGCTACGCGCTCTTCCCGCACCTCGACATCTTCGAGAACGTCGCCTTCGGCCTGCGCCGGCGCGGCCGCAAGGACGTCAAGAAGCAGGTCGAGGACATGCTCGAACTCGTCGAGCTCGGCCAGTACGCCCGGCGCAAGCCGCACCAGCTCTCCGGCGGGCAGCAGCAGCGCGTCGCCGTCGCCCGCGCGCTCATCAACCACCCGCAGGTGCTGCTCCTCGACGAGCCGCTCGGCGCTCTCGACCTCAAGCTCCGCCGCCAGATGCAACTGGAGCTCAAGCGGATCCAGACCGAGGTCGGCATCACCTTCGTGCACGTCACCCACGACCAGGAGGAGGCCATGACCATGGCCGACACCATCGCGGTGATGAACGGCGGCCGGGTCGAGCAGCTCGGCGCGCCCGCCGAGCTCTACGAGAACCCCGCCACCACCTTCGTGGCCAACTTCCTCGGCCAGTCCAACCTGCTGCCCGCCGACGTCACCGGCGGCGCCGGCGAGGACCTGCTGCTCACCGCCGCCGGCGTCCGGCTCACCGTGCCCCGGGCCCGCTGCGCCACCGAGGCCAAGCGGGTCCACCTCGGCGTCCGCCCGGAGAAGATCACCATCGAGCACGGCTCGGCCGAGATAGCCGAGGGCCGCAACCGGCTGGCCGGCACCGTCGTCGACTCCAGTTTCATCGGCGTCTCCACCCAGTACCTGGTGCGCACCGACAGCGGCCAGGAGGTCACCGTCTTCGAGCAGAACATGGAGCGCGACGCCCGGGTCGTCCCCGGCGCCCCGGTCGTCCTGCACTGGAACCCGGCGCACTCCTTCGCCCTCGACGCCGCGCAGGCGATCGACGCGGGCACCGGGGAGGCGGCGGCATGACCACCACCACCCCGGCGGCGCCGCCGCAGGCCGTACCCCCCGACGGCGGCGCCGCCCCGGTACCGGCCCCGAAGGCGAAGCGCCGGCTCACCCCGTACTGGCTGCTGCTGCCCGGCGTCGCCTGGCTGGCCGTCTTCTTCGCGGTGCCGATGCTCTACCAGGGCTCCACCTCGCTGCAGACCGGCTCGCTCGAGGACGGCTTCCGCGTCACCTGGCACCTCGCCACGTACTGGGACGCCCTGGTCGAGTACAGGTGGCACTTCGTCCGCTCGTTCGGCTACGCCGCCACCGCCACCCTGTTCTGCCTCGCCATCGGCTACCCGCTCGCCTACACGATCGCGTTCAAGGCGAGCAAGCGCTGGCGCAGCGTGGTGCTGATCCTGGTCATCGCACCGTTCTTCACCAGCTTCCTGATCCGCACGCTGGCCTGGAAGACCATCCTCTCGGACGGCGGCCCGGTGGTCGGCCTGCTCAACACCCTGCACATCCTGGACGTCACGAGCGCGATCGGCCTCACCTCCGGCGACCGCGTGCTGGCCACCCCGCTCGCCGTGGTCTGCGGCCTCACCTACAACTTCCTGCCGTTCATGATCCTGCCGCTGTACACCTCGCTGGAGCGGATCGACCCGCGCCTGCACGAGGCGGCCGGGGACCTCTACGCCCGCCCGTTCACCACCTTCCGCAAGGTCACCTTCCCGATCTCGCTCCCCGGTGTGGTCGCGGGCACCCTGCTCACCTTCATCCCGGCCTCCGGCGACTACATCAACGCCCAGCTGCTGGGCTCGCCGAGCGAGCAGATGGTCGGCAACGGCATCCAGAAGCAGTTCCTGAACGTGCTCGACTACCCCACGGCCGCCGCGCTCAGCTTCATCCTGATGGCCCTGATCCTGGGCATGGTGACGGTCTACATGCGCAAGGCCGGGACGGAGGAACTGGTCTGATGTCCCGATTCTTGAGATGGATCCGCGCGCACCTGGTGGTGCTGGCGGGCCTGCTGGCCCTCGCCTACCTGGTGCTGCCCAACCTGGTGGTCCTCGCCTTCTCGTTCAACAAGCCGGTCGGCAAGTTCAACTACGAGTGGAACGAGTTCTCCACCGACGCCTGGACCGACCCCTGCGGTGTCGCCGACATGTGCCGGTCGCTCTCGCTGAGCCTCCAGGTCGCGGTGCTCGCCACCATCGGCGCCACCGTGCTCGGCACCATGGTCGCCTTCGCGCTGGCCCGCTACCGCTTCCGCGGCCGCTCCGCCACCACCGCGATGATCTTCCTGCCGATGGCCATGCCCGAGGTGGTGATGGCCGCCTCGCTCGGCACGCTCTTCCTCAACATGCGCATCCCGTTCGGCTTCACCACCATCCTCATCGCGCACATCATGTTCTGCCTGAGCTTCGTGGTGACGGCGGTCAAGGCGCGGGTGATGAGCATGGACCCGAGGCTCGAACAGGCCGCCCAGGACCTCTACGCCACCCCGGTCCAGACCTTCCTGCGGGTCACCCTGCCCCTCGCCGCCCCCGGCATCGCGGCCGGCGCGCTGCTGAGCTTCGCGCTCTCCTTCGACGACTTCATCATCACCCAGTTCAACTCGGGCCCGACCACGGTCACCTTCCCGATGTTCGTCTGGGGCGCCTCGCAGCGCGGCATCCCGGTCCAGGTGAACGTCATCGGCACCGCGATGTTCATCGCCGCCGTCGGGCTCACCGTGACCGGACAGTGGCTCGGGAACCGCCGGAAGGCCACCGCCTGACCACCCCGGCCGCCTTCCCGGCGTACCGTCGGAAGGCGGCCGATCATCACCATCAATGTGCAGAAAGTGGCTGATAATGCATGGACTCCGCCCGCGCGCTCAGTGACGCCAGGCCCACCCCCTTCTGGCTCGAGGACCCGGGGCGGCCGACGGCCCAGCCCGCCCTGGCCGGCGACGCCCACTGCGACCTCCTGGTCGTCGGCGGCGGCTACTCCGGCCTCTGGACCGCCCTCGTCGCCAAGGAGCGCGACCCCTCCCTGGACGTCGTCCTGGTCGAGGGCCAGGAAGTGGGCTGGGCCGCGTCCGGGCGCAACGGCGGATTCTGCGCGGCCAGCCTGACCCACGGCTTCGGCAACGGCCTGCAGCGCTGGCCCGCCGAACTCGGCCGGCTGGAGCGCCTCGGCGCCGACAACCTCGACGGCATCGAGGCCACCCTCACCCGCTACGGCATCGACGCCGAGTGGGAGCGCACCGGCGAGATCGACATCGCCACCCAGCCGCACCAGCTCGACGAACTGCACGAGGTCGCCGAGGCCGTCGCCCAGTACGGCCTCGACATCACCGTGCTCGACCGCGACGAGCTGCGCGCCCAGGTCGACTCGCCGACCTTCCTCGGCGGGATCTGGGACAAGGAGGGCGTGGCCATGGTCCACCCCGCCAAGCTGGCCTGGGGCCTCAAGCAGGCCTGCCTCGGCCTGGGCGTGCGGATCTTCGAGCACACCCCGGCCGAATCCCTGCGCGAGCACGGCGCCGGCATGGCCGTCCGCACCCCCTACGGCCGGATCTTCGCCGGCAAGGTCGCGCTCGGCACCAACGCCTTCCCCTCCCTGGTCAAGCGCGTCCGTCCGTTCATCGTCCCGGTGTACGACTACGCGCTGATGACCGAGCCGCTCAACGACGAGCAGCTGGCCGCCATCGGCTGGAAGGGCCGCCAGGGCCTCAGCGACAGCGCCAACAAGTTCCACTACTTCCGGCTCTCCGCGGACAACCGGATCCTCTGGGGCGGGTACGACGCCGTCTACCACTTCGGCGGACACGTCCGGCACGAGTACGACCAGCGGCCGGAGACCTTCCGCACCCTGGCCCGGAACTTCTTCACCTGCTTCCCGCAGCTGGAGGGCGTCCGCTTCACCAACGCGTGGGGCGGCGCGATCGACACCTGCAGCAGGTTCTCCGCGTTCTTCGACACCGCCTACCGCGGCCGGGTCGCCTACGCCGCCGGCTACACCGGCCTCGGCGTCGGCGCCACCCGGTTCGGCGCCGAGGTCATGCTCGACCTGCTCGCCGGCGAGCGCACCGAGCGCACCGAACTGGAGATGGTGCGGCGCAAGCCGCTGCCCTTCCCGCCCGAGCCCGTCCGCTGGGCCGGCATCGGGATCACCACCCGCTCGCTGGAGCGCGCCGACCGCACCGGCGGAGACCGAAACCTGTGGCTGCGCACCCTCGACAGACTGGGGCTCGGCTTCGACAGCTGACCGGGACGCGGTAAAGACCCGCGCGGATCCGGGCCGGACCCGTGTAAGAGAGACCCGCCGTTCACCTCTCGATGGTGACGGCGGGTCTCGCATGCCCCGCCGCGCCATCGAACGCACAGACGAGCGGGGACAGCACATGGAGACCACGGCACTCGACTGGCTGGCCCAGGCCGCACCGGACCCGCAGGCCTTCCGGGCCCAGTGGGAACGCTCCGGCCTCGGCCTGGTCCTGCTCCCGGCCGGGACGCACTGGGACGTCCTCTCGGTACCCGGCCGGCTCGGACGCCCGGTCGTCGAACTCCTCGGCACCGGCTCCTGCGGACCGGTCCTGGCCGACTTCGGCGAGGAGCACATCGGCTTCCTGGTGCCCGTCGGCACCGCCGCCCGCTGGATCGGCACCGGTGTGCGCTGCGCCGGGGAGGGCACCTGGATCGTCGTCCCCCATCCCGAGCGGCGGGGCCGGGGGGTGCGCTGGCTCGTCCCGCCCGACGGGTCCGGTCGGCTCAACGACCCGGTACTGCTGGAACTCGCCCTGCACGAGGCCGCGGCCGACCTCGGCGACTGGTGACCCGAGGGGCCCGGCCGGCCCGCCGCCCCTCGCGGCCGGGCGCGCCTCGAGGCCGGGCGCGCCTCACGGCCGGGCGCGCCGGAGAGGGCGGCGCGCCAGACTGGAGGGGTGACCACAGCCCCGGACGCCGTCGACCCCGCCCTCCACCCGGGACCGGCGCAGCGACGCCTCATCGACCTGGCCCGCCCCGTGTGCGAGCGGTACGGCCTCGCCCTCGCGGGCGGCCACGCCCTGCGCGCCCACGGCGTCCCGGCCTGCGACCAGGACGGGCTCACCCTGGTGGCCACCGGGGCCGTCGACCTGCCCCGGGCCGCCGCGGAGCTGGCGCGGGCCTACCGAACGGTGGGCGGCGTGGTCGCGGAGCGCCCCGGTACGCCCCGGCTGGCACAGCTCTCCGTCCGGCTCACCCTGGGCGGGCGGGCGCACACCGTCGAACTGCGCAAGGAACCGCTGGGCCACCGTCCGGTCAGCCTCGACCTCGGCGGCCCTGACCCTGCCGGCGCCGACCGCGACGGCCCTGACCGCGATAGCCCTGATCCTGACGGCCCCGGCCCCGCTGGCCCTGAGCCCGGCGGTGCGCCCGGCAACCCGTTGGTGGTGGGCACGGTCGCGCTGGAGGACGCCGCCGCCCTCACCACCGCGTTGCTCGTCGACCGGGCCCTGCCCCGGGACCTGATCGACGTGCACGCGCTCACCGCCTGCTACCGGGAGGGCGAACTGCTCGCGCTGGCCACCGGGCTGGACGCCGAGTTCCAGCCCACCGCACTCGCCGACCGGCTGGAGACCCTGGCCGAGGCCGCCGACGGGCGGTTCCGGGCCCGCGGCCTGCCGGGCGGAGAGGTCGACGCGCTGAAACGGTGGGCGCTGGCCTGGGCCCAGGACCTCAGGCTGGACCTCCTGGAGACCCGGGAGGCCGCGGACGGTCTGCACGACCCGTATCTCGAGGACGTGGAAGCGCGAGAGGACCTGTAGGACCCGGGGACCTGCGGGACCCGGAGGCCCTGCGGCGCCTGGGGGACCGTGGGAGCCGGACCGGGGAAGCGGGCCGGCGGTACGACCTGTAAGGCTGAATCCCCAATCCCCGTCAGCCTGTTCGTTGAGCCCGCCCCGACCGCCCAGCAGACTGGACGAGTGAGCGCGGTAGCCCCGTGACCTCGCCGCCCCCGTCCCGTGCGGGGCGGCGTCACACAAGGGACCGGTGGCGCAAGGCCGCCCGGACTTCGGAGGCAGACGGACCTTGAGCAAGCACATCACCCACTGGATCGGCGGCCGCCCGGTCGCCACCGCCGGTGCCGCGCCCCGTCGCGGTGACATCTTCGACCCGGCCACCGGCCAGGTCACGGGCCACGTCGACTTCGCGGACGTCGCCGACGTCGACCAGGCGGTGGCCGCCGCCGCCTCGGCCTTCACCGAGTGGCGCACCGCCTCGATCGCCAAGCGCACCACGGTGCTCTTCGCCTTCCGCGAGCTGCTCAACGCCCGCAAGGACGAGCTGGCGTCGATCATCGTCGCCGAGCACGGCAAGGTGCACTCCGACGCGCTCGGCGAGATCGCCCGCGGCCTCGACGTCGTCGAGTACGCCTGCGGCATTCCGCAGTTGCTCAAGGGTGGCTTCACCGAGCAGGCCTCCACCGGCATCGATGTCTACTCGATCCGTCAGCCGCTCGGCCCGGTCGCGATCATCTCGCCGTTCAACTTCCCGGCCATGGTGCCGATGTGGTTCTTCCCGATCGCCGTCGCGGCCGGCAACACCGTGGTGCTCAAGCCGTCCGAGAAGGACCCGTCCGCCGCCAACTTCCTGGCCGAGCTGTGGAAGGAGGCCGGTCTGCCGGACGGCGTCTTCAATGTCGTGCACGGCGACAAGGTCGCGGTGGACCGGCTGCTGGAGCACCCCGACATCAAGTCGGTCAGCTTCGTAGGCTCCACCCCGATCGCCCGCTACGTCTACGAGACCGGCACCCGCTACGGCAAGCGCGTGCAGGCCCTCGGCGGCGCCAAGAACCACATGCTGGTCCTGCCGGACGCCGACCTCGACCTGAGCGCCGACGCCGCCGTCAACGCCGGCTTCGGCGCGGCGGGCGAGCGCTGCATGGCGGTCTCCGTCCTGGTCGCGGTCGACCCGATCGGCGACGAGCTGGTCGAGAAGATCAAGCAGCGGGTCGCCACCCTCACCGTCGGCCCCGGCTGCAACGGTGAGTCCGAGATGGGCCCGCTGGTCACCGGCCAGCACCGGGACAAGGTCACCTCCTACGTGGAGTCCGGTCTCGCCGACGGCGCCGAGCTGGCCGTCGACGGCCGCAAGCACGAGATCACCGCCGAGGACCGCAACGGTTCGCCGACCGCGGACGGCTTCTGGCTCGGCCCCACCCTGTTCGACCACGTCAAGCCCGGCATGTCCGTCTACAACGACGAGATCTTCGGCCCGGTGCTGTCCGTGGTGCGGGTCGAGTCCTACGAGGAGGGCCTGGCCCTCATCAACGCGAACCCGTACGGCAACGGCACCGCCATCTTCACCAACGACGGCGGCGCGGCCCGGCGCTTCCAGTACGAGGTCGAGGTCGGCATGGTCGGCATCAACGTGCCGATCCCGGTCCCGGTCGCCTACTACTCCTTCGGCGGCTGGAAGGCCTCGCTGTTCGGCGACGCCCACGCCTACGGCCAGGACGGCGTCCAGTTCTTCACCCGCGGCAAGGCGGTCACCCAGCGCTGGCTGGACCCCTCGCACGGTGGCCTCAACCTGGGCTTCCCGACCAACAACTGATCCGGACGGGCGCCCCGCCCGCTTCCGCTCCGAGTCCGTCCCGTTCGACAGGCCGGCCCGCACCCGTGCGGGCCGGCCTGCGGCTTGTCCCGGGAGTTTGCCGTGCGTTTGCCTTCGGCCGCGAACGGGCGTAGTGTTCCCTAGTCGCTCGACAGGGAGCACCGGACACGCAGCAGCGCGGACGGTCCCGGGGTGGCCAATCCTCGAAACACCACTTCCAGAACCTACTTTGCTGCGCCATGTCTTTTGGCATTCGTGGTGATGGTTTGTTTTGTTGTGCTCATTTTTGATGATTGCAGCCGGATTCGCTTTTCGGAGCGGGGATCGGCTAGAGTTTGAAACGTCGGACGGGGCATCAAGCCGCAGAAGACGCCAGCGAGTTGGATGAAGGAAGCGCCGGGAACGGCACGGAAAACGTCTGATAAGCTGGGAACATGAAAGAACGAAGCGCCCGGAGGGTCGGTGTGAAAGCCGCCTGAAGGAAGTGTCCGTTCCTTGAGAACTCAACAGCGTGCCAAAAGTCAACGCCAGATATGTTGACATCCCCGGCCTCGGTCTTTGAT